>NZ_NOZA01000030.1:0-578217 GCF_002258465.1 Rhodococcus sp. 05-2256-B1 | reverse complement strand
AGAACGTCATCCGAACCTGATGTGAGAAACCCGGGTGAACCATCGCAAACATCCCTAATGATCAGGCACGTTGCAACCACCGCTCGAATCCGCCCGTAGTGGGCTACGAAGTTCCGCTCACATGGGCGTAGCGCTCTACAACGTCAGGTTCGCACCCGACGCCTGGTCGAACACCGAGATCTTGCCCGGGTCGAACCACAGTTCCACCTGACCACCCTCGGCGGCCTTGGATTCGGCTGCCAGACGCGCAACCACCTGTGCGCCACCGAGATCGGCGATACCGGCATCGGCGGCCAGCTCCTGGAGTTCGCTGGACTCGACCTTGGCACCCTTCAGCGTGAAGTAGACGTACTTGTCGCTGCCCATGGACTCGAGCACGTCGACGGTTGCGGTGAAGGTGGCACCGCTCATCTTCTGGTAGCCGTCGATCAGTGCCGCGTCCTCGAAGTGCTCGGGACGGATACCGACGACCACCTCGCGGCCCGGGTTCTTGGCCTTGATCGCGTCCATTCGCTCGAGCGGGATCTCGATGTCGCCGAGGGCCGTGGACACTCCGTTCGAGGTGAGCTGTCCCGGAACGAAATTCATCGAGGGCGATCCTATGAAGCCGCCCACGAACAGGTTTCGCGGCTTGTCGTAGAGCTCCTGCGGAGAACCGATCTGCTGCACCAGCCCGCCGCGCAACACCACGACGCGGTCGCCGAGGGTCATGGCCTCGGTCTGATCGTGCGTGACGTAGACGGTGGTGGTGCCCAGACGCTTCTGCAGCCGCGAGATCTCGGCGCGCGTCTGGACTCGCAGCTTGGCGTCGAGGTTGGACAGCGGCTCGTCCATCAGGAAGGCCTTGGGGGTGCGAACGATGGCGCGTCCCATCGCAACTCGCTGTCGCTGACCACCGGAGAGGTTGGCGGGCTTCCGGTCGAGGTGCTGACTGAGATCTAGGATCTTGGCAGCCTCTTCGACCTTGTCGTTGATCTCGGTCTTGGAGAGCTTGGCGAGCGTCAGCGGGAAGGCGATGTTCTGCCGGACCGTCATGTGCGGGTACAGCGCGTAGGACTGGAACACCATCGCGATGTCGCGATCCTTCGGCGCCTTCTCGTTGACGCGCTCCCCCGCGATCCGCAGCTCACCGGACGAGATGTCCTCCAGCCCGGCGATCATGTTGAGCGTGGTGGACTTTCCGCAGCCGGACGGTCCGACGAGGATGATGAATTCGCCGTCGGCGATGGTGATGTCGACGTCGCTGACGGCAGCGGCGCCGTCCGGGTAGAGCTTGGTGACTTTGTCGAGAACGATTTCGGCCATGACGGTTATCCCTTCACTGCGCCGGACGTCAAGCCCGCCACGATACGTCGTTGGAAGAAGAGCACAAAAATGATGATCGGGATCGTGATGACGACGGCGGCTGCCGCGATCGATCCCGTGGGCTCCTCGAACTGAGAGCTACCGGTGAACTGCGAGATGGCCGCCGGGACGGTGACCGAACGTTCCGTCGCCGTCAGCGAGATGGCGAGCAGGAGGTCGTTCCAGGCGAAGATGAACACCAGGATCGATGCGGTGACGATGCCCGGTGCCGCCAGCGGGGCGATGACCTTGCGGAAAGCCTGTGCAGGCGTTGCTCCGTCCATCTTCGCCGCCTTCTCCAGCTCCCACGGGATCTCGCGGAAGAACGCGGAGAGGGTGTAGATCGCCAACGGCAACGCGAAGGTGATGTACGGGATGATCAGACCCGGCCAGGTGTCGAACAGACCGAGCGAGCGCGAGATGTCGAACAACGGTGTCACCAGCGAGATCTGGGGGAACATCGCGATCAGCAGAGCCGCACCGACCAGGAGCTTCTTGCCCGGAAAGTCCAGCCGGGCAACGGCATACGCGGCCATGGTGCCGATCACGACGGCGATCACCGTGGTGATCAACCCGATTCCGATGGAGTTCACCAGCGCCGAGGTGAACTGGTTGGTGGAGAAGATGCCCTTGTAGTTCTCCAGAGTGAACGACTGCGGGATGAACTTTCCGTCGGCGATCGTGGCCGTCGATTTGAACGACAGGCTGATGATCCACGCCAACGGAACGAGCGCGTAGAGGAGGACGAGGACGTTGACGACCGTCCAACCGACCTTCTTGCGAGGCGTAACAGTGGTCATTACTTGCGGCCTCCGTCGTCGGATCCCGGTGCCGAGGCACCGAACAACTTGATGAACACGAACGCGATGATCGCGACGCAGAAGAAGATCAGAATGCTGATCGCCGACCCGAGTCCGAGGTTGAACGCGCCGAACAGGTTGTTGTAACCGAGAATCGACACCGATCCTGTCTCGTTGCTCCCTCGGGTGAGGACGTAGATGTTGTCGAAGATGCGGAACGCGTCGAGCGTGCGGAAGAGGACCGCGACGAGAATTGCCGGCTTCATCAACGGAATGGTGATCCGCATCAGCCGCGTCCAGCCACCCGCTCCGTCCACCTCGGCGGCCTTGAGCAGATCGTCGGGCACCAGAGCCAGGCCTGCCAGCAGCAGCAGGGCCATGAACGGGGTCGTCTTCCACACCTCGGCCAGAACCACGATCGCGAGCGACGGGAACTGCTCGGTGAGCGGCGCGCTGCCGTCGGGCAACAGGTTGGCGAGATAACCGGTGCCCGGGGTCCAGGCGTAGTACCAGCTGTACGCGGCGGCGACGGTCACGATGCCGTACGGAATGAGCACCACGGTGCGGACGAGTCCGCGGCCGAAGATGGTGCGGTGCATGACCAGAGCCACTGCCAGACCGAGGATGAACTCGATGATCACCGAGATGATCGTGATGCCGGCGGTGACGCCGAATGCCGTCCACCAGTAGCCGTCGGACAGCACGGTCACGTAGTTGGAGATGCCGACGAATTGGCGATCCTCGGGGAACGCGAGGTTGTACTTCTGCAGACTGAGCCAGAAGGCGTACACGATCGGGTAGCCGGTGACCGCGAGCATCAGGATCGCCGCGGGTGCGACGAGGAGCAATCCCAGGCGTCGTTCGGCTTTCTTACCGTCGGAGATGTTCTTCAGAGCCGCCTGCCGATCGGCGGGCTGCGGCTGCGATTCGGTGGGATCGCTCATGGAATCAACCCTTCGGAATTGACGGCCTTGCTGACCAGTTCTGCGAGCTTGTCCACGTCGGCAACCGGATCGATGTTCTGCGGCGGGTTGAGGGCATCGGTCAACAGAATCGAAATGCTCTGGTAGGCAGGCGAAACGGGCCGCACTGCCGCGGACTCGATGGAACCGAGCACCCCTTCCCATGCGGGATAGACGGCCTGGAACTCCGGATCGGAGTACAGCGACTTCAGCACCGGGGGCACGCCGCCGTTGACGGCGTTGTTGCGCTGATTCTCCTGGTTGGTGAGGCACTCGACGGCTTCCCAGGCGAGGTCCTCGTGCTGAGTGGTCTTCGCGACGCCGATGTTGAAGCCGCCGATGGTGACCTTGGCGGGCTCCCCCGCGTTCACCTCGGGATACGGAGCACTGCGGAAGACCTCGGCGATGCGTGCATCCTGCTGATCGGCAGGCACATTCGCCAGATCGAGGAACGACACTGCCCCGGCGACGGCGTTCTCCTTCAGGCCGGGAAGCACGAACGGGTAGTTGACCTGGAAGGCCATCCGCCCCGACTCCATCCCGAGTCGAGCTGTCGCCTCGTCGCTCTGCGAGACCGATGGATCGCGGCCGTCGGCCGTGGCCACCCGCTTGATGATCTCGAGGGCCTTCTCGGTGGCGGCGCGGTGCTCGGGAGTGTCGTTGAGGGTCACCGTCGTTCCGTCTTCGGCGACCACCGACCCACCCGCGCTCTCGAGCAGCGAGTTGAACCAGACCATGAAGCCCTCGTACTGCTTGGCCTGCACACCGATCTGAGCGGGCTTACCGGCGGCCGCGTTGGCCTCGGCCACGTCGATCAGCTGATCCCACGTCTGCGGCGGGGTACCGCCCGGCACCTCGTCGGGCCGGTACCAGAGCAACTGGGTGTTGGAGTTGAGCGGAACGGCGTAGAGCTGGTCCTGCCATTCCGCGGTGGCGAGCGGGCCTTCCAGGGTGGACCCGTCGCGCAGCTTCGCCGAGAGGTCGTCCGGGACGGGCAATGCCCATCCGGCCTCGGCGAATTCGGCGGTCCAGACGACGTCGAGCGTCATCAGATCCAACGTCTTGTCGTTTCCGGCGAGACGCCTCGCGAGCTGCAGGCGCTGATCGTTGGCACTCTTGGGCAGTGTTCGCTGCTCCACCCGATACCGGCCGTTGGAGGCGTCCGAACACACCTGTGCCGCAGCGGCGTACTGCTCTGCGCCGTCTGCGGCAGTGTAGAAACTCAGAACCGGAACCGAACTGTCCGACGAACCACACGCTGCGAGCAACGGACTCGTCACCAGAGCCGCTGCCGCCAACACCCCTATCCTCGTTGCTTTTCCACGCCTACGACCACGATGTCTCGGCACTGTCCCGCCTCCGTACGTTCGGTTACTCGCGCAGCCCTTGTGTCGGCACTGCCGTGCACGAGAGAAACGTAACCGAACTCACTGGCCTCGAGGGCGATTTGGGGCTATTCCGTTACCTGTCGGTTGCCTGGTCGTCCAACCGTTGTGATCAAATCGACAGTTTGGCGAGCAGGTCGCGTGCTTTCTCTGCCGTCCGGGGCTCGCAGATGACGTCGTAGCGTCCGGCGACCAACTGCATGCTCGACGCGAAATCACGCTGTCCCTTGGTCGCGGCATACGGAATGGACGCCGAGATCAGGCCGAAGATGATGCCGCCGCCGACGCCGATGAGCAACGCGCCGAAGATGTTCTCGCTGAAGATACCGAGGACGAGACCGAGGAACACGCCCAACCATGCACCCGAAACGATGCCTCCGCCAATGACTTTGGGCCAGGTGAGCCGGCCGAGAACGCGTTCGACCTGCATCAGATCGACGCCGACGATGGTGACGTCCTGTACCGAGAATTCCTCGTCGGAGAGGAAATCGACGGCGCGCTGCGCCTCGGCATAGGTGGGGTAGGAACCGATGGGCCAACCGGACGGCGGCGTCGGCAGTCCTTGCCCTGGGCGGCCCGGCTGTGAGAGGGGATTGGTCATGACTCCATTGTGCCCCGAAACGGACTTTTCTGGTCGCTTCTGCAGGCTCCGCTCCGGCACCGTCACACCCATTGTTCGGCCCTCGGACAACCGCCTCGATCAGGAGATCGGCGGCTCGAACGTCGTCGTGCGTGTCAGACCGGCCGCCCGCCCCTTCGCCGAGACGACCAGCGCCATCTTGCGGCTCGCCTCGTCGATCATCTCGTCGCCGAGCATCACCGCACCGCGAGCGCCACCTGCTGCGGAGGTATGGAACTCGTACGCGTCGAGAATCATCTCGGCCTTGTCGTAATCGTCCTGTCGTGGCGCGAAGATCTCGTTGGCCGCCTCGATCTGCGTCGGGTGCAGCACCCACTTGCCGTCGAACCCGAGGCCGGCCGTCCGTCCCGCGGCCCGGCGAAACGCGTCGAGATCACGAATCTGCAGGTACGGGCCGTCGATCGCCTGCAATCCGTGCGTCCGAGCCGCCAGCAGGATCGTCATCAGAATGTGGTGATAGGCGTCGCCGGTGTCGTATCCCACCGGCTGTTCTCCGACGACGAGGGTGCGCATGTTGACGCTCGCCATCAGGTCGGCCGGCCCGAACACCAACGTCTGCACCCGGGGGCTCGCGGTTGCGATCTCGTCGATGTTGCGCAGGCTGCGCGCGCTCTCGATCTGCGGCTCGATGCCGATGGCCCCGAGGTCGAGACCGTGCTCCTTCTCGAGCTGAGTGAGCAACAGATCCAACGCCTGTACGTGCGCCGCGCACTCGACCTTCGGCAACAGGATGGCGTCGAGATTTCCACCCGCCCCGGAGACGACGTCGATGACGTCGCCGTACGTCCACTGCGTCGTCCAGTCGTTCACGCGCACGACCTTGAGCTGATCGCCCCAACCGTCGGAGTTCAACGCGTCGACGATGCGTGCGCGGGCCTCGACCTTGGCGATCGGCGCGACGGCGTCCTCGAGATCGAGGAAGATCGCGTCGGCAGGCAAGCCCTTGGCCTTGGCGATCATCTTGTCCGAACTGCCCGGAACGGCCAGTACCGATCGACGCAATCCCGAAGCACCCATCGAAAGCACTACCCCTGTCTGATTCACCCGCTGTATTGCCCTGCCTCTAACCTTGCCATCATGGCAGCACTGAGCAAGGTATTCGCGGCCAGGCTCGCCGGCCTCGGCGTCCTGGGCCCCGACGGCGAATCGATCGGGCGAGTGCGCGACGTGGTGGTCTCCATGCGCGTGGGCAGGGCACAGCCGCGAGTCCTCGGACTCGTGGTCGAATTGGCAACGCGCCGAAGAATTTTCGTCCCGATGCTACGAGTGACCAGCATCGAGCCCAACTCCGTCCAGCTCACCACCGGCAACGTCAGTCTGCGCCGATTCACTCAGCGCGCGAACGAGATTCTGGTGTTCGCGCAGATCCTCGACTCCAAGGTCCGCGTCGACGATCCCGAACTCGACGAGTTGCACGACACCGATTCCGTCGTCGTCGATCTCGGCATCGAGCTCACCCGAACTCGAGACTGGAAGGTCGCACGCGTGGCGGTGCGTAAGCAGCGCCAACGCCTTGCGCGGCGCGGTGCCATCCACGTCGTCGACTGGCAACACGTGCAGGGGCTCACGCAGAACGAACTGTCGATGCCCGACCAGGGTGTGGCGCAGCTGTTGATGCAGTTCGAGGACCTGCGCGCCGCCGACGTGGCGAATGCCATGCGCGAGCTCCCCGTCAAGCGCCGCATGGAGGTGGCGCGGGCATTGGACGACGAGCGCCTCGCCGACGTCGTCCAGGAATTGCCCGACGACGATCAGGTGGAGCTGATGCACTACCTCGGAGTCGACCGTGGTGCCGACGTGCTCGAGGCCATGGACCCCGACGACGCTGCCGACCTCCTCGGCGAGCTGCCCGAGACCGAAGCGGAATCGCTTCTGCGACTGATGGATCCAGAGGACTCCGCGCCGGTGCGCCGCCTGCTCGAGCACTCCCCCGACACCGCCGGCGGTCTGATGACGCCCGAGCCCGTGATCCTCACCGCGTCGACGACGGTGGCCGAGGCCCTCGCTCGGGTACGCAACCCCGACCTGACGCCTGCGCTGGCCTCACTCGTGTTCGTGGTGCGGCCGCCGACCGCAACACCGACCGGCCCATATCTGGGCTGTGTTCACCTGCAGCAACTGTTGCGAGAACCCCCGGCGAGCCTGGTGGGCGGAGTCGTGGACAGCGCACTCCCGCGGCTGTCCCCCGAGGACAGCCTGACCGCGGTGACGCGGTACTTCGCGACGTACAACCTCGTCTGCGGCCCGGTGGTCGACGACGAGGATCACCTGGTCGGGGCCGTGACCGTGGACGACGTCCTCGATCACCTGCTGCCCGAGGACTGGCGAGATCAGGAAGTGGCCGGACAGTGAAAGAAACAGCACGCCAGAGAATGGACACGCCGCGCGGTTCGCGGCTGTTCAACGTCAACTTCGACTTCGATCTCGGCAAGTCGGGTGAGAAAGCCGCCAGGTTCTTGGGCACCGGACGCTATCTGGCGATTCAGACCGGCATCGTCATCGTCTGGATCTTCCTCAACGTCGTGGCCGTCAATCTGCAGTGGGACCCGTATCCCTTCATCCTGCTCAACCTCGCCTTCTCGACGCAGGCCGCGTACGCCGCGCCGTTGATCCTGCTCGCCCAGAATCGGCAGGACGACCGCGACCGCGTCTCTCTCGAAGAGGATCGGTCGCGGGCTCAGCAGACCAAGGCCGACACCGAGTTCCTCGCGCGGGAGCTCGCAGCTCTGCGTATCGCCGTCGGTGAAGTCGCCACCCGTGACTATTTGCGCCGCGAACTCGACGACATCAGGGCGTTGCTGGAACAAGCGACGGGTCAACCCGCCAACGCACCGAAGAAGGCGCGCAAGAAAGCGGCCGCGCGCCTGGCCGACGACGCGTCGGGCGAGACCGACCCGCAATAGACCGCGCACCGCTCCGCGCCTGGTAACGGCCCGATAACGGAACAGTCTCGAATCAGGTACCCTCGATCCCGGTCATCAGGTCGGGCCCCGGAGATCATCCGGGGAAATCAGGAGGTACAGCGCGCGTGGGTCGTCACAGAAAAGCATCGAATTCCAAGGTTCGACGGAACTCGGTGATTGCTCTGGCAGGCCTCGTCCCCGCAGGACTCGTCACGGCCGCGACCAGCGCCGGAGCCACCGAATACATCCCGTTCGTCACCGCCAAGACGGCCCCGGCCGCACAGGAATCGAACTCCGTGGTCGAGACCCCGCAGCCGATCGCCCAGGACCAGCAGGCGCAGCCGGTGGCTCAGGCCGAGCTGCCGACACCGGCCCCGGTCCCCGCGCCCGCCCCGGCTCCCGAGATCCCGCCCACACCCGAGCTGCCCACCAACCTTGCGGTCAGCCCCATCGCGATCCCGGTCGTCAACGTCTCCGCATACAAGAACGCCGAGCGCATCCTGGCCCAGCAGCAGCCCGGGTGCGGCATCAGCTGGACCGTCATCGCCGGCATCGGCCGCGTCGAGTCCACCCACGCCAACAACGGCAAGGTCGACGACTCGGGCGAACTGCACGAGCCCATTCTCGGGCCGGTTCTCAACGGCACCCTCGCCGGCAATCAGGTGATTCGTGACACCGACGGCGGCGCGCTCGACGGCGACACCCAGTACGACCGTGCAGTCGGCCCGATGCAATTCCTGCCATCTACGTGGAACCTCTACCACGCGGACGGCAACGGCGACGGAGTCTCCGACCCACAGAACCTGTACGACGCGGCCCTGGCCACCGGTATGTACCTGTGCGACGACGGCACCAACGCCCGCGACCTGGCCTCGACCACCCGAGCAATCCTGCGCTACAACAATTCGATGGCCTACGTGGCGAACGTGCTCGCGTGGTCGGCCGGTTACGCCACCGGCATCGTGCCCTCCTCGGACCAGCTGCCGCGGATTCACTGAATTGAACGCAGCACTAGATCGAGCTGCCCTGCTGTTCATCGGGAGTCGGCGCACCGCATAGCATGAAGCAATGGCTGTACTGACCGAATCCGACGTTCGGACCGCGCTGACGAAGGTCATCGACCCCGAGATCCGTAAACCCATCACCGACCTCGGCATGGTCAAGAGCATCGACATCGCCGCCGACGGAGCCGTCGGCGTCGGCATCTACTTGACGACCTCCGGTTGCCCGATGAAGACCGAGATCAGCGATCGCGTGAAGAACGCCGTCGCCGACGTCGCCGGAGTCGGCACCGTGACGGTCGAACTCGACGTGATGAACGACGAGCAACGCACCGCACTGCGCAAATCCTTGCGCGGCGATTCCGCCGAGCCCGTCATTCCCTTCGCGCAACCCGGATCGCTGACGCGCGTGTACGCGGTGGCGTCGGGCAAGGGCGGCGTGGGCAAGTCCAGCGTGACGGTCAACCTTGCCGCGTCCCTTTCCGCCCGCGGCCTGTCGGTGGGTGTGCTCGACGCCGACATCTACGGCCATTCCGTTCCCCGCATGCTCGGCAACGACGCGCGACCCACGCAGGTGGAGAAGATGATCATGCCGCCGCAGGCGCACGGCGTGAAGTTCATCTCGATCGCTCAGTTCACCGAGGGCAACACCCCGGTCGTCTGGCGCGGACCCATGCTGCACCGGGCCTTGCAGCAATTCCTCGCCGACGTGTTCTGGGGCGACCTGGACGTGCTGCTCCTTGACCTTCCGCCCGGCACCGGCGACGTGGCAATCTCTGTCGCACAACTGATTCCGAACGCAGAGATCCTCGTGGTCACCACCCCGCAGCAAGCCGCTGCCGAGGTCGCCGAGCGTGCCGGAGCAATCGCACTGCAGACGCGTCAGCGCGTTGCGGGCGTCGTGGAGAACATGTCATGGCTCGAGCTGCCCGACGGTACCCGGATGGATATCTTCGGATCAGGTGGCGGACAGGACGTATCGGATCGCCTCACCAAGGCCGTGGGCGCCAAGGTGCCTCTGCTGGGCCAGATTCCGCTCGACACCGCCGTCCGTGAAGGCGGCGACGCCGGCACTCCGATCGTGTTGGGCCACCCGAATTCGCCTGCGGCACAAGCACTCGAGGCGGTCGCCGGAAAACTTGCAGTGCGCGAGCGCGGACTGGTGGGAATGTCGCTGGGAATCGACACCACTCGGAAACTGTAAGGCAGGTGCTTATACCCGACAAACGACGCGGGGAACAGGGTTGGAGCCTTATGATTTGCCTTCAATCCTACTGTCGATAGAGAGTGGCCTTCATGAAGAAGCCGCATCGGGTCAGGCCGGTCGTCGTTCCGGTACTGATCGCACTGCTGATGACCCTGCTGGGATCCGTACTCGGTCCCGCGCTGGCGTCGGCCCAACCTGCCCCGCCTGCCCAGAATTATTCGATCGCGACAGACACCACGTTCGCGCCCTTCGAATTCCAGGACGAGACAGGCAAACTCGTCGGAATCGACATGGACCTGCTCGCGGCCATCGCCGTCGACCAAGGCTTCGACTACACCGTCGAGCAGGTCGGATTCGACACCGCACTCCAGGGCGTCACCAGCGGCCAGTTCAACGGAATGATCGCCGGCATGTCGATCACCGACGAGCGCAAGGCCACCTTCGACTTCTCCGATCCGTACTTCGATTCCGGTGTCCAGATGGCGATTCTGGATTCGAACGACGAGATCAAGGGCTACGAAGACCTGCGCGGTAAGTCGGTCGCGGTCAAGAACGGCACCGAGGGTGCGACGTTCGCGACGTCGATCGCCGATCAGTACGGCTTCACCATCCGCAGCTTCGACGACTCCGCGACCATGTTCGAGGAAGTGCGTACCGGAAACTCCGCAGCGGCCTTCGAGGACTACCCGGTGCTCGCCTACGGCATCACCCAGGGCAACGGCTTCAAAACGGTCACCGAGAAAGAAGCCGGTGCCAGTTACGGATTCGCCGTCGCCAAGGGCACCAACGCCCAGTTGCTCGACCAGTTCAACACCGGCCTCGAAAACCTGCGCGCCAACGGCCAGTACGACGAAATTCTCGACACCTACCTCAACGCCGACGCGTCCACCGCCGACACCTCGATCCCCGGCCTGATCGCCAGCAGCTGGCAGTTGCTGCTCAAGGGTCTGTGGCTCACGATCGTGCTGACCGTCATCTCCATCGCCATCGCGTTGGTACTCGGCGGAATCTTCGGCCTGTTCCGCGTCTCGACCAACATCGTGCTCCGCGGCATCGGAACCACCTACGTCGACATCTTCCGTGGCACACCGCTTCTGGTGCAGGCATTCTTCATCTACTTCGGCGTACCCGCGGCACTGAACTTCCAGATGTCCGCGTTCACCGCAGGCATCATCACGCTCTCGCTCAACGCCGGTGCGTACATGGCCGAGATCGTCCGCGGCGGCATCCTCGCCGTCGACAAGGGCCAGATGGAGGCGTCGCGCAGCCTCGGCATCAGCTACCTCAAGTCGATGCGAAAAGTGGTGATGCCCCAGGCAATTCGCACGATGATCCCGTCGTACATCAATCAGTTCGTCATCACGCTCAAGGACACCTCGCTGCTCTCGGTCATCGGCCTCGCCGAGCTGACGCAGACCGGTCGTCTGATCATCGCTCGCAACTTCGAGTCGTTCAACATGTGGCTGATCGTCGGCGTCCTGTACTTCATCATCATCATGGCTCTCACCAAGCTGTCGAACCGGCTCGAGAAGAGGATCAACAAATGAGCACCGAACTGACCAAGGACCTGCCGGTCGACAAAGGTCCGGGAACGAAGATCTCCATCAAGGCCCTGCAGAAGGCGTTCGGCGACAACACGGTTCTCAAGGGCATCGACGCCGAGATCGCCAACGGTGAAGTGGTCTGCGTGATCGGACCGTCCGGCTCCGGCAAGAGCACGTTCCTGCGCTGCCTGAACAAGCTGGAAGACATCACCGCCGGGTCGGTCGTCGTCGACGGCACCGACCTGACGGCGAAGAACGTGGACCTGGACAAGGTGCGCCAGAACATCGGCATGGTGTTCCAGCACTTCAACCTCTTCCCGCACATGACAGCCCTCGAGAACGTCATGCTCGCACCCGTCGAAACCAAGAAGATGACGAAGTCGCAGGCCAAGGACGCGGCCCTGCAGCTGCTCGAACAGGTAGGCCTGTCGGAGCGGGCCGACTACAAGCCCGCCAACCTATCCGGTGGGCAGAAGCAGCGTGTCGCCATCGCGCGGGCACTGGCCATGAACCCGTCGATCATGCTGTTCGACGAAGCCACCAGCGCCCTGGACCCCGAAATGGTCGGCGAAGTTCTGCAGGTACTGCGCGACCTCGCCAAGGGCGGCATGACGATGGTGGTCGTCACCCACGAAATGGGCTTCGCACGTGAAGTCGCGGATCGAGTGATCTTCATGGCCGAGGGCGTCATCGTCGAAGAGGGAACACCCGACGAGCTGTTCGGGAATCCACAGAACCCACGCACCCAGGACTTCCTGAACAAGGTGCTCTAGCCCCTGGCGCGCCCACTCCTGCCGCCCGCCCCGCCGCGGATCAATGCGCCTTTGTTGCACTCAGAGCGACTGAGTCCCACATTCATCCGACGGGGGGCGCAGCGGTCGGGCGGGCGCAGCCTGCAGACTGGGTGGTTCGTCGGGCCGGTTGGGGCTATGCCTACGTGGCGTCCGCGTCGATGGGCGGGGTATCGCCCGCCGCGAGTTTCGGTTCGTTCTTGCTCATCGACACGGCTCCCCCGGATG
Organism: Rhodococcus sp. 05-2256-B1; assembly: GCF_002258465.1. Lineage (NCBI taxonomy): Bacteria > Bacillati > Actinomycetota > Actinomycetes > Mycobacteriales > Nocardiaceae > Rhodococcus > Rhodococcus sp. 05-2256-B1. The sequence goes on along the minus strand of NZ_NOZA01000030.1, from coordinate 565,412 downwards.
TACTTCCCGAGGACACGCCGTTCTGCGGGGTGGGCCCGCCGACGTTCTTCGGCTTCGTCTCGAAGGGCTTGCCCTTGAAGGTGTCGTCCAGCGGATTTTTGAAGATCGAGTCGTCGCCGTCGAGCAGGTGCTTGGTGATCACGGCTCGGGGTGTCATGCCGCGGAGTTGGTTGAGGTCGGCGAGGGGCTTGCGCAGGTCCTCGAAGTCGGTGCCCAGCTCGTCCTTGAGTTGTTGGCTCGCGCCGTTGGCGTAGTCCTTGACCTGGCGGAGGGATTTGGACACCCAGCTGATGGCACCGGGGAGACGATCCGGGCCGAGGATGACCAGAGCTGCTACGAGGAGAATGACGAGCTCTCCCCAACCGATGTTGCCGAACACGGGTGCCAGCCTACGTCGTCAGTCGGAAACCGGCGTGACGGACAGGTCCACCAGCCGTCCGGAGCGGACGAGTTGCACCGGCACCGCCTGACCGATCGTGGTTTCCTGCATCGCGACGACGAGCTCGTCCGCGTCCCCCACCGAGCGGTCGCCGACCTTGGTGATGACGTCCCCTTCGACGATTCCGGCTTGCTGAGCCGGCCCACCGGCCCGGACGTTGGCGACTTCTGCGCCGGCCGAGGTTTCGTTGATCACCGAACGCGCGTTGATCCCGAAATCCGGGTGCCGCATGACGCCGTCCCGAATCAGGGCCTGCGCCACCTCGGTGACCTCGTCGACGGGTATCGCGAAGCCCAGGCCCACCGATCCGCCGCTCTCGCTTCGGATGGCGGAGTTGATGCCGATGACGCGACCTTCGAAGTCGATCAGGGGGCCACCGGAGTTGCCCGGGTTGATGGCTGCGTCGGTCTGTACCGCGTCGATGACGGCGTTGGTGTCGGTGCCCTCCCCCGACAGCGCGACGGGGCGGTCGAGCGCACTGACGATGCCCGAGGTGACCGTCTTGTTCAGGCCGAGCGGTGACCCGACGGCGATGACGTCCTGGCCGACGCGGACGTCGTCGGACCGTCCGAGCTGAGCCTCGGTGAGGTTGCCGACGTCGGTCTTGAGTACGGCGAGGTCGGTCTTGGTGTCGCGGCCGACGATGCGTCCGGGCACTTTGGTGCCGTCGGAGAAGGTGACTTCGAGGGTCGACTTGTCCTCGTCGGATGCGGCGAGCGAGATCACGTGGTTGTTCGTGACGATGTAGCCCTCGTCGGCGTCGATCACGACGCCCGAGCCGGTGCCTCCGGTCTCGCCGAGGGTCACCTGAATGGAGACGACCGACGGCAGGACCGCGTCGGCCACCTTGCTGATCTGGCCGCGTGGGACGTCGTCGCCACTGGACTGGGTCAGTGTCACTTTCTGGCTGGTCAGTGCGCCGGTCACTTCGGCGGTCAGGCGGCCGAACAGTCCACCGACCAAGCCGATGACGAGGGCAAGGACACCGAGTACGACGAGCGCCCGCACGGATACCGATCGCCCGAACAAGACGTCGCGCACGCCGAGCTTGGTTCCAGGAGGGAGTACAGGAGGTGGTGGGGTATCGAGGGCCGCGCCGCCCAGCGACACTCGGGACGCGGGATCACGCCACGGATCGGCCGGGACCTGGGGGCCGGCGTCGGACTCGTCGACGGCGTCGGGGTCGCGCTGCAGTGACTCGGTGGCGTCGTCGGGACGTCCGAAGGCCTCGGCCAGGACGGGGTCCGGCGGCCGGACCGACAGCCGGGAAGGCAGTTGTTCGTCGGGGCGACGTGGGGAGAACGAACCGCCGACGTCATCGGGACGTCCGAACACCGAGGCCGACACCGGATCGACGGTGGGTCGATGGACCGGACGCGGCGGCAACCGTGGACCCTCGTCTGCTGTGCCTGTGGTCTCGGTGCTGGTCGAATTCGATGTCACGCGTCCGGTTACCCCTCGCATACGTCGGTGTGAGAGTTCAGTATCACTCGAGCGGTCGGGGCAGCTCGATGCAGGTGAGGACTCGTCGGGCAGAAAACGCGGCGGTCAGCGTCGACGACGGCGCACGGCCTCGACGGACGCCATGAACGACCGCTTGGATCGAGCGGGCCCGTCTTCGCCTGCACAGGACGGAATCTGGCTCAGCAAACCGAGGAGCGAATGTGGCATCGACATCTCGCCTGCTCCGCGGAGCGCACGACGAGCCTGCTGCTGCGCCTCGACCTCGGCCGAGCATTCCGGGCATTCGGAGAGGTGGTGAGCGGCGCGGAGGTGAGCGGGCATTCGTAGTTCACCATCGACGTAGGCTGCGACGGCTTCACTGGCCAGATGTTCGGTGGAGCTGAATTGCCGAGGCTTGCGTGCCTGCGTCATCCAACCCTCCTCGTAGCTAGTGGACACTTGCGTGACCCGAGTCGACCTTCCCGTGCACTCGAAGGTACTCCCGTAGCGCGTGACGGCCACGGTGAATGCGACTACGAACCGTTCCGAGCTTGACGCCCAGTGTCGCACCGATCTCTTCGTACGACAGTCCTTCGATGTCGCACAACACGATTGCGGCGCGAAACTCGGGTGCCAGCGAATCGAGCGCAGACTGCAGATCCGGGTCGAGGCGAGCGTCGTGGTAGATCTGCTCGGGGTTGGGCCGGTCCGACGGAACGCGGTCGTAGTCCTCGGGCAGTGCTTCCATGCGGATACGGCTGCGGCGACGAACCATGTCGAGGAACAGGTTGGTCGTGATGCGGTGCAGCCAGCCCTCGAACGTTCCCGGCTGGTAGTTCGACAGGGAGCGGAACACGCGGATGAAGGTGTCCTGAGTCAGGTCCTCGGCGTCCTGGGCATTGCCGGAGAGGCGGTACGCGAGTCGGTAGACGCGGTCGCCGTGTTCGCGAACGAGCTCGTCCCAGGACGGCATGGTGGAGTTCTCGCCGGTCGCATCGAACACTGCGGTGCCGCTGAGGTCGTCGGGGGTGGGCACGGACTCGGGTAGACGAGCGATGTCGCGATCGCCGTTGATCTTGTAAATAGTTGGATCCTCCTGCTCAGGACTGCGTACGTCCTTCTGATGCAACCGACGACTACCCTCGGATGTTCCAGCTCACACTTCGCAATCGAGACGGACCTGCGATTCCTCCATAGCCTGACCGACCCGCGTGTGGGTCCGGTATGAATCACCTGAGGCCCACCTGAGAATGTGTGCGTGAGATCGAGCCCCGGGCACGATAACCTCGGGACGTGCCGACCAACGCCGAGAAGATGCTCGCTTATGCCGAAGACTCCGCTCAGGAGGACGAGGTTCTGATCGCAGCCAGAGAGCGAGCCGTCGACCTCGGTGCGGCTCCGGTGCCGCCGTCCGTCGGTGCCATCCTGAGCATCTTCACTCAGATGCTCGGCGCGAAGACGGTCGTCGAAATCGGAACGGGCGCGGGAATCAGCGGGCTGTGGTTGCTCGACGGGATGCGAGCGGACGGTGTGCTGACCACCATCGACACCGAGCCCGAACACCAGCGGGCAGCGCGAGAAGCATTCCGGGCAGGGGGAATCGCGCCGTCCCGCACTCGGCTGATCAACGGCTGGGCGTTGGACGTGCTCCCCCGATTGGCCGATGACACCTACGATCTGGTGTTCATCGACGCCAGCCCCGCGGACCATCCGCACTTCGTCGCCGAGAGTGTGCGGTTGCTACGCCCCGGCGGAGTTCTGGTGCTGCACAACGCATTGCTGGGCGGCCGGGTTGCCGACCCGACTCAGCGCGACGCGACTGCGGTGGCCGTTCGATCGGCCGCGCGTGCCATCGCCGAGGACGAGCGCCTGACGACGGTGCTGCTCCCTCTGGGCGACGGGTTGATCTGCGCGTCGCGGGCGTGACCATGTGAGTGGAAATCCGTAGCACGCTACGAACTTCCACTCACATGCCGCAGGCTCTGCTCTAGATCCAGACGCCCTTACCGACGGAGACGACTCCCCCGGCACTGACGTTGAAGCGTTCCCGATCGCGTTCGAGATCGACTCCGACGATTTCGCCGTCACCGACGACGACGTTCTTGTCCAGGATCGCGTGCCGAACGACGGCACCCTTGCCGATCCGGACTCCGGGCATCAGGACGCTGCCTTCGACGGTCGCGCCGCTGTCGATCATGACGTTCGAGCTCAGTACCGAGTTGCGGACGGTGGCGGCGCTGAGAATGCAGCCGGCACCGACGACGGATTCCTGAGCGAGGCCGCCTTGCACGAACTTGGCGGGCGGCAGATTCTCGGCCGATCCGCGGATGGGCCAGCGGCGGTTGTAGAGATTGAAGATGGGATGCACCGACACGAGGTCCATGTGGGCGTCGTAGAAGGCGTCGATGGTGCCGACGTCTCGCCAGTAGCCGCGATCGCGTTCGGTGGCACCGGGAACGACGTTGTCGTTGAAGTCGTAGACCGAGGCCACGCCTGCTTCGACGAGCGCCGGGATGATGTCGCCGCCCATGTCGTGGTCGGAGTCGGAGTTCTCGGAGTCCGCCTTGATGGCATCGACGAGCACCTTGGTGGTGAACACGTAGTTGCCCATCGACGCATACGTGACGTCCGGGTCGTCGGGGGTCCCGGGCGGCTGCGCCGGCTTCTCCAGGAACTGGGTGATCTTGCCGTTCTCGTCCGAGTCGATGCAGCCGAACGCGAATGCCTCGCTACGCGGAACCCGGATACCTGCGACGGTGACGCCCGCGCCGGAGTCGATGTGCTGCTGCACCATCTGCTCCGGATCCATTCGGTACACGTGGTCGGCACCGAAGACCACGATGTACTCGGGGTCCTCGTCGTACACCAGGTTCAGCGACTGGAAGATGGCGTCGGCGCTGCCGGTGTACCACCGGGGGCCGAGACGCTGCTGTGCCGGGACCGGAGTGATGTACTCCCCGGCGAAACCCGACAGTCGCCACGTCTGCGAGATGTGGCGGTCCAGGGAATGGGACTTGTACTGAGTCAGCACGCAGAGCCGGAGGTAACCGGCATTCACGAGATTGCTCAGCACGAAGTCGATGAGTCGGTAGGCGCCCCCGAAGGGAACGGCTGGCTTGGCTCGGTCCGCGGTCATCGGGTAAAGGCGCTTACCCTCTCCGCCTGCAAGCACAATCCCTAGTACGTGCGGTTGTGTCCTCACCCACCCAACCTATCCGCACCGAGAGAACCTTGCTACCAGTACACGCACAACTGCCGGGGAATGTAGGTTCGTTCACGTGCGAGTAGCGATGATGACCAAGGAATACCCGCCGGAGATCTACGGTGGCGCAGGAGTTCATGTCACGGAGTTGACCGCGCAGCTGAAGTCGCTGTGCGAGGTGGACATCCACTGCATGGGAGCTCCGCGCGACACCGCACAGGTGCACGATCCCGATCCGGCACTCGCCGGAGCCAACGCAGCACTGACGACGTTGTCGGCGGAACTGCGGATGGCCAACGCGGCAGCGGGAGCGGACGTGGTGCATTCGCACACCTGGTACACCGGGCTCGCCGGCCACCTCGCGGCCGAGCTGTACGGAGTTCCGCATATTCTCACCGCGCACTCGCTCGAGCCGCGTCGGCCGTGGAAGGCCGAGCAGCTGGGCGGCGGTTACCGCATCTCGTCGTGGTCGGAAAAGAACGCGGTGGAATACGCCGACGCCGTCATCGCCGTCAGCGAGGGCATGGCCAAGGACGTGCTCGACGCTTATCCGCGCCTCGACCCGAGTCGAGTCCACGTGGTGCGCAACGGGATCGACACCGAGCGGTGGTACGCAGATCATGGCACGTCGACTCTCGACGAGATCGGGGTGGATCCCAGCAAGCCGATCGTCGCGTTCGTCGGCCGCATCACCCGGCAGAAGGGCGTGGGTCACCTCATCGCTGCGGCGCACCACTTCGATCCGTCGATTCAGCTCGTCCTGTGCGCAGGCGCGCCCGACACTCCGGAGATCGCCGCAGAAACCGAACGCGCAGTGGCGTTATTGGCCGAGCAACGCAGCGGGGTTTTCTGGGTCAAGGACATGCTCCCCACCGACAAGATTCGCCAGATCCTCTCTGCCGCAGCGGTATTCGTCTGCCCATCGGTGTACGAGCCACTCGGCATCGTCAACCTGGAGGCAATGGCCTGCGAAACCGCGGTCGTGGCGTCGGACGTCGGCGGCATCCCCGAGGTCGTCGACGACGGCCGCACCGGACGGCTGGTGCACTACAACTCGTACGAGCCCGACGTCTTCGAGCGAACCCTCGCCGACACCGTCAACGAGGTCGCTCTCGACCCCGCACTGGCGACGGCGATGGGGAAGGCCGGCCGCGAGCGGGCCGTTGCCGAATTCTCGTGGGCGTCGATCGCGAAACAGACCCTCGCCGTCTACAACGACGCGCTGGCGCGTCGGGGCTGAGAGATCTTTCGGTAGGTCGACACCGTCACCGACGCGGTGACCGGGACGGTGTCGGGCAAATCCTTCAACGCCGCGGACCGCGCGTGGGGGTCACCGTGCCGAATCGACGGCCCCATACCGATGAGTTCCTCGATGTCGTTGTGCGAGAGCATCATCGAGTACTCGAGCGGGGTCTCGGCCACCGACTCGAAGAGACCCGACAACGACTCACCGAGCCGACGGGTCTTGTCCTCTTCGACGCCGATCAGCCCCAGCGGCCCGCGCAGTTCTCGCTGATGTTGCGACGTCGGCGTGACGACCACCAACGTGCCGTCGTCGCCGAGAACTCGATGCAGTTCACCGGCGTTGCGCGGCGAGAACACACACGTCACCGCAGACACGGCACCCGCCCGAATCGGTAGCCCGCTCCAGATGTCCGCGACGACGCACCCGAGCCGCGGATGCGACCGCGCGGCTCGGCGCGCCGCGAACTTGGACACGTCCACCCCGACCCCCAGCGCGGCCGGACGCGCGTCCAGGACACCTGCGAGGTAATACCCGGTGCCGACCCCGACATCGAGGACCACGTCCGACTCGGGCGGAACAGCCGCCGACACCGCCGCCGCGATGGGCTCGAAATGACCGCCACCGAGGAACTTCTCACGGGCTGTGACCATCTCGGCCGAATCACCGGCGAACTTGCCGCCGTCGCCTGTCAACAGGCTGACGTACCCCTGCCGAGCCACGTCGAACAAATGACCACGATCGCACCACAGACTTCGATCGGTCTCACCGAGACCCAGGCCCGACTCGACCTCACGGACGCGGCACTGTGGGCAGACCAGCAGATCGACGACGTCGGTCAGCATCGAGCACCTCTTTCACATCGAGACAGATTCTCCGGCACTCCCCCGGAAACGACCTGCCGATCACAACACCGCTGATGACAACACAAAGCCCCGCTGGCCGGTGCGGCGAGCGGGGCTGAGCGATGATCGATCGACGTGGCGATCAGCCGGTGACGCCCTTCAGTTCGTCACCGAGTGCCGCGGCCTCGTCGGGGGTCAATTCGACGACCAAACGGCCGCCCCCCTCGAGCGGGACACGCATGACGATTCCTCGTCCCTCTTTGGTTGCTTCGAGGGGACCGTCCCCGGTCCGGGGCTTCATCGCCGCCATCCTCTGCTCCCTCCAGATCTGCGCCCACCTGCTCGGCGCCTCGGCCTAAAAGATAAATTCGTCGCGGGGCGACGGAGTGTCCTGTGCCATTCTTCCCTATCGCCGTCGATGGGGGGAACCTGAGTCGGTATTCGTGACCTGCACCCAACACCTCGACAGGTGATCGTCGACCATTCCGGTGGCCTGCATCAATGCGTAGGCGGTAGTCGGACCGACGAACCGTAGCCCGCGGCGTTTGAGCTCTTTGGCCAACGCCGTCGATTCGGGTGTCGACGCGGGCACGTCGGTGAACTCCGTGAGCCGCTGTGACCTGGGCTCCGGCGCGAAAGACCACAGCAGAGTGTCGAGATCGGTGTCGTCGAGGTCGACGATCGCGCGAGCGTTGCTCACCGCCGCCTCGATCTTGAGCCGATTCCGCACGATCGACGCGTCGCTCATCAATCGCTCCACATCGGCGTCGTCGAAGCGGGCCACTGCGTCGGGATCGAATCCGGCGAAAGCAGTGCGGAAGCTTTCCCGCTTGCGCAGGATCGTGATCCACGCCAGGCCCGACTGAAACGCTTCCAGACACAGGCGCTCGTAGAGCTCATTGCGGCCGTGCAGCGGCTGCCCCCACTCCGTGTCGTGATAGGTGCGATACAGCTCGTCGTCGGTGGCACCCCACGGGCAGCGCAGCTTGCCGTCCGGCCCCGCGACTGCGCTCACCGTTCGTCCGACTCGACCGTGCCTGTGACGCCCGAACTATCCGTGAGGCCGGCACTGTCGGTGAGGCCAGAACTATCCGTGAAGCCCGCACTGCCGGGCTGCCCCGACAGCGGGGATCGAGAACCTGACTCCTGCGCCGCGGACAGCCGTGACCGCAGCATGTCTATCTCGCCGCCCAGGCGCTCGAGAGCCCAGTCGACTTCGCTGGGCTTGTAACCCCGCAACGTCTGCTGGAACTTCAACGCGCGCACATCGGCACCAGTGACTCCTTCGGCCGGCAGCACTGTTGCGGTGGTTCCCTCGGGCAACGGCCCCAGCTCTTCACCGCGACCGAACACCGCTGCGGCGATGAAGAACAACGCCGCAGCGACGACTGCAATGACGATGATGTAGATCAACAGCGTCAACATGCCACGATCTTGTCACGGCTGTCCGACACGTCGGCCGGACGCACCTGGTGGTCGGTCAGATCAGCGAGTTCATCGCCGGTCGATCGGCCAACGACACTTCGGTCGAGAACGGCTCGAACGAATCCCCTGCCACGCGGAACTGCATCAGTCCGGCACCGGAATCGACCATGCCGCACCGGTTCAGCATCGTTCCGACGATCTGCCGACTCATTGCCCCGAGTTCGACCAGCGGCCGATTGCGATGCTTTCGCACTCCCAGGTTCACCTGTCCGATGGCCTGCAGACCGAGCCGGTCGTACGTGTCGAGAAGCAGGCCGATCTCGACGCCGTAACCGGGCGCGAACGGCACCGCCGACAACAACTCGCGAGTGCCCGCGTACTCCCCGCCCAGCGGCTGGATCACGCCGGTCAACTCCGGGCGCAGCGCCGCGAGCAAGGGTCGAGCCACCAACTCGGTGACGCGTCCACCGCCGTTGGCGTCCTCGGTGCCACTGACGCGAAGTGGACGTCGGTAGTAGCCCTTGACGAGATGAATGCCGTCGCCCATCAGCAGTGGTCCGAGCAGTTTCGGCACGAACGCGGGGTCGGGATTGATCAGATCGGAATCGACGAAGGCGATGAGGTCACCCGTCGACGCCGCGACCGATCGCCACAGCACCTCGCCCTTGCCCGGTACCGGATCGAGCCCCGGTACTGCCTCCTCGCGACTGATGACACGGGCACCGGCCGCTCTCGCGCGTACTGCCGTCTCGTCGGTCGAGCCCGAGTCGAGCACGATCAGTTCGTCGACGAGGCCACCGAGCAACGGGTGGATGGTGTCGATGACGGCGGCCACCGTCTGTTCCTCGTTCAGCGCCGGAAGCACCACCGACACCGTGCGGCCCGCCTTGGCGGCCTCGAGCTCGGCGATGGTCCATTCGGGGGTGTCCCAGCTGTTGGTCTCGGACCACATTCGGGTCACGTCCGTTCGATCGGCCAGTGTCATGCCAGCCCCCTGACCGTCCGCGCCGGGGTTCGTCGTCCCTGGATCGCTGCCACCATGTCGACGACTCTTCTGGTCGACGCAACTTCGTGCACCCGGAACATCCGGGCTCCGCCTGCTGCGGCCAATGCTGTCGCTGCCAATGTTCCCTCCAACCGGTCGGCGAGCTCTACCCCTAGAGTCTCGCCTACGAAGTCCTTGTTGCTCAGCGCCATGAGCACAGGCCACCCGGTGTTTACAAGAACGTCCACGCGACGCAACAACTCGAGCCCGTGATAGGTGTTTTTCCCGAAATCGTGGGTCGGATCGATCAGAATCGAATCTTTCTTCACCCCCTCCGCGACGGCATTGTCGGCAGCTGCGGTGACTTCCGCGACCACATCGGCCACGACGTCGGTGTACCGAACCCGGTGCGGACGGGTCCGCGGAACGGCACCGCCGGTGTGCGAGCAGACGATCCCGACTCCCTCGGCAGCGGCGACGCGCACCAACTCGGGATCGGCTCCGGCCCAGGTGTCGTTGATCAGATCGGCTCCCACACCGCAGGCCAGGCGAGCAACCTCGCTACGCCAGGTGTCGACACTGATCAGCAGATCCGGATACGCATCCCGGATGGCCTCGACGAACGGCACGACGCGGCGGATCTCCTCCGCCGCGTCTACGAGATCACCGGGGCCTGCTTTGACGCCGCCGATATCGACCATGTCGGCACCCTCGGCGACAGCCCTGTGCACGGACGCCATCGCTGCATCGTCGGAGAAATTCGCGCCCCCGTCGTAGAACGAGTCCGGGGTGCGATTGACGATCGCCATGACCAGAGCTCGATCGTCGGCGACCGGCTTACCGCACAGAGTGCTCATTCATCCATAGTGGCATTTCGGCGGAGGTGCCCGAGCGCGATGGTGTCGGCACCCACATTCGCCCAGTGCCGGGCACCACGTCCGTCGGCGTCGAGCTCGATGACGTGGAACTGTTCGAGCGCAACGGACAGTCCCGAGGATGGCACGCCGAACAGAGGCGAGCCCGTATGGGTTCCCTCCATCTCGACCCGCGCGGCGATGCGGTCTCCTTCCCCGAAGAGATCACCGATCGTCACGCGCAGGTCGGGCATCGCAGAACGGAACATCGCGATCGCGCCTTTGAGGTGTGCCGCCATATCCGGCTCGTCCTGTCCGAAAGCGTGCCGGTCGACAGCGCTCGGCGCGAGTGCTGCATCCACCGTCGAGAGATCACCCCGCCCGAATCCGTCCTCGAAGACCCGTCCCACTCGATCTTTCGCCTGTTGGATATCCATGACGCCCCGATTCGTTCAAGTGGCACTCGGATCAATATGCATATACTCGACCCGATGACCGAAAACGTCAAGAGGACCTACAACTCCGCCGTGCGGCAACAGCAGGCCGAAGGCACCCGACTCCGTATCATCGAGGCCGCGCGCGGACTCTTCCTCGCCCACGGATACGGCACAACCTCGGTCCCGTCGATCGCCGCCGCGGCAGGTGTCTCGGCGGACACCGTCTTCCACGTCTTCAAGAACAAGCGCACGCTGCTCAGAGAAATGGTGGATCTGGACATCGGCGGAGACACCGACCCGACGCCGATCATGCAGCGCTCATCAGCATCGGCCGTGCGCGACGAACTCGATCAACGCACGCAGCTCCGCATGTTCGCGTCAGGAATCGCCGAACAGGTCGCGCGAATCAGAGCGGTCGACGACATCTTGCTCAGCGCGGCTGCCGTCGACGAGGACATCGCAGCACTACGACGCGATATCCAGGACCGACAACGCAGATCGGCGATGATGCAGATCGCCGAGTGGATCGGGGCACGTGGAGATCTGGCCGTTGACCTCGAAACGGCAGGAACCACCATCTGGGCCCTGACCAGCCCCGAAATGCACCGAATGTTGTGCGAGCGGTCGGGCTGGACGACCGACCGCTACGCACGATGGCTCGAGGCCACCCTCGCCTCGAGCTTGCTGGTTACCCCTTAGGGGCCTTGCCGGCGGCAACCTCGTCGACGTAGCCGTCGTAGAACTTCTCGTAGCCACCGGACTTGCCGCGCAGCACGTGGAGTTCGCTGTCACCGTCTTCCTGGAACCCCAGCTTGCGTAGAGCGACCTTCTGGCTCTTGAACGTCGAGGTCTGCTCGAGGCTGTCGACGACGCGAACGAACAGCGGCACCGCATACGTCGGCAGCTTGTCGTAGAGGTGCTCGGCGAACGACTTGCCGTCAAAGGACTCACCGTCGCGCAAGGTCACCGCAGCCATACCGGCCTTGCCGTCGGCACCCTCGATATCGACGCCGTAGACGACGGCACCGTCCACTGCCGGGTGGCTACCGAGTGCACCCTCGACCTGGGTCGTGGCGACGTTCTCGCCCTTCCAGCGGAAAGTGTCTCCCAGCCGGTCGACGAATGCGACGTGCATCCAGCCCTGCTTGCGAACGAGGTCGCCGGTGTCGAACCACGCGTCACCGTCCTTGAATCCGTCGCGCACCATCTTCTTCTCGGTGGCCTTGTCGTCGGAATACCCGTCGAACGGAGCCCGGTCGGTGATCTTGGACAGCAGCAGGCCCACTTCACCGTTGCCGACCTTGCGGAGCTTGCCGTCGTGGCCGCGCTTGGCCTTGCCCGACTCTTCGTCGTACTGCACCACGGCATACGGCAACGGGCAGATTCCGGCAGTCTTCTTCATGTTTAGCGCGTTGATGAAGGCGATGTTGCATTCGCTGGCACCATAGAACTCCGCGACGCGGGAGATACCGAATCGCTCGGTGAACTCCTCCCAGATCTCCGGTCGCAGTCCGTTGCCGACGATCAGCTTGACCGAGTTGTCCCGGTCGGAATCCTTCTTCGGCTGCGTGAGCAGGTACCGGCAGAGCTCGCCGATGTAGGTGAACGCCGTGGCCTTGTTGACGCGAATGTCTTCCCAGAAGTTGCTCACCGAGAACTGCTTACCGATGGCCATCGTCGCGCCGCCGGCGAGCACCGAGGACAGCGTCACCGTCAGCGCGTTGTTGTGATAGAGCGGAAGGCAGCAGTAGATGACGTCGTCGCCGCGCAGTCGCACGCCCATGTTGCCCAGGCCCGACATCGACTTGAGCCAACGGAAGTGGCTCATCAGGCTGGCCTTGGGCATACCCGTCGTTCCCGAGGTGAAGATGTAGAACGCCTTCTCCTTGGCCTGGATCTCCGCGGTGACCGACGGGTTGGCCGTCGACGCCTTCGCGGCCAGCTCGCCGAGCTCCTTCAGCGGCAACACCGACCCGACCTTGGGCTCGTTGTCCAGAGAATCCAGCGCTTCCTGCGCGTTCTCGTCGAGGACCAGCACCTTCGCTTCGAGGATTCCGAGGCTGTGCTCGAGCACGTCGCCGCGCTGGTTGTAGTTGAGCATGCCTGCGGTGGCACCGAGCTTCACGGCAGCCAGCGCCGCGAACAGCGCCTCGGGGCGGTTCTTGCTCAGCACACCGACGACGTCGCCGCGTACGACCCCCCGGTCGGTGAACACTGCGGCGTACTGATTGACCAGCGCGTTCGCGTCCTTGTAGGAGATCGACTCACCCTCGAAACGGACGAACGGTCGACTGCTGTTCTTGGCTGCCGCGTCCTGGAAAATCAGTCCGATGGAGACCTTGTGGTCCGGCTTGCGGGTAAAGCCCGCCAGCCCCTTGAGCAGGCTCGGCACCTCCGTCACCATTTTCGGCAACGCGACCGCGAGGTCGGTCACTCCGATTTTCTGACGGGCATCGACAGCCATGAGCTCCCCTTTGAGACGATGTGAGATAACTAACCCTACTAGAGAGTAACAACTTCCAGCACTTCGTCAGGCGGGCTCGGTTGGTGAACTTTCACAACGCGCCGCACACGTCCAGGGCCTCGTCGACAGAAGTGGTGCGCACGAGCGCGTCGAGCGCTCGTTGCTGCACGAACCCGGTGGAGCTCAGACCGTCGATCCACTGCATCAGGCCGTCGAAGTGCCCGAACGGATCGAGCATCACCATCGGCTTGCTGTGCATGCCCAGATAGCCGGCCGTCCACGTCTCGAAGAGTTCTTCGAGCGTTCCGATGCCGCCGGGCAACGTGATGAACGCGTCGGCTCGGTCCTCCATGATCTTCTTCCGCTCACGCATCGTGTCGGTGACGATCAACTCGTCGGCATCGACGTCGGCGACCTCGCGGTGCACGAGCGCTTTCGGGATGACACCGACGGTGTTGCCTCCGGCTGCGCGTGTCGCCGCGGCCACCGCGCCCATCATCGAGACGTTGCCGCCGCCCGACACCAGCTGCCAACCACGTCGACCGATCTCGGTACCGACCTCACGCGCCAGATCGATGAACGACGCGTCGACCGGTCCCGATGCGCAGTAGACACACACGCTGATCCCCGAAACGCCGACCGGCTGCACGCTCACTGCTGGGCCTCCCGGACGATGCGGACGGCCTCGTCGACGCTGTCGGTGCAATGGATGAGGTCGAGGTCCTTCTCGGACACCTTGCCTTCTTTCACGAGAGTGGTCTTGATCCAGTCGAGCAATCCCGACCAGAAGTCCTTGCCCAGCAACACGATCGGGAATCGTGTGACCTTCGCGGTCTGCACGAGTGTGAGCGCCTCGAAGAGTTCGTCGAGAGTACCGAAGCCTCCGGGCAGGCACACGAACGCTTGGGAGTACTTGACGAACATGGTCTTGCGTACGAAGAAGTATCGAAAGTTGACACCGAGATCGACCCAGTCGTTGAGGCCCTGCTCGAACGGCAGCTCGATGCCCAGTCCGATGGAGTACCCGTCGGCCTCGCTCGCGCCGCGGTTCGCGCCCTCCATCACACCGGGACCGCCGCCGGTGATCACGGCGAAGCCTTCACGCGCCAGGGCAGCTCCGAGTTCACGCGCCCGCTCGTATTCGGGATGGTCGACGGGTGTGCGCGCCGAACCGAACACCGTCACCGCTCGCGGCACCTCGGCCAGAGCACCGAAACCTTCGACGAATTCGCTCTGAATGCGCAGCACGCGCCAGGTGTCCGAGTGGATCCAATTGCCGGATCCGCGTTCGTCGAGCAATCGTTGGTCCGACGTGGACGTCTCGGTGTTTCGACCGCGGCGAAGTACGACGGATCCCTTGTGTTTGGCGGGCTTTTCGCTGCCGATCTGTTCGTAACTACCTGGGTCGTCGACGCTGTTCATGGCGTTCAGGCTATCCGGCGGAGAGGTAGCTCCGTAGAACCTGTGTGACGTGGGTGATCTGTTCGACCGGGACGCGCTCGTCGCGCTTGTGGGCGAGGTTGGGATCGCCCGGTCCGTAGTTGACTGCGGGTATGCCGAGGGCGGAGAACCGGGAGACGTCGGTCCAGCCGTACTTGGCCCGGAACTGTCCACCCGCTGCCTCGATGAGGGCAGCGGCAGCAGGCTGGTTCAGCCCGGGCAGCGCACCCGGTGACGAGTCGGTCACCTCGAATCCGAGATCGAGTCCGTCGACCACCTCACGGACATGCTCGACGGCCTCGTCGACACTGCGGTCCGGTGCGAAGCGGAAATTGACGTCGAGCTCGGCGGCATCGGGGACGACGTTGCCCGCCACCCCTCCGGCGATCCGAACTGCTTGCAGCCCTTCGCGATATACGCATCCGTCGATATCGACGCTACGAGCGTGGTAGGCCGCCAGCCGATTGAGCACCGCACCGAACTTGTGAATGGCGTTGTCGCCCAACCAGGATCGGGCACTGTGCGCTCGGGTTCCCGACGCCGTCAGCCGAACACGCAGTGTGCCTTGACAACCGGCTTCGATGAACCCTCCGGACGGTTCGCCCAGAATCGCCACATCGGCGTTCAGCCATTCGGGTAGCTCACGTTCGATGCGACCGAGACCGTTGCGTGAGGCAGCAATCTCTTCGCAGTCGTAGAACACCAGAGTCAGGTCGTGTGCCGGGTTGTCGATCGTCGCGGCGAGGTGAAGAAACACCGCATCGCCCGACTTCATGTCGACGGTCCCGCAGCCGTGCAGGATGTCCCCCTCGGCGCTCTCGTGCTCGCGCCGCGACGGGACGTTGTCGGCAATCGGCACGGTGTCGAGATGACCGGCGAGCATCACCCGTGAACCCAGCCCGCGGTTGGTTCTGGCCAGGACGGCGTTGCCGCTCCGAATTATCTCGAAGCCCGTGGTCTGCTCACGGAGTGCCTGCTCCACCTCGTCGGCGATACGCGACTCGTCCTCACTGACGCTGGGGATGTCCACCAGCGCTGCGGTGAGGTCTATCGGGTCGGCATGCAAATCGAGCGTCACGGCGACAACCCTAGGCTTTGGGCCCCGGAATCTCGCGGACCACGCCGTCGAAGCCTGCGCCGAACAATCTTCCGCTCGAAAACCCCTGCTCGGAGCGACCGTAGGAGACGACACTGGTCAACCGAGTGCCGGTACCGATCAAGCAGGTGACCCCCGGAGCATCGATGCGGACGACGGAACCGCCTGCATTGAGCGGTACCACCGGACGGCCGGCGGCGTCGAGAGTGAGACCGTCCGGGGCAGCCAACGAGTCGAGCCCCTTCAGATCGAGCAGGTCTTCCGGTGCCGACGGATTTGCAATCGGAATTCGACTGACGCCCGCGTTCACGAAAGTCCGAGAGACGTAGAGATATTTCCCAGCGGAATCGAGCACCGCGCCGTTGGCGCTCGGCAAGCGCGCCCAGCTCGGGTCGACAGAACCGTCGGGGCTGATGCGGCCGATGAGCGAACCGAAGTCGTTGGTAGCGTAGACGGTTCCGTCCGCAGCAACGGCGAGTCCGTTGGCTGCACTGAGTCCCTTCGCAAAGGGAGTGACGGCAAGGGTGTCGATGTCGAGTCGAACGATGCCGGCGGCCTTGACGACGTCTCCGACGAATACACGGGGATCGGCACCGTAGCCGACCAGGAGCGTCCCGTCGGGCATCCACGCCAGAGCTCCGCCGCCGCCGCTGGGAACCTTCGCAATGGGATACGCGGGCTGTCCAGGTGCGTCGATGCGGTACACCCGGCCCGAGACGATATCGGTGACATACGCGCGGCCCGACCCATCGACGGCAAGGCCCTCCAGCGCAGCCCCCGGAATTTTCGCGACCTCTGCCGACTTCCCACCGACTCCGGCGCAGTTGGGTGCGGCGGCTGCGGTACCGGAACCGGCTACCACACCGGTCACCGCCAGGAGTGTTGCAGCGACCACCGAGAATATCGAACGCATAGCTATTGACCTGCTCGAACTCATGGAATCCCCCGCCTACGGCGACCCCCTGTCAGCCGATGGGCATTTCTACCACGCCTCGGCGACAACCAAGCCGAAAGCGACTCCGAGAATGATGGTCGAAGCGAAGGTTGCCACCAACCCGGTGAACGACATCCCGTCGGCCATCATCGACACTGCTCCTCTTCCGAGCGAAATCCTGCGGGTGGTCATTGTCGTCACTCTGTCAGCCCACCGGCCCCGGGCAGGTCTCCGCGAATCCCGATGTGGTCACGCTCGTCAGTCGAACGGATAACGAACCGCCGTCGTGACCGAACCGGCGACTACCGCCGGTCGGTGTGCCCGGAAATCACCTGGGAACCTGCGGCGCCCAGTCACCGAACCACGCACGACGCACCACCGCGTATTCTTCGAGCCGTGAGTGCACAGGGAGCAACAGCAGTAGGTATTGCCAACATCACGACATCGGGCGTAGTTCTCGACACCTGGTTTCCGAGCCCGGAGCTCGGGTCCGATCTCGAGGCCGGCACGACTCGGCTCGAAGGATCCGACATCCCCGCGGAGCTGGCCGCGCTGGTCGGTGCGGACGAGGCGCGCGGCCTCGAGGTCGTCGCAGTGCGCACCAACATCGCATCTCTGGACGATGCTCCGATCGACGCCCACGACGCGTACCTACGACTGCATCTGCTGTCGCATCGCCTGGTCGAGCCGCACGGTCAGAATCTCGACGGACTGTTCGGACTGCTCGCCAACGTCGTCTGGACCAACTTCGGACCCGCAGCGGTCGAGGGCTTCGAGACTGTGCGTGCGAAGCTACGTGCCCGCGGCCAGGTAACCGTCTACGGCGTGGACAAGTTCCCGCGTCTGGTCGATTACGTCGTTCCCACCGGCGTCCGCATCGCCGACGCCGACCGTGTGCGCCTCGGTGCTCATCTGGCCAGTGGAACGACGGTCATGCACGAGGGCTTCGTCAACTTCAATGCAGGCACGCTCGGTAACTCGATGGTCGAGGGACGCATCTCCGCGGGCGTCGTGGTGGGTGACGGTTCCGACGTGGGCGGCGGTGCGTCGATCATGGGCACGCTGTCCGGTGGCGGCAAGAACGTCATCTCCGTCGGCAAGAGCTGCCTGCTCGGTGCCAACTCCGGACTCGGCATTTCACTCGGTGACGACTGCGTCGTCGAGGCGGGGCTGTACATCACCGCCGGAACGAAGGTCAGTGGACCGGATGGAACTGTGGTGAAGGCGGCGACGCTGAGCGGCAAGTCCAACCTCCTGTTCCGTCGTAACTCGCTCTCGGGTGCGGTCGAGGTTGTGCCGTGGAAGGGCACCGGCGTCGAGCTGAACGCAGCGTTGCACGCCAACGACTGAGAGCCTGATCGACTCCAATCGATTAGTCGGACAATCTCTTCCAGCCCCGCACCGTGTTTTCGGTGCGGGGCTGGTGTATTTGTGTGGGGCTGGTGCGTGTTTGCGCGGACCTATGCGATGTGGGGGCCGGCTCGGACGTGGGATTGTCTCGGTTGTCGGTAGGGGTCGACGGTGGCGGGTGGGACGAACCACGGGTGGTTGTCGGTGCCGATGAACACTTCCCAGTCACTGTGGTGGATGAGTCGGTGGTGGAATCCACACAGGAGGACGAGGTTGTCCATGTCGGTGGGGCCGCCGTCGGTCCAGTGCCAGATGTGGTGACCTTCGGTCCAGGCGGCGGGTTTTCCGCAGCCCGGGAACGCGCAGCCGTGATCGCGGGCCGTCAACGCACGTTTCTGTTTCGCGGTGACGGTACGGGCGGTGCGGGCGAGGTTCAACGGGTTGCCGTTCTCGTCCATGACGATGGCGGTGAGAACACAGTCGCAGGCGAGTTGGCGAGAGGTGTTGCGGGAGAGGGGTCCCATCCAGGGCAGCCACCCGACCGACGTGCCGTCACCGAACAAGTCCCGATACGCGCCGCGATCCGGGCTCGGTCCGGCAGCGCTGCCGGTCTCGAGTTCATCCGCCGCGTCCGACTCGGTCGGGTCGGAGTGTATTGGGTCGGAGTGGATCGGGTTGCCGGCGTCGATGTCCACCGGGTCGGCTGGATCGGCGTTGTCGGATTCTGCTGCAGCGCGGGTGGTTTCGTCGTCGGTGATGTCGTCGCTGTTCTGACCGCTCAGGCTGTGGAGGTCCTGCAACCGGATGTGCAGGTTGATGTGGGGTCTCTCTCCGCCTTCGGTGGGGCGATCCTTCGAGGCGAGGTAGTGGTCGAGGATCTGCCCGAATGCGTCGGCGCGTCGCCTCGCAGGACTGCGTTCGTCGGGGGTGCCGTCGGCTGCGGGCCGAGGTTCGGTCAACGGGGAAAGTGCGGTGAGCAGCTTTTCTCCGGTGATCGCATCGAAATCCATCTTCGCCACGAGACGTCCGTTGAGGGTTTCGAGGCGAAGAGTTCGTTGCGGTCGGTGTCCTCGGCGGGTGGCTTCTTGCCGCCGAAGGTGTCCTGCAACTTGGTGATGGCTGCGCGGATGCGGTCGGTGCGGGCTTCGGGCCCGGTTGCGGCGGCGATCAGAGCTTTACGTGCGGCATCGCGACCCTCTTGAGGGAGGTTCTTCGGGGGTGTTTCGGCGAAGGTGAGGATCAGGGCGGCGTGGTCGACGGACATGACGCCGGTGTTCACGGCGTCGGCGATGTCGGGGAAGTTCTTCAACCCGCGGGCGAGGGCAACGATCTTGTTCGCCTTGCTCGGGGTGAGGAGGGTGGTGGAGGTCAGCCACCCTGCGGGTCCGGGGAACCCGAGCTTCTCCCGGCTCACGCGAATGTCGATGTCAGCGACGAGGGCGATCCGCCGGGCTTCGAGCAGTTGGATTCGGTGGGAGACATCAGCAGCGTCGGCGAGAAGTTCGCTTTCGCTCAGTTGCCAGATCTCCGTCATCATGGACCAAGTGTATCGAACGCGTGTTCGATACACAATGATGGTGCAATCGAAAACTATTGCTGTGCATAAGGATTCGTGAATCGCAACCTGTCGGTGGCCCATGGTAAGAGAAATGCCTAGAGCACAACGGTCCCCTGGTGATACAGGATTGTCCACTCCCCCGCGCGTCGCTGCCAGAGCGTCGCTCGCCGCGTAAGTCTGTCGACCTGCAGCAAGGTGTACGTCAGCAAGTACGTGTCCGGGGCAACCTCACGGACCTCGAAATCGCTGGTTTCCCAGTCGACGTCGTGGTCTCCTGACGGGTCCTGTCGATAGCGCTTCTCGAGAACGGCCCACACCTCGTCACGGTCGTATCGGGTACCGGACGCACCGACCTCCCAGAAATCGATATCGGTCAGACGATCGAAATCTTCACGCGTGATGCCGTACTCACGGCGGTGGAAATGGGTTCACGCCGTTCGAGCTCCGCGAGCACGGATCGCACGTCGACCACCGGTCTGCCTGCGGCAGCGTCAGCCGATGGTTCCGAGCGAAGCCAGTGTCTTGACCACGGCGCGCGCGGCCTCGGCACCCTTGGTTTCGAGGTGCGCGGTGAAGAAGGCGTTGTGATCGGCGTGTTCGTGGAAGTGATGTGGAGTCAGGACCACCGAGAACACGGGGACGTCGGTGTCGAGCTGCACCCGCATCAGCCCGTCGATCACCGCCGTTTCGACGAAGTCGTGTCGGTAGATTCCGCCGTCCACGACGAGCGCTGCGGCGACGATCGCCGCATACTTTCCGGTTCTGGCGAGCCGCTGCGCGTGCAGCGGGATCTCGAATGCTCCGGGCACCTCGAAGACGTCGACTGCGGTGTCGACATGGCCCAACTGCTCGAGTTCGGCGGAGAAACCCACCCGCGCACGATCGACGATGTC
Source organism: Rhodococcus sp. 05-2256-B1 (assembly GCF_002258465.1). NCBI lineage: Bacteria > Bacillati > Actinomycetota > Actinomycetes > Mycobacteriales > Nocardiaceae > Rhodococcus > Rhodococcus sp. 05-2256-B1. Next base: position 544,804 of record NZ_NOZA01000030.1, on the reverse strand, counting down.
CAAATGCCAGGTGGCATGGACGAAGGCAATGGATCCGGCGAGTGGAGTGGTCATGGATGCGATGCTAGCGGTATCGCTCGTCGAGCAAGTCGAGTGTTGCGCCATCGAATTCGCCGGAGAAATACTTCTGCAACACTTCGACGAAAACGGACTGTCCCTTGGTAGCTTCGGCGAAAAGCGTCATGGACGAGTGCAGCTTCAGATTGTCCGGGTAACCGAAGATCTCGTCGACCGTGCTGCCCTCGACCGCAAGAGTGAGCTGCGCGGCTTTCTTCAGGCGTGGCCCGAGAACTTCGTGGGACAGGTACAGCTCGGCCTCGGTCAGGTCTGCGATGCCGAAGTGCTGAGCGGTGGCACTGCGGCCCAGGCCGGCCAACTGCGGAAACACGAACCACATCCAGTGAGTCTGTTTCCGGCCTGCCTTCAACTCCTTGACCACGACGTTCCAGACGGGATCCTGGGCGTCGACGAAGCGTTGCAGGTCGTATTCGGTCATACCGACAACTTAGCGACACAGGAGTGGAGCCTGCGGAACGACCCGGTCAGGTGAATCCGCGGAGCAGGGTGTCGACCGTGGCGTCGAGTAGGTCATCGGCAGGCATGCCGTCGAGGAGGTCGCCGGCGGCGAGCACGGCGAGTCCGTGGACGCTCGCGAACGCGACGCGGGCGAGGACGGCAGGCGATGCTTCGGTGATGACTCCCGCGTCCATCGCAGCGTGCAGCAAGGATTCCGTCGCCGCCATGCTTTCGTGCGCAACGTCTTTGAGTTGTTCGCTGGCCTCGGGGTGATGCTTGGTGCTGTACATGACGTCCAAGAGCTGCGGGTGTTCGACGGCAAAACCCAGGTAGGCGCGGGCGACACCACGAAACTTGGCCAGCAGCTCTCCCGGACCGGTGGCCGCGTCGACCATTCGCCGATTCATTTCCTGAAAGCCGTGCAGCGCCAACGCATCCAGCAATGCTTGCTTGTCGCGGAAGTGGCGCGCGGGGGCTGCGTGACTGACACCCACGTCTCGGGCCAACTGCCGCAGCGACAGCGCATCCACGCCGTCGCGGGCGATGCTCTGCTCGGCCTCCTCCAGGAGCACCGCGCGCAGATCACCGTGGTGGTAGCGCTCCGTTGCCATGGACTCACCCTAGGCGATGTTGGCGTTGACAACAATGCTGACAGTGCCTACATTTGCTCGCATGACATCCACAGCACTCATCACCGGGGCGAGCTCCGGCCTCGGCGAGGAATTCGCACATCGCTTTGCCGCACGCGGCGAGAACGTCGTCCTCGTGGCACGCCGGGCGGACCGACTCGAGACGCTTGCCCGCCGCATCGAAGCAGACCACGGCGTCACTGCGACCGCCGTCGCCATGGACCTGGGCGTACCGGGCATCGGCGAGTCACTACGAAAGACGTTGGCCAACAAAGGGATAACACCCACGACGCTGGTCAACAATGCAGGATTCGGGACCCACGGGCGCTTTCGCGACGAGGATCCGGCGCGGGTGGCGTCGGAAATCGCATTGAACGTCAGTGCGCTGGTGGATCTGACACATGCGTTTCTGCCGAATCTGACCGGTGCGTTGATCAACATCGCGAGTACCGCTGCGTACCAGCCCACTCCGAACATGGCGGTCTACGGGGCGACGAAGGCCTTCGTACTGAACTTCACCGAGGCGCTCGCCTACGAGTACCGCACGTCACCGCTGAAGATCCTCGCTCTCTCCCCCGGCCCGACGCGCACCGAGTTCTTCGACGTCGTCGGATCCGAGGATGCCGCAGTGGGCAACTTCCAGACCTCCAAGCAGGTGGTCTCGACGGCTATGCGCGCCTTGGATTCTCGCCGTACCCCTGCCAGCGTCGTGTCCGGCCTTTCCAACAAGATCAGCGCCGGCAGTGTGCGTCTCGCGCCACGATCGTTGGCCGCGATAATCAGCGGTCGCCTACTGAAGGCCTGACCCCTAACCCCGCATTCGACGCGAATCGATCACTCCCGTGTCGAATCCGGCCAAGTGCAGCCCGCCGTGGAAGCGGGCGTGTTCGATCTTGAGGCACCGGTCCATGACGACGTTCAATCCGGCTGCCTCGGCGTCGTGGGCCACCTGCTCGTGCCACAACCCGAGCTGCAACCAGATCGTCTTCGCCTGCGCAGCAATGGTTTCGCCCAACACCTCCGGGAGATCGTCGTACTTGCGAAAGACGTCGACCAGGTCCGGACTCTTCGGTAGATCCGCGAGAGTCGGATAGACGGTCGTTCCTTCGATGTCCGAGACCGTCGGATTGACGAGAAATATTTCGTAGTTGCTTGTCGAGGACAGATACCGATTGACGAAATAGCTTGCTCGCGACGGGTTCTTGGACGCACCGACGATCGCGACGGTTTTCGTCTCACGCAAGATCCGCTGACGGTCCTGAGCGGAGGGTCCCTGCCAGGTTCGTTCGCTCATGACCGCGCCTTCCCGGTTGCCAGCGTCAAGGCCTGATCGAGATCCCACAGCAGGTCCTCGCCGTCTTCGAGGCCGACACTGATCCGAATGAGTTCGGGCCCCACCCCCGCGCCGGCCAGTTGATCATCGCTGAGCTGTCGGTGGGTGGTGCTGGCCGGATGGATGACCAGGGTACGTACGTCGCCGATGTTCGCGACGTGACTGGCCACCTGGACGCTCTCGACGAACGTTCGGCCGGCATCCCGACCACCTTCGATGCCGAATGCGAACACCGCACCCGGACCCGAGGGCAGATATTTCGCGGCGCGATCGTGGTGCGAATGACTCTGCAATCCAGCCCATCTCACGTACTCGATGCGTGGGTCAGCCTCGAGCCACTCGGCGACGACGCGCGCATTGGCCACGTGCGCGTCCATGCGCTGCGGCAACGTCTCGACGCCCTGGATCAGCGTGAAGGCAGAGTGCGGAGCCAGTGCTGCACCGATGTCGCGCAGTTGCTCACTGCGCAGTTTGGTGAGAAATCCGTACTCCCCGAAGTTGCCCCACCACGACAGGCCCCCGTACGAGGCCACCGGCTCGGTCATCTGCGGGAACTTGCCTCGGCCCCAATCGAATCGACCGGACTCCACCACGACGCCGCCGAGCGTGGAGCCGTGACCGCCGAGAAACTTCGTTGCCGAGTGGACGACGATGTCGGCTCCGAACTCGATCGGCCGGCTCAACCACGGTGTCGCCATAGTCGCGTCGACCACCAGCGGGATCCCATGATCGTGCGCGACCGCGGCGAGACCCTCGAGATCGGCGATTTCACCGGAGGGGTTTCCGATGACCTCCGCGTAGATCAACTTGGTCGAATCTGTTACCGCCGCCGCATAATGGGCCGGGTCCGTGCCGGGAACGAAGGTGGTCTCGACGCCGAAGCGCCGCAGTGTCACGTCGAGTTGCGTCACGGTTCCGCCGTAGAGTCCGGCTGCCGCGACGATGTGATCACCGGTGCCGGCCAGCGCGGCGAACACCGCGAACTCGGCCGCGAGCCCGCTGGCGAACGCGACCGCCCCGATGCCGCCTTCGAGGCTCGCGATGCGCTCCTCGAAGGCGGCGACCGTCGGGTTACCGATGCGGCTGTAGACGTTGCCGTACTTCTGCAGAGCGAACAGATCCCCTGCGTCAGCAGAATCCTCGAACACGTAGCTCGCCGTTTGATAGATCGGCACCGCACGCGAACCGGTTGCCGAGTCGGGCCGCGCGCCGGCGTGAATTGCTCTGGTACGCAGGCCGAATGTTCGCTCACTCATGACGTCAGGCCGTTTCGAGGACGGTGTGGATCGGCGTGGGGTTAAGCGTGAGATCCAGTACCGGGCAGTGATCGTCCACGGCCTGCTGCAATTCCTCGTACCGCTCACGGGTCTCGGGCCCGGTGACCGTCACGACGACGCGCACCTCACCGAATCCCGGCCGCACGTCGTCGTCGAACCCGAAGAAGCCACGTACGTCGAGGTCGCCCTCGGCCTTCGCCTTGATGTCGTCGACGACGATACCGAGCTTCTCGGCCCAGACGCGGTAGGTGACCACCTGGCAGGACAGCAGCGACGCGAGGTAGTACTCCACGGGATTGGCGGCCGTGTTCTCACCGCCGAGGGCCGGCGGCTCGTCGACCTCGACGCTGAACTTGCCGAGTGTGACGGTGCTGGCGACGGCATCGTGCGCGGTGACGGAGGCACGGAATACAGCGTGAGCGTTCTTCGCGTCCGCGCGTACTGCGTCGTCGGTGGCAGCGATGACGCCACCGAGATGGGAGACAGATGTGGTCATGAGTGATCCTGTTCGTCGAAAAAGGTTGCCGGAACGACCCGAGGAGCGTGTGGAGCTCGTCGGGGCTGGGTTCGATCGACAGTTACGAACAGGAAGAAGTGCAGACCAGGCACAGATCGATGGTGCGACGACGCACGAGCCTTCTGCCCGCGTCGGTCACATGTGTCTCGGTCACGGTGCCGACAATAGCCTAAGAGAACTGGTCTGCGCCGACGTCGGTTTCGTCGTCGGTGATCGCGGCGACGATCCGTGCTGCTACCGCCTCCGGCGTCAGGCCCTGCGGTAGTTTCGGTGCCTGCCCGGCGATCGGCCGCGTCGCCAGCCCCGTCTCGGTGTGCGGAGGCCGTACGTCGACGATACGGATCTTCGACTTCCGTGCCTCTGTGCGAACACTTTTCAGCAGCGCACTCGCCGCGGCCTTGCTCGCCGAGTAGGCACCCATGTTGGGCATCGGCTTGTCTGCGACCACCGCACTGATGTTGAGCACGAATCCACCCTGATCCAGAGTGGTCAGCGCTTCACGCATGATGCGCAGCGGTGCCAGGTAGTTGAGCAGCAGCAGCTCGTCGACGGTGTCGTCGTCGACCTCGGTGACCGGACCGAACGCCACGACACCGGCGGCGATCACGATCCCGTCGAGACCGCCGTGGTGTTCGACGGCCTCCGCGACTACCGAGCGAGCCGAATCCGGCAGCGTCAGATCGGCATTGACCGCGTGCTGCTCCGAGGACTCGAGGCTGCGTCCGCTGATGGTCAGCCGCGCGCCGGCCTGGGCGAGTTGCTCGACGATCGGACCGCCGAGCCCGCCACTGGCACCGAATACGAGAATGCGTGCGCCGTCCAGGTTCATGACTCGAAGCTAGCGCGTTTCACCCGACTCGCGCTCACAACGCGGAGTCAGCCGAGGAGCTTCTTCTGCACCTTGCCCATGGCATTGCGCGGCAGCGAGTCGACGACGCGAATCTCCCGGGGCCGCTTGTGGATCGACAGTTCGGTGGCCACCAGGTCGATGAGCACTCGGTCCTCGACCTCGGTACCGACGACGAACGCCACGATGCGTTGACCCAGATCGTCGTCCGGCAGGCCGACGACGGCCACCTCGTCCACGCTCGGGTGCCCCAGCAGCACGGTCTCGATCTCCCCCGCGCCGACGCGATAGCCGCCGGACTTGATCAGGTCGGTCGAGGCTCGCCCGACGATGCGGTGGAACCCGTCGGGCTCGATGAGCGCGACGTCCCCGGTGTCGAACCACCCGTCCTCGGTGTAGGTCTTCGCCGTCGCCTCGGGGTTGTTCAGGTAGCCGTCGAACAGCATGGGGCAGCGGATCTGCAATGCGCCGATGGATTCGCCGTCGTGCGGCAGGATGTCGCCCTTCTCGCCCAGCAGTCGGGTTTCGACGCCTGCGACGGGCAGCCCCACCGATCCTGGCCGACGTTCACCGTCGGCGCGGGTGCTGATGGTGATGAGGGTTTCGCTCATGCCGTACCGCTCGATCGGAGCCTGACCGGTGAACTCACGCAGCTTCTCGAACACCGGAACCGGGAGCGGCGCACTGCCGGACACCAATAGTCGGGCGTGGGCCAGGGCGCGGGCCGACGTCTCGTCCGCGGCGACGCGCGACCATACGGTCGGCACCCCGAAATACAGAGAACCCCGCGCTGCCGCATAGAGCTCGGGAGTCGGTTTGCCGGTGTGGATCAGCGGGCTGCCGACTCGCAGTGGGCCGAGCAACCCGAGAATCAGTCCGTGCACGTGAAACAGCGGAAGACCGTGCACCAGAGTGTCTTTCCACGTCCAGCTCCAGGCCTGCGCCAACGCGTCGAGCCCGGCCGCGATGGCGCTGCGAGAAATCAACACACCTTTCGGTGGGCCGGTGGTGCCGGAGGTGTAGAGCACGAACGCGATCGACGACGGCTGCGGCTCGGGGTAGCTGTGCCACGACCGTGCGTGCTGACGCACCGGCAGAACCGTCAGACCCGCGGTGTCCGGCGGCGCTTCGCCGAGCCACGCCTGCGCACCCGAATCGCGGAGGATGTGCTCACGTTCGGCCGAGCCTGCATCCGGTGGGACGGGAACAACGGTGACGCCGGCAATCAACGCACCGACGACGGCGAGCACCGTTTTCACCGATGGCGTCGCGTGGATGGCGAGCCGATCTGCCCGGCCGATGCGCTCGGCAACAGAGGTAGCCGCGCCCAGGATGTCGGCACGAGAGAGCGAGATGCCGTCGATGGTGACGGCGTCGGGAATATCGTCTCCCCGCGCAACGGCGAGTGGGTTCAGTGAACGAAGCAGCACATGGCTACCGTACAGACATGGACGTGGACGGAATCGACACCGGCGACTACGCCGAGTACATGACGGTCGCCGCCGGTGACCTGCAGGCGGGTGTCTATCTGATCGGAACCGACGCCGAACAGGACGTCGATTCCGAAGACGTCCTCGACCTGGACCTCGAGGACGAGGACTCCGACGACGAGGACATCGACCTCGCGCACGTCAGTGACGGGGCACCGCGACTGGTCTACTCGGTGCAGTCCGACGATTTCTGGACGCGAGTGGAGTTGGCCGACCTCCGAGCGACTCAGCTCTACGAGGAGGCGCACGCGCGCAACCCCGAGGTCAACGCCGAACCGAAGCGGTTCACCACCGTCGAAGCCTTCGGCAGCAACGAATTGGTCTACATCCTGCGCATCAGGCGCGGCGGATGGGACGTCGGGGAGCCGGGTCTCGACTGACGGTCCACCGCAACTAGGCCGAGGACGCCACCGTTCCGATTCCGAGGGCGACGAGGAATCCAGCGCTGATGCGGTCCAGCCAGTCGGTCACGGCCGGTTTACGCAGCAGCGTCACAGCGCGTGAGGCGAGAACGGAGAACACTCCCATCACCACGGCAGCGACAATCACCTCGACCAGACCGAGCGTCATGGCACCGGTGAACGTGACCACATTGAGGAACTGCGGTACCACCGCGAGATAGAACAGTCCTACTTTGGGATTTAGAGCGCACGAAAGAACGCCTGCTCCGAACGCCGACCATGCGGATGCCGCCACCGGGACCAACGGCCCGCCTGCCACCTTGTTCTTCCGGCGGGCTCGAAAAGCCCTCACTCCTAGGTACAGCAGGTACAACCCACCGAGAACTTTGACGACGCGGTACGCCGTCGCGGATTGCTCGACGATCGCCGCCAACCCGACAGCGACCAGCACGGCCCAGAACAGTCCGCCGATCGCGACACCCATCGCCGCAGCGACGCCTGGCTTGAGGCCGCCGATGCTGTAGCGGAGCACCAGAAACGAATCCGGCCCGGGCAGAATCGCCAGCAGAAAGCACACACCGGCGAAGCTGAGCAGCAGGCTGAGGGTCATGGGTACATGAGAACACCCGATCCGAGCAGGGGCCAACTGAGCTCAGTGTCCACAATTCACATCGAGAAGCGGGATCCCGTCGATCGGGCCGAATAGTGGACACTCAGCGCACCTCAAGACCGCACCCTTCAGCGGCGTCAGCGGGGCCGAAGCCAACTGAGGTGAGTGTCCACAATTCACATCGAGAAGCGGGATCCCGTCGATCGGGCCGAATAGTGGACAGTCAGCGCACTACAACACTCAGCGCACCAGGAAGCTCGGCTAACCGCGCAGGCGGGCCGCCGCAGCCTCGATGCGCTCGTCCGTCGCGGTCAGTGCGATGCGGACGTGTTTGCCACCGTTCGGTCCGTAGAACTCTCCCGGTGCGGCGAGGATGCCGCGTTCGGCGAGCCAGTCGACGGTGTCGCGGCACGGCTCGTCGCGGGTGGCCCACAGGTACAACCCGGCCTCCGAGTGGTCGACGCGGAATCCGGCTGCCTCGACGGCAGACTTCAAAGTCGTTCGCCGGGCGCGGTATCGCTCTCGCTGGATGTTCTCGTGCTCGTCGTCGGCCAGAGCTGCGGTCATGGCGGCCTGAATGGGGAGCGGCACCATCATGCCTGCGTGCTTGCGGACCTCGAGCAACTCGGCGATCAGGGCCGCGTCGCCGGTGACGAAACCGGCGCGGTAGCTGGCCAGATTCGAGGTCTTCGAGAGTGAGTGCACTGCAAGGAGATTGGTGTGATCGCCGTCGCAGACGCGAGGATCGAGCACCGAGACTGCGTCGGCTTCCCAGGTCAGACCCAGGTAGCACTCGTCGGAGACGACGATGGCGTCGCGCTCACGGGCCCACTCGACGACCTTGCGCAGGTGCTCGACTCCGAGCACCTTCCCCGTCGGGTTCGACGGCGAGTTGACGAAGATCAGCGAGGCGCGTTCGGGGCCGAGACGATTCAGTCCGTCTGCACGAAGAATTCGTGCACCGGCGAGCAGCGCACCCACTTCGTATGTGGGATACGCCAATTCGGGGATGACGACAAGATCATCGGCACCCAGACCCAGCAGACTCGGCAACCAGGCGATCATTTCCTTGGTGCCGATGGCCGGAAGCACCGCGTCGGTCGAGATACCGGTGATCGAGTAGCGACGTTCGAGCGACGCCACCGCGGCCTCCCGCAGCGCGGCGGTACCGACGGTCGTCGGGTACCCGGGCTCGTCGGCCACCGAGTTCAACGCAACCCGAATCACCTCGGCGACCGGGTCGACGGGCGTGCCGACCGACAGATTCACGATGCCGTCCGGGTGCGCCGACGCCTTCTCCTTGGCAGCGGTCAGCGAGTCCCACGGAAAGTCGGGCAGCGTCGCTGCCACCGCTCTGCGTGCCAAGGCGTCAGTTCTCGCCCATGGGAGGCAGAGCCTTGATGAACGGTGGGTCGTAGTCGGTCTTGCCGAGTTTCGCTGCGCCACCCGGAGATCCGAGATCGTCGAAGAAATCGACGTTGGCGCTGACGTATGCACTCCACTGCTCGGGCACGTCGTCTTCGTAGAAGATGGCCTCGACGGGGCACACGGGTTCGCAGGCTCCGCAGTCGACGCATTCGTCGGGGTGGATGTACAGCATTCGGTTACCCTCGTAGATGCAATCCACCGGGCACTCTTCGATGCACGCTTTGTCCAGTACATCTACGCACGGTTCTGCAATCGAGTAGGTCACTGCTGCTCTCCCCTCCTTGTATAGATCGTGGGCACTCTCGCGCCCTCAGCATCCTAGTATCGCGGTCCGAACCTGGGACAATCCGACCAGGGTGACCTCACCTGCTCCGGCCTGCTATCGCCGAAGCTGCTTCGCGGGCGGGGTCACCGATGCCGACGCCGTCTTGTGGGCGGCGAGCCACTTGCGTCCCTGCTTGGCAGCGCGCGACAGCGCGCCCCGCTCACCGAGATATCCGGCGACGCCACCGACGAGCGGGATGGCTCCGAGTACCCGGTAGAACCCGCGTGGATGCGGGCGCTTCTCCAACTCGCCTGCCACGTCGCGCAGCACGTTGGCGATCTGCCACATTCCGCGCAGCAGTGCGAACGGTCCGGATTTCGGCGATTCTTCCTTCTTCGCAGGAGCACTGTCGGCCAAGGACGTCAGATCACGCTTGCACAGCACCGACCCGAGCAGCGCCACATGCGTCTCGCGGTCGGTCACTCCGGATTCGCGAGCCACGGCGACGAGCACCATCGCCTGGTTGGCGAACCCGAGCAGATCCTGGATCGGCAGACGGTTGACCAGGATGCCGAAGACGCCGGGGAAGGCCACCGCGACAGTGTTGAGAGCTCCGATGCGATTGACCCACCACTGCGAACGAGCATCGCTGTCGAGCTTCTCCCAGCCGGCGGTGCCCGGGAAGTCGGTGGTGTCGAACGCCTTGGCCAGGAAGTCGATGACGTTGTCGAGGGTCGAATCGTCCGCGGAGGACTCGCGGAACGTCCGTCCCTTCAGTCCGATCGGGTCACGCGTAGCCAGGATGTCGAGCACGGGATGAATGATGGCGACGGCACTGCTCAGTACCGCGGCGACTCGACGGTCGTCCATGTCGGGCAAACTCCGTTTCGGGTAAAGACCTGCAGGTCAGATCAGGCCGGCGACCGACACCGCCGGTGCCGGGCCGTACGTGGTGGTGCGCTGACGAACCGGTCGTCCGATGCCGTCGGCGATCTCGCGCAGTTCCGCGACGGTCTTCTCCGAACCGTTCTGCGAACCCGCCATGCGCGAGATCGTCTCTTCCATCAGGGTCCCGCCCAGATCGTTCGCGCCTCCGTTCAGCATCGCCTGTGTACCCGTGATTCCCAATTTCACCCATGACGTCTGAATGTTGTCGATACGGCCGTGCAGCATGATCCTGGCCAGAGCATGCACCGCACGGTTGTCCCGATTGGTCGGGCCGGGACGCGAGGCACCCGCCAGATACAGCGGCGACGACTGGTGCACGAACGGCAGCGGCACGAACTCGGTGAATCCACCGGTCTTGTCCTGGATCTTCTTGAGTACGTTCAGATGCCCGACCCAGTGCGACGGATTGTCGACGTGGCCGTACATCATCGTCGAGCTCGATCGCAGGCCCACCTCGTGCGCGGTGGTGATCACCTCGATCCACTCTGCTGCCGGCAGCTTGCCCTTGGTCAGCACCCAGCGGACCTCGTCGTCGAGGATCTCCGCAGCGGTACCCGGAATCGAATCCAGGCCGGCAGCGCGCAGCTCCGTGAGCCACTCGCGGATCGACTGACCACCGCGCGAGGCCCCGTTGACGATCTCCATCGGCGAGAACGCATGAACGTGCATCGACGGCACCTTCGCCTTGACCGCACGGACCAGATCGGCGTAGCCCGTCACCGGCAGCTCCGGGTCGATGCCGCCCTGCATGCACACCTCGGTGGCACCGACCACGTGCGCTTCCCACGCACGGTCGGCCACTTCGGCAGTGGACAGCGTGAACGCGTCCGCGTCACCCTTGCGCTGGGCGAACGCGCAGAAACGGCATCCGGTGTAGCAGATGTTGGTGAAGTTGATGTTCCGGTTCACCACGTAGGTGACGGTGTCCCCGTTGACCTGCTTGCGCAGATCGTCGGCCAGCGCAGCGACGGCGTCCATGCCGGGGCCCTCGGCCGTCGCCAGTGCGAGGTACTGCTCGTCCGACAGACCGGCCGGGTCCTTCTCCGCTGCTGTCAATGCCGACACCAGGTCGCGGTCGACTCGTTCGAGACCGGCCAGATCGCGCACCTGCTCACGAATGGAATCCCAGTCGCCGAACGCGTTCGCCAGATCCGAGCGCGTCTCGGTGTTGCGGCCCTCGGTGTCGATCTCGGTGTTCAGATCCACCCGTCCCGAGGACTCCCATTCCTCGTCGGGCTCCTGCCACGGCAGACCGGTCGGGTTGACGCCCTCGCGTGCCATCCCGGTCTCCGGGTCGGCCACTGCCCGCACGTGTGCCGAGATTCGCGGGTCGATCCACGGTGCACCGGCCAACACGTACTGCGGCTGCGCGGCAGTACGTTCCACGAGCGTGTAACCGGCGGCCGCCGACAACTCGGCGAGAGTGTCGAGGTTCGGCCAGGGCCGCTCGGGATTGACGTGGTCGGGAGTCAGCGGCGAGACACCGCCCCAATCGTCGACGCCTGCGCCGAGCAACGCGGCGGTCTCCTCCGCTGCGACGAGGTTCGGCGGGGCCTGAATTCGCATCGACGGACCGACCACCATGCGCGTCACCGCGATGGTCGCCAGGAATTCTTCGAGACCGGCGTCGGGCACCGACCGCATCGCGGTATCGGACTTGGCCAGGAAGTTCTGCACGATGATCTCTTGCACATGACCGAAAGACTTGTGCACCTTACGAATTGCCATGATGGACTCGGCCCTGTCCCGCAACGTCTCACCGATACCGACGAGGATGCCCGTCGTGAAGGGAATGTTGAGCCGGCCCGCGTCGGTCAGCGTGCGCAGCCGAACCTCGGGATCCTTGTCGGGACTGCCGTAATGCGCCTGCCCCTTCTCCTCGAACAGCCGACGCGAGGTGGTCTCGAGCATCATGCCCATCGAGGGGGCCACCGGCTTGAGGCGCGAGAGTTCCTGCCATGACATCACTCCGGGATTGAGATGCGGCAGCAGGCCGGTCTCCTCGAGCACCCGGATCGACATCGCGCGCACGTAGTCCAGAGTCGAGTCGTAGCCGCGTGAGTCCAGCCACGCCTTGGCCTCGGGCCACCGCTCCTCCGGCCTGTCGCCGAGCGTGAACAGCGCCTCCTTGCAGCCCAACTCGGCCCCCTTGCGGGCGACGTCGATGATCTCGTCGGGATCCATGAACATCCCGTGCCCGGCCGCATTGAGCTTGCCCGGCACCGTGACAAACGTGCAGTAGTGGCACTTATCGCGGCACAACCGCGTGATGGGCACGAACACCTTGCGTGAATACGACACGGTCTTGGGACGGCCTGCCGACTCCAACCCGGCATCGCGAACCCGGGATGCCGACGCCATCAGATCCACGAGGTCGTCACCGCGAGCGTGCAGCAAGACGGTTGCCTCGTCGACGTTCAGCGACACCCCGTCGCGGGCGCGACGCAGGACGCGGCGCATGGCGGAGGCGGCTGGAGCGGTATCAGGCTGCGAAGTCACCAGTCGATCATGCGCCTTCTTGGTACGCACGTGCCACCCGCGGGTGGGCCTGCGGCCCTTGTGCGCGTTTTGCGTACCCGGAAGGGCGCACAACGCGCACGACGGGGCAGCGCTAGGTTTGTACCGTGACAACGATGACAGACCCACAGTGGCAGCCTTCTCCCCGTGCGCGTCTGCTCTGGACACTGAGCGCCGGACTGCTGTGGCTACCGGTGTTCATCGCTCAGATCGTCTGGTTTTTCGTCGACTCGAACCGGACGTCCTGGCTTCATGTCACCGTCCTCGTCGTATCGGTCGTGCTGACCGCACTGCACCTCGCGATCGTGCCGCAGTGGCGCTACCGCGTGCACCGCTGGGAGATCAGCGACACCGCCGTGTACACCCGCACCGGTTGGCTCAGCCAAGAACGACGCATCGCCCCCATCTCGCGGGTGCAGACCGTGGACACCGAGCGCGGACCACTCGATCGTCTGCTCGGGTTGGCGACGGTCACCGTGACGACGGCATCGTCGGCGGGCGCGGTGAAGATCACCGCACTCGATCAGGCCGTTGCGGACGAGACCGTCGCGCGACTGACCGATATCGCCGGCCGCACCGTCGGAGATGCCACATGACCGATCAGGCGGAGTTGCTGGCAGTCGAAGAGGAGCAGCCGTGGTTGCGCCTGGACAAGCGAATGTTGTTGGTGCATCCGGTGAACGAGGGCATCAAGATCCTGCCGGTATTGCTGATCTCGTTCTTCGTCGGCAGTCAGAGCGGTAATCACTACTGGAGTCTGGGCATCCTCGCGGTCGTCGTCGTGTTCGCGATTGCGCGCTGGTTCACCACCAGCTACCGGATCGGGCCGGTGCACGTACAACTGCGCACCGGCGTACTGCAGAAGAAAGTACTGTCCATTCCGCGCAACAGGATTCGGTCGGTCGACGTGGAAGCGAATGTACTGCACCGGGTGCTCGGCCTGTCCATTCTCCGCATCGGGACCGGACAGCAGGCGGGCAAAGGCGAGGCTTTCGAGCTCAACGCCCTCGACACGTCACTGGTGCCGGAGCTTCGCGGCGAACTGCTGCAGCGAGTGTCGGGCCGAACAACGCCGAGCGACGGAATGCCCGTTGCCGCAGCCGATCCCGGGGTCGAGATTGCACACTGGCAATTCTCGTGGGTGCGGTTCGCGCCGTTCTCCATCACCGGCATCGTCACCATCGCCGCGGCAGTGGGCGTGCTGTTCCAGTACGGCATCGGACAAACGTTGGCGGAGACGTCGGTGGTCTCGAACAGCGTCGAATCGGCGCAACGGTTCGGCATCGCCCTGTTCGTCGTCCTCGCACTGATTGTGCTCCTCGTGGTGTCCAGCATCTTCGCCTGCGTTCGATACCTGATCACCTACGGCAACCTGACCGTCACCGACCAGGGCCGCACGTTGCACGTCAGCCACGGGCTGCTCCGCACCCGTCAGTCGACCCTCGACCGCAAGAGACTGCGCGGCACTTCTCTGTCGCTGCCTCTACTACTGAGGTCGGTCGGCGGGGCCCGACTCGACGCCATCATGACCGGAGTGAGCGCCGAGAAGAAGGAATCGTCGCTACTGCTTCCCCAGGCTCCGCGGGCCGAGGCGCTGCGCATGATGACCACGGTGCTCGGCGATGCAGGCATGCACGGCAATGCCGACCGCCCGCTTCTGCAGCACGGACCTGCCGCGCGGCGACGCCGCTACACCCGGGCGGTTCTACCGCTGCTCGTCGTCGCGGCCGGACTGGGAATTGCGCAGTCTCTCGGCGCACCGATCCCGATCCTCGCCTGGATCGCCGTGGCCGTGCTGTTCGTGGCCGCCGTCGGACTCGCTCACGACCGCTACCGCGGCCTCGGGCACGCCGTCCTGCCCGGCTGGCTGATCACCCAGCACGGATCGCTCGACCGCACCCGGCACAGCCTCGAAGCCGGCGGCATCATCGGTTGGACGGTGCGGCAGACGTTCTTCCAACGTCGCGCCGGCGTGGGCACCGTCGTGGCAGCGACACCGGCGGGCGTCGGACGCTACGAGGTGGTCGACATACCCATCGAGAACGCGTGGGCCATGATCGACGCCGTCACACCGGGTGCCGGGGACGTCTGGCTTCGACGCAGCACGTAAAGACGCAGCACGTGAAGACGCAGCCGGTAAAGAAGGAGCCGATGAAGAAGGAGCGCCCGCAGACCATTGCGCAGCTCGACCTGGCGGTGTCCCAGTGTCGCGCCTGTCCACGGCTGGTGCAGTGGCGCGAACAGGTCGCTGCCGAGAAGCGCGCCGCGTTTGCCAACGAAACGTATTGGGGGCGAGCCGTTCCCAGTTTCGGCCCGGCCGATGCGTCGATGTTGATCGTCGGACTCGCCCCGGCCGCCCACGGCGGCAATCGCACCGGTCGGATGTTCACCGGGGACCGCAGCGGAGACGTGCTCTACCGAGCCATGCATGCCGTCGGGCTCGCCAGCCAACCGACCGCGACGCACATCGGCGACGGGCTGACGCTCAACGGAGTTCGTATTGCAGCCCCCGTGCACTGCGCTCCGCCGCAGAACAAGCCGACTCCCGCCGAGCGCGATCGGTGTCGCCCCTGGCTCGACGACGAATTGCGCTTGCTGCGTCCGCGACTGAAGTCGATTCTCGTGCTCGGGGCGTTCGGTTGGCAGTCGCTGCTACCGATTCTCGCCGCGAACGGGTGGGAAATACCCAGGCCTGCACCGAAATTCGGTCACGGCGTGCAGCTCGATCTGGGCTCGATCACCGTGTTCGCCAGCTACCACGTCAGTCAGCGAAACACATTCACCGGACTGCTGACTCCGACGATGATCGAGGACGTGCTCCGGAATGCGGGTCGGCACGCACGCTTGCTGTGATGGCTTTCATTCTGAACATGAACAGCAGCACACCCGCCGGCCCGGCACCGGCCACGATGAGCAGCATCGTGCGCCAGTCGGCCAGCAGCAGAACATCGTTGCCGGGGCCGCCGAACATGCACAGCACTACTGCGACGAACCATCCGAGCAGCGGCGACGCCACCCAGATCGGCCGTTCGGCGACCTTACGCGCGGCCAGAACCAGAGCGACGTTCGCGATGCCCCCGAGCAACGCGCTGATGGGAAACTGCACCGACCCCACGTAGGTCGGGAGAAAGAAGACCGACAGGATTCCGGACAGGAAGCCGTCGAACACCAGTACTGCGACCGTCGCCCACGACACCAGGGCGACAGTATTGGATGCGGCCTTCGAGATCATGCGCCCAATACTGCCTTGGCCCGGGTCGTTTCAGTGCACCGCATTCGAAAACCGGGCATCGCATTCGAAAAACCGGGCACCGGCACTCAGGAAACCGGCGGATAGCCCAGCGAGGTGAGCAAGTTGCTCGCACCCATGGCGATCTGGCCCAGAACGTACTGGTACAGATCTGCCTGTGCGCCGAACTGCGGCTTGAGAGAATCGACGAACGCGACGATTGCGTCCTGCACTACCCAGTTGTACATGTGTGTTCCGCCCCTGTTGTCATGAGATCAGTGATTCGGAACACAGCCTAGTACGCCCGCGAACAAGTCGTTCTCCCTGCCCGCCCCGTCGGCGCCGAGCACGCCCCGCACGAGTACGTACTGCTCGTCGAGCAGGATCGGCTGAACGATGTCGTTGGAGAGTGCGTACTCGGCACCCGAGGGCGCAACCGTCACCTGAGTTGCGTGCGCACGCAACGCGTCGGTCTTCGCGTCGAGCACACCGCGGACATCGATGCTGGTGGTGATCATGTCCTCGGCCACACTCGGCAACTCACCGTCGAGGGGCATGCGCCACCCCTCGGGGATATCGGCGATCGCCCGTAGTCCCGCGTCCAGCTGATCGCGGCCGGTGACGGTCCAGTAGAACTTCGCTACCTCCCACGGACCTCCGGCCGCGGGATGGGCGTCCGTTCCACAGACCTCGACCGCCTCGGTCACCAGGGAGTGGACCTGCTGATGATCGGGGTGTCCGTAGCCACCCTCGGGGTCGTAACCGACGACGACCTGAGGCCTGAGTTCGCGGATCACCGACACGAGCGCCCCGAGCGCCTCCTGCCGGTCTGCGTTGACGAAGGCGCGCGGTTTGAGAGCAGCCGGGGTTCCGGCCATTCCAGAATCTCGCCAGCGGCCGGCACCACCGAGAAAGCGGGGCGGGTTACAGCCCAACGCCGCGAGCGCGCGATGCAGTTCCAGAATCCGGTAACCACCGAGTTGGTCGGCTCGGTCGACCACGAGATCGGCCCACGTATCGCCGATCACTTCACCCTCTTCACCGAGCGAGCACGTGAGCACGGTGACGTCCACGCCCGCGCGCACGTAATGGGCGATGGTCCCGCCGGTGGTGATGCTCTCGTCGTCCGGGTGCGCATGGACCAGCAGCAACCTCTGCGGCTGCGTCATCGCTTGTTCTGTCACAACCTGCTCTGTCACAACCTGTTCCGTCATGCCTCGTCGCTCGCTACTCGCTGTGTCATCGTTTGTCTCGGTCTCTGGGTCGGGCAGTCGTTCATCGCTCGCCGAGCATTCGCGCCACATCCGGTAACGACTGCGCTGTCACATCGGCAGGCACGAAATGGTCGGGATAAGGACGGTTCTCGCGATCGAGCCACGCCGTCGACAGGCCTGCCCGGTGCGCACCGTCGATATCCCAGGGGTGCACGGCCACCAGCATCGCGTCGCCGGGTTCGACACCGCACTGCTCCAACGCGTAGCGGTAGGCATCGGCGTGCGGCTTCCACCGTCCGGCGTCCTCGACCGACAGCAGCAACTCGAAAGCACTCCGCACGCCGGCTCGTTCGAGCAGAGACTGCGCGAGCGACGCGGACCCGTTACTGAGGGTGATCATCCGAATGCCAAGCGCTGCAAGCGCATTCACTCCGGCTACCACATCGGGATGCACCTCGAGCTCGGCGAAACCGGCCATGATGTGGTCCACAGCATCGTCCAACCGGCGATCGATCGCAGCATCGGACAGCAACGCCTCGAGCACACCGGAACCGACCTCGGCGAACGGCCGAGCGGTACCTACGACCGCGAGCGCGAACCCGTCCCGCAGCACTCCCGCGAACCACGTCGGGAACAGGTGCTCGGGCGCTCCGACGTCGGCGAATCGCGCCGCCATGGGAGCCATGTCGGACAGGGTCTCGTTCACGTCGAAGATGATCACCCGAGGCAAGCGCACGGTGCTCACCGGACCGTCCGGATCCACTTCGCGGCATCGGCGAAGATGCCGACCTCGACCGGCCCGGTCAACGAGACGCCGGTGATACCCGGCACCGCAGCCACCACGGACTGGTCCTGCATGATCGGCAGCGTCGACGCCAGAGACCACAGCTTGGGCTCGATCTCCTCGGCAACGATCGTCGCATCGACGCCGGTTACCAGGGCGCGGTCGATCGTCGGCTGTAATTCCGGAACACACAGGCCGGACAGATTGCGCGGGGCGTCCACGCTGCCGCTGCTCCCCGGAGCCGGCTCGACAACACAGCCGAAGCGCGAGGCCAGGGCCGTTGCCGGGTCCACGCCCGCACTGGTCCACCCGACCACGGCGTCGACGCCGCCGTCGGTCAGCGCCGTCGAGTACAACTCGTCCGCGGGCAGCGGAGTGACGGTCGCGTCGATACCCGCACTGACGAGCTCGTCCGCGGCGGTGCCGGCCACGGCCAGTGCGATGTCGTCGTTCTCGACGGCACCGATGACGAATCGCAGCGCTGTACCGCCGGCGTCTGCAAGTCGGGGTACTCCGGGAGCCGGCGCACTCGTGGTCGGCGCGCTGGTGGTCGGCGGCGCAGCAGAGGTCGTGGATGCGCCCGCGCTCGGCGTCGAGGTCATGATCGCGTCGGGTGTCGGAACGAAGCCGGCGCGGCGAAGCAGGTCGAGGGCCGCGGTTCTGCCGATCGGGGCGGGTGCGGTCGCGGTGTAGCCGGGGTCCGACGGCGACGACAACTGGGCCGCGGCTCGGCGATCCGTCGCCCCTCCGCCGGCCCCGACCGTGGCCAGCAGGTTCGGGTCCAGCAGACCCATGATCCCCTGCCGCACAAGCAGATCCGACATATTCGGTGCCCGGCCGTTCACGGTCATCGACAACACTCGCGATTGGTGGATCGTGTCGGTGCGGACCCCGGGGATTGCCGAGAGTTGCGCGCGCGTCGCAGACCCACCCCGAACCTGTGCGATCTGAGCGTCACTCGACCGCAACGAATCGGCCAACTGTGCGGGGGTGCCTCCGCGCCGAATCAGGATCTGGTCGGGCGAGGCGGGTTGGTCCCAGAAGCGATCGTTTCGTTCCAGCAGAATCTCGTCCCGGCCCTGGTCGACGGTCTTGATGTTGAACCGCGAACCGGAGACCGGCACGTTGTCGGTGAGACCACCCTCGAAGCCGCCGGGCGAATCCTTGAGCAGGTGCGAGGGCACGAGGTCGGCGAACAATCGCTGCCACGCCGGATACGGCGACTCGAGGGTGACGTCGACGGTCTTGCCGCCGCCCGAAGAGGCAACATCGCTGATCAGTGCGTAGCCGGCCGGATCGACGACGCCCGGCTGCGTGATCATCTGCTGCCAGAGGTACCGGAAGTCCTCGGCCGCAATCGGTGCGCTGTCGGACCACTGGGCCTCGTTGCGTAGCTGGTACCGGATGGTGAACGGAGACTGAGACGTCACTTCGGCGGAGATCAACAGCGACAGGTCCGGCTCCCACGTGGTCACGCCGGTGTCGGGGTTCAGGGTGGGACGAAACGGGCTGGGCAGCACGAGCGAACTGACCGCGGCGGTAGCGGGCGACTGGTCGGCCAGCAGGTGTGGGTTGAACCCGATGCCCACGTCGTCGATCGCCACGACAACGGGGTCGCCGGTCTTCGACGGCACGGTCGTCGTGGTGACCGGAGTTTCGACGCTCTCGATCGGAGGCGGTGGATCCGCGGTGCATGCGGTGAGTACCAGGGCAGTGGCGGAGGCCAGAACCACCGGCATCAGTACGTTACGCAACGAGGATCTCCTTCGTGATCGGCTACAGGTACGGCAGAAGCGACGTCCCACGATGGTGACACGTCGCTTCTGCCGTACAGGATCTGTCTTACAGAGCAGCCTTGTCGCGCGTCTTGCTGCGCGAACGCTCACGGGCGCGCTCGTTGGAATCGAGGTGCACCTTGCGGACGCGGACGACCTCGGGGGTCACCTCGACGCACTCGTCGCCTGCACAGAACTCCATGGCCATTTCCAGGTCCAGCTTCTTCGGCTTGGCCAGGGTCTCCATGACGTCGGCGGAGGACTGACGCATGTTGGTCAGCTTCTTCTCGCGGGTGACGTTGATGTCGAGGTCTTCCTGACGGGGGTTGATGCCCACGACCATGCCCTCGTACGTGTCTGCGCCCGGCTCGACGAAGAACGTGCCGCGGTCGGCCAGCTGGATCATCGCGAACGGGGTCACGGTGCCGTGACGGTCCGAGACGAGCGAGCCGGTGTGGCGGGCGCGGATCTCGCCGGCCCACGGCGCGTAACCATGGAAGACGGCGTTGGCGATGCCGGTGCCGCGAGTGTCCGTGAGGAACTCGGTGCGGAAACCGATCAGGCCACGCGAGGGAACGATGAATTCCATGCGAACCCAGCCTGCGCCGTGGTTCGTCATCTGGACCATCTTGCCCTTGCGTGCGGCGAGCAACTGCGTCACTGCACCGAGGTATTCCTCCGGTGTGTCGACCATCAGCTCTTCGAAGGGCTCGTGCAGCTTGCCGTCGACCTGCTGGGTGACCACCTGGGGCTTGCCGACGGTGAGCTCGAAGCCTTCACGACGCATCTGCTCGACGAGAATGGCGAGCGCGAGCTCTCCACGACCCTGGACCTCCCAGGCATCGGGGCGACCGATGTCGAGGACCTTGAGCGAGACGTTACCGATGAGCTCCTGGTCGAGGCGGCTCTTGACCATGCGCGAGGTGAGCTTGTGGCCGCTGACGCGTCCGACGAGCGGGCTCGTGTTGGTGCCGATGGTGACCGAGATGGCCGGCTGGTCGACGGTGATGCGAGGCAGAGCGACCGGGTTCTCCAGATCGGCGAGGGTGTCGCCGATCATGATGTCCGGGAAGCCCGCGACGGCGACGATGTCTCCTGCGACACCCTTCTCGCCGGGAACGCGCTCGACGCCGATGGTGTTGAGCAGCTCGGTGATCTTGGCCTTCTGGACGACGGGCTCGCCGTCTACCTCACGCATCCAGCTGACGGTCTGGCCCTTGGAGAGCTGGCCGTTGTGGATACGAACCAGGGCGAGGCGGCCGAGGAAGGCCGACGCGTCGAGGTTGGTGACGTGTGCCTGCAGCGGCGCGTCGACGTTGCCCTTGGGCGCGGGGACGTAGCTGAGCAGAACCTCGAACAGCTCGTCGAGGTTCTCGGCGTCGGGAGCGTGTCCGTTCTGGGGCTGGACCTTCGAGGCCTTGCCCTCACGGCCGGAGGCGTAGAGAACGGGGAGGTCGAGGGCGAGCTCGGCTGCCTCGGACGCTTCGTCGTCGAGATCGGACGCGAGGTCGAGCAGCAGATCGTGGCTCTCCGAGACGACCTCTTCGATACGCGCGTCTGGACGGTCGGTCTTGTTGACGACCAGGATCACCGGCAACGACGCGGCGAGCGCCTTGCGCAGCACGAAACGGGTCTGCGGCAACGGGCCCTCGGAAGCGTCGACGAGGAGCACGACGCCGTCGACCATGGACAGGCCGCGCTCGACCTCTCCGCCGAAGTCGGCGTGGCCGGGGGTGTCGATCACGTTGATGACGGTGATGGTGCCGTCGGCATTGCGCTTGTGAACGGCCGTGTTCTTGGCCAGGATCGTGATGCCTTTTTCTTTTTCGAGGTCACCCGAGTCCATGACGCGGTCGATCGCTTCGGCACGTTCCTCGAACGCGCCGGACTGCCGAAGCATGGCGTCGACCAGGGTGGTCTTGCCATGGTCGACGTGTGCAACGATGGCGACGTTGCGAAAAGTAGTGGTGCTGTCGATGTTGTCTGCACTGCTTGGGGCGCTCACGCGAAAAATTCTCCTGGAGTCGAATGCGGGCTCTTGTTCGCTAGCGGGCTTATGTCGCTAGAGAAGCGCGCTGCACCGCGAGGTTCTCGCGACTGATCGAGTTTACCCGTAGTCCGGCAGTGCCCCGCGCCACCCTCAGGTCTGTGACCTGCGCCACCCATTAGTCTTGGTGCCCATGGGCAAGATAAAGGCCGCAGATGTCTCGGGGATGAAGCCCAAGAAAAAATGCTGCCGCAAGAAAGTTCGTTGCATCAAATGCCCCGTCGTGATCATGCGAATGAAGAAGTTGGAATCCGCGGGCGCGACCAAGAAAGACCTCAAGAAAGGTCTGAAGACCGCTCGGGCGAAGTGAGCAGAATTTCCTGTAGGTCCGGCAGCCAGAGTCGGTCCGCATCAACCAGATCCACCGTCGGCAGCGTCGCGGCATCGACCCACCGTAGAGCCGAATGCTCCAGCGGCGCAGGGGTTCCCGAGACGATCGAGGCTCGGTAGGCCCGCAACACCATGCCACCGGAAAGCTCGACGTCTCCACTGAGCGCGGCACCGATCGAACACTCGACCCCCAGTTCCTCGCGCAGTTCGCGCGCCAGTGCGGCGTCCTCGGACTCCCCCGGCTCGACCTTGCCGCCGGGCAGCTCCCACCGACCGGCTAACTCCGGCGGACGAGTTCGTTGCGCGAGCAGCAGACGACCGTCGTCGATCAACGCAGCCGCGACAACTACAGCGGTAGGGGTACCGGACATGCCACCATCTTTCTATGACCGAATTGCTGACCGACCGCGATATCGAGGGCGCACAGCTCACCCACTGGACTGTGACGGAGAAATCTCTGACCCGCACCGTCGAGCTGACGTCGTTTCCCGCCGCGATCGAGGTGGTGAACCGCGTGGCCGACGCCGCGGAGGAGGCGGACCATCACCCCGACATCGACATCAGGTGGCGGACGCTCACGTTCACCCTGTCCACGCACAGCGCCGGCGGTCTCACGCAGAAGGACGTGGATCTGGCGCGTCGGATCGATGCACTGATCGCGAATTGACGCGTCCCGCATAGGCGACCCAGCCGAGGAACAGAGCCGATCCGATCACGTCGACGGCACCGGCCCAGGCCTCGAGGCCGGGACGGGGAATGGTCCAGATCGATTCCTGGAAGAAGCTCAGCAACCAGGGCACCCCCACCGTGACCGTCACCAGCCAGTAGCCGGCAACGATCTTGGCTCCGGCGATACCGCGCAACGGCCCGTGCAGCAGCCAGATCACCATCGGAATCACCCAGATCCAGTGATGCGACCACGAGATAGGCGACACCAACAGGCCCAGGAGTTGGACGATGACCAGGGTTCCCAGGTAGTCGCGGCGATCGAGCGCTCGCCATGCCAGCACTGCGAGGACCACGGCGATCACTGCGGCGGCGATCCACAGCGGTCCCTGGCCGACGTCCTCGCCCACGATCCGGCTCAGAGCTCCGCGCAGAGACTGATTCCAGACCGAGCCGACGGGTCCGATGCGGTCGGCATCGCCGAGCAACGTGGTGAAGTACGTGGCCGCCTGACGCCCCAGCACCGCGTAGCTGACCGCGACACTGAGCGCGAATGCCACCGCCGAGAATGCTGCAGCTTTCCACCGCCGAGTGGCGAGGAAGTACAGGCCCGTGATGGCCGGGGTCAGCTTGATGCCCGCGGCGAACCCCACGAGTCCGCCCGCCACCCACCAGCGCGAGCTGCGTACCGCGAGTAGCGCCAGCAGTACCAGGAACACATTGACCTGGCCGTAGTCGAGGGTGGTGCGCACGGGCTCGGACCACAGCCCCAGCGCGGTCCACAACATGGCGATTCTCACCCAGCGGTTCTCGGCGGCCCGGTCGTCGCCGAGAACCATCGACAGGGCCAGCCGGACCACTGCGAACAGCGCGATCATCGTCGCGGCCTGCCAGACGATGCCGACCACCGTGAACGGCAGATAGTGCAGCGGGAAGAACACGAGGGCGGCGAACGGTGGGTACGTGAACGGCAGTGGGAAGTCCGGGGTCTGCACCGAGTACGTGTAGTCGTACAGGTTGTCGCCGAGCAGTGCAGCGGAGCCTTCGACGTAGACGTGCAGGTCGACGAGGTTCATACCGTTGGGGGTGACGAACGCCCAGACGAATCGGCTGATCACCGAAACTGCCAGCAGAACGGGGGCCAGCCGAACAAGTCGGTTCACGGTGCGTGTGGTTCCGTTCGGTATCGATGCCGTTTATCGACAGCCGAGCTTATAGGGCGATCGATACCCACCCTAACCGTGCCGATCCCCTCGTAACATTTACATCACCTTTCACACTGGTCACTCGTGCAACAGGCTATTGTTCGATTCTGCGGAGAATTCGCAGCGCGTGGCCCATAGAATCCTCGATAGAGTTCAGCCGGGGAGGACTGGACCTACTACGGCTGTACATCCGGGATCGCTCTACATAGAGTGACCCCTCGGGCACCGGCTGTCGCCGTGGACCTGCGTCATGATCAGAATGGGGAATATCACCGTGCTTCGTACTCGCGGAACGCGTCGCGTCGTCACAGCTCTGGCTGTGGCCGCAGCCGCCGCACTCGTTGTGCCGACCAGCGCATCCGCTCAGCCTCTGGTGCCCATGGCTCCGGCAGATCTGCCGGCTGCTCCGGCCGATCCCGCAGCGCTGATCGCCCAGTTCCTGCCCGCTCCCGGTGAACCCCTGCCCAACCTCTCCGACATCGAGGCACTCGCGTCCTTCGCGCCTGCCATCGTCGGTGCAGCTGCAGGGCCGGCCGATGTGGGTGCCGCTCCCGCAGCAGATCTCCTCGGCCAGGCTCGCGCCCTTCTCGAAACCGCGCAGCTTCCGGACCAGGTCAAGTCGCTGCTGGAATCGGTCATCACCTTCCTGGACGGATCCGGCGGCGGTGGGCCCGAGCTGCCCGCCGACGGCCCCGTCATCGCACAGTTCCTGTACCCGACCCTGGGCAAGGGCTGCATCTCCGACACCGCAGATTCCGTCGGAACCGCCTTGGCCGTTCCCGGACCGGCCACGTTGCCGCCCCCCGGACCGGCTGCAGGCCAGGCCGGTTTCGTCTTCACCGCCCTCGGCACCGCGCCTCTCGCCGCGCAGCAGTCCGCTCCGCTCACCGTGACGTGGCTCAACATCGACAACCGCCGATCGGGAACCCAGGACCTGACCGGCGCAGCCAAGATCAACGCCGACGGCCCCGCGACGTTGTCGGCCATCGCCGACACCGGCCCCGGTCGCGTGCTGTCCGTGGTGTCCGGATCGATCACCACTCAGTCCAAGGAAGACGCCGCCGCGCCGCCGCGCAGCTGCAACTTCCTGCCGACGATCGGCACGGTCTACGTTCCGTAGCTCACGAGACCACAGCAATTCGCCCCCGGCTTCCTCGAAGCCGGGGGCGAATTGTTTTCGTGCTTATCGGCCGGAGAAAAGACCACCGAATTACACGGATGGTATTCAGACGATGTCGGCACCGGATTTCGACCACTGGCCGTAATCGGACTTCAAGACATTGTTGATATCCACTTTCACTCCACCCACCGTGTCCTTGTCGATACGAATCTGGTGAATGTGCGCTTCGGGATGTACGAACCCCTTCGGGGTCCCCCAATTGTGCTGCCAATACCACTGGCCCAGTCCCGCGACGGACGCCAATTCGATGGTCGGAGAATTTGCGTAGATACCGGTGTTCTCCGCTCCGATCACCGACTGCCAGCCCAGGATGTACGGCGCGATGAGGGTGGCGAACTCGACGGCTGTCGGGTTGTCGTCGATCGATGCGTAGATCGGCCGATCGGACGGGCCACCGGCCGCCAGATGGAGCTCGAGTCCACGTTTCGCATGCTTGACGCCCGCAACGTACCCGCCTCGCCAATCCGCGGTGGCACCCTTACCGAACTGGTAGTTGGAGACCACCTCCAAGCCGGCCTCGGTGAGGGACTGCGCCTCCGACGCGGTCATCGGCTTGCCGACCATCCAGGTCGCGTCGGGACGCCGATCCGAGACGTAGCGGACAGCTCCGAGATGGCCTGCGCTCTTGATGGCCGACGCCGACGGCACCCCTCCCGCGTAGTCGACGAGCGTTCCCAGCCCCGCGTCTGCATGAGCGGTGGCCGAACCCCACGCGGCCAGACCGACGGCGGCTGCGGAGCCGGCCGCGGCGTACTTGAACAGTTCACGTCGCGAAACCTGCACAAAATCTCCCATGCCGTTCGATTGCCACGGCGCGCCTACGTAACGAAACGCGCCGTCACTGCTACTTTTCGATGTTTTGTCGTATCCCATCACAAACACATGTGCACCGCCAGCCCCACTGCTCACACCCCACCCGCGTGGCTCGTCGTTCACACATGCAACTCGAGCACCGCGCCCGCAGTCATGAATAGGGTGGGGAGGACGAAGCACGAACGACAGCGTGAAGGAGTGGTTGGACATGGGCGTAACTCTCGCCAAGGGCGGAAATGTCTCACTGACGAAGGAAGCACCCAACTTGACCGCGGTCACCGTCGGTCTGGGCTGGGACGTTCGCTCCACCACCGGCGGAGACTTCGACCTCGACGCGAGCGCGATCGGCCTCGGTACCGACAAGAAGGCGCTCAGTGACAACTACTTCGTCTTCTACAACAACCTGCGCTCCCCCGACGGCGCGATCGAGCACACCGGAGACAACCGCACCGGCGAGGGCGAAGGCGATGACGAGAGCATCGATGTGGACCTTGCAGCGCTGACACCCGAGGTGGATTCCATTGCATTCCCGGTGTCGATTCACAACGCGGACGCGCTGGGGCAGAACTTCGGTCAGGTCGTCAACGCCTTCATTCGTGTGGTCGACAAGTCCGACGGCCGCGAACTCGCGCGCTTCGATCTGAGCGAGGACGCGTCGACCGAGACTGCGATGGTCTTCGGCGAGTTGTACCGCCGCGGTGCCGAATGGAAGTTTCGCGCAATCGGTCAGGGCTACGCGTCCGGCCTGGAGGGCATCGTGCGCGATTTCGGCATCGACGTCGGCTGACGCAGGGTGCGCGAGTCCGTCTCGATTGCACAACGGTCTACAGCTGAGCTTGTGACGCCAAGATGATGTGTGGTGATATCAGCGCACACGCAACATCAGCCACATAAGTCACAGGAGTCACACATGTCTCGTCGCCTCAGCCGTCTGGCGGGCGCGCTCGCGCTCTCCTGCGCGGCATTGCTCGCCGTTCCCGCCACTGCGGCAGCGGATCCGGCTCCCGCCGATCCGCTCGCCCGGGCGATCGCCGCATTGCAGGGGCAAGACGGTGCTTCGCTCGCCGCAGCGAATGCCATCGCCGACTCGCGCACCCCGGTCGCCGAGAACACCTCCGCAGACCCCTTCGCGGCCCTCGACGCGGCCAACAAGGCTCTCACCGACTTCGGCATCACGCCGTTCTTCTACCCGACCGCTGCGATCAACTGCGCCGCCACACCGGGCGCGCCGCTCGGAATCGTGCCGGGCGTCGCCGGTGGTGCCGGCGGACCGTGGCCGCAACTGAAGGCACCCGCCATCCCCACAATCCCAGGTGTGCCGTCCTTGCAGATTCCCGATCTCAATGCCGTCGACAAGGGCGAGACGATATTCGCGTTCGTTCCGGCCGGCATCGTCAACGACTCGGCCAACAAGTCCGGCATGCAGGTGGCGTGGTTCAACGTCAATACCCTGCAGGGCGGCTTCGCCGACTTCGGCGGCCTGGTCACCACCATGGCCCAGTCGATCCTCGACAACTCCGGAATTCCGGCGGAGTTCAAGGACTTGGCCCGGCCACTCGTGGTCAACGCACTCAATGCGTTGCCCGCTGCCGGTGCGCGCGCTGTCCCCGTGCAGACCGGATCGGGAACCGTTCTGGCCGCGGTGTTCGGCACCGTGAACCACAAGGCAATCGACGGCTCGGACAAGAGTTGCTTCTTCTTCCCGACGGTCGGCCTGGTGAACGTCGCCTGATTCAGGTCCAATCGAACGATCGAAAAGCCGTGTAGCTCTGCGCTGCACGGCTTTTCGCTGCATCAGGAGCGATCGATGCGGCCGAGCCGACCCAGAACCGCCTGCATTTCGGTGCGCCGTGCGCGTGCGGCCCAGGGACGCAAGCGGTTCCGCCCGCGCATCTGCAGGACCGCTCCGGTCACGAGATCTCCGTTGGGCGCGAACCGGACCCGCACCATCTCGTCGAGAGATCGCCCGAAAACGGAGCCGGGGAAACCTCGACGGAACCCGTACGGAAACAGCGGAGCATCGGGTTCGTTGTACTTTCCACCGACGAAAACCGGTCCTGCAGTGCGGAAGTCGCGACTCTGCGCAATGAAGCCGTGGAATGCGCGGCCGGCCTCACGCCCGTAGTACGAAATTCCGACGCGCCCCGATCCGGTGGCGGTGATCGCACCGAACCGCGCACCTCGCACTCCCGGAGCGGACACCACGACGGGTCTCGACCAGCTGTTCGCGCCGTCGGAAGACCACGAAGCGTGCAGCAATCCGTCCCGGTCCGGCCACAGGGCGTACAGGGTGCCGTCGCAGTCGACGGCGACCGACTCCGGTAGTAGGTATCGGGAAGCGAGCAGCAGAAGGTGCAACGGGTTGTGATATTTGGCGAGCGCCGATCCGGGAACTATGCGGACATCCCAGGTCAAACCCTCGTCGCGGCTGACCGCCACCGCGAAACGACGGCCGTATCGGCCGCCGATGTAGACCGTGCCGTCCGGGCCGACGACACCGGTGCCGAATGCGACGTAGTCCGTACCGGGAAGTCCCGGAATGTTTTTCGGGTCGATGTCGAACCCGCCGGCTACCTCCCATTTGGTCCCGCCGTCGTACGAACGCCAGATCACCTGGCGAGTGGCGTTGATCAGAGGTCGCACGCGGAGGGCGAACGGCGTGGGAGCGGACAGGTACGTCACGCGAGCAGATGACGGAGACGACGCGTCCGGTGCGGACACCCGAGGTCCGGCGAATACCTTGGCACCTGTCCTGGCCTTGGATGCCACCCTCCGGAAGCGCCACGTTCGGCCTCGGTCGTCGCTGATTCCGAGGTCGAAGCCCGATCGAAACATGCGCGTCGGAGTCGAGTCGACGCGACCGGCGGTGAGAAACAGCCGGTCGTCGGCATCGTCGAAGTACATGTGCGCTCGACGGCCGGTGTTCACCGTGCCGTCCGGCACCGATGCTCGCCAGGATTGTCCGAAATCGGAGGACTGCAGAACTCCGACGCCGTCGACGGTATATGCCGGGGCGAGAAATACGGTGTTGTCCGCGGC
Organism: Rhodococcus sp. 05-2256-B1; assembly: GCF_002258465.1. NCBI lineage: Bacteria > Bacillati > Actinomycetota > Actinomycetes > Mycobacteriales > Nocardiaceae > Rhodococcus > Rhodococcus sp. 05-2256-B1. Next base: position 515,744 of record NZ_NOZA01000030.1, on the reverse strand, counting down.
TGTTCCGAGGGTGCACGCAGACGACCCGTATTCGGTGTAGGAGATGTCGGTGGCGTAGTCGGCCGATGCTGCCGCGTTGGTCGAAAAGCGAAGCCCTGCTCGATATCCCGACGCGACCCGCGGTGTCACGACACCCGCCCGCGGCGGCGCGGGCGTCGTGATATCGGGGCGCGGTGGTGCATTGGATCAGGCTAGCGTCGATTCACGCCGAAAACGCCGAGGCCGATGCAGAAGTCCTGGGCCGAACGTCGTGACAGCTCACAGAACGAAACCGGTCTGTTTCGAGACCGTCGACCGGCGATGCACGCCTTAAGCTTCTGGTGTGCCCTGTGCGTTCGCCGAACCTCTGTTGTCGGGCTCTGCGCGCCTTCATCCGGTCGATACGCAGGCGTACTGGATGGCGTCGAAGGTCCCCAGTGACCAGTTTCTGCTGTATTGCTTCGAGGGAGCGCGCGAACCACTGGAGTCCACGGTGCGACGGCTGCGCATTCGCAGCGCGGGTATCGAGGTGCTCGGTCTTCGAATTACAGAGGTTCCGTTCGGTCTCGAGCGTCCGCACTGGACTGCCATGGACCCCGGCACGGACACGATCAGCGTTCACCCCGAACCCCGCACGTGGCAGGAATGTCTCGACGCCGTCGCGTCGTCGTTCGAGCGTCAGGTCGACCCGCGACACACGGTCTGGCATCTGCACCTGTATCCGAACGTATCGGGTGCTCCTGCGTGTGACGGACCGAGTCTTGTTGCTGTTCTGCAACTGTCGCACGCAGCCGCGGACGGAACACTGGCCGCCCGCACTGCTCGCGAGCTGTTCGGTACACAACCCGTGCCCTCTCGGCCCGTTACACCGACTGCGCCACCCGCACCCCTGACCGCCGCCGTCGCCGCCCTGACTCTGCCTGTGCGAGTAGTGCGCATGGCTCGCGCCGGCATTCGGGCGCGACGCGACGCACTGCGATTGGAGGAAGATACCGCGTCGGGTTCGGTCCCTCCTCCTGCACGTTCTCGCGCGTTGACGACTCTCGACGTTGCGCCTACAGACCGGACGGATCTGCGAACGATCGTGCTACCCAAGTCGGCTCTCCAGTTCGCCGACACCTCGATCACCGTCACTGCCCTGACGGCCATTTCCGTTGCACTCCAACACTTTCTCGAGAATCCGGCCGATCTCGCCGCCGAGGTCACCGTCGCACGGACGGCTGCAGTGGGCGCGCGCAACAACTTCGGCAACGTCGGCGTCGGCTTGTTTTCGGCTGAACCGGACCTGCGGACTCGCAGCCGACTCGTGGCCGCAGACCTGGCCGAGCGCAGAGCGCGAGCAGGTCACCCGGTGTCGTTGACAGCCCGCGCATCTCAGAACGAGACAGAACGCCATGTCCCGGCATTCCTGGCGGCGTGGGGAGTCACACAGTTCGATCCGACTGCGGTGCCGCCGACCGTCACGGGCAACACTGTTGTCTCCAGTGTTTCGCGCGGTGCAGCGGACCTCACGCTCGGCGGCGGGCACGTTCGATTCACGGCAGGGTTCCCTGCCCTCTCCCCTGCCATGAGCCTCACGCACGGCGTGCACGGTATCGGCGACACCGTCGCCATCAGCGTGACGTCCAACCGAGCGGCCGTACCGGATCCGGATCGCTACGAGACACTTCTGCGCGATGGCCTCGACGACGTACGTTCCGCACTGAGCTGAACGCGTCAATGCCAGACAGTTCTCAGCATTTGTCGGGCGTTCGGCTCAGGTTCGTCGGCCACACTCGGTAACCATGAACCAGGAGCAGGTAACCGTACTCGCGGTCGGCGGCACCGGCGAATCGCGTCCGGCCGACCATCGGACCCGCGTCACCGGTCTCCTGTCGTGTGTCGTCGGCGCACTCGACGATCGCTTCGTCGGCCGCTGGGTGGGCTACCCGGCGTCGTACGGGCCCGTTGCGTTCGGGGGACTGAGCTACCGGCACAGCACCGAACTCGGAGTTCGTCGCCTGCGTCGCGCGATCGAGAACACCACTGGCCCTCTCGCTCTGATCGGATATTCGCAGGGAGCCACGGTCGTTCGCGAAGTACTGGGCCTCGTTCACGACGGAATCGTCGACGGCAACCGCATCGTCGCGGCCGGTCTGGTCTCGGATCCACAGCAGCCGGCCGGTGCGGTGCCCGGCTGCACCGGCCGCGGGGTTGCCGGAACCGGGCCGGCTCTGCCGGAGTCGATTCCCACCCACTGGATAGCTCTCGCGTCGGACATGATCTGCAACGCCAGCGACGACAGCCTCATTCGCGACATCGCCGACCTGACGCGCTGGATGTCGTTCCGCACGCCCAAGACCTGGTTGCGCGAGCTCTGGCTACTCGTGCGCAGCAACAGCTTTCAGAACGCGACTCGCACTCGCCTACGACCGGCCCAGTGGGCGAAGGATGTTCGACGCCTCCGCACCGCGGCCACCGAGGTGTCCGGGTACCTGCCCACGTCGCTCGGCTGGAGACGATGGGTGTGGACCAACTCGGGTGGCGGTCGGCACATCGCCTACGCGTCGGAGCCGTACGCAGACGGCCTCACCGGATGCCAGGTTCTCGCCCGCTGGCTCGGCGAGCAAGAGGATCATCGGCTCGGCCGAACATTGCCGGCCGCGCAGGTCGCGTAACGCAGATCAGTCTCGCTTGCAGAGACAGAAGATGTGGCCGACCGGGTCTCGGTACACCCAGAACGACTCGTGCGCATCGTCGATCAACGTCGCTCCGGCATCGACGACGAAGTCGCGGGCCTGTTCCATCTCGTCGACGACAAAATCGAGGTGAATCTTGATGCCGTCGTTCGGCCAGTCCACCGGGGTGAAGTCGGGGGCCTTCTGGAAGGCCAACCGCAGTTCGCCCGGACCGTGGACGACCACCCAATCTCCGTCGTCGCGCACCGGTTCCCAGCCGAGGATCGTGCTGTAGAACCGGGCGAGCGCTGCCGGATCGGGACAGTCGAGAACCGTGTAGTCCACGGCGATGACGGGTGCATTCATGTCGGAATCGTAGCGAGAATCACCCGGGTCGGACTATCGATTACTCGCTGTCGATCAACCGCCGACTGCCGGGGCAATGGTCTCGAACCACGCCTCGTGCAGATGCTGCTGCCAGTGGTTCCACCAGTGCACGCCGGTGCCGGTGATCTTGACGTTGGGTCGACCGCCTGCAGCCTGCAACAACGGAACGAATGCCCGACTGCTCATGCCTGCGGCGGTTTCGAGCGGCACCATCTGCGCGAACTTGACGGGATCGAAGCGGCTGCTGGCCGGGTTGAACACCGGGTCCGTGGCCGGTGAGCCGCTACCCGAGGAAACGAAGACTGCCGTGTTGCGCAACGCGCCGACATTGAGCGACGGATCGTTGCGGATCCAGTCTGCCGACGGCCAGGTGCCCCACATGTTGCGCGCGTTGCCGCCCATCTCGCCGACGGCGACCGAGATGCCCTGAGCGAATCCGGGGCTGCTGGCCGTCGGGTAGCCACTGAACGACGCCACCGCCTTGTAGAAGTCCGGCCGGTGAGCCGCCAGGTTCAGTGCCGAGGTGCCGCTCATCGACAGGCCGGCCACGGCGTTGTTGACGTTGTCGCTACCGAAACGATCGGCCATGAAAGGCGGCAATTCCTGGGTGAGGAACGTTTCCCATTTCACCCGTCCGAGCTTGGGGTCGTCGCGCTGCCAGTCCGAGTAGAAGGTTCCGCCGCCGCCGAACGGAATGACCACGTTGACGTGCTTGTCGGCGAAGAAGCTCTCGACGTCGGTTTCGATGAGCCAACCGCTGTTGTCCTCGGGCGCACGCAGTCCGTCGAGCAGATACAGCGTGGGTGCAGGACCGCCACCGGCAGCTCGGAGCACCTTGATCGGGATGTTCTTGTCCATCGACGGCGAGTAGACGTAGACCAGCTCGGAGTCGGCTTTCGCCACACCGGTCCCCATCAGCACCGTTGCCATCGTGGCGACCATGACCGCTACCAGAGCGAGCACCGTACTTCGTAACCGATCGCGCATCGAGATTGTCCCCTTGTTCGTATCCAGCCCCACCGTCCCGGGGAGGGTAACAGCTCGGTCACGGTAATGCGTCCTCTAGCGCGACGGGCTGTCGACGATCCACCAGGCCGCGTACGGCGGCAGCCACACCGATCCGTTGTCGTCGACCGCCAGGTCGTGCTGCGAGAGCACCTCGGTGGGGGCCGGGATGCCGAGCTCGATCAACTGCGCATGGGGGAACGGGCGGTGCTGAGATGTGACGTTGTAGAGCCCCACCAGGGTGCCGCTGGGATGACGTCTGCGCACCACGAGCAGACCGTCGTCGGATTCGGTCTGGACGTCGACCGGTGCCTCGGCGTGCAACATCGGTAGACCGGAGCGCACCTTCGCGATGCGAGCGATGCCGTCGAACACTCGTTGGGCGTCGCTCCCCTGCTGGAATCGGCCGGCGCGGTCGGCGTCGGTGACGCGGGGTCGATGCACCCACCTGTTGTCCTCGGCATGAGCCGGTTCGTCTGCCCAGTTCGGGTCTCCCGGCGAGCCGAGCTCGTCACCGCTCCACACGACGGGAATGCCGCCCCATCCGGCAATGATGGCGTGCGACAGAAAGATTCGCCCGAACGCGCCGTCGGGATCCAGGCGGGCCGGGCCCAGACCGGTGAGCGCGGCTGCGGTTCCACTGATCCGGCGATCCCCGGTGTCCGGATTGTACTGGAACACAAGCCCTTCGGCCCAGGAACCATCGAACTCGCCGGAGTACCAGTCGGCCAGAAAATGCCGATGGCCTGCACCCGACAGTCCGAGCGACGCCGCGTCACCGTCGTCGATGGCCCAGCCGATGTCGTCGTGGCATCGCACGTAGGTCACCCAGGTGCCACTCGGTGGTGTGGGCGGTAACGACGCCAGGGCATGACGCGCCAAAGCCGTACTGCCCGTGGCCAACATCGACCAGACCTGCACCATCAGCGAGTTGTGGTACGCGATGTCCGATACTCGCCCGGTGTGTCTGCCCTGCCCCAGATACGGCAACAGATCGCGCGGGCCGACGATTGCTTCGGCCTTGAAGAGCGTTGCCGGAGCGGCAAGGCGAGCGGTCGCTCGGAGAGCCTGGGTGATCGCATGCACTTCGGGCTGGTTCTGGCAGTTGGTGCCGAGCCGCTTCCACAGAAATGCGATCGCATCGAGGCGGAGCACTTCCACCCCGAGATTGGCCAGGTGCAGCACGATGCTCGCGAACTCTTGCAGCACAGCCGGATTGGCCCAGTTCAGATCCCACTGCCACTCGTTGAACGTGGTCCACACCCACTCGCCGAGTTCGTCGTCGAACGTGAAGCTGCCCGGCGCGAAGTCCGGAAATACCTCGGGGAGGGTGCGCTCGTAGGAATCCGGGGTCGTCCGATCGGGGTAGATCAAGAAATAGTCGCGGTACACGGGATCGCCGGCTCGCGCCTTGACAGCCCATTCATGTTCGCGAGCAACGTGATTGAGGACCAGGTCGACCACCATGCTGATACCACGTCCGCGCAAAGTCTCGGCGAGAGTACGCAGATCCTCGTTGGTGCCCAGATCTTCTCGCACCGCGCGATAGTCCATCACTGCGTAGCCGCCGTCGTTGTCGCCCGGCCGCGGTCGAAGCAACGGCATCAGATGCAGGTAGGTGACACCCAGATCGGTCAGATGATCCAGTCGTTCACCGACTCCGCGCAGCGTCTCGCCGTAACGGTCCACATAGCAGGCGTAGCCGAACATGTCCGGCTGCTGAAACCAATCGGGTTCGAGCAGTCGACGCTGATCGAGTCTGTGCAGATCCTCGGACCGTTCCGCGTACGCACGGGCGGCGATCTCCACGAGCGTGGCAGCCACTGCATCAGGCTCGGGGTAGACAGCCGTGACGGCGTCGTGCAGATCGGGAAACCACTGTTCGAGGCGGAGCTCGAACGTCTCGCGTCGATGGGCGGGCAGTTCGGCGAGGATGTCGCGGGTGACGTCTGAGACCGTGGTGTGCGCCATGGACTCATCATGGCATCGAGCAGTCGCTGCCGACGCGCATACATCCCGAATCCCCGGGGTACTGGCGCAGCATGTCATTGCTGAGCCGCACGGTGGACACGATTCTCGACAGAGCCGTCGTTCCCGGCTACTCCCGAATCGGTGCCACGGTGCGTCGGCGATTCTGGGCCGCCGATCCGTTACCGTTCGCCTCCCCCATCGACATGGTGGTCACCGGCGCATCCTCGGGGTTGGGAGCAGCTACCGCGAAGCAGCTCGCCCGCCTCGGAGCGCGGGTGCACCTGGTCGGACGATCGGCCGAGCGACTCGACGCCGCCGCTGCTGCCATCCGAACCGAAGTGACCGACGCCTCGCTCGTGGTGCGTGAGTGCGATATCAGCGATCTCGATTCGGTGGCGGCCCTGATCGCGGCATTGGCGTCCGAACTGACAGCGGTGCACGCGCTCGTACATTGCGCCGGGGTGATGCCGGACGAGCGGCGGTTGTCGGCACAGGGACACGAATCCGCTTTCGCCACCCATGTTCTCGGACCGGTCGCACTGACGGTGGGACTGAGAGAATTGTTCGACGCCGGATCGCGGGTGGTGTTCGTATCGAGCGGAGGCATGTATGCGGTGCCGCTGCAGAACCCGGACTTCGAGTACGAGAACGGCAAGTACTCCGGCATGACGGCGTACGCCCGAACGAAACGAATGCAGGTGGTGGTGGCCGAGCAACTGGCCGAACGCTTTTCGCTCGAGGACGATCCGGTGGTACACAGCATGCATCCGGGCTGGGCGTCCACGCCGGGCGTCACCGGGTCTATGCCACTGTTCGATTCGGTGATGAAACCCATTCTGCGCAGCGCCGACGACGGTGCCGACACCATCGTCTGGCTCGTGGCCGCCGATCCCGCGTTGACCAGCACCGGCACATTCTGGCACGACCGAGCGCCGCGGCCGACGCACTATCCCTCCTGGCGCGGAGATTCCGCGCGGGTGCGAGATGCATTGTGGGCGAATGTGGTCGAGGCAACGGGAATCGAGATCTGATCGCTTCCCAGCCCGGGCTCTAGCCGCTTGCGCCCAGCCTGGCCCCGATCCGAAGAGCCCGATCGACGTCACAGACCCAGCAGGTCGGCCGATCTGCGCAGCCGCATCAGGACCTGAAGATCGAGAGCATTGTCCGGGTCGCGCCAGTGCGTTCCAATCAGGCGGTCGATCGCGTCGAGTCGTTGATAGAGCGTGTTGACATGCACCCCGAGAGCCGACGCGGTTGCCGAATGATGGCGTCCACGCGCCAGATAGGTCGAGAGTGTCTCCACCAGCGGAACCCCGCGCTTGTTCTGCTCGGCCAACAGCGGACCCAACTTTTCCTGCGTCAGTTCGTCGAGATGTTCACGCGCCAAGTGGCTGAGCAGAATTCGATAGATTCCCAACCCCCGCGCCGAACATGCTTCCCCCTCGCGGCCGAGGGTGACCAACACGTCGACGGTCTGCCGAGCTTCCCGATAGCCCTTTGCCAGCGCCTCGGGTCCGGTGCTCGGCTCGGAGATTCCGACGGTGGCACCGTCGAAGAACATTGGTGTGACCGTCGCCGAATCGTGCGCGGGCACCACCACGATCAGGCTCGAACCTTGCTCCGTGACAACAGATCCTGCCGGAAATCGGCCGAGCTTCGTTCTCGACGCACCCTGCGCGATGGCTACACAGTAAGACGTGTCGGGGGCAAGTCCGGCCAAATGGAGTTGTCGCCGTTCGGCATCCGGAGTGGACGCCGGGTGCGAGAGCAGGTCCACCAGGAACGCATCCTGGGCGCGCCGCGCGGAATCGGCGGCGGCCCGCTCCTCGGCGAGTGACAGGGCCACTGCAGGCGCGGCTCGATCGAGCAGCAGACGCGTCCGGGCATCGTCCGTTCCGATCGAGATCAGCGCGCCGAGGAATTGACCGGCTGCGGCCACCCGATGAGCCGTCATCGACGTCGTCGACACGGTGTCCTTGCCGTCGCCACACACGCGTAGCAGTTCGTCGACCTCCGCCGAGTGGACCGCCAGTGCCGCGGGAACCGCAGCGGCATCCGGAACGAAGTACGCCGGACGCTCGGTCAATACAGCAATCTCGCGCACCAGTGTTCGTGCGCCGCCGCCGCGCAGGACCACCTGGGTCAACGTTCGGTCCCACTGCAGTGTCTGTTCGAGTTCGGCTGTGCGTTCCGATAATTCGGCATTCAGCGTCTCGAGCCGGTCGATGGTCCGTACATTCTCGATGGCGATGGCCGCGTGCGCCGCCAGCGCCGAGAGCAGGGCGATCTCACTGTCTGCGAAGTCGCGTTCCTGGCGCTTGCATGCAAACAATGCGCCGATCACTCGATCGCCCACCCGCAACGGCACGCCGAGCAGACCGCGCATGTTCTCCGAGCGGGCCGCGCTGTCCGCACCGGTGATGTGCTGGAACGCCGGCTCGCTCTGGTAGTCGGGGGTCCACGACGGCGACGCACTGCGCACGATGAGTCCGACGAGCCCTGCGTCCTGTTCGAGCCGAAGGCCGACGAGCCGGGGAGTGAGGGCTCCGCTGGTGACGTCGATGACGAACTCGTCTCCCTGTACGGACCCCATGTAGGCGAGGTCGACACCGAGAAGCCTGCGTGCCTGATCGACGACCTCTTGGAGAAGAGCACGGTTGTCGCGCACCGTCGTCAGTCGCACGGCGATGTCATTGAGTGCCGCCAACTCCGTGCTGCGTTGACGTCGCTGATCCAGCAGGGCGCGAAGCCGCAGAGCTGCGTGCGCCTCGGCACCCGGAAATGCCTTCCGGTGCTCGTCGAGACGATCGATCGACGCGTCGTCGAGCAGAAGTTCCATCCATGACTTCTCCGCAGACATAGAGAGAACCTACATTGGCCGAGACCCAGCTCACAGCTAGAGTCGAGAACATGACGCTCGTCGAACAACTGTCCGCGGCCTTGCCCACCGATCGCATCGTGGTCGACGCGGACGTCATTGCCTCCTACCAGCACGACGAGGCGGAGTGGGCCCCGTATTCTCTGCCCGTTGCCGTGGTGCGTCCCCGGACCGCCGAGGAGGTTCAGACCGTCGTTCGAGCCTGTCTCGCCCACGGAGCGCCCATCGTCACTCGCGGGGCGGGTACCGGTTTGTCCGGCGGAGCCAACGCCACCGAAGGCTGCGTCGTGCTCGCGCTCGACGGGATGGACACCATCAAGGAGATCGACGCACTCGAGCGTTATGCCGTCGTCGAACCCGGAGTCGTCAACGATCACCTCAGAGCAGCCGTCGCAGAGCAGGGCCTGTGGTATCCGCCGGATCCGGCCAGTGCGCCGTGGTCGACGATCGGCGGCAACGTGGCCACCAACGCCGGTGGGCTGTGCTGCGTCAAGTACGGCGTCACCCGCGACTACGTCATGGGGATGCAGATCGTCACCGGTACCGGAGAATTGGTACGACTCGGGCGTAAGACCGCGAAAGGCGTTGCTGGATACGATCTTGCGGGTCTGATGGTCGGATCCGAAGGAACACTCGGAATCATCACCGAGGTGACCCTGAAACTGCGTCCGCTCCAGGATCCGCAACGGACCGTTGCCGGGTACTTCGATTCGATCGTCGACGCCGGACGTGCCGTGGCCGCAGTGGCCGCCGCCGGATTGACGCCGTCCGCGCTCGAGCTGATCGACAAGCAATGCCTCATCGCCGTCGACGCCTGGAAGAACATGGGGTTGTCCGTCGAGGCAAATGTGGTGTTGCTCGGGCGGATCGACGATCCGGGGCTCATCGGAGACCAGCAGGCCGAGAAGATGCTGACGTGCTTCGACGAGGCCGGAGCCACCTGGTCTGCGGTATCGACCGATCAGGAGGAGGCCGACGCCCTGTTCTCTGCTCGGCGGTTGGCGTATCCCGCGATGGAGCGACTCGGACCGGTATTGACCGAGGACGTCTGTGTGCCGAAGAAGCATGTGCCCGAGATGCTGTCGCGTATCGAACAGATCGGCCTGCGATACGAGACGACGATCGCCAACATCGCCCATGCGGGCGACGGAAACCTGCATCCGCTGCTCATCACGCCGCACGACGACATCCCGGCCCGCGAGCGCGCTCAGGCCGCCTTCGCCGAGATCATCGACGCTGCACTGGAACTCGGAGGCACTGTCACCGGCGAACACGGCGTGGGGTTGCTCAAGATGGACGGATTGGCACAGGAGCTGGACCCAGTTGTGCTGGACATGCACCGCGCGGTGAAAAAGGCACTGGATCCGCACGGAATCCTGAACCCGGGCAAGGTATTCGCGTCCTGAAAGCGCAGCCTCTCAAGCCCTGGGACGATGGACCTATGACTAGCAAGCTGACCATGGACTTCGGTTCTGCGTTGCCCATCGGGTGGACCGAACTCGACCGAAGCGTGACATCGGAGCATTGGTCGCGGTTCGACAACAAGTTCGGGTTTCGGCCCGGGACCACACCTGACTCATGGCCGGCCATTGCCGAGCCTGCCCCGTCGATGACATTCGACCTCGACGCAGACACCGTACGCACGATGGCCTCATGGTCCGCGAGAGTCGACGCAGTCAATGCGGAAGCCCTGCGCTGCTTCGTCACCGAATTTGCGGATGCCCCCACGTTTGTGGTCCTGGACTGGCAACACCCCGGCTACAGCTTCGATGCCCAAGCGCACGCCGATGCGGCCGAGAACGCCGAGTGGCGGGTACCCGTCTATCCGGACGGCGACTACTACATCTTCACCCGCGACGGATTCACCGAAGGGACCTTCGGTCACCCGTGGGAACGCACCTTGTGTGTCTTCGGACCGCGCATGGTCGCCACCCTCGGGCGCACCTTGGCGACGTGGCTCCCCACGATCCGGGTCGACGGGCGACGGGTCGCGGATCGATAGCCGATCCGCTCGGCGTCGAGACGACTTGCCGCTCCGGATCCACGCGGTCGTCAGTGCGAGACCGGCGCCCCCATATCACTGCTCGTGCTGTTTCCCACCGTGCGACGGTGCAGCGCCAGTACCAACCCGACGGCCACCATCATGACGCCGCCTACGACCCACAGTCCGGCGCGCGCGTTCCCTGTCGCGTCGAGTAGCCAGCCCGTCACGTACGGCGCGCCGAAGCCGGACAGGTTGCCCACCGAATTGATGATCGCGATGCCCGCGGCCGCGCCTGCCCCGGTGAGGAATGCACTCGGCAGGTACCAGAACACCGGCAGCGCGCAGAACACTCCGACTGCGTTGACCGTCACGGCGATCATCGTGGTGAACGGCGAATCCATGTACAGCGCAAACGGTATGGAGACCGCGCCGATCAACGTGGGGATCGCGACATGCCAGGTGCGCTCACCCGTCCGGTCCGAATGCCTGCTCCACAACACCATGGCAAGGGCACCCACCGCGAACGGAACCGCAACGATCAGCCCGGTTGTCACGAGGGAGAAGTCGGTATCGAACGTCTTCTTGAAACCGGCGACGATGCTGGGCAGGAAAAAGCTCAGCGAATACAGGCCGTAGGTGATCCCGAAGTACACCAGCCCGAGCATCCATACCCGTACGTCGGTGAGAGCCCGCTTGACCGAGCCGGTGACGTGCGCGCTCTTCGACGACCCCTCGGACTCCAATTCCGCTGTCAGCCAATTCTTCTCGTCGTCGTCCAGCCATGTGGCCTGTGACGGCCGATCGGTCAGGTAGAACCAGGTGATCACACCGAGAACGATTGCGGGCAGGCCCTCGAACAAGAACATCACGCGCCAACCGGAGAGTCCGAACAGTCCGTCCCAGTACTGGATGATCGCGCTCGACAGAGGCGCACCCAGCGCCGAGGAGATCGGCAGAGCCAACATGAACAGGCCCATCAGCCGAACTCGATAGGCCCGCGGGAACCACATCGTCATGTACAGCAGGACACCGGGGAAGAAGCCCGCTTCGGCGATGCCGAGAACGATGCGGAGCCCGTACAGCCAGCCCGCAGTGGGTACGAATGCCATGGCGGCGGCCACGATTCCCCACGAGACCATGATGCGTGCAATCCAGCGGCGTGCGCCGAACTTGTGCAGCGCCAGGTTGCTCGGCACCTCGAACAGCAGGTAGCCGATGAAGAACAGCCCGGACGCCAATCCGAACATCGTCTCGGTGAGCCCCAGCTCGTCGCTCATCGTGAGCTTGGCCAGCCCGATGTTGGTGCGATCGAGATAGTTGACGAAGTAGGCCACCCCGAGGAACGGAATGATGCGTCGAGCGACCTTCTTGACCACCCTGGTTTCGATCTCGGGCTTCGTCGTGATTGCAGGCATGGGCTCGGCTTTCCATCGAACGGAAGTGACTTGGCCCACACTATGGACCTGTAAGCCGAGGGTCTATGGAGAAATTACCCATCGAAGACGGAGATCCGAGGGCGAAGTCTCCAACGCTCGACGAGGGTTGCCGTGTTGCAGCCGAATGCCCACGCTGCGATCCTGTGCTTGTGCGAGTAGCTCTCATTGCCGATATTCACGGCAACATCGCGGCGCTCGACGCCGTCCTCGAAGACATCGAACGGCAATGCGTCGACTCCGTGGTGAACCTCGGCGATCTTCTCTCCGGCGGACTGCATCCGCGCCGAACTGCGGATCGATTGATGGCACTGGGTTTCCCCACCATCGCCGGCAATCACGATCGCTACCTCCTCGAGCAGGAGCCCGATTCCATGGGCAGTTGGGATCGGCATGCCCACGATCGACTCGACGACGAGCATCGACGGTGGCTGGGTTCGCTCCCGTTCTCGCTGGAGCTGGGTAACGGAATCCTCGCAGTACACGGAACACCCACCGATGATCAGCAGTACTTCCTGCACTCGGTGGACCCTCATGGCTCTCGCGAGGCAACCGAGGTCGAAATCACCGAACGGGCAGCAGGTTTCACGGACCGATCTGTCATCGCCTGCGGCCACACCCATCTGCAGCGCCAGTGGACTCTTCCCAGCGGCACGCTCGTCGTGAATCCGGGCAGCGTCGGCGCGCCCGCGTACGACGACGATAAGCCCTACCCCCACGTCATGGAATCGGGGTCTCCACACGCCCGATACGCAGTGCTGGACGATCACAGCACGGGCAGCTGGACGGTGTCGTTCGAGCGCGTCGAGTACGACCACATCGGTGCCGCCGACGATGCCCGCGCGCACGGAATGACCGAAATCGCCGACGCGCTTCTCACCGGTTTCGTCGGTCCCGCGCCACGCGAGCAGTCACACTGAGCCCGTGAAGATCACCGACGTCCAGCGGCGACAGCGGCTCGTCGCGCAGCACTTGTCCGACGCCCCGAGTGCGGAATCCGTGGTGTCGTCGTTGCTCGCACTGCATGCCACCGATCCCGCGACCGTGTATCTCTCCGTGCTTGCGCGCGCTCGATCGCTGGGACTGTCGGACGTTCGTGACGCGATGTACGAACGCCGTAGCTTGGTTCGCTTGATGGCGATGCGTCGCACGATGTTCGTCGTCGCGCACGACGACGTTCCGATGATCCACGCTGCCGCCAGCCTCGGAGTTGCCCGCACGATGCGAACCCGGTTGATCAAGCAGGTGTCGACGCTGCCGACCGAACCAGTGATCGACGACGTCGAATCCTGGCTCGCAGCAACCGAAGCCGAGACCGATGCCGTCTTGCGCTCGATGGGTACGGCGACCGGGGCGGAGCTGTCCGCAGCAGTACCCGGACTCAAGACCGCTCTGCTGCCGACCACGGACAAGGTGTACGACGTCAAACGCTATGTCACCTCCGAAGTCTTGGTGATGATGGCCGCGGAGGGAAAGCTGGTGCGGGTCGAGCCGCGCGGCGCGTGGACGTCGCGCCGACATGCCTGGGCACCGATCGATCAGTGGTGGCCCAACGGGATTCCCGAGTTGGACGAGCCCTCCGCCCGAGCCGATGTGGCCCGGCGCTGGCTCGACGTGTTCGGACCGGCGACCTTGGACGACCTGCAATGGTGGACGGGATGGAACAAGACGCAGACCCGTGGAGCGGTCGCCGAACTCGACACCGTGGCCGTCGAACTGGCCGAGGGTGACGGAATCATGTTGACCGACACGGTGTTCCACGACTCCCCGCCTCGGGCGATGCTGCTTCCCGCCTTGGATCCCACTCCAATGGGGTGGAAGCACCGACACTGGTATCTCGGCGAACACAAGGCCCCACTGTTCGATACCTTCGGAAACATCGGTCCGACCATCTGGTGGGAGGGACGCATCGTCGGCGGATGGGCCGTGGATTCCACCGGTTCGGTGGTCACGAAATTACTCGAGGACGTCGGGTCTGCGGTATCGAAAGAGGTTGCAGCAGAGGCCGGTCGGATCACCGCCCTGCTCGACGATACCGCGGTGGTCCCGTCGTTTCCGACGCCGTTGGAGAAGAGACTACGCGGAAAGTCGTAGCCACATCAGCCTGAAGTGACAGTCGAACTGTGTGTGTAAATCGCGGTGCCACACAACCCTTCGAGTTGTGTGATCCCCACTCCTACGGTTGGGATGCCTAACCAAACAGCACCCGGATTTCGTTGTAGGGTCACAACGTGCGTATCAGTCTGGTTTCCATCGTCCTCCCCGTGTACAACGGTTTGCCCGAACTGAACGAGCAGCTCCACGCGCTTGCTGCGCAGGACTACACAGGCGATGTCGAGCTCATCGTCAGCGACAACGGCTCGACCGACGGCCTCCGCTCACATCTCGAAGAACTGTCTCTACCTCTGACGATGCGTATCGTCGACGCCTCCGCCAAGCGTGGCGTCTCCTACGCCCGCAACGTCGGCGTGGAAGCCGCGCGGGGCGAGATCATCGCCTTCGTCGACCACGACGACGTCGCTTCTCCGACGTGGCTCAGTGCCATGGTGCGCGCACTCGACAGCTACGACGCCGTGGGCGGCGCAATCGAACACGATTCCCTCAATCCGCCGGAGGTGACGGCCTGGCGAGACAACCCGCCGAACGGCACTCTGTTTCCCACCGCCTACCTGCCGTATGCCCCAGGAAGCAATTTCGCGCTGTGGAGGCGCGTCTTCGACAAGGTCGGAGGCTTCGACGAAGACCTCGTGGGCGGTGCCGAAGACGTCGACTACTCGTGGAGGCTTCAGCAAGCAGGATTCACTCTCGGACATGCCGCGGATGCGTCGGTCGCATACCGCATCAGAACCACGGTTCGTCGATCGTTCTTGCAAGGCCGCGCGTACGGACGCACGTCGTACCAACTGTCGACCAAGCACCGCGCAGCGGGCTGCCCTCATCCGTCGTCCCTCGCCCGGATTCCCGCGCACACGGCGGCGATCTTGTATCTCGCGACAATTCGCAATCCGTGGTTGCCGAAGGTACTACGACCGATGCCCAGCGGTCTGTGGGCCCACTACATCGGAATCCACTACGGCGCACTGCGGATTCGAGTGGCCGCGCTCGGCCGCGGCCTGCGACGGAGTCCCCGATGACATACGAGATAGTCGACGCGATACGCGAAGAGACGATGGCCGTCCTGCGGCAACATGCGTCACCCGGAGATCGCGTGGCTCACTTGGACTTTCCGAATCACTTCAATGCCGGTGACTCGCTCATCTACGCCGGTGAAGTCGAGTACCTGAAGCAGTTGGACGTGCACGTCGACTACGTGTCCGATCCGTTCACCCACAACAACGATCTGCTCGAACAACGAGTCGGTGATGGGACCCTGTTTCTGCAGGGCGGAGGGAACTTCGGCGACCGCTGGCCGATGGACCAGAAATTTCGTGAAGCAATCGTTGCGCGATTTCCTCGCAACAAGATCGTGTGCCTCCCCCAAAGCATCGACTACTCCGACGCCGACGCCATGCACAGGACCGCGGCCCTCTACGCACAGCACCCGGACCTCACCCTCATGCTGCGTGAACAGCGTTCGTACGAGCTGGCGCTCACCCATTTCCCAAACAACCGCGTCGAATACTGTCCGGACATGGCTTTCGGTGCCGAGATCGCACACAGCGCCGAAGGCTCTGCAGTGGACGTCGTGAAACTCGTGCGCGACGATTCCGAAAGCCTCGGTCATGCTTCGGTGAACGTCGACGCGTCATCCGTCCAATACGACTGGGGTCTACACGGAAGGGATCTGGCGATCTCGACGGTGGTGACGCTGCCGACCCGAATCGCATACAACTTCCCCAAAGCGAATCGCCTGCTGTACCCCGCTCTCGTTCGCTCGTACGAGCAGACGGCGAAGCTCAACCTCCGTGTGGCGCAGCGCATTCTGAATCTCGCACCCGTCGTGCTCACCGATCGGCTGCATGCGGCCGTATTGGCCGCGATGATGGGCAAGCGCGTCGTGGCGATGGACAACGCGAACAGGAAAGTATCCGGCATCTACGACGCCTACCTGCACCGGTTCGACAACGTTCATTTCGCAGCGACACCCGATGCGGCCGCCGACATGGTTCGGCAGGCCGTGTCCGACAGTCGACGATGAACGCTGGTCGACACCCCGTCCGTTTTCAGAAGGGATAACGGCCCTCGGCCCAGGCACGCGCGGCGGGAGGAGTCACCGCGTCGACGGGTTCGCCGTCGCGAAAGTAGTTGGTGTGCAGGATTCGACCCGCGTCGACGGCCTCTTGCCAGGCCTGCGTCGGGCCTTCGCCGAACCAGAGCCACGGCGTGATGTCGTCCATGATGACGACCGATTCCGGGGTGGCGAGCGCGCGAAGATCGTCGAGGTCTGCGCGGGCACCTTCCACAGAATGGTCACCGTCGATGAAGATTACATCGAAGCGCGCGTCCGGGTGTTGCTCGGCATAAGCCTTGATGGTGGTGTGGGAATCTCCCTGGATCAAAGTGTGTCGGCCCGGGAAGTGTTCGTCGACATGGGCTTTCGCGGCGTCGCTGTACGCGTATGCGGCCAGATCGAAGGATACGACGGTCACGTCGGGAGAGGCTTCGAGGAACGCCCAGCTCGAGAAGCCGGCATTGAACCCGACCTCGCAGATCGACTTCGTGCCGGGCCTCGCGGCCAGTGCGGACAGGTATCCGAGTTCCGACTCGTCGGCTCCACGCTCGAAAGGCTCCCCCGCTGTGGCAGTTCGATGCACCAACGACTCGAGGTATTCCAGGCCCATCCATGTCCTCCTGTTCGACTGCTTCGGAGCGTAGCCGACGGTCGATCGTGCGCGCAGACGACAACTGCCACCTGGCCGACACCGATGCCTGTAGCGTTCGCACCGAATGACCTGCCGGTCGTGGAATTGCCATCGCTGGCTTGGCAATCGGGGTGATCGAACTGCTCGTGGTCGCAACTGTCGTCTACGGCTTCGGATCTCTCACGCCGAGCAGGTCGGCATCCGGCGAACCCTTGTTCCCTACTCCCTGCCGGCGACCGCACTCTTCACGGTTCCCCCCACTACGAAGCCACCGACTCCGGTCGAGACCACTGTGGACGCGACCGAGGCCCCCTCGGCCGCACTGCCCGAGGTGGACGGACCATGCGATCCGGGCGTCGACAATCACGGAACCTCCGCCGATGGCACGTTTCTGAAGTGCACCTATGCAGGGTCGACTCGCGCGCATTGGGTGCAGTCGGCACCGATCATCGACGGCAATGCGGAGCCAGGGTCGGAATGCGACCCCGCAGCGAGAGGGATTGCGGTGTCGCCGGACGGATTCGACATGTTCTGCGTCTCCGACGGCGCGAACGGTGGCGGCTATTGGTCACCCGGACCGTAGGCGATCTGCGGATCGACGGCCGTCAGACGTTGAAGCGGAACTCAGCGCTGGGCGTTTGCTGCGACCGGCAGATGACGGTCGGCGGTCCTGGCCAGGCGTTCGGCCGGATTGCAGCGTTGGCCATCAATGGGCTTTGTCGATGCTGCTGCGTACTCTCTGCGTACCCACCACCCCTGTTCACCACCGCGGCGCACCTCTGCTGATCCAGTCGGCGACATGCGCTTCGGTGAACATGTGCCGGCGACCACCACGCGGAAGAGACTCAAGCGCACCACTGTTGGCGGCATTCCGAACCCAGTCGGCGGTGTGCGGAACGAGCTCCGCCACGTCCTGGACGGTGAGGGGTTTCTCGATCACCGGTACCGCAACCGACGCGGCTCGGGGGTGACGCGCTTGAGCTTCGTCGCCGACTGCTCGGGGTTGCTCCCCCGCAGCCACGCGTCGACATCGTCGCGATGAATCCGCCACGTCCCCTGCGGCCGCTTCCGCTGCGTGCCAACGAGCTCGCCGGTATGAAGTGCGCGGTACATCTGCTGACGTCCGCACCGCGCATAGGCGCGGGCCTCGTCGACGGTCATCCATGGCGTGTCCATGGAGTAATTCGAGCAGACTTGGTTGATGCGCGACGACAAAACTCGCCTTCCGCCCGAGAAGACCGCCACCGAGATGCTCAGCCGGGAAAGCTCGGACCCAAAACCCGAGCGTCGGGGTGGCAAAGCATCTGGGATGCACCTGCGTCATTCACACAAATGAATGAACCACCTGCGGTCCGACACCTCTGGTATCCATAGCTGACAAGCTAACCGCACCCAGGAGTATCCAATGACGGACCCCAGACCTTCACGTCACGGACGCATTTCCACACGAGCGTCCTCGTTCTGTTCACCTCGAACTGAGGTCTGCAATGCGTGAGCAGGACGAATCGTTGCTACAAAAGTTCTCAACGCTGAGCCTTGGTTCGAGGCTCTTGTTGTTGCAAGACCCTTATGCCCATCTTGATCAACGCGCCCGGATTGACGTAGCTTTTCACAATCTTCTCAGCCACGAATCTGGCTTCGTGGAGGGAGGGTCCGCGAGCGAACACACCCTCGCAGGAGAGCTTCCTGGTTTGCTCGCAAACCTGAAGGCGCAGTTGGACTCATGGTGGGAGTCGATTCCGCCCGACATCCGGAGCGAACTTCTCGTTGAACACGATCGGCATCTGCCGGCGAAGTACTACCACTACCTCAAAAAACTCAGCTTCGTTGAGGTGTACCGGCTCGAAAAACAAGACGGAAGCAACTGGGATGACCACGACTTTAGAGTGAGCCCACCACTAGTGCACGACTATTTAACAATGCGCAAGCGGCAGGAGGGATAGCGATGCTAAGGGACTTCCTGTACCTGAACGAGGCAGCGGTGGGGCGCTACGTAAGCGCTTTCGAAGGCGGCAGTCGACAGAGCTTGGAGCGGACTCAAGGTAAGCAGCGGTCAGGTTCGGGCGGCATAGGCGTTGGACCCGTCAACGTAAGCGGAGGCCGCGGGTCGGACTTCGGTGAAACGGAAAGCCTGGTAGACACGCCAGAAGCTCAGTTCGACCGCCTCTACAAATTCGGCCGCCAGAACCCAGAAGATGCCATGTGGGAAGAAATACTGGACGTAGAGACATCTATGGACACAGTGGGTGTCGGTGCCATCGTTGAGGTTGAGAGCGATCTCTTCTTTCCTGACCTCGTCCGCGGGATGATGAAGAAGGGCGGCCTCGTAGACGGACTCAACGCCTTGGAGTCGATGCTCCCGTTCATCGACACACTTGGAATTGCCGAACTACCACCCGATCTCCCGGGCGCGGACCAGCGAAATGCTTTGAAGGCAATAGTTGAGAGTCTGAGCGGTGACATGACCGTAGTTGGCGAATTCGACGATTCAGATTGGAAGCTCACAGGCAAGCTGCAACCTGACTACCTCAGGCAAGACATCGATGGGCCTGCAAGGATCGTGGGCAAGGTCGCCGGCAGATTGCAGCCAGGCAAGTGGCTTCCCGTCATGACGATCCCAGGTGCGATGGCGAATCGAAAAAGCCGCCGCCAACAGCGGTCAGAAGTACCAACCCCCGGTCAGGAAGACAACTATGTGAAAGGTCCGGCCCTGCGCCTGGACGTAATCGCGATCTTCCGTTAGATACCCAGACCCGTACAGGGCAAAATCCGCCTTACCCGGGGTCTGCGTGCCGGCGGTGGCGTTGGGTGTCCCTCCCTGGGGTCGCCGCTGTCGGCCAGACCTTTTCGTTGGCATCGACAAAAAGCCCCTGACCGGCCACGTTGTCATCGTCAACGTCCTGCAGTAGCTCGGTTGCAGGCGAGGTGCTCGGGCCCGGTGTACTTGGTTCGGTCGCTGTCGTCGTGGCCCAGATCCCACTCCGACTGCGGATGAATCAACTGCTTGCAGCGGCCGCACATCACAGCTCCGCCTTCCACCTTCGGCTTCCATTCCCTGCGGAGCTTCTGGTGCGAGTAGTCGTAACCGCGGGCCGAGCTCGTTCCTCGGGCACGGTCCTGAGCTCGCTTGTGAGCGTCACACTTACCGGGTCCTTGGATCAAGGTCGGACAGTTGGGTTGGCCGCACACGGACATTCTCAGCTTCGGCATTGTGCTCCTATCGGCTTGGTGGTACCGCGCGCGCGAGATCTTTTCAGGTCTCTGGACTGCGAGTCCTCTTACCCGCGGTCTGGGCTGGGGCTGAGCGGTTTGGGGTGCGCCCCTGGGTGGCTAGTTGGTGACGGTCCAGGTGTGTCCGAAGGCGGTGATGGTGTTGCCGTCTCGGGTGGCATCGATGGGCTTGTTCAGGTGTTTGTAGATGGTGCCGAGCCAGAGCTTGTCGACGTCGGTGTCGTCCATCGTGTGTTCGAGTCGGGCGGTGGTTGGTGTGCCGTCGATGTCGAGAGTGATGTCGAGGGTGGTGGGGTCGTACTTGTTGTTCTTGATGTGTGGTCCGAAGACGCCGTTGGTGAGTGTTGTGGTCATGGTGTTCTCGCTTTCAGGAGGTGAAGGGGCCGGTGCCGCCGGGGATTCCGAAGCCGGCGGATGGACGTGAGGGGTTGGTGGTGAGGTCTGCCATGCCTTCGGTGAGGGCGTCGGCGAAGTCGCGGCCCAACTGCTGTTGCTTCATGGCGTTCGCTGCGTAGTTGACGGGTTCGGGTTCGGGCGGAAGGTTGAGTTCCTTGGGCTGGTCGAGGATGAAGTTGAACTCCTCGAGGTCGATGCCGCGGCCTTCGTCGGTTGCGGCATCCCACAGTTCGACGACGGTGTCGGTGTCGGGGCTTGCCTGGGCGTAGGCGTCGGCGACGTCGGCCCAGCGCATATCGAATGCGACGGTGACGATGGCACGGGCGAGATGGTCGTCGCCGGATTGCAGTGCTCGGTTCAGCAAGCCGAGCGCTTCGCCTTGCAGGACATCGTTGTCAACGGGCTCGGAGTAGCTGGCGGGCAGGAGCTTCGCGGCACGGTCCTGGGCGTCTCGCCAGGAGATGGCGTCGGCACCGGTCAGCGTCGTGGTCGGTGGTCCGAACACCTTGCGCTCGAGCTTCTGCCGCTGGGCTTGCTTGGTCCACTCATGCTTCTCTTTGGAGTGGTCGACGATCTCTCGGGCGGCGTCGTAGGCGCTGGCGATCTTGGCGCGCCGGCCGTTGTTGGAGAGGGTGGTGTCGGCGCGGATGGTGTCGAGCTGTTCACGGTAGTTCTCGATGGCGTCCTGCGACCGTGCGATGTAGTCAGGCATGGGGGTGTTCCTTTCAGGCGGCCCGTCGGGCGGCCTTGTAGTGCTCCAGGTCCTCGCGGCTGATGCGGTAACTTTTGCCGACTCGTGTTGCGTTGAGCCGGTTTTCGGTGATGGCAAGGCGTACTGCTCGGGTGGTGATGTAGAGAATGTCTGCGGCCTCTGTTGTGCTGAGCCACTCTGATCGTGGGGTTACTTCCGGTTCTGCCGGTGTTGCTCTTCCGGTTGCGGAATTACGCCAGTGGTGTGCGGCGAGGGTGATCGCCATCAAAGCTTCGTCGACTTCGGGGTCGATGCCTCGAAGCGCAACTCTGAGTTCGGTCAGCTTGCAGCGTGATTCGAGAATGGCGGCGACTCGGCCGGGGACGGTGACTTCGACCCCGGCGAGTCCGTGGAGGTAGCTCTCGTGTGTGCGCATCAGCGGCGCTTCTTGAACGACATCGAGCGAACGTTCATCTCCGAGCGCCAGGCTCGGATACCTTGGTCGACCGAATCTGTCTGGAATGTGACTGCCGGTTGCCGTGCTGCGCCGACGAGTTCGCTGATCTTGGAGTCGAATCCGGTGAGGTCGATCGCTCCTGCTGTTGCTGCAGCTGCGTTGCCGGCTCGTATAGCCGCGACCTCCCGCATGTTCCGGTCGTAGACGACAGCCTGATCGGAGCTGAGGATTTTCTCGGTGCTGCCGGACAGGTTGAGTGCCATCGCACCGTGCTCGAGGTCGCCTCCGTTGTCCCGAAGTTTCGCGTTCTTCCGCTTGCTGTTGATGAAGTCCGCGAACTGAGACTGGTAGTCCTTACGCGTATCGACATCCCACGTCTGCATCGCCGTTCCGACACTGGTGATGCCGTTGGTCAGAGTGGACACCCAGTCAGGTGCCGGCTGGCTTCCGTCGATCTGCCCGGGTGTCATTGCGGCTGTGCTCTGCCCGAACGACGGCACCTCCAACGACCACCACCGGGAATCGCCGAGCCCGAACGGCATCTGCTCGAACAACGCATCGACTGCGATACCGACCAGCTGCTCACCGAACTCCGTCAACCGGCCCTTCAGCGAGAACCCTTCACCGGTCTTCCCCGACTTAGACAGGGTCGATCCAGGGTTGGCGACGACCTCGCCGAGCTTCTTCCGTGCCTGATCCAACGCAATATCGGCCTTGCCGCGATCAGATTCCGTTGCCTCCGAGTCGGCATACACCTCGTTGCGGCGTTCGTTCGCGTCATCGACCGCGAACTGAGCCTCCATCCGCTCGATCTCGACATCGGTGTACGTCTTCGCCAAATCAGGAGCCTGCGGGGCAGGACCATCCTTGACGCCGGCCGCTGCACCGTCCTTCTTCGCCTGCAGGTCAACAACTTTCTGCTTCGCTGCCTTCACCTTCAGATCGGCCTGATCGCGGTCGGCCTGCGACTTCTTCTCGTTCGCGTAGATCTTGTCGCGTGCCTCTTCCGCCTGTGTCACAGCTACGGCAGCACGGTCCAATGCAATCTGGTCCTTCTCCGCCCACTTGCTCGACGTCCCAGACGCATCGGTTCCGGAAGTTCCGAGGCCGGCGATGATCGAATCCGCTTCCTCCGCCTTCTCCCGATAGTTCGACCCATCGGAGAATGCGGACTGCTGAACCTTCTGCGCAGCATCAGCCGGGTCCATCGACTCGTAATCGAAGGTTGCCAACTGGTCGTAGAACATGCCCGCAGCCCGTGTCGGATCCATACGATCTTCGGCCGTACCCCATGCACCGTTGTCTCGCTGCTGGAAAACGCCCGTCGAGTCCCGGTCACCGTAAGGAATGTTCTGCAGGTCAGACTCGGCAAGACCAGCCATGACAGCGGCTTTGATGCCGTTGTCGGAGATACCGCGGCGCTTACCTTCGTCGATGATCGCCTGAGCTATCTGGTCCCGCTCGGACAGTGGCGCAACGTCGACAGCGGCAGCATCCGTCAGTGGATGGTCGGTGGCGATATGCACGTGGTTCGTGTGG
Source organism: Rhodococcus sp. 05-2256-B1 (assembly GCF_002258465.1). Lineage (NCBI taxonomy): Bacteria > Bacillati > Actinomycetota > Actinomycetes > Mycobacteriales > Nocardiaceae > Rhodococcus > Rhodococcus sp. 05-2256-B1. The sequence goes on along the minus strand of NZ_NOZA01000030.1, from coordinate 492,334 downwards.
TCACCGGCACCGTCGTAGAACGAATCGTCAACGAAGGAGCCGTCTTTCACCTCTCGACCGAAACGTGGATCGTCGTAGATCAACTCCTTCAGCTCGGATCCGAACTTGCTGGCCATCAACGTCGCGAGACCCAACTGGGCGTCCGTGTTCCCGGATCCGTTGGAGAAGTCCGCAGCCATCCCCTGCCCGTGGTAACCGGAGTCTCCTGGCCGGAGTCCGGACGTCATCGTCAGTGCCGGGAACTTCTGCCCGACGTACTCTGCGAGGTTGTCGACGATCGCGCCGCCGCCGGCGTATCCGCGGACTTCGCCGCGTGCCAGCGCATCCCGGAACCGGTACACGCCGGCCTGCCCACCGAGACGATCTACATCTTCTGTGGTGAGCATGTGCTCGCCTGGCATCGCCAAGATCGGCACAGAGTCCTTGCCCGGTACGCCACCGGTAATGGGTCCCCCAGTCGCCTTACCCGCCGGTGCCTGGGCCACTAGATTTGCGTATGCCTCGTCCGACATCCCGAACTGCATACGACTACGGCGTTCTTCGACCGTAATTGTGACGGTCTTGTCGCGAATCCCTTGCGTCGCGAGATCAACGTCGCGAATCCTTCTGAGTGCATCCTCGTTGGGGGCAGTGATTCGCACGATGCCGGGCTTGCCGTTGATGTCCCGTTCGACTGTGCCGCCGAGTTCGATGATCTTGCGCTTGGCCTCATCGGTAAGGGCACCGACCGGAATATCGACCGGCTGCCCGACGCCAGTGAGTAGCCCCGCGAGAATGGTGAGCTGCTGTTCGGCGGTGTCTGCTCCACGCAGGCTTGCGAGCATCTCGATGTTCTTCGGCACCAGACCTTCGGCTTCGATCATTCGGCGCAATGCGTCGACACTGACGCCTGTCGAGATCGACAGCTGCTGCAGCTGTGCGTCGTTCGACGCCCAGATCGGCCCCAGATCGGCACCGGCATCGGCGGCGGTGATCGTCGCATCCTTGATCTGGAGCAACGAATCTCGCAGCTTCGACCCGTTCGACGAAGAGGTTTCTACCGATCCGTCTGCTTTGATCAGGGCATCGCCCCAACCTTCGGCGGCGTCCCACACTTCATTGGTCACTTCTGCGGTTGCCCGCACCTGATCGTTGTAGGTCTGTAGCGCGTCGGACAGCGGAATCGGTTTGCCGGACAGCACGTCCAGTGCAGTCTTCATTGCGTTGATACGGTCCGTCGCCGACGACGACTCGTCGGACAGCACCTTCACCGCATCGCGGAGATCGAAGAATCCTGGCGTGGTGTTCTGAGCCGTCTCCCGCGCCTTGACGAACTCGTCACGCAGAGGCTGCAACACGCCCAGCGCCTCCGACCCACCGTCTTCGATACCGCGCAGGCTGTTGGCGATCGCGTTGTACTCGGCGTCCGAGCCCGACAGTGCCGCAGCAACTTCCTCGTTCGTCTTACCGAGATTGCGGAACCCGGACTCGGTTTTCGCTCCTTGCTCGGCAAGATCTTCCTGGGTATGGAGAGCGTCGGTGCCGGCTTCTGCGACACCGGAAAACCAGCCCTTGATGTCGCTGCCAGCGGCAGCGAAGATGCCGAACGCACCCGGCCCATTGTCGGCCAGGTTCTTGGCCTTATCCCGGACTGAGTCGATCTGCATCCCGACAGCGCCGAGGACGTTGTCCGACATCGCGCCTCGTGATTCTTGGAATGCTTTTGCTACATCGCGTTGTGCGGCAGCGACATCGGAGGTCGACTTGTCGATTGCTTCCTGCTGCGCATCGAGTGCGGCGTATTCCGTCGAGATCTTTCCGATGATGGCGGTGGCCGCCATGATGCCGACCATCCACGGTCCACCGAGCACGCCGATAGCGCCCTTGGCCGCCGATGTCATACCGCGCAGGCCGGCGACAGCCGTGCCGCCCACTGCGCCACCGAATGTGGCAGCGCGTGCCGCTCCGTTCCGCAGAGCCGACGTCAGCGCACCTGACTGACTCGCAGCGGCGCGCTGCTGATTTGCAAACTCCCGCGTCCGTGCGGTGACCCCGCGATACCCCTCGGCCATGTTGCGGACAGCGGGAGAACGACGTTCCAGTGTCGCGAGGCCTGCAGCCAACTCAGAGAGGGGCTCAGCGTTCTCCTCGAGTGCACCCGCCAATTCGTCTGCGTCACCGGTCAACGCACCGAGAGGGTTCTCTCCCTCGCCGATGCCGGATAGGGCGGCCTGCATATCGATCTCGCCCTGCATTTCCTCACGGAAATCCCTGAAATTTTCAGTGATGTCCTTGAAGAACCCGCCGATCTTGTCAGCCCCGCCCGTGACCTGCAGTGCCGCCAAGGCGGCCGCAACAGCCTGCACAGGGGCAGGTAGGTCCAGGAACGCGCCCACAGCGTCGCCGACGAACCCAGCGACTGGGGCGAGCATCTGGCCGAAATCGACGACCGCACCGCCGGCATCCTGGAGCCCGGAGATGATCCCGGGAGTGACGGAGCTGATCTTGTCGGCGGCGGATGTCGCGAACGTTTCGAGGGGCCCCTGGATGAGGCCGTAAAGTCCCAAAGTCAGTGTCTCGGTTGCATTTTGGACCGAGGCCATCGCGCCCGGAAGGCCCTGCGTCTTTGCAGCAGCGACCTCCGCTGCGGCACCCTGACGCTCGATAGCCGTGTGCATTGCATCGTAGCCAGCCTGGCCCTGCTCAGCGGCCACACCTGCCAAACGCATCGCATCCGAACCGAACAGGGTTGCCGTGGCAGCCTGATAGAGCTCAGGCGTCATATTTGCGGCTGCCGTGTCCAACTGGCCGAACAGACTCGACATGCCGACGAACTGACCCTGCGCGTCGTACACCGTCAGGCCGAGTTCTTCGATCGCCGCCTGTGCTGGCTTGCCCTGATCCGTGATGGACAGGAGCGCAGACTTCAACAATGTGCCTGCGTCGGAACCTGCAATACCAGCGTTCGACAGCACGCCCAACGTCGCGGCCGTGTCTTCGATCGTCAGACCGAACTGATTCGCGACAGCACCGGACTGCCCGAGTCCTGCTGCGATATCCGTGATTTCAGCCGACGATGCGTTCGCGGCATTCGCCAGGACGTCTGCAGCGGTCGCGGCGTAGCTCGCATCCAAACCGAAGGACTGCAGCGCCTGCGACTGAATCGTCGCCGCCGTCCCAGCATCTATCTGAGCTGCGGCCGCCAACTGCAGAGTCCCTCGAGCGGCTTCCATCGACTGCTCGACGGTGAAGCCACCCTTGGCGAGTTCCGTCATCGCCGCGGCGGCGTCAGAGGCCGACGTCGCGGACAGCTGATTGTCGTTACCGAGCGCCTTCGCGCGCTCCGACACAGCAGCCATCTGGTCAGCGGTCGCCGACGACACCGCCTGCATCGTGTTCAACTCGTTGGTGAAGTCGTTACCGGTCTTGATGACCTCGCCGAATGCGGAGACCACGCCACCCGCGAGGATGCCGGCACCCATGATCTTGCCGAAGTTCCCAGCGACACCGACAGCACCGCCGAGTCCACGCTGCAACTGCCCAGCTACACCCGAGGTATCAGCATTGACCTCGATATCGATCCGGCCACCGGCCATAAGAAAACTCCCGAACACTCGAAACGCAATGGGTTGGTTGTTGATTCGCTTTTCCGCCTTGCGCGGAGAAGGGCTCAACCCTTGCGGTCGGTGCCCGGGAGTCGGACCGCCTTGCGCGGTGCCGAACTACTTCCGATTCTAACGGAAGTAGTCACTACCGAACAGCGAGACTGCAGCGTGTCGCTCAGTCAATATCGTTGGGCGGCAACAACATAAACTCGATCTGGTTGTCGATCTCATGTCGGGGAACACCCAATTGCTCGAGCATGGAAGACAGCGCCGCCAATGCCCCTGACAGACAGATTGCGAAGTAGGGGTTGACGACAGCTACCGCTTCCCTCTGCTCCTCCACCATCTTCTGCTGTGCGAGAAACACAGCTTCGGGATTGTCACGCTTGAGAGCAACCTCGAGCGCCAACTGTCGAGCAACATCGAGAGCCTCCGAGTTGGTCACCATCCCCGTGAGGTTGCCATCGTGGTCTTGAATGGGGCTCCGGCCGTCCCAGGGGTTTTCGTCGTCGTTATTCATTGCGTCTTCTTCGCCTTCTTTCGGTTCTTTGTTCGTCTGGTGGTTTCGACAGTGTCGACGAGGTCGTCGGCGAGCTGGAGAGCATCCGCGAAATCGAGCAACAAGATCTGCGAACCGAACTGGATACGAACTCGGGCCGACGTCACGCTGCCGTGCACACTCAGCTCGACCTCTGTGTCGGTCAGGTGTTTCGCGGTCACGCCGCTCTCCTCCGGTGTTTCGGAACGACCGTTTTTGTCGGTGCCTTGAAGGTGGTTCCCGCGACGACGCCACTGACCTCCCCGGGGACCAGTCCTGCGACCCACGCGGAACAGGCGTCGAACACCGGGCATCTGTCGCAGATCTCCTTGGCCGCCCGATGCCGATACCGGGTGTCCTCCGGGGTCTCGTGCGCGTCCGGATCCGGTGGATCAAACAAATCCCATCGGCCGGCGCAGGCGGCACCGGTGAGGTCCGGAGCTGCCAGCAGGGCGTCCGCCAGCCCTTCCCATGACGCCATCTCAGGCCCCCTGACCGGATGTAGCTGATTCGTCGTCGACTGACCATTCTGTGTGGATCGACAGGCCTCGCTTGTGGATCTGAGGGGCGAGGCTTGCGGACTTGATGGCGTCCCTGCTGTATCCAACCGCGAATCCTGCGGTGTAGGCCTCGGATGCTCGGACCCACGGTTCGGTGTTCTCAAGCAACCAGCCAGTCAGCCACAGCTCACACGAGACGACGGTGTTGACGCTGCCCTTACCGAGTGACCACACGGTGCCGGACCCCTTGCGGGCCGCTACGCCGATGAGATCGCACTTTTTGACGGCCTGACGCAAATTGTCGATCTTGAATCCGGCAGCACCTCCAGCGCTGTACACGGTGCTCGACTCAACGGTGGTCGTACCGGCGGCGATGAGCTCCGTGACGTGAGCGGTGACCCATTGCAGGGCAGTCACCCTCTTGTCGCTGTCCGCCACGACGTGGAGACGGGGTGGTGTCTCGACGACTTCGCCGGACACCCTCCACCGGGTCGGTTCGGGTGCAGTGGTGACACTGTTCTGACCTATGTCCTCACTGGGTTTTTCCTCAGTGGAGACACCAGTGGGGACATTCTGTTTTGCCTGGTCATCGCCAGTAGGGACAAGTGAGGACACTGTTTGAGTAACAGGGGGGTCACTCATGTCCTCGCTGTCCCCACTGATGAACTCGCCATCAATGATCGTGGCGAGCGACCAGAACGTCTTGCGTGGGAACCCGCGCGGGGTCATCTTCACTTTGATTGCTGATGCCGCCCTGCTTATAGTTTTCGTGCTGACCCCGAGTGCTTTCGCACCGTCGCGCTTGGCAACGGTGCTGTCCACCTGCCCGTTCTCGGTGAGGTAGTCCTCCAACCACACCTCGGATTCCTTGCGGTCGTCGCTGTCGTCATCCGGTGCTGCCGATCGCCGCGCCTCGTCGACATTGATGTCCACATCACCTGTGAAGGTGATCCGGCCGACCTCCTCGATGCCGTGCTCGGGGAGCGAGATGTTCTCGAATGCGTAGCCGATCGACCGCGGCGACGGTGACAGGTTGCCCTTCACATCGGAGATGACACCCTCTGTCTCGCCGTCCTCGCGATGGAAGGCGAGCACCTGTCGCGGAACGTCTGTCCATTCTGATGCCCCCTTGACTGCGTCGCGGGCCTTACGTTCGCCGTCCTTGCCGAGATGCGCGATACCGAGCACGACCGCGTTGAGTCGGCCGGCCATGCGCTGAATCGGCTCGAGGAACGCACGGACGTCATCACCGGAGTTCGCCGACATCTTGGAGGACTTGAACGATGTCAACGCATCGAAGACCACGAACCGGCAACCGAGGGCAGCAAGATCTTCTTCGAGACGAGCGATGTCTCGGGGCAGCTGAAGTGTGGCTTCCGAGATGGTGCCGTCCTCCATCTGGACGCCGACATCGAGGAATTTGATCAGGTCGAGGTCGGCTCCGGCGGCAAGCATTTTCGGGGTGATGTGCATTGCCCGGTCTTCTTCCGAGTGAAGCCACGCGACGACCTCATTGTTGCGGGTGGCTTCAGCGGCCCATGCTGCGCAGGCGGTCGACTTTCCTGCGTTGCCGCGGCCAGCGGGCACGGTGAGGCATCCGCGTGGGATCAGGTGGTGTTCCCACCAATCGACGCGGACCGGTTTCACGTCGGACCCGCTGAGCCAGGTGAATACCCTGGGGTCGTAGTCGCTCACGCTGCTGTGCTCCTTCGCGTCTCGGCGTTGCGCCGTGTTCTGCGCTCGATCGCAGCCTGGTCGCGGCGGCCTTTTTCGTATCCGACCTGGTACCCGTATGAACCCCAATGCATCTCTGCCGCAACACGGTCGACGCCCTCGGAATACGCGACCCGCTCGTTGGGGCCTCGCTCGACTGCCCAGCAGGCCTCCAGCGCGAGCACGGCGATGGCTGCCCATTTCACTCGGTCTCCGGCTGCCATCCATTCAGGGGATCCGGCAACCGGCAGTGGGTCGAGCCGCCCCTCGCCACGGTCACGTGTTTCGAGGATCATCGGTGCGACGAATTCCAGTACTGCCGTCAGCGGTGGGGCCTCGGTGAGGTCGACACTCCACAGTTCGTTCGCTGTTCTCACGCGGCGTCACCGCCAACTGCGGGCGTCAGCACCGTGGTTGCCCGCTGTGCCTTGACGTCGGTACGTCTCCACAGCCGAGACGGCGCATCCCACGCCCCCGGTCTGCGGGCAGGGCCGTATCCGGCGAACTCGATCAGCTCTCGATGTTGCAATGCCCGAATGAGAGCACCGTGACGGGAAGAATGGTCGTCGGCGTGAGGTGCGATGTATTCGAAAACGTCAGCGGCTGTGAATGTGTAGTCAGTAGGCAGGTTCTCCACGTACAGGAAGCCTTGTGTGAATAGTTCACTCCGAGCGTTGTCCGTGGCCTGCTGAATTCCGGGGATCTTGGATACCATGGTGGTGTCCCTTTCGGGTGGTGGTGGGGAGGCCGGATCCTGGTGGGTGTCCGGCCTCCCCCGTGGTCAATGCGGTGCCTGGCATATGACCGAGAGGTCGTTCTCAGTAGGAATCTCGTGCGGCGGTCGCCGCCGAGGGACTATCCGGTAAAGCGTCTGAAATCCGTTGCGAGCCAGCACATCGACTGCGCCGCCAACGCGATCGCGAGGAACACCTCAAGCGGAGTCATTGAAGTGCCTCCCGGATAGCGGCTTGGGATCGGACAGCGCTCTCGTCGCGGCGCAATCGAGACTGGGACTGGTTGTCGGCTTCGGCGAGGGTTTCAGCGACTGCGGTCACCAGATCCACGGCCTCGCCGATGTCGAGAGTGATTACGACGTTGGAGCTGTACGCAATTCGGACGCGGCCGGATCCGGTGAGTCCGACGCAGACTGGCTCGTCGGTCATCTCGTCGAGTTGGACGAACATCAGGCCACCTCGATCGTGTCGGCCACTGTTAGCAGCGCGGCCGCGAGAGCACGGGCCTCAGCGGCGGTGAGGTGGACAGCGCGGTCCAGGTTGCCCAGCTCGCGATGAATCAGGTCGAGATGCATGTACGCCGTGGGTAACTGGTTGGATCCGCGAGACGGTGTCACCCCGAGCCTTGACGAATACGTTCCGAAGGAATCCTGGTCAAACTCCTCGAGCGACAGATCGACGTAGTTGTCTGTCCCGAAGCAGTGCTGGTCAACACGACTGCTCTCGTTGGGGTGCCCATCACCATCCACGCACCATGGCGTGCACTGAATCTTGATGCCGCCGCTCATCGGGCTTCTCCCGCGATCTCGTCCGAAGTGCCGGTGGCGACGTCGACCAACAGCAACAGCATGTGCGCGAGCTCTGTAGCTTCACTGATCGTCAACCGGGCACTGTGCCATTCTTTCCACTTCTGATCGTTCTCAAGGAAGGTCCTTCGGGTGAGGTTCACGCACGGCTCGGACTCCGAAACTTCCTGCATCAAGACGGCTTTTAGATGCGCGAACATGAACACGTCATCGTCCCGCTGCCCCCGTTCCTCCCGTAGGTTCAGGCGAATCGGGACCGAACGCCAGAGGGATCGTGCGGGTGTGGGGCTCTCGTATGTCTCGCCGTCATCCATCCATCCCGGTGCCTGTGCCTGCCGTTCGGCGTACAACGCATTCAGCACGTTGCCGCGGGACTCCACCGTCGTGTAGTCGAAGTCGCGGGCGTAGAGGCCGTACAGGGGTGAACCCGGCTGTGCCTTCTTGTGGTTCTCGGCCATGAAGGTCGCGAGGTCGGTGTCCTCGACGTCGTCACGGTCGGTCGACTGCTCTACACTCATCTCAGATTCCTTCTTCCTGCTGGTTGTCGGATTCGATGCCCTCGGCCACATCTGCGGTTGCACCCGCGTGGTCGGGGGTGTTCTCGTTTGCGAGTTGCTTCGGGCAACTCACCTCGTAGGGGTCGGGCGTGAGAGGCATCAGGCCGCGCCACCGCTTGCTGTCGCCGATTCCTGCTCAGCAACCCAGGCGAGGACGACGCTCCTGCGCCACACCCGCCGGCGTCCGAGCTTGAAGCTCTTCGGCCCCTGACCGATGTGCGCCCAGTACCGCCACGTGCCCTCTGGGACACCCGTGTTCTCGGCACACTGCCTTGCTTGCCAGAACTCTTCTGCCTGCTTCGCAATGTCTGTGTGTGTCATGGACTTCCATTTCTTCGTTGGGAAACCTCGTCTTCCGTTACGAGGAAATCACACACTTGTGACGTTTGCAACCTTGGCGAGGGTGATAGCGTTTCCTCCTATGGGAAACGAGGAGCAGACGGAGAGCCTGGAGGATCGCTTCGGGCGTCGAGTCAGGATGGAACGAGAACGCCAGGGGTGGACCCAAGCAGATCTAGCCAAGGCCCTTGAACAGCAGGGGCTTAACCTTCATCCCTCCGCAATTGCAAAGATCGAGTTGCGTGACGTCGAACGGCCGCGCGCCATTCGGCTCGATGAAGCCCATGCCATCGCTCAGGTTTTCGGACTCTCCATAGATGACATGCACGAAAGCCAAGACGACCGCGTGCGTTGGACTGGGAACAGGTTGCGAACCTGGCTTGCCAGCCTGTTGAGCGTGCTGCAGGACGGACAACTTATGGCCGATGAAATCGACGCGCTGATCGAGATGACCGACGAATCGGAACGAGAGAGCGTCAAGGAACTGCTGATGACTGATCGCGTCACAGCCCTCGTCGACAACTCGAGCCAAACTGCAAGCACATTGATGACGGCCCTCCGCCACCCATCACGAGCAGTCGGCATCGACTGGGCCTCGAAGCCGAAGCCATGACGCATCCGCAGCGAAACCGGCGAGCAGGGGTGGAGGATCTCTGGGTAAAGGCAGACAAGAACAGGTCTGCCCTATATGGCCGCGGAAAACGCTGGCGCGCAAGGTATGTCGATGACGAAAGCCGCGAGCACACCAAGCGCTTCGACCGCAAGACCGATGCGCAGTCCTGGCTCGACACCATCGTCGCGAGCCAGATCACCGGCAACTACGTTGATCCGAAACTGGGCAAGATCACGTTTGCGTCGTTCTACCGCGAATGGTCGACGCGACAGGTCTGGGTGCCGGGAACGCTCCAGGCAATGAACCTGGCGGCCAACGGGGTGACGTTCGCGAACGTGCCGCTGGGCGACCTACGCCCGTCGCATATCGAGACGTGGGTGAAGTCCATGCAGGACAAACCGCTCGCTGCGTCGACGATCAAGACTCGATTCATGAACGTGCGATCAGTCCTGCGAGCTGCCAAGCGCGACAAGGTGCTCGGGTCAGACCCGACCGAGAACGTGACACTCCCCCGGCGACGGCGTGCCGAGGCGGCCATGAGGATTCCCGAACCACAGCACGTGGGCCAACTCGTGGCGGAGGCCGAGAACGTGTTCACCGCTTTCGTAGCCCTGGCGGCATTCGCCGGCCTCAGACTGGGCGAGGCCGCAGCACTCAGGATCGGTGACGTCGATTTCCTCCGAAGAGAGATCCACGTGCAGCGTCAGGTGCAACGTGCGAACGGCGGACAGGTCGAGATCCGGCCACCGAAGTACGGGAGCGAGCGAACGATCCCGGCACCTGATGGTCTTCTCGAGATTCTGGCCGAGCATGTCCGTGAGGGGTATGCATTGAGTACCGACCCCGGGGCGTGGCTTTTCCCAGGCGAGAACGGCCATCCGTGGCATCAGAACTCGGTCGGGTATCGATGGCGGCGGACCAAGTTGTCGGCCGGCCAGCCCGACTGGCATCTGCACGATCTCAGGCACTTTTACGCATCGGGCTTGATCTACGCCGGGTGCGATGTGGTGACCGTACAGAAGGCCCTCGGGCACAGCTCACCGAACGTGACCTTGTCGACGTACGCGCATTTGTGGCCGAACGCCGACGACCGAACGCGCAAAGCAGCCTCGGCTATGTTCACCGAGGCTACTGCGTACTCTCTGCGTACCGGGGGCCCGAAAACAGGCGTTGACCAGCAGGTCTAAACGTTGAAGCGGAACTCCACCACATCGCCGTCGGACATCACGTAGTCCTTGCCCTCGATGCGCACCTTGCCAGCAGCCTTGGCCGAGGCCATCGAACCTGCGGCGACGAGGTCGTCGAAGGACACGATTTCGGCCTTGATGAAGCCGCGCTCGAAGTCGGTGTGAATGACGCCTGCGGCCTGGGGCGCGGTGTCGCCCTGGTGAATTGTCCACGCGCGAGCCTCTTTCGGGCCTGCGGTGAGGTAGGTCTGCAAGCCCAGAGTGTGGAAGCCGGCGCGGGCCAACGCGTCGAGACCGGGCTCGGTCTGACCGACGGATTCGAGCAGCTCGGCTGCCGACTCCTTGTCGAGTTCGAGCAATTCCGACTCGATCTTCGCATCCAGGAACACCGCATCGGCGGGGGCGACCAGTCGAGCGAGTTCGCCGATCTTCGCGTCGTCGGTCAGCACCGACTCGTCAGCGTTGAAGACGTACAGGAACGGCTTGGTGGTGAGCAGCTGGAATTCACTGAGCAGCTCGAAGTCGAGCTTCGCCTTCGCCGAGAACAGCGTCTTGCCGTCGTTCAGAACAGCCTGCGCAGCCAGAGCCGCGTCGAGCGCCGGCTTGCGGTCCTTCTTGATCCGCACCTCTTTCTCGAGGCGCGGGATCGCCTTCTCGAGGGTCTGCAGATCAGCGATCGCGAGTTCGGTCTCGATGACCTCGATATCCGCGGTCGGGTCGACGCGACCATCGACGTGGACCACGTCGTCGTCGGCGAAGACGCGAACGACCTGGCAGATGGCGTCGGCCTCACGGATGTTGGCGAGGAACTTGTTGCCCAGGCCTGCGCCCTCGGACGCACCCTTGACGATGCCGGCGATGTCGACGAACGACACCAGCGCGGGCACGAGCTTCTCCGAACCGAACACCTCGGCCAGCTTCTCGAGCCGGGGATCCGGCAGCGCGACCACGCCGACGTTGGGCTCGATGGTCGCGAACGGATAGTTCGCGGCCAGCACATCGTTGTTGGTCAGTGCATTGAAGAGGGTGGACTTGCCGACGTTGGGCAGTCCGACGATTCCGAGGGTGAGGCTCACGGTCTATGGAGTCTACTTTGACGACACGGCCAGCTCGGACAGTGCCCGGCCAGCGTCTGCTCGACGGCGTGATCGGCCGTGCCGGTCATGTGGTGATCGCCGAATTCGGGTCCCAGCTGGCCAGGATCGGCAGGACGTGTGCCGTACTGGAATTCTCCTCGACCGTGTAGACGATCAGACTTTGATCCTGCGCGCTCGGCGAGGTCAGAAACTCGATTCCGAATTGCAGGGTGCCCGCCGCCGGGTGCTGGATGATCTTGGTTGCACCTGCGAATTCGGCGACCTCGTGATCTCTCCACCATTGCTCGAAACAAGGCTCGGTCGAACGCAATTCGTCGATCAGCGCGGTCAACTCCGAATCCCCTGGCCTTCGAGCAAGATCGCGGCGCAGCGCGGCAACCGAGGCCGCCGCGAACTGCGACCAATTGACGATTCGCTCGCGCGCGATGGGATTGCGAAACAAATAGTCAAACAGCGAATCCCCGGCGGACGACTGCAGACTCAACACCGCACGAACCAGCGCATTGCTGGCCAAGATGGTTCCCGAGCGCCCGAGCAGTAGCACCGGCACGTGATCGAGCGCCCGCATCACCTGCAGCAATCCCGGATCCGGTCGCTCCGGGGCGCTGCCGACCGGCACAGCCGGAGATGCGAGATCGAGCAGATGCGCGGACTCCACCCGGTCGAGTTTCAACGCCCGAGCAATTGCCCGCAGCACCTCGGGTGAGACGTTGGCCTGGCGACCCTGTTCGAGCTTGCTGTAGTAATCCGGGCTCACTCCGGCCAGCGCTGCGAGCTCTTCGCGCCGCAGGCCCGGGACCCGTCGCGCACCGGGATAGATCGATACTCCCGCCTCGGCTGGAGTGATGCGGTCGCGTCGATCACGCAGAAATGCGCTCAGCGCCGACCTGTCGTTGTTCACGAAATCCACAGTAGCCACGCGAGCGATGGCCAACCTGGTCATGACAGACCTAGGTCGAACGACGCCTGGTCCGCTCGATTCCGCGACCGTAGACATGGCGTCATGACATCTTCCAGTTCCACACAACTCCATGGACGCACCGCCGTCGTCACCGGATCGACCAGTGGGATCGGTGCGGCCATCGCGCTCACCCTCGCCGACCACGGGGCAAAGGTGGTCGTCAGCGGCCGCGACGCCGAGCGCGGCAAAGCCCTGGCGGCCCGCATCTCGGAAGCCGGCGGCACAGCGGCATTCGTCGACGTCGATCTCGCCGGCAGCTACGAAGAACTTCGCGAGTTCGCCGCCCGCACTACCGACACCCTCGGCGGCCGCGTCGACATTCTCGTCAACAACGCCGGTATCTATCCGGCCACCGCGACAGCCGATCTTCCCGACGACCAGCTCGATGCCATGCTCGCCGTCAACGTCCGAGCGCCGCACGTGCTCGTCGGTGAGCTCGCACCGGCCATGGCCGAGCGCGGCAGCGGAGTCATCGTGAACATCGGGTCGTGGATGGCCACGATGGGCAGTCCGTTCGCTGCGATGTATTCCGCCACCAAAGCCGCCGACGAGCAGCTCACTCGCAGCTGGGCCGCCGAGTTCGGCCCACGCGGTGTGCGAGTGAACGCCCTCGCGCCCGGAGCGACTCTGACTCCGGGCAACAAGGATGCACGCCAGGTACTCGACGCCATGACGGCCGGAACCCCGGCAGGCACAGTGCTGTCGCCGCAGAACATCGCCGACGGTGTGCTGTTCCTGGTCTCGGACGATGCCGCGATGGTGCACGGAACCACGCTCTACGTCGACGGCGGTATCTCGGTCACCCGCGGGTGAGCAGCACACCGCCGTCGACGCATCACATGTTGGAGACGACCAAGCCGATGAACGCCAGGTAGAGAACGATGAAGACGCCGAAGATGATGAGGGACAGCTTGCCGAAGAACGCCGCGCGCTGCGACGAGTACTGCGCGCCCTGGACATCACCCATCGACCACAGAGGATGGACCTTGAGCGCGTGATTGAACGCGGGGATGGCCAGTGGCCAGAAGAAGATGACTGCCACCACTGCCCACCCTGCGTTCGATGCGGGCAGCGCGGGCGCGAAGGGCTGCGCCGCGGGAAAGTTCTGCTGATGAGTTTGCTCGTACGGTCCCGACATGTGGTGTTCCCCCCGAATGAATGAAGTGATGACACCCGGTACGACGCAGCCCAGGACCATCCGGTTCCAGGCCGCCGCCACTCGGCGCACACGAATGACCGCCGGGCGCATCGCGAAGTGTCGATTCGAGGACGTGCAAGTGCGTCACGCATAGGGTGATCGCAGTCACACCTGCGACCATGGAGACCCCACACATGTCACTGAAAGCGGCCGACGATCCACACGTCGAATTGCTGAAGACAGACCCCGACCTACCACCTGTCGGAGTCGTCGATTCCCATCCCATGACGCCGATCAAGCGTCTGATGCTCGTCGTTATCGGCCTGCTCGGCGGCGTCGCCTGGACGATCATCGCCATCGTCCGCGGCGAGAATCCCAACGCAGTCTGGTTCGTCATCGCCGCGGTGTGTACCTACATCTTCGCGTTTCGCTTCTACGCCAGGCTGATCGAACGCAAGATCGTCTTTCCTCGCGACGACCGAGCCACGCCCGCCGAGATCTTGGAGAACGGCAAGGACTACATGCCGACGGACCGTCGGGTGCTGTTCGGCCATCACTTCGCCGCAATCGCCGGAGCGGGCCCCCTCGTCGGACCGGTTCTGGCGGCCCAGATGGGCTACCTGCCCGGCACCATGTGGATCATCATCGGCGTCGTGTTCGCCGGGGCCGTCCAGGATTTCCTGGTGCTGTGGATCTCGACGCGTCGCAACGGCCGCAGCCTCGGCCAGATGGCCCGTGACGAACTCGGAGTAGTCGGCGGAACCGCCGCGCTGATCGCGGTGTTCGTCATCATGATCATCCTGATCGCGGTTCTTGCTCTCGTCGTCGTCAACGCGCTCGCCGAAAGCCCATGGGGCGTCTTCTCGATCGCGCTCACCATCCCCATCGCCTTGTTCATGGGCGTCTACCTGCGATTCCTGCGACCGGGCAACGTCACCGAGGTCTCGCTCATCGGTGTCGTACTGCTGCTGTTCGCGATCATCGCCGGCGGCTGGGTTGCCGAAACCGAGTGGGGCACCGATTGGTTCACCCTCTCCAAGGTGACCGTCGCCTGGCTCCTGATCGGCTACGGCTTGCTCGCGTGCATCCTGCCGGTGTGGCTGTTGCTCGCACCGCGCGACTACCTGTCGACGTTCATGAAGGTCGGCACCATCGCGCTGCTGGCCGTCGGCATTCTCATCGCGCGCCCTGAAATCCAGATGCCCGCCATGACGAGCTTCGCGACCGAGGGCAACGGCCCGGCATTCGCCGGATCACTGTTCCCGTTCTTGTTCATCACCATCGCCTGCGGCGCGCTGTCGGGTTTCCACGCTCTGATCTCCTCCGGCACCACGCCGAAGTTGCTCGAGAAGGAAAAGCAGATGCGCATGATCGGCTACGGCGGCATGCTCACCGAGTCGTTCGTCGCCATCATGGCGCTCATCACCGCCTGCGTTCTCGATCAGCACATCTACTTCGCGCTGAACGCACCGGCGACGCTGACCGGCGGTACTCCCGAGACCGCGGCGGAGTACGTCAACGGTTTGGGATTGAGCGGCGGAGACATCTCGGCCGGCGAATTGAGCCAGGCCGCAGCCGATGTGGGCGAGGAGTCGATCATCTCCCGTACCGGCGGCGCTCCGACGCTGGCGTTCGGTATGTCCGAGGTTCTGCACCAGGTGTTCGGCGGAGAATCGCTCAAGTCGTTCTGGTACCACTTCGCGATCATGTTCGAGGCACTGTTCATCCTCACCACGGTCGATGCCGGCACCCGCGTCGCACGCTTCATGCTCTCCGACAGCATCGGCAACCTGCCCGGAGCCTCGGCCAAGAAGTTCAAGGACCCGTCGTGGCGTCCCGGAGCATGGATCTGCTCGCTGATCGTCGTCGCAGCCTGGGGCGCAATCCTTCTCATGGGAGTCACCGACCCGCTCGGCGGCATCAACACCCTGTTCCCGCTGTTCGGTATTGCCAATCAGTTGCTCGCCGCCATCGCCCTGACGGTGGTCATGGTGATCGTCGTCAAACGAGGTCTCTACAAATGGGCCTGGATCCCCGGCATTCCGCTCGCCTGGGACCTCATCGTCACGATGACGGCCTCGTACCAGAAGATCTTCTCCTCCACCCCGGCCATCGGTTACTGGACGCAGCATTCGCAGTTCCGTGACGCAAAGGAGCAGGGCCTGAGCAGCTTCGGCAGCGCAAAGACCCCCGAGGCCATCGACGCGGTCATTCGCAACACGTTCATCCAGGGCACCCTCTCGATCATCTTCGCGGTACTCGTCCTGGTCGTCGTCATCGCCGGAGTCATCGTGTGCGTCAGAGCCGTTCGCGGAGCTGATCTGCCGGACAACGAGGAGCCGGAGGTGCCGTCGAAGATCTTCGGTCCCGCCGGATTCGTCCTCACCCCCGCCGAGAAGCAGATTCAGGCCGAGTGGGACGAACTGATCGATGCGGGCACCGTTCGACGCCCCGGGTCGGCGCACTAGATGCGCGGGCTGTGGTGGTGGATCACCTCGGTGATGGGTGATCACGATTACGACCGCTACGTCGCGCATCTGGCCCGGCACCACCCGGGCCAGGAGCCACCGACCGTGCGGCAGTACTGGAAAGACCGGCACGCGGAGGCGGACCGAAACCCAGGGGCTCGCTGCTGCTGACACGGTGCTGTCCGATTTCCGCTAGCACTGGCGGGATCGCGCTGACACAGTAGAAGCATGAGCAGCGAACGGCAGGTGCAAGAACTGGACTTCGATCGGTGTTATCGCGCGGTCTCCTCGCGTGACGCACGGTTCGACGGCCAGTTCTTCACCGCCGTCTCCACCACTGGCATCTACTGTCGACCTTCCTGCCCGGCGCGCACCCCCAAGCCCGGCAACGTCTCGTTTTTGGCCACGGCAGCAGCGGCCCAACAATCCGGCTACCGCGCCTGCCGCCGTTGCCAGCCCGACGCCACCCCCGGTTCCCCACGATGGAACATCCACTCGGATCTCAGTTCTCGTGCGATGCGGCTGATCTCCGACGGAGCCGTCGAGCGCGGGGGCGTCGACGGCCTCGCCAGCACCCTCGGCTACTCGAGCCGCCAACTGACTCGCGTTCTGACGGCAGAAGTGGGTGCCGGGCCGCTCGCGTTGGCTCGCGCCCATCGCGCGCATACCGCCCGCACGTTGATCCAGACCACCGACATGTCGATGGCCGACATCGCCTTCGCCGCCGGCTTCTCGAGCGTCCGCCAGTTCAACGACACCGTCAAAGAGGTCTTCGCCGTCGATCCGACGACCCTGCGGCGAGAAGCGCACCGGTCGGCCTTACCTACTGCGGGTGGCACCGTCACGTTGCGCCTGCCGTACCGCGCGCCGCTGGACCGCGGCTGGGTCGAGTGGTTTCTTCGAGGCCATGTGGTCGAGGGCATCGAATCGTTTTCCGACGACGGCGAATACGTGCGTTCACTGCAGTTACCGCACGCTGCCGGACTGGTGGCACTGCGCATCCTGGACGGATTTGTCAGCGCCGCACTGACTCTGCAGGACATGCGCGACCTCGCTCCGGCCGTGGCCAGGATTCGACACCTGCTCGATCTCGACGCCGATCCGCTTGCCGTCGGCGAAGCCCTGCGCGCCGACCCCCAACTCGCGCCGAGCGTCGAGGCCCATCCGGGCATCAGGGCCCTCGGGGTCGTCGACGGGGCGGAGATGTTGCTGCGCACCGTCATCGGGCAACAGATCTCGCTGAAGGCTGCGGCGACCCACACCGCCAGGCTCGTCGACGCGCTCGGGGCACCACTGGATTTCGGCGACGGACGCGTCGGACGGCTGTTCCCCGACGCTGCCGTCATCGCCGAACGCGGCCACGAGGTCCTCACCGGCCCGGCGGCTCGGGTCCAGACCGTCATCCGCGTCGCCGACGCCATCGCGTCGGGAACGGTGACATTGCACCCCGCTCGGGAGGGCCCGGATCTGGAACGAGAACTGCTCAAGCTCAAGGGAATCGGGCCGTGGACGGCCCGCTATGTCGTCATGCGACTGTTGGGCGACCCCGACGTTCTGCTCGACACCGACCTCGTCGTCCGGCAAGGCGCACAGGCGCTGGACATTTCGCTGAAGAACTCCCAACGCTGGGCACCGTGGCGTTCGTACGTCTCGATGCACCTGTGGATCACCGCACTGGAAAGAAGGCAGGCATGATGGCCACCTCCGCAACGCAGGACACCCCTATCGGTCCGTTCACCACCATCGTCGACGCCGATCAGCGCGTGCTGGCGTCGGGCTGGACCGCCGATGTCGAGCAACTCCGAGTGTTGATCCATCCGACGTTGCGACCCACCGACGTCCGCTCGGCGACCGACCTCGGTGCTGTCACCGCAGCTGTCGACTCCTATCACCGCGGCGACGTCGACCGCATCGACGACATCGACGTCGCACAACGATCGGGCGAATTCCTGATGCACGCCTGGGACGTGCTGCGCACTGTCGAACCCGGAGCGCCGGTGACTTACTCCGCGTTCGCGGAATTGTCCGGACGGCCGACGGCGATTCGCGGTGCCGCGTCGGCGTGCGCGCGCAATGCCGCCGCCCTGTTCGTACCGTGCCACCGAGTGGTTCGGATCGGCGGTGCGCTCGGTGGATTCCGTTGGGGACTGCCGACGAAGAAATGGCTGTTGGCCCACGAGGCGCTCTGACCGACACCGCGTCGGAGTGGGACGTTAAGGTTCTTCACGAACCGCCACCCGCCGAATGTGAGGACCCACCGTGACCGAATCGGCAGTTCCCGGCAGTACTGCGAAGCCCGCGAAGTCCGGACGAGATCGCGGGGACCTCATCGGAACCGGTGGCCTCTGGCTGGCGAAATGGTCGCTCATCCTGATCTCCATCGCGGCCGGCGCGTGGGTGTTCGGTTGGCTGATCGGTCATCTCTGGGTGATTCTGCTACCGGTTCTACTCGCGGTGATCGTGGCCACGGTTCTGTGGCCACCGGCGAAATTGATGATGCGCCTTGGCTTTCCGCCTGCGCTGGCATCGTCCGTGTCGCTCGTGGTGTTCTTCGTCGTGATCGGCGGGGTCATCACTCTGATCATTCCGTCGGTGGCCGAGCAGGCTCCCGAGTTGGTCGATCAGGCGTCGGGCGGCATCGGTCAGGTGCAGGACTGGCTCAAGGGACCGCCGCTCAACATCGGCGACGACCAGATCGACAATGCGGTATCGGCCATCGTCTCGCGGCTGCAAGACAGCGGCGACGTCATCGCGACCGGCGTGTTCAGCGGTGTCTCGGCAGCCGGTTCCATCCTCGTGACCCTTGCCCTGGTGCTCGTGCTGTCGTTCTTCTTCGTCAAGGACGGCCCGAAGTTCCTGCCGTGGCTGCACGGATTCTCCGGCGGCCGCGCGGGACGCCATCTCGGCGAAGTCCTCTCCCGCATGTGGGTGACGCTGGGCGGTTTCATCCGGACCCAGGCCATCGTCAGCTTCATCGACGCGTTCTTCATCGGGCTCGGATTGGTGATCCTCGGTGTCCCGCTGGCATTGGTGCTCGCCACCCTGACGTTCCTCGGTGGCTTCATCCCCATCGTCGGTGCGTTCGTCGCGGGCGCTCTCGCTGTGCTCGTCGCATTGGTAGCCAACGGTCTGACGACCGCGTTGATCGTGCTCGCGATCATCCTCGCGGTGCAGCAGCTCGAAGGCAACGTGCTGCAGCCGATCCTGCAGAGCCGCAGCATGAATCTGCATCCAGCGATCGTGCTGCTGGCCGTCACCGGAGGCAGCTCGCTGTTCGGGATCATCGGCGCGTTCCTCGCAGTGCCCGCTGCCGCGGTGGCTGCTGTGCTGATTCGCTACGTCTCCGAACAGATCGACGAGCGATCGAACGAGCCCGATCAGGACGAGCTCGAGGATCAAATCCCCGCACCCGAGGGACTGACCGACGAACAGGCCGGCCTCGAAGACGAGGACGAGGACGAGGACGAGAAGGCTACGACGGAGAAGAAGTAGCTCCGATCAGGACGCGACGACCTGCAGTGTCGAGCCCGCGCGTCCACGCTTGACGTAGAGGCGGCTCGGAATGCGCTGACGCATTTCGTCGACGTGACTGACGACTCCGACGACGCGGCCGCCCGCACGTAATTCGTCGAGCACGGCCATCACCGATTCCAGCGTGTCCGCATCCAGCGTGCCGAACCCCTCGTCGATGAACATGGTGTCGAGCACGACCCCGCCGGATTCGGCGGCCACGACATCGGCGAGACCCAGCGCGAGCGAGAGCGACGCCAGAAACGCCTCGCCGCCCGAGAGCGTCTTGGCCGACCGCACCACACCGGTGTAGTCGTCGCGGATGTCGAGACCGAGTCCACCCCGCTTTCCGCGAACGCCGGCCTCGTCGGAGTGCACGAATTCGTATCGACCCGAGGACATCCGACGCAAGCGTGCCGATGCCGACTCGGCGACGTCCTCGAGACGGGACGCAAGCACGTAGGACCGCAGCGACATCTTGCGTGCATTCTGCCCACGCCCGGCGACCACATCCGCCAGGTTGGCGAGCTCGTCGAACTCGGCGCGTTGCGGCGCGATGGCCGCAGCCGCGACGAACAGTTCGGCGACCAACCGCTCGAGATCGTCCGCGCGTCGGCGACACTCGGCCACCTCCCCCGCGGCGACCTTCGCCTCGCCGTCCAATTCGGCGAACCGGGCACGCAGCGGATCCAGGTCGATCGGCGGTTGCCCGCTCTGGGCGACGATGCCGGGTTCGAGCAGCACGTGTTCGGCGTGTGCCCGACGCTCCTCTGCCAGACGAAGCTCGGTCTCGATCTGCTCGACGCGGTCCTTGGTGAGAACGGCATCTGCTGCTGCATCGGCGGAATCGAAGTTCGATGCCGATACCCGTCGATCCAGTTCGCCGCGCAGCGCGGCATGCTGCTCGCTGGCGTCGAGCCAGGCGATTCGCGCTTCCTGCAGTCGGCGGGCACCGTCGATCAGCTTCTCGCACTCGGCAATTCGCTCGGTCAACGATGTGCCTTCGGCAATTTCCTCGGCTACCGACGCTCGCATCTGCGCCACCGATCGCTCGGTGGCTGCGATGCGTTCGTCGAGCGCGCTGCGCCTGGCGACGAGATCCTGCAGCGTGACCGCCAGCGCATCCGACTCGGCGCGCAGCCGGCGCAGCTCGGTCGTCGCCGGGTCGAGGTCGGCGGCCCTCGCTCGGGCGTCTCGGACGGCAGTCGTCGCCGCATCGAGGGTGTGAGCAAGCTCCGCGGCGGAGGCTCCGCCCGTCCGGTCGTGCAGCAGATCGACCGCACGACTGGCGTCGGCGACGGCCGCGATCGACCGTTCCAGCTCGGCAGCGCATTTCCGCTCCGCGACAGCGGCCTTGTCCTCCTGCGCTTTCGTGACCGTCGACGTCGCGGCAGCCGCCGGATTCGGGTGTTCGGCCGACCCGCAGACGACACACGGCGCACCGGGCTCGAGGCGGGCAGCCAGCTCTGCGGCCATGCCGTCGATGCGGCGTTCGCGCAGCTCCAGCAAATGCTCCCAGGCGCTGTTGCGCGCGGTTGCAGCACGGTCCCTGACGCGTTCTGCCTCGACGAGAACGGCTCGGGTCCGCACCAATTCGAGGGCCGACTCGGCGGCCGCCTGAGCGCGGGCGCACCGCTCGTCCAGTCCCGGAAGCTCGGCAGCGGCCGCAGCTGCGCGCGCCACCCGCGCTTCCACGGCGGCGAGGGTTTCGGGAAGTGTCGCCTGTTTCGTCGTCGTGCGTTCGATGGCAGCAACGGTCTCGGCGCGCTGTGCGCGCTGTTCTGCGAGCTCGGCGTCCAGCCGGTCGGCCTCACGGGCTGTTCCGAGCAGCGACTGCAGCCGTGCGACATCGGTGGTCCATGCTCGCACGAACTCGGCAACCACTGCCCGCTCGTCGGCCGGATCGTTTTGTACCGGCGGCCACTGCAGTGCGCCGTGGAAGCGCCTGCCCTCTGCGGACGTCGGCAGTGCCTGTTCCGCGGCGGTCAGCGACGTGGTGGCCGCATCTGCGGTGGTGGCGGCAAGGCGTAGATCGGCGACGGCGTCGGCGATGGGCCCCGCAGCGGCAGAGTCGGCCAGTTCCGCGCGTCGCGTTGCTCGGGCGGCTTCGCCGTCCCGGTACTGCGCGAGTTGCTCTTCGGCGATGGCGCGTCGGCGCTGCAGGTCCAGGGCGCTGGTGGCCTCGGCCAGCGCGGCGGACGCACGCCCGGCTGCCGCGTCGACCAGCACCGCACGACCCTGGGCGAGAGTTCTGTTCTGCCGTGCACCGTCCAGAACCCGTGCCGCCCATTCGAGGGGATCCTGGGCCTGCTCACCGGGCGCGGCGTCGTCGGTGGACGGCTCGGGTACGCCCGCGGCCTGGGACACTCTGCCCAGCATGATGTCGATGGCCTGGTCGGCGTCGGCAAGACCGGCGGCCAATTCTCGACGGCGCTCGGCAAACCACTCCTCCACGTCGCCGAATCTGCCTGTGTCGAAAAGCCTTTCGAGTAGGTTTCCGCGCTCGTCGCTGTCTGCTCGCAGAAACTTCGCGAACTCGCCCTGCGGCAACAACACCACTTGAAAGAACTGGTCGGCACTCATTCCGAGCAACCCGTTGACCGCGTCGCCGATCTCGTTGAGCCGCGTCAGGTTCTGCCCACGCCCGTCGAGCCACGTGAGACTCGCCTTGGCATGCTGCTTGGTGGTGCCGGCAGTCCTGAGCTTGGGGCGCAGGAACTCCGGACTGCGCACGATCCTGATTCGTCGCCCACCGAGCGTTGCTTCGAGGGTCACCTGCGGGACGGCACCTGTCGCGGCGTGGTCGGACAGCAGCCTCTTGCCCTCCCGCCGCGCTCCGGGAACGGTGCCGTAGAGCGCAAAGGCAACGGCGTCGAGCACTGTCGTCTTCCCGGCTCCGGTCTGGCCGTGCAACAGAAACAACCCGTCGGCCCCCAGCGCGTCGAAATCGACCGTCTCCGTTCCCGCGAAGGGGCCGAAGGCGGTGATCTCGAGTGAGTGCAGCCTCATGCAGCGCCGCGGTCGACGGTGCTCGCCGGTGTGCGCGTGGATTCGGCCTCGCGCTGCACGGAAGCAAGTGCGCGCTCGAAGAGCGCGGACTCGGCTGCGGTGGGCGCGCTACGCATGTCCGTCAGGAACGACGTCGCGATCTCGAGGTCGCTGCGGCCGCGGACACGATCGCGATACCGAAGCCCCCCGTCGTCTTCGGGTCGACGCCACTCGAGATGGATCGCGTGCCGAAAACGCTGTTGCAGCAACCGCATTGCATCAACGGGACGTACCTCGTCGGTCAGTACTGCCGAGACGTAGTGGTCCTCGTATTCGGAAAAGGCTGCGTGAGTGGTCAATTCCTCGACCGTGCCTTCGATGCGGGCGAGACCGCGAACCACCGGCAAGTCCACTCGATCGACGCTGCCGAGCCCGTCGGCGTCGAGTTCGAGAATCCACACGGCCTTACGGTGCGAGCGTTCGCCGAACGAGTACGGCAACGGGGAGCCGGAGTACCGGACCCGCTCGGTGAGTGTCTGCGGAGAATGCAGATGACCCAGGGCCACGTAGTCGACGCCGTCGAATGCCGATGCCGGTGCGGTTTCGATTCCCCCGGACGAAATCGATCGCTCCGAACCTGTCGCTTCGCCGCCGACGATGAACGCATGCGCGAGGACGACGGACCGAACATGTTGCCCTGCTTCGCCTCTCGCTGCGAGGTCGGCGCGCACCAGGTCCATGGCAGCATCGAGCACCTCGGCGTGCGTCCGTGCCGCCGGAACGTCGAGTTCGACTCGGGTGGTCTCGGGCTCGAGGTACGGAATGCCGTAGAACGCAACCGATCCGTGCTCGTCGTCGACGACCACCGGGGTCGCGACGCTGCCGACCTTGGTCATCAGATGCAGTCCACCGGCCGACGCGAACGCAGCTCCGGCACCCAACCGAGCGGGCGAATCGTGGTTACCCGACGTCGCGACGATGACGGCTCCGGCGGCTCTGATTGCTTCGAGTCCGCGATTGCAGACCACTACGGCATCCGCGCTCGGCACGGCGCGGTCGTAGATGTCACCCGGGACGACTACCACGTCGATCGACTGTGCGGCAACCAGTTCCGCGATGGACTCGAGCACTGCGCCCTGATCGGCCAACAGGTCGACACCGTGGAAGGTGCGACCTATGTGCCAGTCCGAGGTGTGCAGGATTCTCATGTCGACGACGCTATCGGCAACCACCGACAAACTATTCGAGGCTCGTCGGCCTGTCGGGCGTGAGCATCGACCCACAGCTCGCCTCGCCCGAACTTGTCGGTGGCGTGCTGCATCATCGGCACCATGAACATTCTCACCGCGCTCGGCCTGCTCGTCGCCCTCGCCATCGGCGGCGTGGTGGGGTGGCTGTTGCATGCTTCTCGGGTGGGTGATCGGGCCGTACGAGCGGAGGCACAGCTGGCGGCTCTACGGCAGAACGAGGCGCTGCTGCGCCAGTCGCTGAGCGCGGTGAACGAGGATTCCGCGCGGCGCAATTCGACGGTCATCGGCCAACAGGTGTCCCATCTGGTAGAGCCACTGCACGACGCCGTCGATGCTCTGGCCGAGCACGTGCGAGAAGTCGAGCACCACCGCATCAGGGCGTACGCGGGGCTGTCGGAACAGGTCACCGGAATGCATCGCGCGTCGATGCAGCTCTCCATGCAGACCGGACAACTGGTCACCGCGCTGCGCGCACCGCAGATCCGAGGTCGGTGGGGCGAGATCCAGCTCGAACGGGTCGTCGAACTCGCCGGAATGGTCAAGCACTGCGACTTCGACACTCAGGTGAGCAAGGACGGCTTTCGACCCGACATGATCGTTCGCCTCGCCGGCGATCGGCAGATCGTCGTCGACGCCAAGGTGCCGTTCGCGGCCTACCTCGACGCCGCGCAGGACGAAGAACCCGGTGCTCGCGACAAGCATCTGCGCCGCCACGCCAAGCAGTTGCGCACCCACATCGATCAACTGGCAGACAAGGCCTACTGGGAGGCATTCGAGCCGACGCCGGAGTTCGTCGTCCTGTTCGTTCCCGGCGACCCGTTTCTCGACGCCGCGCTGACGTCGGATACGAGCCTGCTGGAGTACGCCTTCGGCCGGAACGTGATTCTTGCCACCCCGACCACACTGGTCGCTCTGCTGCGCACCGTCGCGTACACCTGGAAGCAGGAGTCGATCGCCGAGGACGCTGCCCGGATCCACCAGCTGGGCCGCGAACTGTACGGCCGCATCGGAATCGTCTCGACACATCTCGACAAGCTCGGAGCCCACCTCGGCAAGGCCGTGGAGTCCTTCAACTCCACCGTCGGGTCGGTCGACAGCAGGGTGGGTGTCACCGCACGCAAGCTGCACGAGCTCGAGCTGTTCGACGCCGAACCGGTGGAGATCGCACGCGTGGACGAGCGTCCCAAGCTGTCCGATTCGTCCCGCTACCGGCACGACTTCGGTCATGTCAGCGATGCAGTGGGCTGAACTACGGCTAACCTCGAGGGGTGTCTACCTCCCAACGTGCCCGATCCGGGGTACCGCTGGATCACCGATCCATCCTCGCGACCCTGCCCGGCGTACCAGCGTGGGGTGCCGTTGCGATCGCCGCAGGGCTGACCTTTCTCGGATATCTCATCGACGCCGCGCGTGGAACCGAGCTGACCGGTGCGTTCGCGTTCCTCTACATCCTCGGCTGCATCGCGGCGGTATTGCTGGTCCGCTACCGCGGACTGTTCACCGCGATGGTCCAAGCCCCGTTGATTCTGTTCGTGGCCGTACCGCTGTCGTACCAGTACTTCACCGACAACGCGGGCACCAGCCTCAAGGACATCATCCTGAACGTGGCGATTCCGCTGGTCAACCGATTTCCATTGATGCTGCTCGGCACCCTCGTGGCCGTCGGCCTCGGTGCCGTACGCATCGTGCTGAAGCGGCAGAACACGCACGCGCCCGCAGTTCGACGCAGCACGAAGACCGCCGACACTGCTCGGCGTCGCACGAAATCGGAAGACGCCCCTCGTCGAAGCACCAAGGCCGGCGACTCCGCTCGCCGGAGCCCGACCTCCGAGGACGACACACTCACCCGGGCACAGCGGCGAGCGCAGGAAGACCGTCCGTCGCGCGCACGTAGCCGTCGAGCTGCGGCGGACCGTGACGACGTGTCCGCGGTCGAGGCCACCGACATCGTGCCCGAGCCGTACGTGGGCCGCCGAGGAACCTCTCGCGCCGCAACCGACTCCGGTGCCGCGCCACGACGGTCGGCAACAACCCCTGGGGCGACGCCCGGATACGCACGTCAGGCGAGTCCGCAGCCCGAGTACCAGCGGCCCTCCCGCTCCCACGCCCAGTACCCGCAGGATCGCACGCCCCCACCCGGCGTAGCGCGCCCATCGCGGCCCCAGCCGTCCGAGGCACCGTATTCGACGGAACCTCGCCGGGAGCGTTCACCTCGGGTTCAGCCGCCGCGGGACGCCGTCGATCCGTACTCCAGCAGCGCTCGGCACACAGTCGAACCGGTTGTGAACGACGTGCCGCCGAACGTGCGCCGCGACGACATTCCTCCGCATCCGGTGCCGCAGGTTCGGTACCGCGACCGCCACGCCGACGACTGACCCCACCGATACCGGCCGGTCATGGACCGGTCAGCGTGCGGGGCGCAGCTCGCGGGGCAAGGAGAAGACCAGGGTCTCGTTCGCGGTGGTGACGGGCTGCACGTCCGCGTATCCGTGCTCGGCGAACAGGTCGATGACGCCCTGGACCAGGATCTCCGGCACGGACGCTCCCGACGTGATGCCGATGGTCTCGACGCCGTCGAGCCACGCCAGATCGATCTCTTTCGCGTAGTCCACCAGGTAGCTGGCCCGTGCGCCGGCACCGAGGGCGACCTCGACCAGGCGCACCGAGTTCGACGAGTTCTTCGAGCCGACGACGATCACCAGATCGCACTCCGGTGCCATCGCCTTCACCGCGACCTGACGGTTCTGCGTGGCGTAGCAGATGTCGTCGCTCGGAGGATCCTGCAAGGTCGGAAAGCGCTCCCGCAGCTTCGCGACCGTCATCATGGTCTCGTCGACGCTCAGCGTGGTCTGCGAAAGCCAGATGACTTTGTTCTCGTCGCGCACCGTGACGCTGTCCACCGACTCCGGGCCGTCCACGAGCTGGATGTGCTCGGGTGCCTCACCTGCGGTGCCCTCGACCTCCTCGTGGCCCTCGTGGCCGATGAGCAGAATGTCGTAGTCGTCTCGGGCGAACCGCTTGGCTTCCTGGTGCACCTTGGTCACCAGCGGGCAGGTCGCGTCGATCGTCCGCAGGTTCCGCTCGGCGGCAGAAGTGTGCACCGCAGGCGAGACACCGTGCGCCGAGAACACCAGCAGCGAACCCTCGGGCACCTCGTCGGTCTCCTCGACGAACACCGCACCGCGATCGGACAGCGTCTCGACCACGTGCTTGTTGTGCACGATCTCCTTGCGCACGTACACCGGCGCACCGTGCTGTTCGAGAGCCTTCTCGACGGTCTCGACGGCGCGATCCACGCCCGCGCAGTAGCCGCGCGGCTCGGCGAGAAGCACTCGCTTACCCCCGGCATGCGCGGTCGTGTGCGAGCCGGCGGAGTGTGCGATACCAAGATTCAAAGGAACGGCCGAAGACATACCTCCCAGGATACGTGTATCGCAGCAACCGGGTCATTCCGCAGGCCCTGGCCTGTCGGCTACCCAAAGACGACGACTTCGGGCAGTCTGGTGTGCATGACTCGACTCCCCTTTGCGGCGCGGGTGGCTGCAGGCGTCGCCGTGACCGTCGTGGAAGAGGCCCGCAAGCTTCCCGGTTCCGCGTTGATGTTGCCGATGACCGTCGTCAGCGAGGCGTTGGCGCGCGGCATGCGGCTGCAGCAGCAGGTGACAGCCCTCGCCATCAAGGGCGATCTGGTCATTTCGGCTCTGCCGGTGATCGGAACTCCGCGCGAGGAGCAGCCGTCGTGGGCGAGTTTCGACGAGGACGAGGACGACGAGTTCCCGGCCACGTCGAGGTTCGACTCCGCAGCAGTCACCGATGACGTCGATGTTCCCGACGCACCGGTGGCCGAGCCCATCGCCGCGAACGGACGATTTGCTCTGTACTCGACGCCTCCGCTGGACGAACCGGTGCAGGACACGTCGGCGAAGCCCGCAGCAGCTGCGAAGCCCGAGATCGTCGAGATGATCGACTTCGACACTCTTGCCCTGGCTCAGTTGCGCGCACGGCTACGCACGCTGTCCATCGAGGATCTGGAAACCCTGCTCGAGTACGAGAACGCGACGTCGGCTCGCGCACCGTTCCAGACCATGCTCGCCAACCGAATCACCACCGCCAAGGCGAAGTGAGCACTCCCCCCACTCAGTCCGCCCCCGCCCCATCCGGTGCGAGCACCGCCGAACAACCATGGCCGGTGCGCACCGTCGCGATGAAGGTCGCCGGGTGGATCGACAAACTCGGCAGCATCTGGGTCGAGGGTCAGCTGACGCAGATCAACGCCCGCCCCGGCACGCGCACGGCATTTCTGACTCTGCGTGATCCGTCGGCGGACATGTCGTTGTCGGTGACCTGCTCGCCGCAGCTGCTGGATCGTTCGCCCGTTCCTTTGACCGAGGGCGCGCGCGTCATCCTCTACGGCAAACTGTCGTTCTTCACCGGCCGCGGCACCATTTCGCTGCGCGCCACCGATATTCGCGCTGTGGGTGTCGGCGAACTACTGGCCCGCATCGAACGGCTCCGGGCTCTGCTGGCGGCCGAAGGACTGTTCGACCCGCGACTCAAGCGTCCGCTGCCGTTCCTGCCCGGCACCATCGGGCTCATCACCGCTCGCGCCAGCGCAGCCGAGAAGGACGTCCTCACCGTCGCGCAGAGGCGTTGGCCTGCAGTGCGATTCGAGGTACGGAACACTCCGGTCCAGGGTCCACAAGCGGTGCCGGCAATCCTGGACGCGTTGAAGGATCTGAACGACGACCCGCGCGTCGACGTCATCGTCCTCGCCCGCGGCGGCGGTAGCGTCGAGGATCTGTTGCCGTTCTCCGACGAGGCACTGTGCCGAGCCATCTCACGGGCGACGACGCCGATCGTCAGCGCCATCGGACACGAACCCGACAGTCCCCTCAGCGATCACGTCGCCGACCTGCGCGCCGCCACCCCCACCGATGCCGCCAAGCTCGTGGTGCCCGACGCCGTCGCCGAACAAGCGTTGGTCGCGGAGCTGAAGGCCAGAAGCGCTGCAGCGCTCCGCAATTGGGTGGAACGGGAGGCGCGCGGGCTGGAGATGCTGCGGCATAGACCCGTGTTGGCCGATCCGTTGGCGGCCCTCGAACAGCGTCGCGAGGAAGTTCGGCGACTCGCCGAGGCAGCTCGCCGCGACGTGCAGCGCGAGCTGACCACCCAGGACACGCTCGTCGAACATCTGCGGGCGAGACTGTCGACGCTGGGGCCTGCTGCCACACTTGCCCGGGGCTATGCCGTCGTACAGCGGGTGGTGCCGGGTGCCGATCCCGAGGTACTACGTTCGGTCGAGGACGCGCCGCCGGGTACACAGATCAGGGTGCGGGTGGCCGACGGTGCCGTCACCGCAGCAGTAATGGGCCGAGTGAAATGACAGAGGGAGATTCGATGAGCGAGAACGAAGACAAGCCGGTGTCCGAACTGGGCTACGAGGAAGCCCGCGACGAGCTGGTCGGCGTCGTGAAGATCCTCGAGCAGGGCGGGCTCGACCTCGACGCTTCCCTGGCCCTGTGGGAGCGCGGCGAACAACTGGCGACGCGCTGCGAGGAACAACTGGCGGGCGCACGCAAGCGCATCGAGACCGCGCTGGCGAGCACCGAGAACGACAGCTAGGGCGCGAGCGGTTCAGTGGCCTCGACGGCAGCCGCGAGAGTGGTGAATTCCTCGGTGTTCGCCGTGCCGCCCAACAGGATTCGCACGTCACCGAAGTCCGAGACCCAGTAGGTGCGCGCGCCTTCCTCGCCGTACACGACCCAGTCTCGACCCGAGACGTTCTGCGCGCCCGACGCGTACACCGTCTCCCCGGCCACGAACGGCACCACCAGTTCCTCGGACGCGGCCGTCTGAGTCAGTTGCAGGTACGCACCCGATCCGGTGATGTATCCGACAGTCGACGCCGCTCCACCGCTGTCACCGGAAATGGTCGCGCGGCTCCCCGAATTGGGCGTCCATTCCTCGGGAACGACCGGATTGCGCACCGGGAACCCGATTTCGGCCGCGTCGTACTGCAGTGCCGAGTTCACGTCGAAGTTGGGAATGGGTCCCTGCTTGGGTCCACCCGGGCTCAACGAGCACTGACTGGCCACGCCTGCGATCAACAAACACGCAATGACCAGCGGAATCAGCGACCAGACCATGTCGCGGTTGTTGTTGAGAATCCGAGGTTTGCTGTTTGCCACATCTCCAGTATCCCCTCTGTGCGGCAGTGCTCGGTCGGCGCGTACCTCACAGTCGACCCGACCCCACCGCGGGCATCACAGAAGTGAGATAATCCTGCCTGGGTAACACCCCACCAACCAGGAGGCTACAAACCGATGACGGCCAGCACCGAGTCCACTCGCGCCATGGCGCCAGATCGCAACCTCGCACTCGAACTCGTCCGCGTCACCGAGGCCGGTGCGCTCGCCTCGGGTCGCTGGGTCGGTCGGGGCGACAAGGAAGGTGGCGACGGAGCAGCCGTCGACGCGATGCGTCAGTTGGTCAGCTCGGTCTCCATGCGCGGCGTCGTCGTCATCGGCGAAGGCGAGAAGGACGAAGCGCCGATGCTCTACAACGGCGAGCAGGTCGGCAACGGAAACGGACCCGAGGTGGACTTCGCCGTCGACCCCGTCGACGGAACCACCCTGATGGCCAAGGGCATGCCCAACGCCATCTCGGTACTCGCCGTCGCCGAACGCGGCGCGATGTTCGACCCCTCGGCCGTGTTCTACATGGAGAAGATCGCCGTCGGACCCGATTACGCCGACGTCATCGACATCACCGTCCCCGTCGCCGAGAACATCGCCCGCATCGCCAAGATCAAGAAGGGTTCCGCCTCCGACGTGACGGTGTGCATCCTCGACCGCCCTAGGCATGCCGAACTGATCCAGCAGGTACGCGACGCCGGGTCACGCATCCGGTTGATCTCCGACGGCGACGTCGCCGGCGCCATCGCCGCCGCTCGTCCCGACTCCGGCACCGACATGCTCATCGGCACCGGCGGAACGCCCGAGGGCATCATCGCGGCCGCCGCGATGCGCTGCATGGACGGCGCGATCCTGGGCCGTCTGGCACCCACGGACGACACCGAGAAGCAGAAGGCCATCGACGCCGGCCACGACCTCGATCGCGTCCTCGACACCAAGGACCTCGTCTCGGGCGAGAACGTCTTCTTCACCGCCACCGGCGTCACCGACGGCGACCTGCTGCGCGGCGTCCGCTACGCGGGCGGCGGAGCCCACACCCAGTCCATCGTCATGCGCTCCAAGTCCGGCACCGTGCGCATGATCGACGCCTACCACCGCCTCGAGAAGCTGCGCGAGTACTCCTCGGTGGACTTCGACGCCGACGAATCCGGCCAGGCACCGTCCTTCTGATCCCCGAAACCACGACTGGCAAAGTAAGGCTCATGACGCAGACAGACGAACAGCAGTTCCGGATCGAACACGACACCATGGGAGAGGTTCGCGTCCCCATCGACGCGCTCTGGCGCGCCCAGACGCAGCGTGCGGTGGAGAACTTCCCCATCTCGGGCCGCCCGCTCGAGCGCACCCAGATCCGCGCGATGGGCCTGCTCAAGGCAGCCTGCGCGCAGGTCAACAAGGATCTCGGTCTGCTCGACGGCGCATTGGCCGACGCGATCATCGCGGCAGCCAACGAAATCGCCGAGGGCAAGCACGACGATCAGTTCCCGATCGACGTCTTCCAGACCGGCTCGGGCACCAGCTCCAACATGAACGCCAACGAGGTCATCGCGTCGATCGCCAAGGCCAACGGCGTCGAGGTGCACCCCAACGACCACGTGAACATGTCGCAGTCGTCCAACGACACGTTCCCGACGGCCACGCACGTCGCCGCCACCGAAGCAGCCGTCACCTCCCTGGTGCCCGCGCTGCGGCACCTGCACGAGGCTCTGGTGACCAAGGCCACCGAGTGGAAGCACGTCGTGAAGTCCGGACGCACCCACCTGATGGATGCCGTCCCCGTCACTCTCGGTCAGGAATTCGGCGGCTACGCCCGGCAGATCGAGGCCGGCATCGAGCGCGTCGAAGCCACCCTGCCGCGTCTGGGTGAACTGCCCATCGGGGGCACCGCCGTCGGCACCGGCCTCAACGCACCCGACGGCTTCGGCCCGAAAGTTGTTGCTGCTCTGGTGAAGTCGACGGGCATCGACGCCCTCACCGCCGCCAAGGATTCGTTCGAGGCGCAGGCCGCTCGTGACGGACTGGTCGAGGCATCCGGCGCACTGCGCACCATCGCAGTGTCACTGACCAAGATCGCCAACGACATTCGCTGGATGGGATCGGGACCGCTCACCGGACTCGGCGAGATCGCACTCCCCGACCTGCAGCCCGGCAGCTCGATCATGCCCGGCAAGGTCAATCCCGTTCTGCCCGAGGCTGTTACCCAGGTGGCAGCGCAGGTCATCGGTAACGACGCGGCAGTGGCCTTCGGCGGCGCATCGGGTGCCTTCGAGCTCAACGTCTACATCCCGATGATGGCCCGCAACGTTCTCGAATCCTTCAAGTTGCTCGCCAACGTCTCGGTGCTGTTCGCCGACAAGTGCGTCGTCGGTCTCGAAGCCAACGTCGAGCACCTCAAGACCCT
Source organism: Rhodococcus sp. 05-2256-B1 (assembly GCF_002258465.1). NCBI lineage: Bacteria > Bacillati > Actinomycetota > Actinomycetes > Mycobacteriales > Nocardiaceae > Rhodococcus > Rhodococcus sp. 05-2256-B1. Next base: position 459,756 of record NZ_NOZA01000030.1, on the reverse strand, counting down.
TGCCGAGTCCTCGCCGTCCATCGTGACGCCGCTGAACTCCGCAATCGGCTACGAGGAAGCGGCCGCAGTCGCCAAGCAGGCGCTGAAGGAAAAGAAGACAATCCGTCAGACCGTCATCGACCGCGGACTGATCGGCGACAAGCTCAGCGAAGCCGAACTGGACAAGCGCCTCGACGTCCTCGCCATGGCGAAGGTCAAGGACTAGTTTCGCTGCTCTACCCGCCGGACCCGCAGGACCCGCTGCACCCTTGAACGCGCCCGCCCCCGGTTGGATCAATGTGGGTTTCAGTCACTCAGACTGCAACAAAGTCGCATTGATCCGACCGGGGGCGGGTCGCTTTCGAAAGGGGCGAACCTCAGGCCAGGTGCGCGAGTTCTTCGCGTGCCTTCAGGCCGTCCTCACCCAGATCGGTGCGGTCGAAGATCTTCCAGCCTGCGAGCAACGGCTTGAACACCTTGTCGCGTTCCTGGTCGGCGTCGTAGATGCCGGCTTCGGCGAGGGCGGCGATGCTGCTGCCGCGGTCCGGAAGCTCGATCTCGGGGATCTTGAAGCCGTTGATACGGTCGGCCACTGCGCGCGCAGCCTGATCGGGTACGACAGCGAATGCCTCGTCGAGGATGCTGGCGAAGAATGCCGACTGCAGCTCGTCGTCGTCGGCAATTTTGCCGAGGATGGTGGCCAGTACCGGATCCTTGCCGAGGGCGATGGTGTTGCGGTTACGCAAGGCGGCGGCAGCTTCTTCGATGGCGAAGTGCGCCAGGATGTCGAGCAGCCGCTGGCTGGGCGCGTCGAATCCGAGGGTCATGTGTTCCATCCGCACTCGCTCGAGGGCGACCGGATCGACAGCGCGGGTGAGCACCAGGAAGTTGCGCAGCACGATCGACTGTCGGTTCTCTTCCGACGTCCAGCGGCCCGTCCACTTCCACCAGGCACCGAGGCCGGTGAGGGCGTGGGCCAGTTCCCGGTGGTAGGCGGGGAGGTTGTCGGCCACCAACACGCCCACCGTGGCGGACAGAATTTCGACGTCGCTCAGGTGCGACTGCTCGGGCGACCAATCCTCGCCGCCGAGGAACGCGAAGTTCTTGCCGTCGTCGAACGGCGCGAGCTCATGGGGGTGCCAATCACTCGCCGCCTCGATATGGCGTCGTAGATTCTCTTCGACCGCGGGCTCCAAACGGACCAGCAGATCACCGTCGGACAGGTTCGTAGACATGCGGTAACCGTAGCGCCTGCCGCCGAGCGTCCGACGTCGCGCCCCTGACCTCTGTGAATTCTCCTAACGCCAGGTCGTTGCGGGTCTATCCTCAGGTGCATCCAGTCATCGATGTGAGGACTCCTCATGATGCGGTCGGGTCGAACTTTTCTGTGTCTTGCTGTCGTGTGCTCTCTGGTTCTGTTGGCCGGGTGCTCCGAAGACGCACCCACCGCAGACAGTCCACCGGCGTCCGAGCCGGTGCCGACCGAGGATCTGTCGCCCGGCCAGGTTGCCGGCGTCGACGTTCCGGCCGGTCGCGTCGACGATGCGGTCGGCAAGCTCGACGGTATCGCCGACGAGCTGATGGCGTCGTCGAACATTCCGGGTATGGCCATTGCCGTCGTGCACGGTTCCGACGTCGTCTACTCGAAAGGCTTCGGCGTTCGCGAAATGGGCAAGGACGACCCGATCGACGGCGACACCGTGTTCCAGCTGGCCTCGCTGTCCAAGTCGGTGGGTGCGACGGTGGTCGCGTCACAGGTGGGAGCGGGTGTCATCGACTGGTCGACGCCGGTGGTCTCCGAGCTGCCGTGGTTTGCGCTGGACGATCCGTGGGTGACTCAGAACATCACGGTCGGCGACTTCTACGCGCATTGAAGCGGACTCCCAGAGCACGAAGGCGATCTGCTCGAAGACCTCGGCTACGACCGCAGACAGATCCTCGAGCGCCTTCGGGAGATGCCCCTCGATCCGTTCCGATCCACGTATCACTACACCAACTTCGGGATCACAGCCGCGGCCGAGGCCGTCGCTGCCGCCTCGGGCAAGGACTGGGACACCCTCAGCCAGGACACGATCTACGGTCCGCTCGGCATGACCTCGACCAGCTCGTCGTTCTCCGACTACATCGGCCGCGCCGACCGAGCGGTACCTCACGTCCTCGTGACGGCGAGTATCAGGCCCGATATTAACGCGAACCCGATCCGCAGACGCCGGCCGGTGGCGTCAGCTCCTCGGTGAACGATCTCGCCAGGTGGCTGACGATGCTCATCGCCGACGGCACCCACGACGGGAAGCAGATCGTCGATCCCGACGCCCTCCTTCCTGCCATCAGCGCGCAGATCGTCTCGAGCCCGTCGACGACGGCGGATTCGCGCGCGGGCTACTACGGATACGGATTCAACGTCTCCACCAGTGCAGCCGGCCGCACGACCGTCAGCCATTCCGGAGCGTTCGTGCTCGGGGCGGGCACGAACTTTCTCTGGATCCCGTCGCTCGACGTCGCCATCGTCGTACTGACCAACGCCGCGCCACTCGGCATCGCAGAAACGTTCACGGCCGAATTCGCCGACCTCGTGCAGTTCGGCGAGGTACGCGAGGACTGGCGAACGCTGTACAAGAATGCTTTCGCCGGTATGAGCGAGCCGGAGGGCGAGCTCGCGGGGAAGACCGCTCCGCCGAATGCCGCTGCACCGCAACCGCTCACGTCGTACACCGGGGTGTACCAGAACGCCTACTGGGGGCCGGCGACCGTCGCGGAGGTCGACGGGAGGCTGGTGTTGACCCTCGGACCGAACTCGACTTCCTACGAGTTGTCGCACTGGGACGGTGATACCTTCGCGTTCGAGCCGACCGGTGAGAACGCACCGGACGGAACGATTTCTCAGGCGACATTCGAGGGGAACACGGTCACACTCGAGTTCTTCGACGGCGATGGATTAGGACGGTTCACCAAGTGACTGATACCCGACAAGCAACCGATATCGTGCAAAACCTGTTCGACGCGTTGAGGCTTCGCGAGACCGATCGCGCGCTGGCCCTTCTCGACGAGAAAATCGTGTGGCACAACGTCGGGCTTCCCAAGGTGCGCGGAATCTCGAACGTAGGCAGATTTCTGACGCTGCTGGCCAAGCCGGGTTACGGCTTCGACGTCGTCGTGCACAACATCGCGGCCGACGGAGATGTCGTGCTCACCGAGCGCACCGACGTCCTGATCTGGCGTCGGCTCCGCGTCGAGTTCTGGGTGTGCGGAACATTCGAGCTGCGCGACGGCAAAATAGCTGTGTGGCGCGACTATTTCGACAACGTCGATTTCCTCAAAGGCGTTGTGCGAGGAGCACTACGGGCTGCGGTGGGCCGGTGACCCATGTGAGTGGAACTTCGTAGCAGGCTACGAAGTTCCACTCACGAGGGGCGTCAGGCCCCTGACGGACCGAACTCCTCGAGCATTTCGGTCACCAGTGCAGCGATCGGTGAACGCTCACTGCGAGTGAGAGTGATGTGCGCGAAAAGCGGGTGCCCCTTGAGCTTTTCGATGACGGCAGCGACGCCGTCGTGTCGTCCGACCCGCAGGTTGTCTCGTTGCGCGACGTCGTGGGTGAGCACGACGCGTGAGCCCGACCCCAGCCGGGACAGGACCGTCAGCAGCACATTGCGCTCGAGTGACTGCGCCTCGTCGACGATCACGAACGAATCGTGGAGCGATCGGCCACGAATGTGCGTCAGCGGCAACACTTCCAGCATTCCGCGGGCGATGACTTCTTCCATGACCTCCGGGCTCGCGAGTCCTTCGAGGGTGTCGAAGACAGCCTGGCCCCACGGGCCCATCTTCTCGCTCTCACTGCCGGGGAGATAGCCGAGTTCCTGCCCACCGACGGCGTAAAGAGGCCGGAAGACAACAACTTTCCGATGTGAGCGACGTTCGAGGACGGCCTCGAGTCCGGCAGTAAGAGCCAGTGCGGACTTACCAGTGCCGGCCTTGCCGCCGAGCGAGACGATGCCGATGCTCTCGTCGAGCAGAAGATCGAGCGCCACACGCTGTTCCGCCGAACGACCGTGCAGGCCGAACGCCTCACGCTCGCCGCGCACGAGCTGCAGCTGCTTGTCGGGCGTGACGCGCCCCAGTGCACTCTGCCGTCCGGCAAGCAGTCGAACGCCGGTGTGACACGGCAAGTCTCGGGCCTCGACGAGATCGATGACACCGTCGTTGAACAGGGTGTCCACGGCATCGGAGGGCACCTCGAGCTCCGTCATACCGGTCCATCCGGACGGCACGACGTCGTGAGCGTGGTACTCGTCGGCGGGAAGCCCGACAGCACCGGCCTTGACGCGCAGCGGGATATCCTTGCTGACCAGCACCACATCTTTGCCCTCGGCCGCCAGATTCAGGGCGCAGGCGAGGATTCGAGAATCGTTGGAGTCGGTACGGAATCCGACGGGAAGCACCGACGGATCGGTGTGATTGAGCTCGACTTGCATTGTGCCGCCGGACGTTCCGATGGGGACCGGCTGATCGAGTCGGCCGAATTCTACGCGAAGGTCGTCGAGCATGCGCAAGGATTCCCGCGCGAACCATCCCAGTTCGTGATGGTGGCGTTTGCCCTCCAACTCGCTGATCACGATCAACGGAAGTACCACATTGTGCTCGGCGAACCGGATGACTGCCCACGGATCCGACAGCAGGACCGAGGTGTCGAGCACGAATGTCCGAAGAGGGGCGGAAACGGAGCGTGAAGTGGTCACGTGGGGCTCCTACGTTTGCGCGGCACCGCGCAAACTCTGTCGCTCGGCCGGTCGGGTCCGATGTGTCAGGTGACACGAGGACCGGGTACCGGCCCTCTCGCGCTCACTAGCTCAGTCACGTATCAGAACCTCCCGCACAGGCAGCTTCCCCGCTGCCTGTTACTGCCGACGGTACCGCCGAAACTACTTGGGGGCGCGCTGGAAGTCTGGCGTGTCGGTGAACAACGCGTTACGGCCGATTCGCCCCAGGTCGGCGGGACGTTCGGTGCCGAGACCGCCCTCCCCCGTCGGATCAATGTGGCTTTGTTGCACTCAGATCGACTGATAGCCACATTGATCCGACCGGGGACCAGCGTGAATGAACCACTGCAGACGTCTGAACGCTGCAATGGTCCATTGACGCGACCGGGGTGGGCAGGAAAGCCAGGGTCAGCCCAGCAATCCCCAGTCTTCGAGGCCCTCGTACAACGGCTTGCTCTGTGCCAGTTTCACGACGCGTTCTTTCAGGGCGTCGGTGGCCTGCCCGGTGGCCAGGGCGGTTGCGATGATGTCGGCGACCTCGGTGAACTCGGCTTCGCCGAATCCGCGGGTGGCGAGTGCCCCGGTGCCGATGCGCAGGCCGGAGGTGACCATGGGCGGGCGTGGGTCGAAGGGCACGGCGTTGCGGTTCACGGTGATGCCGACCTCGTGCAGGAGGTCTTCTGCCTGCTGGCCGTCGAGCTCGGAGTTGCGGAGGTCGACGAGGACGAGGTGCACGTCGGTACCGCCGGTGAGGACGGAGACGCCCTTGTCGGCGACGTCGGCACCGGTGAGCCGCTCGGCGAGCAGCGACGCGCCGAGGAGGGTGCGTTCCTGACGTTCCTTGAACTCGGGCGTCGCAGCGATCTTGAAGGCGACGGCCTTCGCGGCGATGGCGTGCATCAGCGGCCCGCCCTGCTGGCCGGGGAACACGGCGGAGTTGAGCTTCTTGGCCCATTCCTTCTTGGCGAGGATGATGCCGGAGCGCGGTCCGCCGAGGGTCTTGTGCACGGTCGAGGACACGACGTCTGCGTAGGGCACGGGTGAGGGGTGTACGCCTGCGGCGACGAGTCCGGCGAAGTGTGCCATGTCGACCCAGAGCAGTGCGCCCACTTCGTCGGCGATGGAGCGGAACGCAGCGAAGTCCTGGTGGCGCGGGTAGGCCGACCAGCCGGCGATCAGCACCTGGGGCTTGGCGGCGATGGCCTGCTTGCGCACCTCGTCCATGTCGATCCGGTGATCTTCTTTCGACACCCCGTAGGACTCGACCTCGTAGAGCTTGCCCGAGAAGTTGAGCTTCATGCCGTGGGTGAGGTGGCCGCCGTGGGCCAGGTCGAGGCCCATGATCTTGTCGCCCGGGTTGATCAGTGCCATCAGTACCGCGGCGTTGGCCTGCGCACCGGCGTGCGGCTGCACGTTGGCGAACTCGGCACCGAAGAGTTCCTTGGCGCGATTGCGGGCGAGGTCCTCGACGATGTCGACGTGCTCGCAGCCGCCGTAGTAGCGGCGTCCGGGGTATCCCTCGGCGTACTTGTTGGTCAGGACGCTGCCCTGGGCCTGCAGAACCGCGCGGGGCACGAAGTTCTCCGAGGCGATCATCTCGAGGGTGTCGCGCTGACGTCCCAGTTCACCTGCCATCGCCGCGGCGACCTCGGGATCGAGCTCGGCCAGTGACAGGTTGTTGACGTCAGTCATAACAGGAGTCTCCAAGGGACAGCAGAGTAAGGGGGCATCAATAAACAACGGACCTGGGCCAGTTTACGAGACGCGTACTGCGCCCGGTGTCAGTGGCTCGTCGAGCAGTCTGCCGAACAGCTGTGCCCGCTCACTGGCGGTCTCACCCTGGTCCAACCAGCCGGCGAGAAGCTTGTAGCCCTCGACGTAGGTGCTGATGTACGCCCGCCACAGCGGCGAGGACAGAAAGCGCAGACTGTGCCGTGCGCGCTGCGGCGAGGCAAGTGACCATCGCTCCAGGTAGGCGGCCACATCGTCCTCGCTCTTGTGCTGATCGTGCAGCAACAGCGCGGCGTCCTGGCGAACTCCCAGCAGTTGGCTCGACGCCGCCGAGAGTCGCTCGGCCTTGTCGCCGTCGAATCGCAGTCCGAGGTCGGCGTAGATTTCCTGCGCCCACGCGCCCCAGCCTTCGCCGACGATCGCCCCGAGAGCGTGGTCGGCGAGCCCCTCGGCCATCAGGCACTGCGGAGTGTTGACCACGAACAACGTCTGCTCGAGTTGTCCTGCACCGACGAGCCCCGTCTCCTTGCGGCAGTGCTCGGTGTGGTGGCCGGGGTAGGACTCGTGCGCGATCAGGTGGGGCAGGTTGGCCATCTGCTGTTCGATGTCGGAGTTGATCGCGACGGTGGACTGGAAGTTGCCGAGGTAGTAGTTGAAGCCGGACCACGGCTTGTCGCCGACTACCTCGTACGTCACCTTCTCGTTCTCGGGCAACGAGTATTCGGCGCGGACGCGGTCGCGCAATGCGGACGAGAACGCCTCGACGCAGTCCTGCAGTCGATCCGCTGGAATGACGTCGGCGCGGCGGTGGGCGATCAACCGTTCGCTCAGCGAGCCGGGTCCGGGGAGCACCTCGTCCATCTTGCGATGCGCCTGCAGGTACTGGTCCTGATCCCCCGGTGCGATTCGAACGTCGAAGTAGGCGTGGACCTCGTCGACGAAGCCGATGTTCTCGCCTGCGAACTTGCGCGCGGAGCATTCCAACGCCCGCAGGTGGACGTCGAGAAACGTCCGGCGTTCCGCTGTCAGTTCGACGTGGTCGAGCTCGGCGCGCAGTGTCTGCGCTCGACGGACGAGCTCACGCGGCTCCGGCGCCGGGGCGTTCTCGGTGATTCGACGCAGTTCGGGATCACCGGTGTACGCGTCGACGAAACCGTCTTCGAGTCGGTCGAAACTCAGGCCCAGCAACAGGTATTCGCGAACCAGGGAAGCAGCATCCATATCCGAACCCTAGTACGGCGAACGACCCCGCCCGTGCGCGGTGGACAGGCACCGAGCACAATCTGGAACCATGCGACTCGCGCCCGACAGGAGCACCGCCGAATCCTCAGCAGCTCCGATGCTCAGGTGGCGTGCGTGAGCGAGTCCAGTCCGTACGTCGAGTTCGACCGTGTGCAGTGGCGCACGCTGCGTCAATCCACACCGCTGGTACTCACCGAGGAAGAACTGGTCGGCCTGCGCGGTCTCGGTGAGCAGATCGATCTGGACGAGGTGGCCGAGGTCTATCTGCCGCTGGCCCGGCTGATTCATCTCCAGGTGGCCGCGCGCCAGCGGTTGTTCGCGGCAACGGCCACGTTCCTCGGTGAGAAACATCCCGATCGACAGGTTCCGTTCGTCATCGGCGTAGCGGGCAGCGTCGCGGTCGGTAAATCCACCACTGCCCGTGTGCTGCAAGCACTCCTGGCCCGGTGGGATCACCATCCCCGCGTGGACCTCGTCACCACGGACGGTTTCCTGTATCCGACGGCCGAGCTCATGCGCCGAGGGATCCTGCACCGCAAGGGCTTTCCCGAAAGTTACGACCGACGCAAGCTGCTCAGGTTCGTCACCGAGGTCAAGTCCGGAACCGAAGAGGTGGGCGCGCCGGTCTATTCGCACGTGTCGTACGACATCGTCAAAGGCCAGTACCACATGGTTCGCCAGCCCGACATCCTGATCGTGGAGGGGCTCAACGTACTCCAGACCGGACCTCGGCTGATGGTCTCGGATCTGTTCGACTTCTCGATCTACGTCGACGCTCGGATCGAGGACATCGAGAGCTGGTACGTCAAACGATTCCTGGCGCTACGCAAGACCTCGTTCACCGACCCGTCCTCGCATTTCCATCACTATGCAGGACTGTCCGACGATCACGCGCAGATCGCGGCCGAGGATCTCTGGCATTCGATCAACCTGCCGAACCTGGTGGAGAACATTCTTCCGACTCGTCCGCGAGCAACGATGGTGCTACGCAAGGACAACGACCATGCGATCAACCGGCTGCGCCTGCGAAAGTTGTAGGTCCAGGTCGTGAGTGGAAGTTCGTAGCAGGCTACGAAGTACCGTGCACGTCAGATACCGAACCGGCGGTGCCGTGCGGCGAAGTCGCGGAGTGCGCGCAAGAAGTCGACGCGGCGAAATTCCGGCCAATAGGCCTCGGTGAACCAGATCTCCGAATATGCGCTCTGCCACAGTAGGAAACCGGACAGGCGTTGCTCTCCCGAGGTGCGGATGACGAGATCCGGATCGGGCTGCCCCGAGGTGTACAGGTGACTGTCGATACCGTCGACGTTGATCGAGGCCACCAACTCGTCCCCGGTGATGCCCTCGGCGATCTTCTCGGTGACCAGCGACTGCACAGCGTCGGCGATTTCCTGACGACCGCCGTATCCGACGGCGACGTTGACGTGCGTTCCGGTTCGGCCCTCGGTGCGCGCAGCCGCCTCCTTGAGCCGGCGTGAGGTCGAAGCAGGCAGCAGATCGAGAGTGCCGACGAGTTTGACACCCCAGTTCATCTCGGGTCCGCAGATCTCCTCGACGACGTCGGTGATGATGTCGAGCAGCGAATCGAGTTCGTCGGCATCCCGTCGGAGGTTCTCGGTCGAGAGCAGATAGATGGTGGCCATCTCGATTCCGGCAGCGTCGCACCAGCCGAGCATCTCGGCGATCTTGAGCGCCCCCATTCGGTGGCCGTGCGCGACGTCGGTGAACCCGTTCTCCCGTGCCCACCGCCGGTTGCCGTCACACATCACCGCGACGTGCCGCGGGTGCTGCACACCCTCGAGCTGACTCAACAAACGCCGCTCGTACACGTTGTAGAGAACGCCGCGCACCTTCTGCGGAATGATCACCACTACTTCGTCACCGCTGCTCTCATCACCACGGAGGATCACCTTACGCCGACGTCTTCGAGCGGGCGGCCGGTACAGTAGCGTCCGAACCTACGGTTGCGTAGGTTCACTACGGCGGAACGGGAGGTCATCTTTCATGACGATGTTTGGACTGGACGAGATACCCGTCAAACCACGCATGCGTGGCTGGATTCACCTGTACGCCTTCGGCGTCGCGGTGGTGTGCGCGATCACCCTCGTCACCATGGCGTTCAGCCTGGTGTCGGTCAGCGCAGGCATCGCGACGGGTATCTATTCGATCACCGTGTGCGGGGTGTTCGGCGTCAGCGCCATCTATCACCGCGTGCACTGGAAGACCACCGCGTCGCAGATCTGGATGAAACGCGCCGACCACTCCATGATCTTCCTGTTCATCGCCGGTAGCTACACCCCGTTCGCCGTACTGGGTCTGCCGGCCGCGACGGGACGAACCCTGTTGATCGTCGTCTGGATCGGAGCGATCTGCGGGGTGGCTCTGAAGATGCTGTGGCCCACCGCTCCCCGCTGGGTCGGGGTACCGCTGTATCTCGTGCTCGGCTGGGCGATCGTGCCGGTCGCTCCCACCCTGATCGAGCACGTCGGCTTCGCACCGTTCGTGTTGCTCTTGGTGGGCGGCATCTTCTACAGCGTCGGGGCGATCCTCTACGCCACCAAGTGGCCGAATCCGTGGCCCACGACATTCGGCCATCACGAATTCTTCCACGCGGCAACGGTGTTGGCAGCAATTTGCCACCTCGTGGCAGTGTGGCTCGTCCTGTTCTGACGACGCGTCGGACCGCTCGGAACACCGCGTCGGCGACGTCACTTCCGCAGGGCGGCCGCCAGATCCTCGACCGACGTCACAGGCCGGTCGCAGACGAATCCGCGACACACGTACGCCGTTTCCTGCCCGTCGACGGGCGGTCGGCCCGTCAGCAGCGCAGACGAGTCTGCGGAGCCTCCGACCACCACGGAACCTCCTGGCGCCAGCGACCGCGCGGCGGCGAGCAACTCACCGCCCGGTGCGAGCGATACGGCGATCTGAATGGGGCCGCGCACTGCTGCCTCGGCCACGGCCAGCCAGTGACCACCCGACCTCGGGGCGCGTTCGAGGATGGCCGCCGCTCGTGCGAGCGAGGCAGCGGCCAGTTCGGCGTACCGTGCGGACGATTCGTGATCGACGAGGGCGGCCGCGGTGAGCAGCGCCTCGGCCATCGTCGACGCTCCCGACGGAGTCGCACCGTCGATCGGATCCCGCGGCCGGGTTACCAGGGTCTCGGCATCGTCGGCCGTGTCGAACCAGCTGCCGGCGTCGTCGGGATCGGCGAAGTGCTCGATCGCAGCGTCGAGGATCGTCGTCATCCGCCGGGTCCAGACCGCGTCGCCGGTGGCCTGGAACAGCGTGGCCGCGGCCACGGCGAGGCAGGCGTAGTCCTCGAGCACTCCGGTGGCCTCACCCACTGCGCTACCGAGGGACGCCCGCCGGACACGTCCCGATTCGACGTGAGTGGCGAACAGTTGCTCGCCGCATTCGACGGCGGCGTCGACCCAGGTCGGTTCGCTCGCGCCGGTTCCGGCCTCGGCCAACGCGGTGATGGCCAGTGCGTTCCACGCGGTGACCACCTTGTCGTCTCGACCGGGTTGCGGCCGCGACGCTCGAGCCGCCGACAACGCGTTCCGGATGCGGGCGAACCGGTCGTAGTCCTCGGGCTCGGCGGGTAGTTGCAGCACCGACATACCGGCCTCGAACGTGCCGGCGGAATTCACCGCGAACAGACCCGCAGCCCATACACCGTCCTCGAAACCGAGGGTGTCGACCAGCTGCTCGGGGGTCCACACGTAGGTCAGACCCTCGACTCCTTCGGTGTCGGCATCGAGCGCCGACGCGAAACAGCCGTTGGCCGTGCGCAATTCACCGAGCATGAATCGTGCGGTATCCGACGCCACCCGACGCACCAGCGGATCATCGTCGACCCGGGCGGCGTGCGCGTAGAACCGCAGCAGCAGCGCATTGTCGTAGAGCATCTTCTCGAAGTGCGGAACGATCCATTCGGCGTCGACCGAATACCGTGCGAAGCCGCCGGCGAGTTGGTCGTACATGCCTCCACGCGCCATTGCCGACGCGGTACGTCGAACGACGTCGAGAACCTCACCGTTGCCGGTGCGCTCGTAGTGCCGGAGCAGACCCTCGAGCAGTGCACCCGGTGGAAACTTCGGTGCCCGGCCGAAGCCGCCGTAGGTGGTGTCCTCGTCGGCGCAGACCGCCGCGACGGACGCGGCCAGAAAATCGGCGTCCAGCGATCGTCCGCCGGCCGGAATTCCGGAGCTCTGTTTGCGCAGTTCGGTGACGATGGCCGCGGACGCGTCGAACACCTCCTGTCGCCGGGTGGACCAGGTATCGGCGATTGCGGTCAGTAATTGTTCGAAGGAAGGCATCCCCTGGCGCGGGGCCGGTGGGTAGTACGTCCCGCAGTAGAAAGGTTCGGTCTCGGGTGTGAGGAAACAGGTCATCGGCCAACCGCCCTGACCGGTCATCGCGACAGTGGCGTTCATGTACACCGCATCGAGGTCGGGGCGTTCTTCCCGATCGACCTTGATGCACACGAAGTGCTCGTTCATCAGGGCCGCGGTGGCCTCGTCCTCGAACGATTCGTGTGCCATCACATGACACCAGTGGCACGCCGAGTACCCGATGGACAACAGGATCGGGACGTCGCGATCACGCGCGGACTGCAGTGCCTGCGGTCCCCACTGCTGCCAGTGGACCGGATTGTCGGCGTGCTGACGCAGATACGGACTGGTCGACTCGCCCAGCGTGTTCGCGTCGAGCATCAGGGTTCGTCGGGAACAGCGGGTTTCGGACGGCTGGTGTCCGGTTGTGGGCTCGGCGTGATGCCCCCACGATCGGTGCCCTCGTCGAGCGCCTGATCCAGCGTGGGATCTTCTTTCTCGAACGTCGCGGGCAGACGCTTGATCTTCTTGTTCATGGACCAGATCAGCAGCGCCGTTCCGACCAGCAACGCCACGAGGATCACCAGACCGATCGGCGACGACTTGCCGAACTCGGGCCCCGTGGGCTGCTGGGCGAGGATCGACACGATCATTGTTCGGTCTCTTCTATTCCCGCGAACAGGTCGGTCTCGGGCAGTGACGTGGTCACGCGGGTGCGGGCGAGCTCGAACTCCTCGGTGGGCCACAACTTGCGTTGGACGTCCACCGGCACCGCGAAGAACGCTCCGTTGGGATCGATCTGCGTCGCATGGGCTCGCAGTGCGTCGTCGCGCTGCTCGAACCAGTTGCCCACGTCGACCTGCGTGGTGATGCGCTCCATGATCTCGTCGCGCTGACCGTCCCACCGCTTCAGCCAGTCGACGAACGGGCTCTCCTCGCCGCGATCGATGAACCAGTCATGGAAGAGCTGCATGCGCTTACGCAGGAAACCGTGCGAGTAGTAGAGCTTGAGCGGAGTCCACGGCTCACCCGCATCGGGGAAACGCTCGGGATCGCCCGCGGCCTCCCACGCGGCCATCGAGACCTCGTGGCAGCGGATGTGATCGGGATGCGGATAGCCACCGCGTTCGTCGTAGGTGGTGATGACGTGGGGCTTGAAGTCTCGAACCACCTTCACCAACGCCTCGGTGGACACCTCCAAAGGCACCAGCGCGAAGCAGCCCTCGGGCAGCGGCGGCAGCGGATCGCCCTCGGGGAGTCCCGAGTCCTCGAATCCGAGCCACGTCTGCTGTACCCCGAGGATGCGCGCGGCCTCGGCCATCTCCTCGCGTCGAACCTCCCTGATCCGTTGGTGGACGCCCGGAATGTCCATCGCCGGATTGAGGATGTCCCCTCGCTCGCCGCCGGTGAGCGTGACGACCAGAACGTCGTGCCCTTCGGCCGCATAGCGGGCCGTGGTCGCAGCACCTTTGCTGGACTCGTCGTCGGGATGGGCATGCACTGCCATGAGCCGCAGTCCGGACACGTTCTTCCTCACCTCGGATTCGCCTTGTTCTTGCCTGCCCTATAGTTCCACCTGACGCCGACATGCCCCCAGCGGCACCCCCGATTTCACTCCGAGAGCTGACATGACCAACGCACTTCCCGCAGGTAGATACCCGTCGGGTTCCGGTCCGAGCGGCATTCGGCGAGCTCCGAAACGTGCGACGAAGATCGCACTGGTGGCACTGGTCCTGCTGGTCGGGCTCGGCGTGGCCTACTACGCGTACACGAAATTCTCGGTCAAGCCCGTCGAAGGCAGCCAGCTTTCGTTCGACATCGTCGACGAGAGCACGATGTCGATCCGATTCAGCGTCACCCGAGAGAACCCGGAGCAGCCGGCGGTGTGCATCGTCCGCGCTCGTTCTCGCGACGGTTCCGAGACGGGACGGCGCGAGGTGTACATCCCACCGGAGTCCTCCTCGACCACGGTGGAGCTCACCACCGACGTGACGACGTCCTCCCCACCCGCCGTCGGAGACGTGTACGGCTGCAGCCTCGATGTTCCCGAGTATTTACGAGCCCGATAGGCGAAGAGCCTGTTCGTGGTAAGCTCGGGTCGTACACGGCTGCCGCACAGGTGCCGTGTATTGCTGCATTGCGGGCAGGGTTACCTGCGTCAACGATGTCGACGGCTCCAGGATGCGGGCCGACCAAGGGGATCCATCCATTGGAGTCCCCTCTTCGTTGCGTGCCCTACCGCCTAGAAACCGGAATCGAACTCGAGATTCCGACTACGAGGGAGTGATCGAGATGACCGAGACCCAGGTGACCTGGCTTACCCAGGAATCACACGACAGGCTCAAGAGCGAACTCGACCAGCTCATTTCCAATCGCCCCGTCATCGCCGCCGAGATCAACGAGCGTCGCGAAGAGGGCGATCTGAAGGAGAACGGCGGCTACCACGCTGCGCGCGAGGAGCAGGGCCAGCAGGAAGCACGCATTCGTCAGCTGCAGGAACTGCTCAACAACGCGAAGGTCGGCGAGGCGCCCACCCAGTCGGGCGTGGCTCTGCCCGGATCCGTCGTCAAGGTCTACTACGACGGCGACGAGTCCGACACCGAGACCTTCCTGATCGCCACCCGCGAAGAGGGTGCCCGCGACAGCAAGCTCGAGGTGTACTCCCCCGCGTCCCCGCTGGGTGGATCGCTCATCGACGCGAAGGTCGGCGACACCCGCGAGTACACCCTGCCCAACGGCAAGACCATGAAGGTCACGCTGGTCAGCGCAGAGCCGTACCACACCTGATTCGAGTCTTTTCTCGAACAACACCCCCGGTCGCTCAGCGGCCGGGGGTGTTGTCGTTTCGGACGATCTCAGGCAGTCATCGTCTTCTGGTACTTGCGGACCGACAGCGGCACGAACACCACGAGCATCACCACGACCCAGATCAACGTGTACAGGACCGGGTTCTGCAGCGGCCACACCTCGGGCGGTGGGGCCATCGGATTGGTGTTGCCGAACTGCTCACGCACGGCCAGGGTCACCGACGAGATGGGGTTCCATTCCGCGATGGTCTTGAGCACGCTCGGGAAGTTGTCGATCGGCACGAAGGTGTTCGCGATGAACGTGAGCGGGAAGATCACGATGAACGACGCGTTGTTGAAGATCTCCGGGGAGCGCACGATCAGTCCCACCAGAGCCATCACCCACGAAATCGAGTACGCGAACAACAGCAACAGCACGTAACCGAGCAGAGCGTCGAAGAACGACGACGTGATGCGCCAGCCCACGATAAGTCCGGTGATGGACATGATCGTGATGGTGACGACGTTGTTGCCGACGTCGGCGGCCGTCCGCCCGATGACGACGGCAGATCGCGCCATCGGCAGCGACCGGAAGCGGTCCATGACGCCCTTCTGCAGATCCTCGGCCAGTGAGGATCCGGTGATGGACGCACCGAAGATCATCGTCTGAACGAAGATGCCGCCCATCAGGAAGCTCTTGTAGTCGATACCGGGTACGTCGATGGCACTGCCGAAGACATAGGCGAACAACAGCACGAACATGATCGGTGACAGCGTTGCGAAGAACAGCAGATCGGGAACTCGCTTGAGCTTGATCAGGTTTCGCTTGGTGATGATCGCCGAATCCAGGAGAACGTTGCTCATTTCTCTTCCTCCGCAGCCTCGGGCTCGCCGGTGGTCTGACCGGTCAGAGACAGGAACACATCGTCGAGGTTCGGCCGTCGCAGACCGACGTCGACCACCCCGATCCCTGCAGCTTCCAGACGGCTCAACGCCGTGGACAGATCCTTCGATCCACCGTTGACCGGCATGACGATCCGTCCCACCTGTTCGTCCAGGGTGGGCGGCTCGACGCCGATCGGGGTCAGGATCTCCTTGGCGCGATCGGCCTGAGATCGGTCCGTGAGTACGAATTCGATTCGCTCGCCGCCCGTTTGGGCCTTCAGCTCGTCGGCGGTGCCGCGCGCGATGATCTTGCCCTTGTTGAGCACGATGATCGAATCGGCGAGCCGGTCCGCCTCCTCGAGGTACTGCGTCGTCAACAGGATCGTCGTTCCGTCACGGACGAGATCTGCGATGAACTCCCACATCGTGATTCGGCTGCGTGGGTCGAGACCGGTGGTGGGTTCGTCGAGGAACACCACCCGTGGCCTGCCGATCAGACTGGCCGCGATGTCGAGTCGGCGACGCATACCTCCGGAGTACTGCTTGGCGGTACGGTCGCGTGCATACTCGAGGTCGAATCTGCTCAGCAGCTCGTCGGCGCGTTTCCTCGCTTCGGCCTTGCGCAGCCCGAACAGTCTGCCGACCATCTCCAGATTTTCGTACCCGGTCAGATACTCGTCCACAGCCGCGAACTGGCCCGTCAGGCCGATCGTCCCCCGAACCTCGTTGGCTTGCTTCGCCACATCGAGCCCGAACACCCGCGCCGAACCGGACGTTGCCTGCAGCAGAGTGGCCAGGATCCGCACCGCCGTCGTCTTGCCCGCACCGTTGGGGCCGAGCACACCGAGCACCGTGCCCTCGGGCACCGTGAAATCGATCCCGTCGAGCGCGACGTTCTTCCCGTACCGAAGTACCAGGTTCTCTACTTCTATAGCGTTCGCCATGGCCCTCTCCCCGTTTCTTCCACTGTCGGTATAAGGACTTCCGAACGCGTAGAGATTAACCGGTTTTGATGGGACCGGGCGTCCACAGGCCGGAACGCTGGATCTCGGTGGCTGTGATCTTCGCCGGCTCAGCCGATCGGTCGTACGGTGTGTACTGCTCGATCGATCCCCAGTCGCGATCCCAGTCCCCGTCCAGGTACGACGGGATGGTGCGGGCCGAGGCAACGACATCAATCCATCCGAGCGGGCCGCCGCCGAAATGGTCCTGCCATGCGTTGGTGATGACGGCACCGCTGCGGTCCGGCAACACCCGGTACTGCGGAACTTCGGCAACCCCGAGTCGGTGATCGAACGGATGCTGACACGGAAAGTTGAAGCCCACCTCCCAGTCCAACAGCACCGGATTCTCGCGCCCGACCACCTCGTTCAACGTCTGGGTACGCGGCACCCGCGGCGGGGTGACCGCGAGCCACTGGTCCGGGTCGCGGTCGGTGTCACTCAATACCAAACGAATCATGTTGCTGCCGGCGGGAATCAGGTCCATCGGCACCCGCAGGTTGCGCCACGACGGCGTCGGGCCGATGTCGATGGGCGTCACCCGCCCCTGCGCCCGGCCGTCCACTCCGTACTCGAGTTCGAGGTTCTGGCCGTAGGTGACGATGCCGTCGGAGTTCACCGAGCGGATGCGTCCGGCCGCGGCAATGGAGACGAGCTGACCGGGATCGGCGGGCAGCGCGTACCAGCCGGTGGTCAGGGTGGCGGGAGTGTCCGATCCGAACGATCCCAGTACCGGCACGGTTGCAGGGTCGAGGCCGTACGGCAGTGCACTGCCCCCGGTTCCGGCTCCGGTTGTCGACGTCGGCTGTTGCTGATCCTCGGTGTCGACGGTGTTCGAGGTGCCCGACGCCGAGGATTCCTTGTCTGCGGTGAGGTCCCGCGCAACCCCGTCCGGGGTGAAACCGTCGTTCTCGGCCCCGAGAGCAGCGAAGGCGTCGCCGCTGACCGGTTGCAGCACATCGGGATTGGGGTTCGTCTCGAGCAGCACGTCGTTCGCAAGTCCACACGTGTTGCCGGCCAGCGCCGACAGGTTCGATTTCGCGACCGAGTACGACGGCCACTGAGCCACCGCGCCCTTGGCCATCGATGCCACGGCCAGCAGCACCATCAGACCTGCGGCCACGGCGATCGGCGGCACCGACCACCATCGCGCCATCGGCTTGTCGGCGCGGACGTACGGCGCACGCAGATGGAACCACACGGCGGCGAGCAACAGCAGTACCGTCAGGCCGAGGAACATCGTCGAGATGCCGAGGCCGGCCACGAGAATCGGCTTGTCCCAGAACGGAACTCCCCACGCCGAGACGTACCAGTAGCCGTTGGTTCCGGTGAAGGCGACCGCCGTCAGGAACGACACGGCCGCTGCGAACAGCAACCGGTTGCGCCGCGAACGGAGCACCGCTGCGCCGGTTGCCACGGCCGCGAGCACCGCAACCGAGGCCGCGAGCCCGGCGAACACACCGAAGTGATGCGTCCATTTGGTGGGGGTGATCATCATCAACGCCATGGCCCCGACGGTGATGCCCACGATGCGTCGAGCGGGTCCGGTGGCGGTGCCGGGAATCTTGCCGCCCTTACGCAGCATCGCGATCACCACCGCGATCAGCGAGACGACCATGACGAACACCCCGAAGCGGCGCGCCAGCGAGCCGTCGATGTCCATGTTCATCAGCCACTGGTAGCGCAGGTACTCCTCGAACCATGCCTGGCTCGGCCCGGCCGCAGTGTGCACCCGCTGCATCTCGAGCATCCCGGCCACGGTCTGATTCCCGAACGCGAAGACGAGTACCACCGTGCCCGACGCGACCAGCGGGGCGAGCAGTGTTGCCGCGCCGAGTGTAGTGCTGCCGAACTCGCGAGCGCGGGCGACGACGATCTGAATCACCGGCCGGGCACCGGCAATCAGTGGCGCGAAACAGATGAAGCCCGACGGTGCGCACGTGACCGTCAACGCAGCGATCAGAATCGCCGCTGCCGCAGGCAGCAGTCGCCGTGTCGCGATGGACCGCTCCACCGAACACCACGTCAGCAACACGCCCAGAGCAACGAACGGCTCCGGGCGCAGACCGTTGTTGTACGGCAACCAGAACGCCAGCATTACCAGCCCGCCGGTCCACAGCGCAGTTTTCGACGCGCGGGCAGCGGCACCGAACCGCGGGATCACCTCACGACTGAGGACGAGCCAGACGACGACGCCGCAGATCAACGTCGGGATCCGCATCCACACACTGGCCGTCGACACGTGCGAGAGGAGGGTGAACATGTCGTACAACGGTGTGCCGAACGGTGTTTCGGGCACCCCGAAGTAACGGAAGTAGTTGGCCATGTACCCGGCGTGATCGGCCGTGCGTGCCATGCCCAGTTGATAGCCGTCGTCGGAGGTGTTCGCGCCGATGACGTGCCACACCAGCAGCGTCCCGATCACCACCGCGTCGGCCGGCCCGAAGCTCCACCAGCGACGCGGCAGGAACCGGCGGGCGCGGCGGCCATCGGACAGGTCGAGGCGGTGCAGGGCCACCAGCGAGATTCCTGTGGCGAGCACTCCGACGATCATCGCGAACCACTTGAGCGCACTCGGCGTGGACGAGAACCTACTGTCCAGCTCGGCCTGCAGCTGCAGACCGGGAACGTTGCCCTGCAGATCGCTGAACACTCCGACCAGCTGGGGCCGCACGTCGCCCTCGCGGGAGACGGTGTCGTCGCCGGTCAGTCCGACCGTTGTCGCGGTGCCGTTCGAGGTGATCGTCAGCGAGCAGTCGCCCGCAGTCGATGGGCTCAGTTCCGAGACCGGCTTCTCGAGCAGGACCGAATCGCGCAGCGTCACTTTCAGTTGCGACGTCTCGCCGCCGGTCACCTCGGCGACGAGACCGTAGCGATAGGCGTCGGGCGATCCCTTGGGCGAGGTGGACAGCAACAGGCCGCCGTCGGAGAGATCAGCCGCGGCTGCACAGGGAACGGTCGCGTCGACGCTGATCGGGGTGTAGCCGACGAGCGGAGCCTCGACATTGCCGACGGTGTCGCTCTGAGGCCAGGTCAACGACGACTGTTGTTGTTCGATCGGCAACAGCGGTATCGAGATCGTCAGCAGGATTCCCACCAGTGCGGAAACGATCGCGACGAGCCGTGCCATGCAAACTTCTCCCACCGATGTCCTGGTCCAGGTCGCTGATCAAGGTACCAGTGCGACCTGTGTGAACCCGGCCGTCAGTTCTCGACCTGCACCGCATATCCCGCTGCGCCCAGGGCGTCGAGAACCGTGCCGCGGTGATCGGGTCCGCGTGTCTCGACGGTCAACATGACGTCGACTTCCTCGAGACCCAGACGTCCCCCGGTGCGGGAATGCACGACGTCGACGACACTCGCACCGGCGTCGCGCACGACGCCCAGGACGCCGGTGAGTCCGCCGGGCTTGTCCGAAATCGTCACCCGCACCGCCAGATAACGTCCACCGGCCCGAAGCCCGTGGGTGATGACATGAGTGAGCAGCAGCGGATCGATGTTTCCGCCCGACAGCACCGCGCACACCGACCCCGTCAGCCCCAATTCCTCGGCCGAGTGCGTCATCAGTGCTGCCACCGCAGCGGCACCGGCCGGTTCGACGATGAGCTTCGCTCGCTCGATGCACAGCACCAAGGCGCGGGACAGCGCGTCCTCACTGACGGTGACGACGTCGTCGACCCAGCCCTGCACATGATCGAACGGCACCGACCCGGGGAGACCGACAGCGATGCCGTCGGCCATCGTCGACATCGACGTCAGCGCGATCGGGTGGCCCGCCTTCAACGACGCCGGCCACGCGGCCGCGCCCTCGGCCTGCACGCCTATAACCCTGACGTCCGGTTTCGTCAGCTTCACCGCTGCGGCGACCCCCGCCAACAGTCCCCCGCCGCCGGTGGGGATCACGATGGTGCCGACGTCCGGCATCTGCTGCAGCAGTTCGGTTCCGAGCGTCGCCTGCCCGGCCACGATATCGAGATGGTCGAACGGGTGGATGAGCGTGGCACCGGTACGGTCGGCGAACTCCCGTGCCGACGTCAGAGCCTCGTCGACGGTATTGCCCACCAGATGAACCGTCGCGCCGTACGCCTTGGTGGCGACGAGTTTGGGCAGCGACACTCCGACCGGCATGAACACCGTCGAGGTGATCCCCACCTGCGACGCGGCCCACGCGACACCTTGAGCGTGGTTGCCTGCGCTGGCCGCCACCACGCCTCGGGCGCGCTGGTCGGCGTCGAGCCTGGCGATCCGGTTGTACGCCCCGCGCGGCTTGAACGATCCGGTGCGCTGCAGGTTCTCGCATTTGAGGCGCACCTCGTGACCGGTCAGGTCGGACAGAATCCGTGACGCGACCACCGGCGTCCGGCGCATGACCGGCCCCAGCAACGCCTCGGCCGAGGCAATATCCGACGTGGTCACCCGAACGATTTCCGACACAACCGCAGTATGCCAGGAAGAATTGCGCCGCCGATCCGGCCGAGGTGCACCGCGTCACTACAGTTGTGGAGTGCAACACCACAGTGCCCACGACGAGTCGCGCGGAAGTCTGGAGATCAAACACCGTGCGCTGTCGAGAACGGCCATCGCGGCGGCATCGAAGGACCCTCGGGTCACCCGCACCACCGGCGGCATGTCGCGCTTGACCGGCCGCGAACTTCCCCGAGCCGATGTCACCCTCGGAGAGGACACCGTCTCGGTCAACCTCTACATCGGAGTGCGCTGGCCCTCGCAGATCACCGACGTGACCGAGTCGGTTCACCGCTCCGTCGAGGCCGCACTGGCGACGATGACCGGCGTGCACGTGCATCGGGTGAACGTGCTGGTGTCGGATACCGCGCTGGACCGTTCGGCGCGCGGTTCTGCTGATGATGTTGCTGCTGCGGTGGTTTCACCTCGACCACCCACGGCCGGTCCCGCGGCGATGCCGGTGGCGCTGGTGTTCGGGTTCGCCCTCCTCGCCGTGGCGTTCGTGGCCGGTCGCGAATTCTTCATCGCTCAGGGACACCTGGACGGCAGTCCATGGATCGCCGATGCCGTGCACTGGGTTTCGCAACTGCACTGGCAGGGGTGGATGATCGCGCCCGCCATCGGATCGCTAGTCGTCGGTGCACTCTTCGTCTTCGCGGGCGTCAAACCGCGGACGAGAACTCATTCGGGATTGGGCGGCCCGACACCTACCGTCTGGGCCACGCCGACCGACATCGCTCGATTGTGCAGTGCTGCAGCGCAGTCCACCCGCGGAGTCGTGGACGCGCATACCGTCGTCACACGCAGGAAGATCGAGGTCCGGGTGGAGCGAGATCGAGCTGTTTCTCCGGACAGTGCCGACGCTGCCGTGCGCGCTGCCCTCGGTCCGTTACTGTCCGTCGCCGCGGGTGGGCGGCGTCTGACGGTGCAGCACTCGGTGTCGCAACCGACACGGGTGTCGTAGTGAAAACCTTTGTCGCCGGAGTGGATCGACTCGTTGCCGTGATCGCGGGAGCCACTCTCCTCGCCGGTGGAGGCTTCGCACTTGCGTGGCACTACGACGTTCCGTGGGCACGGGAGACGCTCTCTCGCTTCGAGCGTGCTCGTATTGCCGAACTGCCGCAGCAGGGTTGGTGGGTCCCGACTCTGGCAATCGTCGTCGCGGTGGCCGTCGTCGCGGCGCTGGTGTTGTTGATCGGCAACTTCTCACCACGCACGACCGGAACGGCGGGCGTCATCGAGAAGCCACACTTCTCGGCGCATGTGGACCTGAGTGCGATCGCGTCGGGCGTGGCCGCGGAGTTGGCGCAGTTCCCTGGTGCCAGACGGGCCAGGGGAACTGCCATCGACGACCGAGGTATGCCCACCATCACCGTATCGGTTTATGCTGCAGCCGATTTCGACGTTGTCGGCTTCACCGCCGAAGCCGAGTCCCGCGCCGCGTTCGTGGCACGGTCTCTGGGCGGTGCAGATGTGGCGACACGCGTCCAACTGCACATCGACAAACGGACCTGACGTCACGTTACGGTGGATCCATGACGGCATCGACGCGTAGCAGATTCGAGCGATGGTCCGGCGGAATGCCCCTCTCTGTCCCGGTGGCATTCGGAGCAGTACTGGTGATTGCCGCGTTCGCCTCGAAACTCGGTGACAGTTCCCTCTACTTCTACGTCCCTCTGGTGTTCGCGACGACCGGGACGATGATCTGGCTCAACGCCCGTCGCACCCCCGATAGAACCGGCCTGCTCCACGCCGCTGTCGGATCAGCATTGCTGATCGGATGCGGCATCGTCGTCGCGGTCTGCGGACTTGCCGGAGGCGTGATGCTGGACTCGACCACCTTCTGGGCATCGATAGCGGTGACCGCGGCAATTGCCGCACCCATCGGTGCCGGAATCACTCCGTTTTCGTCGCCGCGGGCCTGAGTGCGGCTTCGCCGCAGTGGTGTGGATATGTGCCCCAGATGGCGCATATCCACACCACTGCCGCAGGCACCTACAGGCGCGGGTCCACCGGCTCCGATTCCAGTGCCAGTACCGCGAACACGGCCTGGTGGATGGAAAAGAGCGGCTCACCGCGAATCGATCTGTCCAGTGCCTCCATTCCCAACGCGTATTCGCGCAGAGCCATCGACTGCTTGTGTCCCACGTTTCGGTTACGCAGTGCAGTGAGTCGATTCGGGTCGGTGTAATCCGCACCGTAGATCAGTCGCAGGTACTCCCGGCCCCGAACCTTCATGCCGGGCTGCATCTTTCCGCGCGGCATGTTGGCCGCCGGTTTGACGACCATGCCCTCACCGCCCTGTGCCGTCAGCTCCTCCCACCATCTCTCCCCTGCCGCAACCGAATCCGACGATGACAGATCGACCTCGATTCGACGCGTCGTCGTGAACAGCTTCGGCGCAATGGCCACCAGTCGATCGGCCAGTGCAAGGTGCCATTCGTGCGGGCGGTCCGCATACGTGCCGGCGCCGGAGGCCAACAGCTGGAACGGGGCGAGGCTGACGCCTGCCAGTCCATCCGTCGGCCAGCTGTACCGCCGATACGCAGCAGTGAACTCGGCGAGGTTGCGCTGCCGACTCACGTTCCGTTCCTGCAGTTCGGACACGGCCAGGCCGCGCGAGGCCGCCCGAGCGAGCACGGACTCCTCGGCCTCGAGATTCGCCCGGGACACGGCAGCAGGCACCGCATACTCGGACTTGATCAGGCCCTCCGCCTTGGCAGACCAGGGCATCAGTTCGCAGTCGAGAACCAGCCAGTGCGAGGACAATTCGTCCCACACGCCGGCCCCCTCCAGAGCGTTGGCCACCCCAGCGATCAGCACCCCGGTCACGGTCTCGTCGAACACCGGCCGACCGGTCCGCGTGTACGCGGTGCCGAGGACCCCGTCGGGAGCGTCGAACTTCGCCCGAGCGGTGTCAGCATCGCGGCACACCACGACGACCACCCGCGAGCCCATGTGCTTCTCCTCGCAGATCACCGTCGACGCACCGAGCGCCCGATACGCGTCGAATGCCTCCGTCGGGTACTCGAGATAGCCCTCTCGTTCCGAGGTACGACTCGGTGCCACGGTCGGCGGAAGGTAGTGCAGCCACTGCGGAGCCAAGGCGAACCGGCTCATCACTTCCAATGCGCCCGCGGCATTCTCCGGACGAATCGACACACGCCCACGCAGCGCAGTCTCCACTCCGGTCGGTCCGATGACGTCCGACAGATCCAGCGAGGACGACTCCCGAACGAACCCACCCAGCGGCCGGGTCGGCTCGTACCAGACCTGCTCCGCCGGCACCGAGACGACCTCCCGCTCCGGATACCGCAGCGCCGTCAACTTGCCGCCGAAAACACACCCCGTGTCCAGACACGCAGTGTTGTTCTCCCACTGCACCTCCGGCACCGGCGTGTGCCCGTACAGCACAGTCGCCGACCCGCGATAGTCCTGAGCCCAGGGATACCGCACCGGCAACCCGAATTCGTCGGTCTCGCCGGTGGTGTCGCCGTACAGGGCAAAGCTACGTACTCGGCCCGACGCCCGGTTGTGGTACTTCTCGATCAACCCCGCGTGCGCAACGACGAGTTTTCCGCCGTCGAGCACCAGGTGTGCGACGAGGCCATCACAGAATTCGAGCACGTCGCGGCGGAACTCCTCGGTCTCGCCGTCGAGCTGCTCGAGTGTCTCGGCCAAACCGTGTGAGGCAGTGACCTTCCGACCGCGCAGCGCCTTGACGAGCTTGTTCTCGTGATTGCCCGGAACTGCCAGTGCTGCGCCGTTTGCCACCATCCCCATCACGAGCCGCAGCACGCCGACCGAATCCGGCCCACGGTCGACGTAGTCTCCGACGAACACCGCACTTCGACCCTCCGGCGGCGTTGCACCGACTGCCTTACCGTCTGCGTCGCGCTTGAGCGTGTAGCCCAAAGTCGTGAGCAGGCTTTCGAGCTCGGACAGACATCCGTGAATGTCGCCGATCACATCGAACGGCCCGGAAAGCTCCCGTCGGTCGCTCCGCAGCGGGGTACGAACGAACGTCGCCGACGCCACCGCGTCGACGCCGTCGAGGACATGGACCGAGCGAAAGCCTTCTTTGGGCAGCCCTCGCATCGAGCGCTGCAACTGGGACTGCTGGCGGCGCAGCACGTCTCGGCCGAACGTCCTGTCGCTGCGGTCCGCGTTGCGCTGTGCGCAGACCGGTTCCGGCACGTCGAGCACCACGGCAACCGGC
The DNA here is from genome assembly GCF_002258465.1 of Rhodococcus sp. 05-2256-B1. Taxonomy (NCBI): domain Bacteria; kingdom Bacillati; phylum Actinomycetota; class Actinomycetes; order Mycobacteriales; family Nocardiaceae; genus Rhodococcus; species Rhodococcus sp. 05-2256-B1. The sequence goes on along the minus strand of NZ_NOZA01000030.1, from coordinate 434,352 downwards.
AGGACATCGTGCTCACGAGCCAAGGCGATCAGGGCCTTGCGAGCCGCCGGTTGCACGTTGGTGGCGTCGACGACGGTGAGCAGACCGGCCCGCAGCCTGGTTGCGACGAGAAATTCCAGGAGCGCGAACGCGTCCTTCGTGGCGCTCTGCAGGTTGGGGTCGTTGCTGACCATCCCTCGACAGGCATCACTCGACACGGTTTCGTACGGGCCGAACCGGTCTGCAGCGAAGGAGGACTTCCCCGATCCACTGATGCCGACGAGGACGACGAGGGACAGGTCCGGAATCTCGTAGGTACTCACTGGGACTGCTCCTCTCTGGTGAATAACGCGATCTGGGTAGGGCTGCCGAGCACGTCGTCGACGGGTCCGATGCGGTCGAAGCGAACCGTGTAGGCGTGTGCGTCCGCCACCGACGTCGCCCACTGCTCGAATTGGGCACGGGTGAACTCGAATCGGTGATCGACGTGCCGAAAGGCCCCGGCGTCGAGGCCCGGGTACAGCACGTTGTATTCCGAGTTGGGCGTGGTGACGAGCACCGTCCTCGGACCGGCCTCCCGAAAGACCGAGCGCACCAACGCCGGAAGGCGTTCGAGGTCGATGTGCTCGATGACCTCCATGAGCACCATCGCGTCGAATCCCTGCAACCGCACGTCGCGATAGGTCGCCGACGACTGGACCAGTTCGATGCGTCCACGCTGCCGATCCGACATCTCGTCGAGCCGGAGCCTGCGCTGCGCCTTCGCCAGCGCACGATCACTCACGTCGGCACCGAGTATCCGCTCGATTGTGTTGTGCGCAAGCAACTCACGCAACAGGCGACCCTCGCCGCACCCCATGTCGACGACCGACTTCACACCGGCATCACCGAGTGCGGCCAGTACCGCATGTAGTCGCTGCTCGGCCAACGTCGGATCCCGTGGGCTGACAACCTCTTCCGGCGCATCGGGGACCAGACGATCGAGTGCGGACTCGACGAGCTCACGCCGGTGCGCAAGATATCGGGAGGCGATCAACGACGACTCCGGATGCTCGCCGAGCCAATCCCCCGCTGCCCGAACGAGTTTGTCCGCCTCGTCCTCACCGACCCAATAGTGCTTGGTGTCGTCGAGCACTGGCAGCAGTACGTACAGGTGCCGCAGCGCAGCCGACAGAGGAAAGGTGCCGGTGAGTACCAGATCCACGTATTCGGAGTCGCCCCAGTTCGGCTGCGTCGAATCCAGTGGGATCGGGGTGGCCTCGACATTCCATCCGAGGGGTCCGAACAGCCGAGGCGCAAGATCTGGCGAACCGCGCGACGGCGCGGCCGGCATCGTGACGCTCAGATCGATTGCCGCAGAGACCAATTCGGGTCTTGTGGTACAGACGCCTGCCAGCGTCTGCTTGAACAGCCGCGACAGCGCTACCGCCAATGCGGAGGCGGCGTCGGCATCGGCGAGAACGGCGACGGTGGTGCACTCAGCCGAGACCTCGGGATACAGCACCGTGGTGGCACCCATCGGCAGGTTCCAGCTCTGCACGCGATCGGGGTGCTTGTGCAACAAATACCCGATATCGGAGGCGTCCGGGAAATCGGTTGTGGCATTTGCAGTCACGGTCAGTAGCACCGCAGCGACGTTACGGGACAGCCGCGTCCGATGCGTCCCATTTTTCGGTCGTGTACTCCCCTCTACCCGCCGGATCAATGCGACTTTGTTGCAGTCTGAGCGACTGAAACCCACATTGATCCCAACGGGAGGGCCGTCCAACGGGAGGGCCACACAAGGGAGGCCGCACATTGAGGAGGTCGCGTGCACACGCAAAAGCGGCACCCACCAGAAGGTGGGTGCCGCTGTCGTAGAGCTGGGTGAAGCTAGATCACTTGATGATCTTCGTGACGCGACCGGCTCCGACGGTACGACCGCCCTCACGGATTGCGAAACGCAGGCCGACGTCCATGGCGACCGGCTGGATCAGCGTGACGGACATCTCGGTGTTGTCACCGGGCATGACCATCTCGGTGCCCTCGGGGAGGGTCACAACGCCCGTAACGTCCGTGGTACGGAAGTAGAACTGCGGGCGGTAGTTGTTGAAGAACGGCGTGTGGCGGCCGCCCTCGTCCTTCGAGAGGATGTAGGCGTTGCCCTCGAACTCCGTGTGGGGAGTCGTGGTGCCGGGCTTGATGATGACCTGTCCACGCTCGACGTCTTCGCGCTTGATGCCACGAACGAGGAGGCCGACGTTGTCGCCTGCCTGGCCCGAGTCGAGCAGCTTGCGGAACATTTCGATGCCGGTGACGGTGGTCTTGGTCGAGCCGGGGCGGATGCCGACGATCTCGACCTCTTCGTTGACGTTGACCGAGCCGCGCTCGATACGTCCGGTGACCACGGTGCCACGACCGGTGATGGTGAAGACGTCCTCGACGGGCATGAGGAACGGCTTGTCGGTCTCACGGACGGGGTCCGGAACCGAGTCGTCGACGGCCTGCATGAGCTCCAGAACCGACTCGCCCCACTTCTCGTCACCCTCGAGTGCCTTGAGTGCGGAGACCTTGATGACCGGTGCGTCCTCGTCGAACTCCTGCGAAGCGAGGAGCTCGCGGACCTCCATCTCGACGAGCTCGATGATCTCGTCGTCGTCGACCATGTCGGCCTTGTTCAGTGCGACCAGGATGTACGGCACGCCGACCTGGCGGGCCAGGAGCACGTGCTCGCGGGTCTGCGGCATCGGGCCATCGGTAGCTGCCACGACCAGGATTGCGCCGTCCATCTGTGCCGCGCCGGTGATCATGTTCTTGATGTAGTCGGCGTGACCCGGTGCATCGACGTGCGCGTAGTGGCGCTTGTCGGTCTGGTACTCGACGTGGGAGATGTTGATCGTGATACCACGAGCCTTCTCCTCCGGAGCCTTGTCGATCTGATCGAAAGCCGAGGCCTCGTTCAGGTCCGGGAACTTGTCGTGCAGAACCTTGGTGATTGCAGCCGTCAGCGTCGTCTTACCGTGGTCAACGTGACCGATGGTGCCGATGTTGACGTGCGGCTTCGTCCGATCGAACTTCGCCTTCGCCACTGTGTGTCCTCCTGGACTGATCTGTGCGCGCCCCTGCGGGGCAAGCACGCGTATGTGTTGTTACTTATTACAGGTCGAGCGTGGTCCAGCAAACGAAGAGAATTACTCTCCGTTGACCTTCGCGATGATTTCCTTCGCTACGTTCGCGGGAACTTCTGCGTACGAATCGAAGACCATGGAGTAGTTAGCGCGGCCCTGCGTCTTCGACCGAAGGTCTCCGATGTAGCCGAACATCTCCGACAGCGGAACCAGTGCCTTGACGATACGGGCACCGCTGCGTTCCTCCATGGCCTGGATCTGACCACGGCGGGAGTTCAGGTCGCCGATGACCTCACCCATGTAATCCTCGGGCGTGATGACCTCGACGGCCATGACGGGTTCGAGGATGACGGGGCTGGCCTTGCGGGCGGCTTCCTTGAACGCTTGTGAGCCGGCGACCTTGAAGGCCATTTCCGACGAGTCGACGTCGTGGTACGCACCGTCGAGCAGTGTGACCTTGACGTTGACCAGGGGGTATCCGGCGAGAACACCGTACTGCATGGCGTCCTGTGCACCGGCGTCGACCGAGGGGATGTACTCCCTGGGCACACGACCACCGCTGACCTTGTTCTCGAACTCGTACGTCGCGCCGTCTTCGCCCTCGAAAGGCTCGAGCTTGATGATGACCTTCGCGAACTGGCCGGAGCCACCGGTCTGCTTCTTGTGCGTGTAGTCGTGCTTCTCGACCGTCTTGCGGATGGTCTCGCGGTACGCAACCTGCGGCTTGCCGACGTTGGCCTCGACCTTGAACTCGCGACGCATACGGTCGACGAGGATGTCGAGGTGGAGCTCGCCCATGCCGCCGATGACGGTCTGGCCGGTGTCCTCGTCCAGCTTCACCGAGAACGTGGGGTCCTCTTCGGCGAGCTTCTGGATGGCTGTTCCCAGCTTCTCCTGGTCGGACTTGGTCTTGGGCTCGATCGAGACCTGGATGACCGGGTCCGGGAAGCTCATGGACTCGAGGATGATCTGGTTCTGCGGATCGCAGAGCGTGTCACCCGTCGTGGTGTCCTTGAGGCCGATGACGGCGTAGATGTGACCGGCAGACGCGGTCGCGATCGCGTTCTCCTTGTTGGAGTGCATCTGGAACAGCTTGCCCAGACGCTCCTTCTTGCCCTTGGTCGAGTTGATGACCTGAGCGCCGGAGTCGACCTTGCCCGAGTACACCCGGACGTAGGTCAGCTTGCCGAAGAAGGGGTGCGTCGCGATCTTGAACGCGAGAGCCGCGAACGGCTCGTCTGCGGACGGCTTGCGAGTGATCTCCTTCTCCTCGTCGCCGACGGCGTGTCCGATGGTCTCGGCAACGTCGAGGGGAGACGGGAGGTAGTCGATGACCGCGTCGAGCATGGGCTGAACGCCCTTGTTCTTGAACGCGGATCCACACAGGATCGGGTACAGCTCGCTGTTGACCGTCATCTTGCGGATGGCGCCCTTGATCTCGTCGATCGTGAGCTCTTCGCCGCCGAAGTGCTTCTCCAGAAGCGCTTCGTCGGACTCGGCCACGGTCTCGAGCAGCTGCGTGCGGTACTCGTCTGCGCGCTCCTTGAGGTTTTCCGGGATCTCCTGGATCTCGTACTTCTCGCCGAGCTTGGTCTCGCCACTCCACACGAGAGCCTTCATCTGCACGAGGTCGATGACGCCCTCGAACTCGTTCTCTGCACCGATGGGCAGCTGGATGACCAGCGGCTTGGCACCGAGACGATCGATGATGGTCTGCACGGTGTAGTAGAAGTCCGCGCCGAGCTTGTCCATTTTGTTGACGAAGCAGATACGCGGCACGTCGTACTTGTCGGCCTGACGCCACACCTGCTCGGACTGCGGCTCGACACCTTCTTTGCCGTCGAACACTGCGACAGCGCCGTCGAGGACGCGGAGCGAACGCTCCACCTCGACGGTGAAGTCGACGTGACCGGGGGTGTCGATGATGTTGATCTGGTTGTCGTTCCAGAAGCACGTCGTGGCAGCAGAGGTGATCGTGATGCCACGCTCCTGCTCCTGCTCCATCCAGTCCATGGTGGCTGCGCCATCGTGAACTTCACCGATCTTGTAGGAGATACCGGTGTAGAAGAGGATGCGTTCGGTAGTGGTGGTCTTGCCGGCATCGATGTGGGCCATGATGCCGATGTTGCGGACCTTGTTGAGGTCGGTCAGCACGTCCTGTGCCACGAGTTAACCCGCCTTGGTGTTGGAAGAGGTATTGCCTGAGCTGATCAACGCTCCGGCGGTATCGGATAGTTCCGAATACCGCCCGAGCGAGGAGATCACCAGCGGTAGTGGGCGAACGCCTTGTTGGCTTCGGCCATCTTGTGAGTGTCTTCGCGGCGCTTCACAGCGGCACCGAGGCCGTTGCTGGCGTCGAGCAACTCGTTCGCCAGACGCTCGACCATGGTCTTCTCACGACGAGCGCGCGAGAACGTGACCAGCCAGCGCAGTGCCAGCGTGGTGGAGCGGCCGGGACGAACCTCGACGGGCACCTGGTAGGTGGCACCGCCGACGCGTCGGCTGCGAACCTCGAGGGCCGGCTTGACGTTGTCGAGTGCACGCTTGAGCGTGACGACGGGGTCGGTGCCGGTCTTCTCGCGAGCCTGCTCGAGCGCCTGGTAGACGATGCGCTCTGCGGTCGACTTCTTGCCGTCGAGAAGGATCTTGTTGACGAGCTGCGTGACCAACGGCGATCCGTAGACCGGGTCGTTGATCAGCGGCCGCTTGGGTGCTGGGCCCTTGCGTGGCATATCAGCTCTTCTCCTTCTTGGCTCCGTAGCGGCTGCGAGCCTGCTTGCGGTTCTTGACACCCTGGGTGTCGAGCGAGCCGCGGATGATCTTGTAACGCACACCCGGGAGGTCCTTCACACGACCGCCGCGAACGAGCACCATCGAGTGCTCCTGCAGGTTGTGGCCCTCACCGGGGATGTACGCGGTGACCTCTACCGAGGTGGTCAGGCGAACGCGCGCGACCTTACGGAGAGCGGAGTTCGGCTTCTTGGGGGTGGTGGTGTACACGCGAGTGCACACACCACGGCGCTGGGGACTGCCCTTGAGGGCAGCGGTCTTCAGTTTCGCGACCTTGTCGGTGCGACCCTTACGGACCAGCTGGTTGATCGTTGGCATAAACCGGCTTTCTTCGTGTCGATAAACAGGGATCTAGCAGTTGGAGCAAGAGAACACTGCTCCTCACCCATGACGTCTCCGCGGGTCTCTTGCACCCCGCGGTCGGGTGTGTCGCATACCCCCACACGTCCAGCCGGTTGCGCGCTCTCGAGACGAACGTGCGCACGGCTGTACCTCGCATAGGCACACAAACGGTCCGGCCAGGCCGGACACGACCCATAACGATACCCGGCGGCGCGGCCTCGGGTCAAAACACCCTTCGCTCTGATACGCAACCTATCTGCTCAGGTTGAGTGTGAGGTCTGCCAGCTTCGCTGCGGCCTGGCAGGGATCGGGGTGTGCGACGCCCGGACGGTACTGCACCCACCACCCGAAGATGCCCGCCTGGTCCGCTCCGGCCGACACTCCGCACGAGTCCGGGTCGTTCGGGCGTTGAGCTTGTATTGCCTTGCGACCCTGGACTGTTGTGTCGCTGACGGTGTACGTCATCTTCTCGTCGGCCGCCCGCTCGGCGGCCAGGGTGCCGGACTCGAACCAGTTGAACGTCACCTTCACGATGCCCGCGGAACCGATCAGATCCCATCGGCAGATCGCTCCGAAGAAGCCGCGAGCGATCTCGTCGGCTCCGGTGGCATCGGCGATCTGGTCGTCGGAGACGGCATCGCACTCGGTCAACAACTTGGTGAATTCTTGGTTGCCCGATCCGGCGAAGCTCGCCGGCCGCGGCGTGCCCTCGACCGACTGAGAGCAACCGGCTGCGAGCAGCAGGGTCGCTGCGGCGGCGAAAACCCGTCTCGAAGTACTTGCTCGAGATTTCATTGCTTACGCTCCACGGTCAGCTTCGCCAGTTCGTTCCCGACGTCGCACGGCGGGCGCGCCGGAATCTGCTCGGAGTAGGTGACCGACCAATGGAAGAAGTCGTCGCCGAATTGCACACCGATCTCGCACAACGGGCCCTGCTCGGCTTCGAATCCGGGGTTGCCGTCGACGGCGATGTCCTTGGCCGGACGGCCGATCAGTTCGGAACCGGCGCGTTCGCGGCCGATCGGACTGCCGCGATACCAGGAGAAGCTGACACTCGGTCCGCTGATGGCCACGGTTTCCCACTGGCAGCCGACGGAGTTGCGGGTGACTTGGGCAAACGGTCCGGCACCGAACGCGGCCTGCACCTCGGCGTCGCTGATCGATCCGCATTCGCCGAAGAACGGGCCGGGCTCGTACGCGGCCTTGCTCGTCGACGGCTCGGGCGCGGTGTCGGCGGCGTCGGTATCCGAGCCACCGCAACCTGCGATCAGTGCGGCGACCGCGGTGATCACCAGTGTCACTCGCTTCATGCCGTCCTTCGCGTGCTGGTCCGATGCTGCAGTTCGCGTCGCACCGAACCTACCAACCGAACAGGGCAGCGGTCATGTGCCGTGCACAGCGCGTCCTTGGACGTACACACCCACGATGGCCGGCTCTCGCATGGCCATCAGCAGGGCGAACAGGGTCTGGTCGCGGGCCAGCTCGGGGTCCTCGGCCCGCACGCCGTGGTCGACGGCTGCGGCCAGCTGCGGCCACGCGTCGGGATCGACGACGACGAAGTCCGCCTCTTTCCCCACGTCGAAGTTGCCGATGCGCTCCTCCATGTCGAGAGCACGTGCCCCGGCGAGCGTTCCGGTGAACAACAGTTCGGCCGGATGCAACGACAGGCCTGCGTCTCCCGGTTCGGAGATGTGCACCTTGAACGCGTCGGCGAGTACCTGCGGCAGTAGCCACTCGTCACCGCCACCGAAATCGGACCCGATGGCGATGGTGACCCCGGCGGCGACGGTTCTCTTCCACGGCATCGTGCCCGAGCCCAGGAACTGCTGCGAGGTGGGACAGTGCGCGATGGACGTACCCGTCTCGGCCAACCTCGTCAGTTCCGCGTCCTCGCAGTGCACCGCGTGCGCAAGGATCGACCGTCGACCGAGCAGGCTCTTGCCACCTACCTGCGAGCCCGGCAGGAACTTGCCGTCGTAGGTGTCCAGGTAACTCTCGACCTGGTACGCACCCTTCGTGGCGTCGATCTCGCCGGTGCCCGGTCGGTTGTTCTCGTTGAGGTGCGTGTGGAAGTAGACGCCTCTGCCGCGTACGGAGTCGTAGAGCTCGCCGAGGTTCCTCAGCGTGTCCGTCGTTACCGACAGTGAAAAACGCGTTACGACGGCGACGTGCAGCATCGCCGTGTCGACGTCGCCGGTATCGGCGGCGTGCCACTTCTCTATCTCCTCGGACACCAGGCGGATCGCCTCGTCCTCACTTGTGATCAGTGCGTGCGCCGACGCGGGGCCGGTGGTCTGGATCCCGCGGCCACTGACGATGCGCAGTCCGTGCTCGAGCGTCTCGGAGAACAAAGAATCCTGTGCGTGCGGGAATGCCGACCCGAACACCATGGCCTGCGTCGTCCCGGCGCGAATGCGTGCTGCGCAGAAGTCGCGCGCAGCGGCCGCCGCGAACTCCGGATCGGCGAAGCGCGACTCGGACGGAAAGATGCACGTGTTCAGCCATTCGAGCAACTGCCCGCCGCCGTAGGAATCGCCGGCATAGGTCTGTGGGAAGTGGATGTGCGTGTCGACGAATCCAGGCAGTAGGAAGCCGGGCCGATGATCGAACACATCCGAATGGGCGTAGTGCGTTGGTAGAGAATCGAACTCGCCGCAGTACTCGATCCTGCCGTCACCGCCGACCACGAGGGCACCGTCGGGAATGGACACCAACGCGGTTGCGGCCTCGAGCACCGTGGGCGAGCCCGCGATGTGAAAGATATGGCCACGGTGGACGCGTGCGGAATCGGAAGTCACGAGCCGACTCAAGCACAGGTCGATCGGAACTGCAGATCGTGCGCGTCTAGTGCGCTACCGCTCCTACGGCGGACAGCCGCGCGTTCAGCGAGGCATCGAGCACATCGGCCCAGGCTCGCACGATTTCGACGCGGCGACGCGCGTCGTCGGTCAGGACGTCCGCGAGACCGAGCCCACGCGCCAGGTCGAGCGTCGCCTGGACCAGACGGTGGGTGACGGGATCGTTGTCGTCGACTCCGAGGTTCTCGACGGCCATCGTGTGTGCTCGACGACCGAATCGCTCTTCGAGTGGGACGATCCGATCACGCAGTTCCGGATCGGCCGACGCCGCCGTCCAGACCTGCAGCGCCGCTTTGAACATCGGACCCGTGTAGTACTCGACGAGCCTCTCCACCACCAGTTTCGTTCGGCCGGGTCCGGGCGGAATCTCCTGTGCCTCGCGGCGAGCATGGTCCATCCGAGTGTCGAACATGTACTCGAGTGCCCCGGTGATGAGGTCCTCACGCGTCGGGAAATGGTGTTGGGTGGCACCGCGAGAGACGCCGGCGCGCTCGGCGACGACCCCGACCGTCGTTGCGCTCCAGCCCTGCTCGGCGAGCGAGTCGATCGTCGCCTCGAGCAGTCGCTGACGCGTCACCCTGCTGCGATCCTGCTTGGGTTCGCGCGCCATCACCATCTCCCTGCTCCTTCTCGACCTACTTTTCGGCAGCCCCGGACGGCGGCCTCTTCTCCAGAAAGGACATCATCCCCTCTCGGGCTTCCTCCGATGCAAACAACCTGGCCGATTGCTCGGCGACGGCCGTTCCGCGCTCGTCGATCTCGCGTCGGATCGCGGCGGTGGTGAGCTGTTTGGACTCGGCCAAGCCCTGCGGCGAGCACTTCCTGAACATGATCATGTAGTCGGCCACCGCGGCCGCGGGAACGGCGTCGGCCACGGTGACCAGACCGATCTCCTGGGCCGTGGCACCGTCGAATGTTTCCCCGGTGAGGAAGTATCGACTCGCCGCCCGGGAGGTCAATCGCGGCAGCACGGCGACGGAGATGACCGACGCCGCCAGTCCGAGGCGAACCTCGGTCAGCGCGAACGAGCTTTCCGGTCCGGCAATGGCGACGTCGCACGCCGCCACGAGCCCCATCCCGCCTGCCCGCACATGACCATCGATCTGTACGACGACGGGTTTCGGGGTGTCGATGATCAGCCGCATCAGATCCAGCATCTGCCGAGTCCGGAGCTCCGGCGACGCCCCGGCTTCCCGGAGATCTGCACCGGCGCAGAACGTCGTACCGGTGTGACCGAGCACGATCGTTCTGATGTCGTCGTCGTGCGCCGCAGCGATGAGGCCCGCTGTCAGCTCCTCGACCAACACCGACGACAGCGCGTTTCGGTTCTGCGGCGAATCCAACGTCAAATACGCTGTGTCCTTGCCCGACTCGACGAGAACGGCCATCAGTAGCTTCTCGGCAGGCCGAGCGAGTGCTGGCTCACGAAGTTCAGGATCATCTCCCGGCTCACCGGAGCAACGCGGGCGATACGGGCGGCTCCGAGCATCGCAGCCAATCCGTATTCACTGCTCAACCCGGCACCACCGTGGGTTTGGATCGCCTGATCGAGTGCCTTGATACTGGCCTCGGCAGCAGCGTATTTCGCCATGTTCGCGGCCTCGGCGGCACCGAAATCGTCGCCGGAGTCGTAGAGCACCGCGGCCTTCTGCATCATCAATTTCGCCAACTCCAGCTCGATCTTGCACTGCGCCAACGGGTGCGCCAAGCCCTGGTGAGCGCCGATCGGCGTCTTCCAGACCGTCCGCTCGTTGGCGTATTTGACCGCCGCGTCCAGAGCGTATCGACCCATACCGACAGCCATCGCAGCACCGAGAATGCGCTCGGGGTTCAGTCCGGCGAACAACTGCATCAGGGCAGCGTCGGCCTCACCGACGAGTGCCTCGGCAGGCAACCGGACGTCGTCGAGGAACAGCACGAACTGATGATCGGGCTCGACGATGTCCATCTCCATCTGCGTCTTCTGCAGTCCCGGAGCGTCGGTGGGCACGATGAACAGCGCCGGCTTGAGCTTGCCGGTCTTGGAATCCTCGGTGCGCGCCACGATCAACACGGCGTCGGCCTGATCCACGCCCGAGATATAGATCTTGTTGCCCTTCAAGATCCATTCGTCACCGTCGCGACGCGCCGTGGTGGTGATCTGGTGCGAGTTGGATCCGGCGTCGGGCTCGGTGATGCCGAACACCATGATCTTGGAACCGTCGGCAAGGGCGGTGAGCCACTCCTGCTTCTGGTCTGCCGTGCCGTACTTGCCGATGATGGTGCCGCAGATGGCCGGGCTGACGACGACGAGCAGTAGACCGGCACCGTGCGCAGCCAACTCCTCCTGTACGAGCGCGAGTTCGTAGATGCCTGCGCCGCCGCCGCCGTATTCCTCGGGCAGATTGACCCCGAGGAAGCCGAGCTTGCCCGCCTCGTTCCACAGTTCGGTCAGTGGCTCACCTTTGCGCGCCTTGGGCAGCACGTAGTCGATGTAGTTGTAGCGCTTGCCCAGTGACGAGACTGCGTTGCGCAGACCCTTCTGCTCTTCGGTTTCGATGAAACTCATGCTTGCTCCACTCCCTGCTCGGTGACTACTGGCGTGTCGGTGACTACTGCCAAGACCTGTCCTACCTCGACTTGCTGACCCTGCTGCACGTTCAGTTCGGTGAGCACACCATCGGCGGGTGCAGTCACGGTGTGCTCCATCTTCATCGCCTCCAGCCACAGAATGGGCTGGCCTGCGGTGACGGTATCGCCCTGCGCAGCAGCAATTCTGATGACGCTGCCCGGCATCGGCGCGAGCAGTGATCCGGCCGCCACCTCGTCGGTGGGGTCGGTGAACCTCGGTGCCCGAGCCAATCGGACGGGGCCCAGAGAAGAATCCACGAACACGTCGGACCCGTAGGTGCTCACTGCGAAGATACGACGAATACCGTTGTCGTCCAACGTCACCGAGGTCGGTGTGTGCTCCACCAGTTCGACACCCTCCACCGAGGAGGCGAGTCCGCTGCGTCCGATCGAGTATTCGACGGTGATGTCGTTGTACGTCTTGCGCTGCGGTTGCGACCGGAGATTGCGCCAGCCGCCGGGTAGACCCCGGTTCACCCGAGCTCGCGAGACGTTGCTCGCTGCGTCGGCCAGGGCAGCCGCGAGCGCCGACAGTTCCTCGGCCCGGCCGTGCGCGATCGGCTGAGCCAGGACATCGAGGCCGTGCGTGTCGAAGAAGGCTGTATCGGTGTCGCCCGCCAGGAACGCCGGATGGCGCAGAATGTTGACCAGCAGATCGCGATTGGTCTTCAGGCCGTGAATGGTGGCGTTCTGCAGTGCTTTCGCCAACAGAGTCGCCGCTCGGTCCCGTGTCGGGGCGAAGGAGATCACCTTGGCGAGCATGGGGTCGTACTGCGTTCCCACCACGCTGCCCGTCTCGACGCCGGAATCGACTCTGATGTATCCAGCTTTGTCCGACACCTCGAACTGCGCACCGGAGATATCGAATCGGTGCACGGCACCGCTCTGCGGCTGCCAGTCCTGAGCCGGATCCTCGGCGTACAGCCGAACCTCGATCGAGTGTCCCCGAGTCGTGGGCTGTTCGGCCGGTAGCCGCTCCCCCGCCGCAACCTGGATCTGCAGCGCAACGAGATCGAGACCCGTCGTGCATTCGGTGACCGGATGCTCCACCTGCAAGCGGGTGTTCATCTCGAGGAAGAAGAAGTTTCCCTTTTCGTCGGCGAGGAATTCGACGGTGCCTGCGCCCTCGTAGCCGATGGCCTCGGATGCCAGTGTGGCTGCCTCGAACAGCTTCTCGCGCATGCCGTCGATGCGTTCGACGAGCGGCGACGGAGCTTCCTCGACGACCTTCTGGTGCCTGCGTTGGATCGAGCATTCACGCTCGCCCACCGTCCACACCGTGCCGAATCGATCGGCCATGACCTGAACTTCGATGTGCCGCCCGGTTTCGATGTACCGCTCGATGAACACCGTTCCATCGCCGAAGGCCGACAGGGCTTCTCGTCCGGCTGCCTCGAGCTCCGACTGCAGTGCATCGAGACTGCGGACGATACGCATCCCCCGACCGCCGCCGCCCGCGGACGCCTTGATCAGTACTGGCAGCTCGTTCTCGGTGACCGACTCGGGATCGAGTCGAGTCAACACCGGCACTCCAGCGTCGGCCATCATCTTCTTGGACTCGACCTTCGAGCCCATCGATTCGATGGCCTTGACGGGCGGTCCGATCCAGGTCAACCCGGCGTCGAGTACCTGCCGGGCGAATTCGGCGTTCTCGGAGAGGAATCCGTATCCCGGATGCACCGCGTCGGCTCCGGCCTGCACCGCGGCGGCGATGATCAATTCTCCGCGCAGGTAGGTCTCGGACGGGCTCTGCCCAGGCAGGCGCACAGCGGAGTCCGCCTCACGCACATGGGGAGATGCCGCGTCGGCGTCGGAGAAGACCGCGACGGTATCGATGCCCTCCGCGCGGCAGGTGGTGAAGACGCGTCGGGCGATTTCGCCGCGATTGGCCACGAGGACTTTGTTCAGCATGCGGGCATCACATCCGGAAGACACCGAAGTTCGCGGTGCCTTCGATCGGGGCAGAGGCGATGGCCGACAGGCACATTCCCACTACCGTGCGGGTGTCACAGGGATCGATGACGCCGTCGTCGTAGAGGCGTCCGGACAGGAACATCGGCAACGATTCGGCTTCGATCTGATTCTCGATCATCGCGCGCAGTCCGGCATCGGCCTCCGCGTCGAACGCTTGACCGCGAGCTTCTGCGGCGGCGCGTCCGACGATGGAGATGACGCCGGCCAGCTGTGCGCCACCCATGACGGCGGATTTGCTGGACGGCCAGGCGAAGAGGAAGCGAGGATCGAAAGCACGGCCGCACATGCCGTAATGGCCGGCTCCGTAGGACGCCCCGAGCAGGATCGAGATGTGCGGCACCTTCGAATTGGAGACGGCGTTGATCATCATCGATCCGTGCTTGATCATGCCGCCTTCCTCGTACTCCTTGCCGACCATGTAGCCGGTGGTGTTGTGCAGGAACAACAGTGGCGTGTTCGACCGGTTGGCGAGCTGGATGAACTGCGTCGCCTTCTGTGATTCCTCGCTGAACAGCACGCCGCGTGCGTTGGCGAGGATGCCGATCGGGTAGCCGTGCAGCTCTGCCCAACCGGTGACGAGCGAGCCGCCGTACATGGGCTTGAACTCGTCGAAGTCGGAACCGTCGACGATGCGGGCGATGACCTCACGGGGATCGAACGGGATCTTCAGGTCGGTGGGGACGATGCCGAGCAGATCCTCGGGATCGGCGAGTGGCTCGATGACCTCGGTGCGTGGCTCGGGCCCCTTCTTCTTCCAGTTCAACCGGGAGACGATGCTGCGTCCGATGCGGATGGCGTCCTGCTCGTCGACGGCGAAGTAGTCTGCGAGACCGGACTTCCGGGCGTGCATCTCGGCTCCCCCGAGTGACTCGTCGTCCGAATCCTCACCGGTGGCCATCTTCACCAGGGGCGGCCCGGCCAGGAACACCTTGGATCGTTCCTTGATCATGACGACGTGATCGGACATGCCGGGAACGTAGGCACCGCCCGCAGTCGAATTACCGAACACCAGGGCGATGGTCGGAATGCCGGCCGCCGAGAGCTGCGTCAGATCGCGGAACATGCGTCCGCCGGGGATGAACACCTCTTTCTGCGTGGGCAGGTCGGCACCGCCCGACTCGACGAGAGAGATCACCGGCAGTCGGTTTTGGGTGGCGATGTCGTTGCCGCGGAACCCCTTCTTCAGGGTCCACGGGTTGCTGGATCCGCCGCGGACCGTGGGATCGTTGGCCACGATGAGACATTCGACCCCGCACACGACACCGATACCCATGACGGTGCTGGCACCGACGGGAAAGTCGCTGCCCCACGCCGCAAGTGGGCACAGTTCGAGAAACGCGGAATCCTCGTCGATCAACAATTCGATGCGCTCACGGGCGAGCAGCTTGCCACGCTTCTTGTGGCGATCGACGTACTTCTGACCGCCACCGAGCAGCGCCTTGTCGTGTTCGGCGTCGATCTCGGCCAGTTTGGTGTGCATGGCCTCGGTGGCACCGGTGTACTGCTCCGATGCGGTGTCGAGAGTGGACTTCAGCACGCTCATGCCTGATACCCCAATCGTTTTGCGGCAAGGCCGGTGAGAATTTCGGTGGTTCCGCCGCCGATACCGAGGATGCGCATGTCGCGGTATTGCCGTTCGACCTCGCTCTCGCGCATGTACCCGAGTCCGCCGAAGAGTTGGACGGCTTGATTGGCCACCCACTCCCCGGACTCGACGGCCGTGTTCTTGGCGAAGCAGACCTCGGCGATGAAGTCACCGTCCTCCTGCATGGACCGCTCGACGAGGGAGCGGGTGTACACGCGAGCGATGTCGATCTTGCGCGCCATCTCGGTGACGGTGTTCTGTACGGATTGCCGTGCGATGAGCGGCTTTCCGAAGGTCTCGCGATCACGGACCCACTGCAGCGTCAGATCGAGGCACCGCTGCGCGCTGGCGTAGGCCTGAGCGGCGAGAGCGATACGCTCGGTGAGAAATGCCTGTGCGATCTGGACGAAGCCACTGTTCTCGGCACCGACCAGGTTGGCCACCGGAACCCGGGCGTCGACGAAGGAGAGTTCGGCGGTATCGGAGGCGCGCCACCCCATCTTGTCGAGCTTGCTGGTGACCTCGAAGCCCGGTGTGCCCCTTTCGACGACGAGGAGCGACACTCCGGCTGCCCCCTCGCCTCCCGTCCGGACTGCGGTGACGACGAAGTCCGCACGGCACCCCGAGGTGATGTAGGTCTTCGACCCGTTGACGACGTAATGGTCTCCGTCTCTGACCGCCTTGGTCCGCAGATGACCCACGTCGGAGCCGCCGCCCGGCTCGGTGATCGCGAGCGAGCCGATCTTCTCCCCCGCCAGCGTCGGCCGCACCCACTTGTCGATCTGCTCAGGATCTCTCGAGGCAACCAAGTGCGGCAACGCAATTCCACAGGTGAACAGAGAAGCGAACAGTCCGCCCGACGCGCCGGCCTGGTGCATCTCCTCGCAGATCAGCACCGCGTCCGCAAGATCACCGCCGTCGCCGCCGACGTCCTCGGGAAACCCTGCGCCGAGCAAACCGAGAGCGGCCGCTTTCTTGTGCAGCTCGCGCGGGATCTCACCCTCGGTCTCCCACCGATTCATGTGCGGCGCAATATCCTGCTCGACGAAACTGCGAACGGTCTTGCGCAGCTGCTGACGCTCCGGCGTCGTCCAGATGCTCATACGAGTGCTCCCTTGTAAGCGAGTGTTTCGGGGATGTCGATGTGCCGCGACCGCAGCCACTCACCGAGCCCCTTGGCCTGTGGATCGAATCTGGCCTGCGATGCAACGCCCTGGCCGAGAATGCCGTCGATGACGAAGTTCACCGCCCGCAGGTTGGGAAGTACATGCCGAGTGACAGTGAGTTTTTCGGCCTCGGGCAACATCTTCTTCAGGGTCTCGACCGTCAATGCGTGCACCAGCCAGGCGAATTCGTCATCGGTGCGCACCCAGACCCCGACGTTGGCGCTCCCACCTTTGTCGCCGCTGCGGGCGGCGGCGATGGTGCCGAGTGGTAGTCGGATGGTGTCCTCCGCGGCTCGCGGTGCCGGCAGTTGCGGTTCGACCAACGATTCCAGGACTCGCGTCTGCGCCGAGGGTGCGATGCTGCGTTCGGTGCCGTCGGCCAGGTGGGCCGCATGCGGTACGTCGTGTGCGTCGACGAAACCTGCGGTGAACACCCCGTACGGTGCTCCGTTTCCGGGCGGTGCGGTGACCGAGAAGCCCGGGTAGCTGGCGAGCGCGAGTTCGACCGCCACAGCCGAGAACTGGCGTCCCACCGCGTCAGGGTTACTGTCGCGGGCGACGCAGCGCAGCAACGCGCTTGCGGTTTCCTCGGTCTCGGCGTCGGGCTTGTCGGTACGCACCAGAGTCCAGTCCAACTCGGTCGGTCGGGCGGGCAACCACGACTCGAACTGCCGTTGCGCCAGTTCGGCTTTGGCCTCGATGTCCAGGCCGGTCAACACCATCGTGAATTCGTTGCGGAAGCCGCCGAGTGCGTTGAGCGAGACCTTGTAGGTGGGCGGCGGCGCTTCTCCGGCGACCCCGCTGATCGATACTCGGTTGCTGGACTCCTGCGCCAGGACCGCCGTGTCGATGCGCGCGGTGACGTCGGGGTTCGCGTATCGGCCCCCGGTGATCTCGTACAGCAGTTGCGCGGTGACGGTACCGACGCTGACGGCACCGCCGGTGCCCTCGTGCTTGGTGATGACGGAGGATCCGTCGGCTTCGATCTCGGCGATCGGGAACCCGGGACGGGACATGTCGGCGATCTCGGTGAAGAACGAGTAGTTGCCGCCGGTCGCTTGAGTACCGCACTCGATGACGTGGCCCGCGATGACTGCGCCGG
This sequence comes from Rhodococcus sp. 05-2256-B1, assembly GCF_002258465.1. Lineage (NCBI taxonomy): Bacteria > Bacillati > Actinomycetota > Actinomycetes > Mycobacteriales > Nocardiaceae > Rhodococcus > Rhodococcus sp. 05-2256-B1. Next base: position 416,839 of record NZ_NOZA01000030.1, on the reverse strand, counting down.
CCAGTGCGTCGTAATCGGTTGTCGACCAGCCGAAGTGAGCGGCGGCGGGGCCGACGATGACACTGGCGTCGGTGACGCGACCGGTCACGACGACGTCGGCACCGGAGTTCAGGCATTCCACGATTCCCCACGCACCGAGGTAGGCGTTTGCCGTCAGCGGGCTGCCGAGGCCGAGTTCGCCTGCCCTGCCGAGGAGGTCGTCGCCGTCCACGTAGCCGATCTTCGCGCCGGAATCCAGCTTTTCCAACGCCTCGACCAGTCCACGCGGATTCAGTCCGCCGGCATTGGCGACGATCTTCACGCCCTTGTCGAGTGCCAGTCCGAGACAGTCCTCGGCCTGCCGCAGAAAGGTTTTGGCGTAGCCACGGGTCGCGTCCTTCATTCGGTCGCGTCCGAGGATGAGCATGGTCAGCTCGGCGAGGTAGTCACCGGTGAGGTAATCGAGGTCTCCTCCTTCGAGCATCTCCCGCATCGCGGACAGTCGATCTCCGTAGAAACCGGAGCAGTTGCCTATACGTACGGTCATGCTTTCTCGCGTCCTGCCTTGTCTCGTCCCTGTCCGGGAGGGCCTGCGAAGGCTTGGGCGATGGTGAGCCAGTGTGCGGCATCGGCCCCGTCGGCTCGAACGTCCAGATCGTCGCGGTGTGCGCGCTGAGTGACGAGAAGGCAGAAATCGAGTGCAGATCCGGTGACACGCTGTTCTGCGTCGTCGGGACCCCACGTCCACACTTCGCCCGAGGGTGCGGTGAGCTCGATTCCGAACGGTTCCGCCGGCGGAGTCTGCTCGTTGACGGCGTACGCGAAATCCCGTGTCCGCACGCCGATGTGTGCGACTCCGCGGATTCGGTCGGTCGGCACGCGGGTGACGCCCAGCGCGTCGGCGACGTCCTGTCCGTGGGCCCACGTCTCCATGAGACGGGCGGTGGCCATGGACGCGGCACTCATGGGCGGCCCGAACCACTGGATCTTGACGCCCGACGGGACCTGCTTCAGCGCGTCCGTCATGGCGTGGCGGCGGGTTCGCCAGGCGCTCAACAGTTCCGGGTTGCTCGCTTCCTCCTCGGCGGCGTCGTCGACGAACCCGGTGGGGTTCTCCCAGGCCTTTTTCAGCGTGCGGGCGAACTCCTCCTCGGCCGCGGCATCACCGGACGCTGCGGATGTGGTTCGCTCCGCGACGTGATCCGTCCACGACAGGTGCGCGATCTGATGTGCAATCGTCCAGCCCGCCGCCGGAGTAGGTGCCGCCCAGCGTTCGGGTGCCAGCTCGGCCACCAGCGCGTCGAGGTCGTCACCCTCGGCACGGAGATCGCCGACGAGTGAGTCGAGGTCTGCCATGGGACCAGCTTCACAAAGGCACGAGAAAAAAGCAAGCACGCTTGCTTGTTAATTTGTAACCTTACGTTCGCTTGCCGTCTCTACGGTCGAAAACGTGAAAACGTCGAGACTTGTGGCCGTCGCCGTTACCCTCGCCGTCATGGGTGCCGGATGCTCCGCCACGGACCCGTCTGCTGCAGACCCGACCCCCGACGAACCGTCGAGCATCCGGGTGGCGACGTTCAACGCCAGTCTCAATCGGTCCGCGGCCGGACAGTTGGTCACCGACCTGAGCGCGGAGAACGCCCAGGCTCGCGCAGTGGCCGACGTGATCTCCGCGAACTCTCCGGATGTGTTGCTGGTCAACGAGTTCGACTATTCGGGGTCCGATGGCCCGACCCTCTTCAACGAGAACTACCTCGACGGGCAGTACCCGTTCTTCTTCACTGCTCCGGTGAACACCGGCGTCGACTCGGGACTCGACCTGGACGGGGACGGCGCACTCGGTGGCCCCGGTGACGCCTGGGGATTCGGACAGTTTCCCGGCCAGTACGGCATGGTGGTGTACTCGAAGTTCCCGATCGACACCGGTTCGGTACGCACGTTCCAGAACTTTCTGTGGAAGGACATGCCGGACTCGCTGTTACCGCGCGACTATTACGGAGAGAACGCGGACGCGCTTCGACTGTCCAGCAAGTCTCATTGGGACGTGCCCGTCGACGTGAACGGGAAGACGCTGCACGTGTTGGCCTCGCATCCCACTCCCCCGTCCTTCGACGGACCCGAGGACCGTAACGGTAAGCGCAATCACGACGAGATCCGGTTGAGCGCCGATTACATTTCCGGTGCCGACTATCTCTACGACGACAACGGCGTGCGAGGCGGACTCGACGAGGGAGCGTCGTTCGTGATGATGGGCGACCAGAACAGCGATCCGGTCGACGGCGACTCCGTGGCCGGTGCCATCGCACAGGTTCTGGATCTTCCGCGGGTTCGAGATCCGGCACCCACGTCCGATGGACATGGAACGGACACAGCTGATTTCGCTGATCCGACGCCGGGTGACCTGCGCGTGGACTACGTACTACCCTCGGACGATCTGACCGTGCGCGACTCGCAGGTGTATTGGCCCGATCAGGCCGAGCACCCGTCGGACCACAGACTGGTGTGGGTAGACCTCGAAATATGATGCGTGAGTGACCGATCTGCCGATTGTCGAGTTCGCCTACCCGGGCCCACTACGGGACACGCTGGTTGCGGCCGTGCTGTCCGGAGCGAAGACCAGCACGGCAAGCCTGTTGGCTCAGTACACCGACGAGGAGCTGCCGAGGGTCGGTGAACGCGGTGCGGTGGTGAATTCGACGGGTGCCGTGGTCGGGGTCATCGAGACCACGGCCGTCGATGTCGTTGCGCTGAGCGATGTTCCGCTGCAGCATGCGCTCGACGAGGGTGAGGGTTACACCGATGTGGCGCAGTGGCGTGCCGGCCACGAACGATTCTGGCAGTCCGTCGAAGTCCGCGAGGAGCTGGGCAATCCGAATTTCACGGTGAACGACGACACTCAGGTGGTGCTGGAGCGATTCGAGCTGGCATGAAGGTCTGCCTGTGCCGCTATCACCACAGCCTGAAGACCGCGGGCCTGTGGACTCCGGTCATGCTTGCTGATGGCGTCGAATTCTGGGTCTCCAATGCCGGCACCACTGCCGTCACCGTGCCTGCAACTACGCAGCTCGCAAATCACGGGCACCTTCCGACCGTCTACCGCAGACCCCAAGGCGCGGAACGGCATGCAGATTTATCGACCTCGAACTCGAGCAGCCGGGCTCGAAAAGTAGAGGTCAGACCCGATCCGCGTAGACGACGATGTTGTCCTCGTAACTCGCGACATCCGAATCGAATTGGCCACCGCATGTGATCAGACGCAACCCTGGGTGGTCGAGATCGCCGTACACCTTCTGGGTGGGGAAAGCATCCTTCGGATATTGCTCCACAGCGCTGACGACGAACCGGACCGTACTTCCATCCTCTGCAGTGACGGACACATCGTCTCCCTGCTCCAGTTCGCCGAGTCGGTAGAAGACACCCGGGCTACCGGCCCAATCCACGTGGCCGGCAACGATCGACGGTCCCAGCTGACCCGGGATCGGCGATCCGGTGTACCAGCCTGCGGGAAAACCGCCCGGCGGGACCTCCATTGCTCCATCGGGATTCAACCCGAGGTCCATCACATCGGAATCGACACCGATCGCGTCGATCTCGATACGTTCGGGCGGAGATGCGACACCATCGGCCGAACCACCGCTCTGGGCAGGGACCGAATTGGGTTGAGCAACAACGTCAGCCGATGTCGCCGCTGACGTTCGAGTCGGAGCGGGTTCATCGACGGGTGTCGCACACCCCGACACGAGGGCCACCACCATCAGGCAGGCTGCTGCCGCAGCCCGCACTGCAACCCGGCGACGGGTCACAGTGCGGGAAACTTCTGCAGCAGTATCGATCTCAGTGTTCACGTGTTGCTCAGCGTCGACGACGGCTGAGCGCCAAGGCGGAGACCCCGCCTGCAGCGAGTACCAACAGCACAGCCCACATCGACGTCATCGACGCCGCGGTCGGCCGCACGCTGGTGCTGCCATCGCCCGTTTCGACTCCACCGTTGGGAATCTGGGTGATCTGGCCACCGGGGTTGTATGTACCCGGCTGATCAGGGCCGCCCGGCTGATCCGGAGTGCGCGGCTGATCCGGAGTGCGCGGCTGATCCGGAGTGCGCGGCTGATCCGGAGTGCGCGGCTGGTCCGGGGTGTTGGGCTGGTCCGGAGTCCGAGGCTGGTCCGGGGTGTTCGGCTGATCGGGAGTGCGCGGCTGGTCCGGAGTGTTCGGCTGATCCGGCGTGTTCGGGTTGTCCGGCACGTTCGGGATACCCGGAATCGGCGGAAGCGTGATGCCGGGGATCGGCGGCAGACCCGGGATCGGGGGTACTTCGATGACGATCGGCGGCGTTCCGCCACCATCACCCGGCGTACCGCCGCCGCCACCCGGGGCGGTCGTCGTTGTCGTAGGTGCCGGTGTCGTTGTCGTGGGTGCCGGCGGTGTGGTGGTCGTGACCGGAGGCGTCGTGGTCGTGACCGGCGGCGTCGTCGTCACCGGAGGTTCGGTGATCCCACACTCCGCATTGCTGATTGTGTTCGAGTCGAGGGTGACTGCGCCGGTCAGAGCCAAGAGCCGTCCCCGCACATCGGCATCCGTCGTCGCGGTGATCGACGCCTGCGCCATGACCGTGCCGACGAAATCGGTGCCGGTGCCGAGAGTGGCCGAGCTTCCCACCTGCCAGAACACGTTGCACGGGCTGGCCCCGTTGATCAGCGAGACACTGCTGTTCGACCCCGTGATGAGAGTGGATCCAGCTTGGAAGATGAAGACCGCAGCGGAATTGCCTTGCGCATCGAGCGTCAGAGGCAGAGATCCGGTCAGTCCGAGTGTGTCGCCCTTGTACAAACCGGCGTACCGAGTGGTGCCGCCCAGCTCGACCGGGACCAGTTCAGGACCCGACCTGTTGGCAGCGTCGGTATATGCAACCTGCAGAGCAGCTTTCGCATTCAGTGCTCGTTCGTTCTTGTCATCTATGACGCCGTTGGTCACTTGGCCCTGCAGCAGTCCGCTGACGCTCGAAGGGTTCCCGTCACCTGGGCTCACACCCACGGAGCCGTTGATCACAGATCCACCCGCGTCGGTCACGGTGGAGCCGGCAAGAATTGCGTACGGATCTGCGGCACCGAGACCGACGGTGGGGACGGCGACAGCAGGTGATTGAGCGTCGGCCGAAGAGGCGTTGACCAGCATGAGTGCGCTGGTGGCCAGTGCGACGGTACCGACGAGGGGAATCAACGCCGAGCCCTTGCGTCGGGATCTGGACTGCGCAGGACGATGTTGCGGAGAGTACATGGTGTGTACCGATCTGTTCGAGGGGATGCGTGCGAGGCTTGTTGCCGCACAACGCTTTAGGGATATCGATTCCCCCGACGAGATTCGATGATGTCTGCAGAAGTACCACGACGATCGACGATGGTCACTGGAACGATCCAGGGGCGCCGAGGTCTCGCGGTATCCGTACTTCGATGGCGTCGCCGGCTGGCTGTTCAACTGCGCGACATGAGTAGAGGGGGCGGAGGCTCGTGGCCCACTCCGCAACAGCGAGTTTCCCCGTATCTCTACGGTGTAGGCCTACAGCACACCATGTGTAGGGTCGAGGGTCAAGCGAATGACGTTGGTGAACAATAAAATTGTTTGTCGACCGAAAGCCGTCGGCTTACCGCTTGTCTGAATAACCGAAGATGGTGGAGCAATGTGATGACCCCCTCGGATCGCAGCAGCCACAACTCTCGGGACAGAATCGACCACGAATTCGTCGTGTCGGCCGCCCTTGGCATCATCGACGACACCGGACTCGACAGCCTGACCATCCGCAGCCTGGCCGTCTCGATCGATCGCGACCCCATGACCGTGTATCGTTACGTCGCCACCAAGGAAGCGCTACTCGACGCCGTTGCCGATTCGATTCTCGGCGACCTCGTGTCGGTGGACGGATCGGACACCGACTGGCGACGTCAGCTGACGATCTTCGGTCGGCACTATCGCGAACTCGCCTTGGCACATCCGCGCGCGGCCGTTTTGCTGGCGACTCGGCCGCGAGAAACTCCGCTGGGCCTGGGCACCACCAGGTCCCTGATGTCACTCGAAGGCATATTGGGCCTGTTTGCCACCGCGGGATTCACTGTCCCCGAGTCACTCTCGGCCTACCGATTGCTGATGTCGTTGCTCCGCGGTCACGTGCTCAGTGAAACGCAGGAGACGACGGACAACCCGGACGAGACAGTCGACAGACTCAGCCTCGCGTTACGCAGACTCCCTATCGAGGACTTCCCGATCATGTCCGTCCTGCCGCCCCTCATCACCACATACGACGGTGCCCACGAACTCGATCGCGGATTGGACGCACTGTTCGACGGCCTGCGTCACAACCCGTGACCACAGATCAGGCTCGGCGAATGGGCGCGAACGTCTGCACTGCATCCCGGGTGAAGAAGTCCAGCAATATTGCATTGCACAACGCGGGCTTCTCGACCAACACGCCATGCGAGGTACCCGGGACTATTGCCAGCTCGGCGACCGGCACACTGCGGTAGAACTCGGCAGCATGCTCGATGCTCACCTCGTCGTCGTCACCGATCATCACCAGAGTGCGCACCGACAACGCGGCGAGATCGCTAGCAGTCAGTGCGGGATCTGCACTGTGCATATCGTCGAGTCGCCGTACGAAATCGCTGCGGTCGGCATCGGCGAGACCGGACAACCCGCCGCCCCAACCGTCGCGATGAAAGACGCTCGCGACGCAGGCGAGACGATCCACCAGATCCGGGCGTTGCAGCGCCACCAGTAGCGCTACGACACCGCCGTCGCTGCACCCGGCCAACCGCGTCCGTCGCCCGACGACCTGCTCGATGAACGCAATGGTGTCGTCGACCATGTCCGAGAACGTCAACTCGGAGGAGAGACCAGGCCCGGAAACATCAGGGGTGCGGCCATGCCCTCGACGTTCGGGGGTGAACACCCGAAACGCCGAGGACAACCCGGCAACAGTGACATCCAGTGCTCGCGCATCAGCGCCCCCAGGATGGAGAAGGACCAGCGGTTCCCCGTCGCCCACCTCGGCGTACCAGGTGTCCACCGAGCCGAGCCGAACCCAGTTCTCCGAATTCACGCCATCAATGTAGACCCGTGCCCACGTCGTTCGCTCGCTCTTCGTCGCGCTCCTGCTGAGCTGCCGCCAGACCCGACATCGTGCGCAACGGCACCTCCTTGAGGAAGAGCACCAGGACGAATCCGAGGAGCATCAGGATCGACACGGCCAGGAACACGTAGTCCATCGCGTCGGAGAAGCCGATGCGGAACGGCTCGGCGAGCGCGGGATCGAGCTTCTGGATGAACGAACTGTCCTGCAAGGCACTACCGGCAACGGATGCATCACCCGAGGCGATGGCCTTCGCGAACCCGGACTCCAACGGATCGGCACTGGTGGCCGCGCTCTGCACGGCCTGCTGGAACGCGGGCGTCGAACCGGCGGCGACCAACGCATCGCCGGTCTTGGGCGTCAGCTGCGTGAACAACATCGAGAGGAACACCGCCACGCCGACCGTCGCACCGATCTGACGGAAGAACGTTGCCGCCGAGGTGGAGACGCCCATGTCCTTGGGCGGCATCGCATTCTGGATGGCCAACGTGAGCGGCTGCATCATCGAACCGAGACCGAGACCGAACACACCCATCACGACCATCGTCTGCCACAACGGAGTGTCGGCGTGCACGTAGTGGAACGTGAACATGGCGATCGCCATCAGCGCAGTGCCGACGATCGGAAAGATCTTGTACCGCCCCGTCTTCGAGATGATCGAACCCGACACGATGGACGCGATCATCAAAGCGCCGACGAGCGGCAAGGTCTGATAACCGGCGAGAGTCGGCGAGGAACCCTTGACCACCTGCAGGTACTGCGGCAGCAACGAGATGCCGCCGAACATGGCTGCGCCTGCAATGACACTGACGGCAATACACAACGAGAACAACGGGTTTCGGAAGAACCGCATGGGGATCAAGGCGTCGTCGCCCATCTTGGTCTCGGCGAGAACGAACGCGATGACGCCCACGATGCCGATCCCGAAGCACAGCAGTGCCCGCGGCGAACTCCATCCCCAGACGCGGCCCTGCTCGGCGATGATCAGCAGCGGCACGAGCCCGACGCTGAGAAGCACTGCGCCCCACCAGTCGACGCGGGCCTCGCGGCGGTAGACCGGCAGGTTCAGCACCCGCCAGACGACGACGAGCGCGATGATGCCGAGCGGAACGTTGATGTAGAAGACCCAGCGCCAGCCGGTGATGCCGAGAATGGACGACTGCCCGGCCAGCAGACCGCCGATGACCGGCCCGAGCACACTGGACGTACCGAACACCGCCAGGAAGTAACCCTGATACTTGGCCCTCTCCCGCGGGGGCACGATGTCGCCGATGATCGCCAACGCCATCGACATCAGGCCACCTGCACCCAAACCCTGCACGGCCCGGAAAGCTGCGAGCTCGTACATCGATGTCGCGATGCCGCACAGCATGGACCCGACGACGAAGATCGAGATGGCCGTCATGAAGAACGGCTTGCGCCCGTAGAGATCGGAGAGCTTGCCGTACAGCGGGGTCGAGACAGTGGACGTGATCAGATATGCCGTTGTCACCCAGGCGAGAACGGAGAACCCGTTCAGGTCGTCGGCGATAGTACGTACCGACGTGGACACGATGGTCTGATCGAGAGCCGCCAGGAACATACCCATCATCAGGCCCGACAGAATGGTCATGATCTCGCGGTGCGAGTACTCGCCACTCACCGCACTCGCTTCACGCTCGGCGGTCGCTTCAGGCTCGCTTACCATCTCTTTGTTTCACCTTTACGTAACGTTTGCTTGTGTCCTACAACGATATTCGGACCACCAGCATGCTCGTAGAAAGCCGACTAAGCAAAGGTTTATTTGCGGCGCATCCGGTCTCGGACCTCGCGCATCGTGTGCGGGTGGATGCCGTCGGCCGCGAGTACCTTGCGCGTCTTGCGCCGTGTCGCCAGCACCCCGATGATCGCGATGATCCACACGGGAAACTGCACCAGCATCGCGACCCGGAAACTGTCGAAGTCGTAACCGCCCATGGCGTCGAGAATCCACCCGATCGCCGCGATGACCAACAGCGATGCCAGGAAGCCGCCGATGTTGACCATCCCCTGAGCCGTCCCCAGATTGGCACTCGGATTGAACGTGCGGGCGAGGTCGAATCCGATCACCGACCCGGGCCCACCCACGGAAATCACCACGACGAGAAGAACGAGCAGCCACAGCGGCGCAGGTCCGGGCAGCGACAGCACGATGGCCCACATCGTGGCGTTGCTGACCATGATCGCCAGCACCAGCCAGGACCGACGCATCGGGTAGCGCCCGGTGAGCAAACCGAGCACGATGCCCGACGCCACCGCGGACAGCACCGACAACGTCAGCAGCGCTCCGGCCGTCGACGCCGACAATCCCTGAGCGGTGGTCATGTACGGCACACCCCACAACAAGGCGAACGTGGTGATCGAGAACTGGGTCCCCATGTGCGAGAAGAATCCGAGCCGGGTTCCCGGTCGTCGCCACACCTCGCCGATGGAGTCCAGCGTCTGTCGCAACGACGTCGGCTCCGGTTCCGGAGCAGTGCTGTCGTCGGGACGATCTCGAATCAGAGCGAGCGAGAGGACGAGTGCGAGCAAACCCAGTGCCGCCGCGCTACCGAAAGCGAAAGTCCACCCCGGCCCGTTCAACAGAATCAGAAACGGCACGGCCGAGAGCACCTGCCCGAGCTGACCCAGCAGCCCGGTCAACTGGGACACGATCGGCACCCGCCGCGGCGAGAACCAACGCGGCACCAGACGCAGGACCGAGATGAACGTCAGCGCGTCGCCGATGCCCACGAATGCACGTGCCGCCACCGCGACCGGCAGCGATTCGGTGAGCGCCAACGTTATCTGCGCCGACGCCATGATCAGCGCACCGGCAGCGATCATCTTGCGCGAACCGATCCGATCCAGCAGCACTCCGGCCGGAATCTGCATCGCCGCGTACACGACCACCTGCAGCACCACGAACGAGGACAACAGAGACGGGGAGATCGAGAACCGGTCCGCAGCGCTCAGCCCTGCGACCCCGAAGGCCGTCCGATGCAGCACCCCGATGACATACGCGAAGACACCGACGCCCCACACCACCCATACGGTTCTCCCCGTACTCACCGTCTTCCCAATGCTCACGGGGCAATTGTGTCAACCACGCTGTGGAATGATCGGACCCGGTAGTTCGTAGAGCAGGAAAGCGAGTGACGTCATGGCCAAGCAAGTGCTGGTGCTCAACGGTCCGAACCTGAACATGCTCGGCACCCGTCAGCCCGAGGTGTACGGCCGTGCCACCCTCGCCGACGTCGTCGCCCTGTGCGAGAAGACCGCCGCCACACACGGACTCGACGTGAAAGCAGAGCAGTCCAACCACGAGGGACAGTTGATCGACTGGATCCACGAGGCACGCGGGGTGGCGTCGGGCATCGTCATCAACCCCGGCGGACTGACCCACACGTCGGTGGCACTGCGTGACGCACTCGTCATCCCCGAGGTCCCGATCATCGAGGTGCACATCTCCAACGTGCACGCCCGCGAGGAGTTCCGGCACCACTCCTACGTCTCTCCGATCGCCAGCGGAGTCATCGCCGGACTCGGCATCGATGGATACCGATTCGCAATCGAAAGACTCGCTGCTCTTATTTAGTACTGCTCTTATCTGATACTGCACTTGTTCGACACTGCTCTCATCTGACACTCAGGTTGTCCTGCATAAACTGGTCGCCGTGAACACCAGCAACAAGGCATCGAGAGACGGCAGAGCGTCCAAGGACATCCGGGCAATGCAGAACGGCGACAAGAATCGTCGAACGCTGATCCAGATCGTCGTCGCGGTAGTTCTCATCGCACTCGTTGCAGCCATTGCTCTGTTCATCGTCAACAAGGATTCGACGTCGGGTGAGGCATCTCCCGACGCCAGTTCCACATCGGGCCCGCAGCTGACGCCCACGTCGCTCACCGCGAACGGTGCCATACGTTTCGGCAACCCCGATGCCACCACTGTCGTCAGCGTCGTCGAGGACTTCCAGTGCCCGGCCTGCAAGGCATTCGAGTCGGTCAGCGGATCGACTCTGCAGCAGCTGGCCGACGCAGGCAACGTCGCCGTCGATTACCGTCCCATCTCCATTCTCGATCGCTTCTCGAACGGCACGATGTACTCCACCCGTGCTGCGAGTGCGTCGATCTGCGTCGCCGAGAACGATCGGGACAGTTGGATGAACTGGCACAACTCGATGTTCGCCGAGCAGCCCGCCGAGAACGGCAACGGTCTGCCCGACGACAAGCTCGTCGAGATCGCCGCCGCAGCCGGTGCCGACTCCCCCACCACCGCGTCGTGCATCACCGACGGCAGTTACACGGACTGGGTCACCACCCAGACTCAGACCGTCATCGGCGAGGGCATCAACGGAACGCCGAGCGTCCGCGTCAACGGCACCGACGTCGCCACCCCGACACCCGAGAACATCCTCGCTGCCGCCGCGGCAGCCGGAAACTGAGCAGCAACCGGTAACCGACCATGAGAACTCGCGCCGGCGCTGCAGTCTTCACACTCTTCAGCGCACTGGGGCTCCTCGCCGCACTGACCCTGACGATCGAACGATTCAAGCTCCTCGAAGACGCGTCCTATGTTCCGTCGTGCAGCCTGAATCCGGTCCTCTCGTGCGGGTCGGTGATGGTCACGAAGCAAGCCGCGCTGTTCGGATTCCCCAATCCGATCCTCGGAATCGTGGCGTTCTCCGTCGCCCTCGTCGCCGGTGTGCTGTGGCTCGGCCGCGTCGAACTCCCGCACGGGTTCTGGCTCGGACTCAGTGCCGGTCTGCTGCTCGGCGAGGTATTCGTGCACTGGCTGATCTTCGAGAGTCTCTACGAGATCGGTGCCCTGTGCCCGTACTGCATGGTGGTGTGGGCGGTGACGATGCCACTGTTCGTACTGGCGCTGAGCCGGCTGATCAGTACCGGCTCCAGTAATCCGGACGAACGCCCGGGCACAGTCGGCCGTCTTTTCCTCGAATGGCGGTGGACGCTGCTCGCCGTGTGGTACGCAATCGTCGTCGCGCTCATCGGAATCCGGTTCTCGGACTACTGGGGCTCGTTGCTCTGACAGTTTCGCAGCTCTGAGTTTCGTTGCTCTGACAGTTTCGCAAAACTCATGAGTCGATCGGCTGCACCGTGCATGATGGTTGCAGCACCCGGGTGAGTCTGATCACAGCTCCTGGCTCGGGGAAGAACGATCGAGTAACAGGAGTCGAAGCATGGCAGGCGATCCCTTCGCAGTCATCGTTGCCGTCATCGTGTCTGCCGCAGGCGCAGTCGCCGGAACGGACGCCCCAGCTCCACTGCAGAATCAGGCGGTGAAGGATCAGGCAGCCGCGGTCGCTGCCGCTGCCGAGGACCAGGGCAAAACGATGTCCGACCAATGGGCAGACCTGATGGGCACCATGCCCGAACCCGCCGCCGACGTCGCAGACCGGACCCTGAACGACGCCGCCGAGGGACTGCACACCGCCGTCGAACCGATGCTGCCGGACCTGCCCGCGGTTGCCGAGATCGAGACGCCGGAAGCGCCCACAGCAGTGACGCCCACAGCAGCCTCGCCCGCAGTGGGAATGGCTGCGGGTCTCACACCGGCGGCGATCACGCCGAGCGCCCCGCTACCCTTCAGTGTTTTTTCGTCGAATGCGGCATCCAGCGCCGTCGCCGGGCTCGCCACCGGCGCCCTGCAGTTCGCCGGCCGGACGTACACCGCCGCCGACATCGCGACCCAGACGGCGTTCATGGCGTCGGCCGAAGCCATTCGGCGAGCACTCTTTCCCGGTCTACCCATCACGTTCACCGGCATCAATGTCGGTCCGATCGGTTTGGGTGCAGTGGGAGCGATCACCGCGTTCGTTCCGTGGTTGCAGAAGGCGGGCAACATCTGCGGCGGCGTCAAGGCCACAACGATTGCCGCGCTCTATGCCGCAGAGAACGGATTTCGATACGGTCCGACAGCTCCGGTATCGAGCACCGGCGCACAGGGACCCGGCCAGTTCATGCCGGGAACCTGGGCAACCTACGGCAAGGACTACGACGGCAACGGCGTGGTCGACGTCAACAGCATCGGTGACTCGGTCATGGCGTCGGGAACGATGCTGTGCGACATCTACGGACAGGTCGACGGCTGGAAGCGCGACGGCAAGGTCTCGGGCGACACGACGGACCTGACCCTCGCCGGATACAACGCCGGAGCGGGTGCAGTGTTGCGCTCGGGCGGAATGCCTTCGGGGTCAGTCGATTACGAGACTCAGACCAAGCCCTACGTAGCGCGCATCCGGGCCACCGAGGCCCAGTTCGCGGCCATCCTCACTCCGTTCGCCGGGCTCGATCTCACCGGAATGGGCGGGCGGGCAGTGCAATTGGCGATGGATTACCTGGGCCTGCCGTACGTGTGGGGCGGCGGAAACATCAACGGACCGTCCGGCGGCGGATTCGACTGCTCGGGCCTGACGTCCTACGCACTGTTCAAGGCCTCGGGCGGAAAGGTCACCCTGCCGCGTACGTCGGAGACGCAGTGGAACGTGGGCACCGAGGTGCCGATGGCCCTCGCCCAGCCGGGCGATCTACTGTTCGGCAACTGGGGCGCGGCGGGCCCGGGACATGTGGCGATCTACATGGGCAACGGGCAGATGGTGCATGCGCCCACCACCGGTGACGTGGTGCGGGTGGCACCGGTGTTCGACGGGATGCGAGCTCGCCACATCCTCTGACGGGTATCACGTGGGTCCACCCGCGTACAGTGCGGACGTGACCAATGCACGCGTGGAACCGGCCGGCTTCGACGACGAACTGGCACCCGAGCCGCCGCCCGGTGAAGGCTTCGAGACGAGCTGGCCAGTACGTACCGGCGACATCGACCCCAACAACCGACTGCGGTTCGACGGTGTCGCGCGCTACCTCCAGGACATCGGCACCGACAATCTCGACGCCACCCCTCTGGGTAAGACCGACCCGATGTGGATCGTGCGACGCACCGTCATCGACGTGTTCGAGCCCATCCACTTTCCCGACCGCGTGCACCTGCGGCGCTGGTGTTCCTCGATGTCGACGCGGTGGTCCAACATGCGGGTGGCGGTGACGACCCCCAAGGGTGGTCGCATCGAAACCGAGGGCTTCTGGATCAACATCAGCAAGGACACCGGCATGCCGACGCGCATCAGCGACGGGGCACTGGAGATGCTGGCCAAGACCACCGATCAGCACCGCTTGCGCTGGAAGGCGTGGCTGACCGAACCGGTACCGTCGCAGTCCCAGAGCGACATCGAATTCCCTTTGCGCGCAACCGATATCGATCCTTTCAACCACCTCAACAACGCGGCGTACTGGCACGCGGTCGAAGAACTCCTGGTGGACTTGCCGCACCTGGCCGCAGCGCCCCACCGCGCCGTCATCGAATACCTCACGCCGGTGCTGGCGAACGAACGCGTGACGCTACGTCACCGCTACGAGGGCGGAGCGCTGACCGTCTGGTTCGTCGTCACCGGAGCCTCGGGCGAACCCACGGTCCGCACCGTCGCCAAGGTTGCACCCAAGGCCTGACGATCGAGCTTGCCGCGCGGGGTACGCGGCAAACCGTCGACGATCGCGATGACGACGGGCAGACTCGGGTCGGGGAGCAACGAACGCAGGTGCCGCCGTATCTGCGCCACCGTCGGTGAATCATTCTGTGCTACAACCACTCCGGCGACCGGTATCTCTCCTGCTCGGTCATCGGGCAGGGCCAGAACTCCGGCATCGAGAACACCGGGGACCGACAACAGCGCCGCCTCGATCGGGGGCAACTCGACCGTGAGGCCGGCACGAACGATCGTCTCGCTGCCGCGGCCGAGCAAGGTCAGCCGGCCCTGGTCGACGCTGCCGCGATCACCGACCGTCATCCACCCGTCGATCGGTCCGTCCGTCAGGGTGGTGTGCTCACCCACCCGACTCAGATAGCCGTCGAACAGCATGTCGCTGCGCACGTGCAGCAGTTCTCCCCTGGTCTCCACCTCGACGCCGTCGAACAGCGCCCCCTCGATCTCCGCCCCCTCGGACGTTCGACGGTCGTAGGAGACGAAGCTCAGTTCCGACGCGCCGTAGAAGTGCGTCATGGTCGCGTTCGGTAGCACCGTGGCAAGTGCCGCCCGACCCGACTGCGGCCATCTCGCCGCAGACGACAGCACCTCGCGGACGCTGGGGTACTGCACGTTCGACCGCGCGATGTCCCAGGCGATCGTCGGTACCGAATACAGGTGTGTCGGAGCATCTTCGAGAGCGGCCGCCGCCGTGCGCAGGTCCACCGTCGCGCCGCGTGTAAGCCCGTGCAACGCACCGTAGAGAAAGTGCGTGTGATCGAGAGTTCCCGATGCAGACACTCTGTCGCCCGGACCGAGATCGAACAGAGAATCGGAACGGTCGAGCGTGGCCGCCCAGGACGCCTGATCACGAACGAACAATTTCGGTGGGCCGGTGGTTCCGGAGGTGATGCCCACGAGCAGTTCGGCGCTGCGTGCCGGCGGATCGACGCGCGCAACACGGTCGCCGGCGAGCTGCTCGGGTGCCAGCACCGCGTCGGCACCCCACCTGTGCAATCGTGCGTGCTGACGCGGATGGGCCACGATGAGCGACGGTGCAGCGACCGACATCGCGTCGACGAATTCGCCGGGTAGCAGATGCCGATGCAGCAGAACGACACTCACGCCGGCATGCATCGCGGCCGCGACGACGATCAGCGACTCGATGTCCGACGTCGGCAAGACCGCGATTCGATGCATCCCGGCGATCGAAGCGGCCGCACGTTCCACCCGACGCCACATATCCCGGTACGTGATCCGACCGGTCGCGTCGACGATCGCGATGTCTGCCCGATCGCAGTGCTGCGCTATCCGCGCGGTGAGAAGATCACTCGTCATCTGCACCGTCGTCATCCACACCGTCGTCGTCCACACCGTCGTCGTCCACACCGCGCGCCACCAGAGCGTCGCCCATCGCATCGGCAGTACGGAGCGCGCGCACCAACACCGGTGTGGCCAGGGCCGTCATCGACCACTGCAGGCCGCGGGCCTTTCGGGCCTGCGACACTTCCTGCACGATCGACGCCAACAACGGTATGCAGCGAATGGCAAGGGCCAGAAGCAAACCGATTCGATCCGGGTCGACGCCGAAGCGGCGGACGGGACCGAGGGCTCGGGTGACGGTATCGAGCATGTCGGTGACCCGGGTGGTCAGCGTGACCAACGCGGCCAACGCGACGGAGACGATCAGCACTCCGCAGACCACCACTGCGCGTTGCCAGGTGGTGATGATCACCTGGAACACGCCAATGATCAGCAGCATCCACAGCACCGGACGTAGTTGCGCCAGAGCTACTTTCGCAGGGATGCGGGCGACCGCGAACAGTACTGCGACCATCGCGGCAACCACGCCGACCTCGAGCGGTGTGCGTGCGAAAATCACCGTCGCCAAAATGGCAACGATCAGCGCCAGCAGTTTCGATCCCGGACTCATCCGATGCAGCAACGAACCACCGGGGCGGTAGAGACCGATCATCCGATCAACTCGCGGTAGGCCGGTACTGCGGCAGCCGGGGTGCCGTCGAACGCGATGCGGCCGTCGTCGATGACGATGACGCGCTCGAAGCCGTCCAGCAACGCCAGCTGATGAGTCACGACGATGACCTGCTGGTCCATCGAATTCAAGGCGTCTGCGACGACGCGGCCGTTACGCAGATCGAGCAACGTCGTCGGCTCGTCCGCGACGATCACCTCCGGCCGCCGGATGAGGACGGCCCCGATGGCCAGCAACTGCTTCTGTCCACCGGACAGCAGGTGAGCAGGGTGGTCGCGGTGCCGATCGAGTCGAAACCGGACGAGCATCTCGTCGACACGCTCGGCCACCTCGGTCTTGCTGAGCCCGGACCTCCGTAGCGAGAACGCGAGATCCTCAGCGACGGTGGGCATGACGATCTGAGAGTCGGGATCGGTGAAGACGAAGCCGACCTTCTTGCGGACCTGCGCGCCCTTCTTGGCCGCGTCGATTCCGTCGACCGTGACCCGGCCGGTATCGGGCTTGATCAACCCGTTGATCATGCGGGCCAGCGTGGATTTTCCCGATCCATTGGACCCGATGATGCCGATACGGCGTTCGTCGAATTCGAGATCGATGCCGCGCAACACCTGCCGCTCGCCGAAGGCGTGAGAGATGTTCTCGAAGGCGACCGTACTCATGACACTCTCTCCACCAGCATTGCTATTCCCTGCCCGCCGCCGATAGCGCAGGCCGCCAGCCCCAGCGCAGGGCCTCCGGGCTGCAGCATACGAGAGAGCAACCGCACCAACAATATTGCGCCCGACGCTCCCCACGGATGCCCCATTGCGATGGCACCACCGTCCGGGCAGATGCGGTCCTCGTCGATGCCGAGCTCGTCCGCGACGGCAAGCACGACCGACGCGAAGGCCTCGGTGATCTCGACTGTTTCGATGTCGCTCAGCGCCACCCCGGTGCGGGCCAGCAGCTTGTCGATCGCAGGTACCGGTCCGAGCCCGGGAAGGGCAGGATCGGACCCGGCAACAGCGCTGCCGAGAATGCGCAGCGCCGGCATGCCCGCGGCGCGGTCGAGGGTGGTCATTGCCAACACGGCTGCGCCGTCGGAGATTCCACACGAGTTGCCGGCGGTCACGGTCCCATCCGTGCTGAACGTGGGGCGCAGCCTGCTCAGTCGCTGCGCCGTCATGTTGGGCCGAATGCGCTCGTCGGTAGCCATGTTGTTCACAGCCACGATTTCCGCGGAGAAGTCGTACGCTGCCGCTCGGGCGAAAGACCGTGCGGCATAAGCGTCTTGGCGTTCGCGGCCGATCCCACGACGCCGTGCGAGGTGATCCGCCGCAACCCCCATGTCCGGGTCGTCGAACCCGTCGGGCGCGAACGGCGCTCGGGTGAAGCGGACCGGCTCCGCGTCGCCGACGGGCGGCCAGAACCGCCACGGGCTGGTACTCGCAGATTCGACTCCCCCGGCCAGAATCATTGTCTCCTCGCCGCTCCGGATGCGCGACGCGGCCTGGGCCAACGCGTCCAACCCGGATCCACACTGCCGATCGACGGTGACCCCGGGGACGGCGAACCCGAGCCCGGCACCCAACGCCGCCACTCGGGCGACGTCACCGCCCGGGCCGAGGCAGTTGCCGAGAATCACGTCGTCGATCGGAACACCGAGCGGATCGATCTCTGCAGCAACAGCTTTCAGAACCGCTACGGCCAAGTTAGGTGCCGTGACATCGGCGAACCCGTGCCCTGCAATGCCGATCGCGGTCCGTTTACCCGCGACAACAACGGGTGTGGGCGTCATGCCAGTGCCCCTCTAGCTAGCAGTGCCCCGCGTGCGATTTTTCCGCTGGCGGTGCGGGGCAACTGCTGTACCACCGTCCACCGCCTCGGTAGTGCCTCTTTGGTCATGATCGCTCGGGCATCGGCGCGCACCACGTCCAGATCGCGTGAACCGTCGAGTTCGATGACGGCAGAGACTGTTTCGCCTAGAACGGAGTGCGGAGTGCCGATCGCCGCGGCGGCGAGGACGCCGTCGATCGAGACCAGAATTCGCTCGACGTCCTCGGCGATCACGGTGGTGCCGCCGACGTTGATCGCCGCATCTCCGCGCCCGTGGACGACGAGTTCCCGGCCACGCACGTCGGCCAGGTCGCCGACGGCGAACCAATCACGTGCACTCGAGGCGGCGTAGGGGGACCGCACGAACAGGTAACCGTCGTCGGTGCGCACCTCGACGTCGCGAAGCAGCGCCAATGACGGCTGCTCACCCACCACCCTCGCTGCGATCAAGGACAACTCGGCGGCCCCATAATATTCGACCAGTCTCACGCTGTCCGGAACAGACTGAGCTGCAACGGAGTCCAGCATCGTTCCAGCAACGACCGCGATCCGAAGGTGCGGCATCCGCGGAGCGACGTCCCGCAACACCGCAGGGACCGCATGTACCACCGTGGCCTGCGCACGGTCGTCGGTGACACAGGCACCGAGCCACAGCGCATGCAGTGCCGCGAACAGATGCATCGTGGCGTGCAGGGGTCCGGTGATCGCTACCGAATCGGTGGGATGAATGCCGGTGATGGCGGTGAACTCGGCGAAGCTGTCGACCCACGACGCCGCGGTCCGCGCGAGCGGCTTGGGTCTGCCGGTGGAACCGGAGGTCGCAACCAGCAGGAAGGCGTCGGGATCGGGGTCGCCGCTGCGTTCGGGCCTGGCGGCCGGGTCCTCGACTCGCACCGCGCACCCCTGCCGAGCCGCCGCGACAACACAGACCAACGCGTCCGGCAGATCCAGTGCTGATGCGTCGTGTGATTGGGCGTCGTGTGATTGGGCGTGTGCCGGGAGGTGAGGCCACTGCTCGACGGCGGCGTCGAGTTCGGCGTAAGAGAGACTGCGACCGCGCCAGACGATGGCGGTGTCCTGGCCTCGACCTCCCAGCGTAAAAGTCACCTCTTGATCAGTCCCGGGTAAGCGCGGTGCACGCTCTTGGCGACGACCGTGGCGACGACGACCTTGGCAATGTCGCCGGGCAGGAACGGTCCGTTGGTGGTGATCGCGGCCCAGAGCCCGACGTCGGTGCGGAGCAGCAATCCGATGGTGCCGAAGATATAGATGACGAGGATTCCGCCGACGGCGTTGATCAGCAGTCCGAGCACGATCGAGTATTTCGGCAGGATGCGGGCGGTGAGCCAGCCGATGATCAGCGCTGCCGGAATCCAGCCGATCAGGTATCCGACGGTGGGGCCGGCCATCGCCGCGAGGCCGGTGCGTCCGCCCGCCAGCAGCGGCAGGCCGATCATTGTCAGGGCGAGGAACACCAGTACTGCGGCCGTGCCCTTGCGTGGTCCCAGAACTGCGCCGGCCAGGATGATGCCGAGTGTCTGCAGGGTGATCGGGACTCCGGAGAAGCCCACCGTGATCGATCCCGGTAGTCCGAGCGCGGCGATGAGCGCCGCGAACACCGCGATCTGCGCCATGTCGCGGGCGGAGACGTTCATTCGACCGACCTTACGGCTCGGCGGGCGAGTACTGCTGTCGATTCCTGACACGGTGGCTCCTCGAGGAAGGGGCGATCACCTGCCCCAGATACTTGAACGGCGTTCAAGGTAGCAGGTGCGTGGCCCTGACCACCTATCGGGCACCGCCAGTCCCGGCGTCAGAAGGGCGCGGGATCGTATCGACTCCAGTCCTGTCGTATGCGTGCGTGTACAACGCGGCAATGCTCGAGATAGGCCCGCCTCTTCTCTGCGAGCCTCTTCCTTGCCGAGTCCGTCGAGGCAGCACGGAAGTCCGCGAGCGTCGGGGGTGCAGACCCGCTGTAGTCGAGTTCCCATCGGGTGGGTTCGGACAGGGACGTCACCTTCCCTGAAGACCGCTTCCGACGTCGGCTGCGACCCGCGTGCGATCCGATCGAAAAGTCCGGCAACGTGATCGAGCGCAGCCCGAGCGAGTTCGACCACAGAATTACCCCTCGGGCCACCATCGCCGCCGACCACGTTTTCGAGGTCTTCGCCTGATGATGGAACACGCACACCGGTTGAAGATTGGTCACGATGGTCCAACCTCCCCGCCGCGGATCGTCCTGATCGAACGGCACCAGATGATCGATCTGGCACCGCGCCGACGGCACGTCGCAACGGGGGAACGTGCACGTGCGATACGCCGCCCGAACGACAGCAGCGACGCGGGCACTGGGTCGATAGGTCACCGCAGCCTGAGACGGACTGCGCTCCCCGCCGTGGCCGTCGGGAAAAATGCCCCGAGCACGCTCGGGCTTCTCGGCAATCCATGCGAGCCACCGCGCGACCAGCCCATCGCGGACAGACTCCTCCCCCAGCACAGGGGCTGCGGGTGAATTCGCGCAGTCACCTGCCCCGCGTGTCGACGGAAGCTCGCCGGCAGCGCGCACGCGCCCGATGCCCACCACTCGACGTAGCAACGAACCGGTCGACAACCGCACGCCTGGGTCCTGACCGCTGCCCGGGTCTCGACCGCTGTACTTACCGCGGTGCCAGTATCCACCGCTGTCCGGTTCTTCTCTGCGACGGTCGTCCTGGTCGCAGTCCACCTGGGGGTCGACACTGTCGTCGAGACCGCCGCCGTCAGGACCCGCATCGTCGTAGGGACTGGAATCGTCGTCGGGACCCCCATCGTCGTCGAGACCGCCGCCGTCAGGACCCGCATCGTCGTCGGGACCGGAATCGTCGGCGGTGCCCCCATCGTTCGGGTCACCGCCCTCGTCGCCCTCGTCGCCCTCGTCGGGTTTGAGCATGTCGACCAACTCGGTCAGCATGGCCTGCCATTTCGCGTCGGTGGCGACGATGCGCGTCACCTCCGGATCGATGGGCGTCCCGTCCGCCAAGGACGCGGGATCCGAGGACAGTCCCAGCAAGGTTTCCACCGCCACCACGATCTGAAGGAGATGCCCGCGCCGAGGAGGGAGATCATCGGTGCCACCCGCAACCGGGCAGTCGTCGCCCAGATCGCACTGACAGGCCAGCGAATGTTCGCCGTGTAGCAACGCCATCAGTCCCGCCGCCCGCAGCATCCCCGTCGACCGCGGATCGTCCTTGCAGACAGTCCCCACAATCTCGACGATGAGCGCATCTGCTTCGGCCGCCTCGAGATGCGTGATTTTTGCGATGAGCGACGAAATACCGCCGGGACCGGTGCGGTCGATCCGCACTCCGACTTCCTCCGACTTCGCGGTCTCGCGAGCCTGCGCAGCGCCGTCCGGATCGGCCCTCATCCACAACCGCCAGATTCGGTTCCGCAAGGCCTGCGGACGCATTCGGCCCCCTGCGGCGCAGACCTCGTATTCGATTGTCGAGATGGTCTCGTCACTGGCGCGATGCAACACCGAGGTGATGGTGACCACCGTCGACCAGTCGAAGCTGCCGGTCACGAAACGCAAGGCCGTCAACGGCATTCGATGTAAACGCTCCGCAACGTCGTGCATCACCCCCGCATCACGACGCGTACCGGTCATCGTCACGGCCAAGTCGCACAACGCGCCGCGGACGGTCTCGCCGGGATCTCCGTCAGCGGCTTCGGCGGCCTCGAGACGCATCTCGAGTACGTCGCAGTATGCGAGCAAAGTCGCTGCCCGAGCGAGGTTTTCCTGAACACGGCTGAGCGCGATGACATCGAGAAACCCCGCAATACAGTCATCGACCGACGGCGCTTCCACCGCTCCCCACCCCCCGGTATCGAACATGTATTCGATACTACGGAAGGGGTCCGACAGGAAAATTCGATTCGGTCACCGAGTTCGGGCCGGTATAACGGCACCATGCGCAGCTACTCGATTCGTGACGTCCTGCCCGGTGACGAGCATCAGATCGGTACAGCACACGTTGCGATCTGGAAGTCAACGTATGCGGGAATGATGAACGGTGCGAAGTTGGATGCGATGAGGCCCGCACACCGCATCGAACGGTGGGAGCAGATCATCGCCCATCGCGACGAGTCGTCGGCGGGCGGAGTTCGCACCCGATGTGCAGTCGACGTCGCCGACTCACGCATTGTCGGCTTCGCGACCGGAGGACCCCCGCGCGACGAAAATCCGCCTGCACACAGGGAATTGTGGTCGTTGAACGTTCTTCCCGAACACCACGGCACCGGCATTGCACTGGCGTGAACGACGCACTAGGTGAGGACACTCCCGCTGCGTATCTGTGGGTGGCCGCGGCCAACGAGCGCGCGATTGCCTTCTATCGCAAGAACGGGTTCGAGCTGGACGGCGAACCCCGCTTCGACCCGACGTGGGAATGCCACGAGGCGCGCATGGTCAGGGTTTGACGGGTGGTTCGTTTCTGGATCGGTCGGGGTTCACGTTCTCGGGATTCAGCACGACGTCGGTCACCACAGGCGCCGTCTCGACAGGCCGATCGTTGGAACGGACAGCCACCGTGTTCGGCAGAAACGCATCGAGGGCGCGGGGCGTGATCCACCACAGCAGGGCCGCGAACAGGATCAAAATGTTGATCCACTGCAGCACCGTCGCGGAATTGTCGGACGGAATCACCCGGTCGAAGACCTGGATGTTCATCACGAATCCATGAATGAGGATCAGCACCCACAATCGCCGATATCGGTAATACACCCACACCGCCGCCGCGCCCCATATGGCTGCCCACAGGAATCCGCCGCCGCCGAAATACAGGTACAGGAAGCCCCGCAACGTTGCCGACAACCCCATGATCGCCCAGATCGGCATCCTGCCCACCAACAGCAGAACCGGCAGAGCCACCAGAATCGGCTCCTCCCGCAGACCGACAGCGAGCGCGGAAACGACTGCAAGCCAATCCGATTCGACAGAGGCAGGGATAGAGAACCCGAACCGAACGATATTCAGTCGCGACAATACGAGCACTATCGCCGACGCCGCGCCGATCGCAGCACACCAAGTCAACGCAGCCTCGCGCGCGGAGCCATGCCGCAGAGGCATCACCGCCGGCAAAGTCCGTCGCCGCGCGAGATGCACCGCGCCGATCGCGATCGCCCCCACAACGACCTGCAGTGCGCCGACCGCGAGATCGGTCCACTGATCGTGCATCGTGAGGATCGGTGCCGGCGCATGCGGCTCACGAAAACGCCACAGCGCACCCACCAAGCCTATGAAATACACGACGACCCACCCGACCACCAGAGCCGCAACCATCACGGCGGTACCGGCAGCGGTCAGACCACGCCGAGGCGAGCGAGCACGAAGACCCGCGTCGACACCGGTCGTCACCAGACCACCACCATTCCGCTCGATACAGATCGCCGAACAGCTTGTTTATCACGCCTCGGCCGAGAAATCAGTATGGTCCCGGCGATACGAACCGGCGGTGCCACTCACGGCCGAGTGTCACGGTCGGACTCATCGCTCGAATCTTTCGTGCCGACGATGTCGTCTCGCAGTTCCGCGAGCAGCCCCTTCCTCGGGGTGCCGCGACGCGATTCCCATACGTCGACCATCGCGAGCACCACCAGAACACAGCCGATCGGGCCGCCCTGGAACCAGGAGAACTGCAGGTCCCAGAAGAACAGCGCCAGCACAGCTCCGACGACGATCACGACGATGCTGCCCGCCTCTCGTACCTTCATCGCTTCCCTTTCATCGATTCGGACCACAACCAGGTCAGACCAGATTCAGTTCGATCGCCGCATTCGCGGCCAGTAGCGCGCCCACCACGATCGACACCGTTGCCGCTACGTCGCCGGTCCAACGGTCCACGCGCCGCACCAGCGGTCGCGTGACCGACGAAATACGCTCCTGCGCAACCACTCCGACAGCCAGCAGGACGAGGGCAGGCGACAGCATCACAAGCACGTAGGCCGCCAGAATCGACACCGAGGACAACCGCCCCAGGTCCGCATCTCCCACGATGGCAACTGCCGAAAAGTAGGGCAGCATCGTCGCCACCTCCACCGCGCCCACAGCGACCGCGAGCAGAACAACCCCGCGAACACTTCCCGGGGGCCGCGTCCACCACGCACTGCTGGGGACTCGACGCCGACGGTCGCAGACCACCCCCACGAGCAGGACTACAACACCCACCGCCAACCGAATCCACGCGTCACCAGGAATCGCCACCCTCAGGCCGTCGGAGGCCGCCCAGACGGCGATACCGACCCCGAGGTACAGCAGCCCCAATACACACAGATGGAGCAGAACGACACCTGCCCGAAACGACGGCCGCAGCATCATCCACAACGGAACTGCAAGTGTCCCGACTCCGATGCTGTCCACCAGCGCAAGCCCGGCAAGCTTAATTAACACAGCTGTACCATAACATGGTTTCAGCACAGTCGTGTCGAAAAAACGCCCTCGTGCTAGAACAGACCGATGCCGAAGATCGTCGACCACGACGCACGCCGAGCGGAGATCGTCGCCGCCGTGTGGCGTGTCATCGAACGAGCAGGAATGAACGGGGCGACGGTACGCAGTGTCGCTGCCGAAGCCGGCGTCTCCCCTGGATCACTGCGGTACTACTTCTCCGATCAAGGAGAACTTGTCCTCTTCGCGGCCGAGGCCATGACGCAACGCGTCGTACATCGGTTGGAGGCGCATCCGGCCGGCGGTGACGGCCTGGTTCGCGCGATCCGAGTCCTCGAGGAACTACTGCCACTCGACGAGGACCGCCGTGCCGAGGCATCGGTGTGGCTGGAAGCGCTCGTGCGTGCCAGATTCGACGAGCGACTCGCCGCCCTCAAAACGGCCGGGTGGTTCGGAAGCCGGTACCTGTGCCGGCTCGCGTGGGCGCACCTGCACGATCTCGATCGACCGGAATCCCCCGCATTCACATTCGACAGCACCGTCGACGAATATGCCGCGGCCGAACTGCATACCTATATCGACGGACTGACACTGCAGGCGGTGACGTATCCCGAGCAACTCACGGCCGACGAGGTACGTCGGTTGTTGCGCACTTATCTGGAGCCGCAGTCCTGAGCCGAGTCCACGGGAAATTTGCGGCCGTAGAGCCACCCGATCACCGCGACGACGGTGCCCGCGGCAGCGATCGCGGCCAATACCGACCCGAAGCCCGATGCCTCGACGACCCGCCCGACCACCAACGGTGCCAGCAGAAATCCGGCACGCGAGATAAGCGACACGGTCGAGATCGCCGCGGCCGACGAGACGCCGGGAAGCCGTCCGGCCAGGCTGAACACGATGGGAAACAGCGGACTCGAACCCAGGCCGGCGACCGCGAATGCAGCGATGACCAGTACAGGCACGTCGACTGCGAGCACCGACAGCCCCGCGATGCCCGCAAATGCGACCGCAACCAACGCTGCGCCACCCGTCAGTACCGACGACGGTCCGAACCGATCGACGATCCGGTCACCCACCAGGCGTCCCACCAACATGGCCACCGAGAACGCGACGAACGCCAGACCGGCAGCGCCAGGACCGGCTCCCTGCTCGGCCGTCATGTACACCGCGCTCCAGGACTGCGGAAAATCCTCCATCAGGCCGGCCAGCAGAACCACCGCGCCGAGCAGGGCGAGCGCCGCAATCGGACGGCCGACGGCCGGCTGAGGAGTTGGGCCGTCGGCGGACTCGTCCAGCCGTGTGTCCGGACCCAACAGACCCCGGCCGACCGCCGCGAGCGCAAGAACCAGCACCACGGCGACGCAGGTGAAGTGCACTGCGACCGGAAGGCGAGCACCCGCGGCCGCAGAACCCGTCACTCCGCCCACCACCGCCCCGACGCTCCACGCGGCATGAAAGCCACTGAGCAGAGACCGACCGGCGCGCTCCTCGACGAGAACTCCCTGGGCGTTCATGGAAATGTCCATCACCGCGTCGGCCCCGCCGAGCAGGACCAGAGCTGCCAGCAGCGTCCACCACGACACCGCCACAGCGGGGAGCACGAACGCCCCGCACAACAAGAGTCCCGACGCGAGAACAGCCCACCGACTGCCGAACCGGTGTACCAGCACGGCGGCAACGGGTGCTGCGGCAAGCCCGCCGACACCGACCCCGGCGAGAGCGAGACCCAGCGTGGCTACATCGATGGACAACGAGTTCTGGATCTCGGGAATGCGGGGTGCCCAGTTGGCGAACACCGCGCCGTTGACGAAGAAGACGATCAGAACGGACAAGCGAGCACTGGTTTTCGGGCGGCCCATAGTGCCGCGAGCCTATCGTTGATGGGACTACCCAACCCGTTACTCGAGGTAACGTCGATGGGATGCATGTGTCCGACCGCCTCACCGACCACGTTCCCGAGCGTTGGCTCGCGCCCCTCGTCAAGCACGCCGAGGCTCTGAAGTTCCTCATCGTCGGAGCAATCACCTTCGTCGTCACCGTCGTGCTGTTCTTCGGCTTGAAGTGGACGATCCTGCAGGACAAGCCGGTGACAGCCAATGTTCTGGCTGTGCTGATAGCGACGATCGTCTCGTACGTTCTCAACCGGGAATGGTCGTTCACTGCCCGCGGCGGACGACGTCGCCATCACGAAGCAGCGCTGTTCTTCGCCGTCGCCGGGACCGGTCTGGCAATCAACCAATTGCCGCTCTGGGTGTCGAGTTACGTGCTGGATCTGCGCGCTCCCAACGTGTCTTTCATCACCGAGAACATCGCGGACTTCGTCAGCGGATCCATCGTCGGCACCCTGCTCGCCACCGCCTTCCGGTGGTGGGCAATGCGGAAGTTCGTTTTCCCCGAGCCGGTGAACGTCGTTCCCGACGAGGTTGCCCTGACCGTTTACGGTGGACGGCATGGCGACCACTAGGACCCTCGTGCTGATGCGGCACGGAAAATCCGGCTACCCCGACGGCGTGCCCGACCACGAGCGGCCACTGGCTCCACGCGGCCAACGGGAAGCAGGACTGGCGGGAGCCTGGATCACCGAGCACGTCGGCTCCGTCGACGCCGTGTTGTGCTCGACGGCTCTGCGGACTCGCGAGACCCTGGCCGCCACCGGCCTCGGCGATGCACCCACCCGCTTCGAGCGAGACATCTACGGTGGTTCGGCCGACGAAATCATCGACGAAATCAAACTGGCGGACACCTACTTCGACGACGTGACCGTCTCGACACTGTTGGTCGTCGGGCACGAGCCCGGAATCCCGTGGACGGCACTCGAACTGGCCGTCGACGACGACACCGACGTGGCCCGCGACGTGCGACACCGCTTCCCCACCTCGGCGATCGCTGTGCTGACCACCGAATGCAGCTGGGCCGAGCTGGCAGCAAGTACCGCCACGATCACCGAATTCTGCATCCCCCGCGCCGAATCCGACGGCGCGTAGACCCGACTAACGGTTCCGGAGATACAGGTAGCCGGCACCGCCTGCGGCGATCAGCAGAATCAGCGCGGCAGGAAATCCGAGAAGCCACCACACCACCGCGAGCACCACCAATGCAGGTGCGGCGGCAATCAATGCAATACCGGGATTCTCGCGAACCGTTTCCAGCGCGGACTGTGCATGGACTCTGTCGATCTTCTTGCCTGCCATCGTCGACTCCCTTTTCGTGTCCCGTATGCGTAATTTCCACAGTAGCGCGGCCTACTACGACTTTCGGTGGACCGCCGCGTCGTACGTCGGTAGGAATCACCAGCTACGACGCCTCGGCGGGATACCGCATCAGAGTCGACTCGCGTGAGATCGGCCCATGGACAATCCAATTCTGCTCACCATCGCCGTCTGCGAAGTCGGTTTCTGGGTACTGGTCCTCGGCGGCCTGTGCTTGCGCTACCTGGCTAGGATGCGGCGAGCCAGCACCGTCGTGCTGGCTCTGCTTCCGGTCCTCGACCTCGTCCTCGTCGCTGCCGTCGCCGTCGACTTGCATCGCGGTGGGGAGGTCGAGTTCGCTCACCGTCTCGCCGGTATCTACCTCGGTTGGACCCTCGTGTTCGCACACTCCACTGTGGCCTGGCTGGACGTGCGCTTCGCCCACAGGTTTGCGGGAGGACCGGCACCGTCCACGCCACCCAAGACCGGACCGCAGGCCTACCGCAACGAGATCCGAGGATTCGCGAAATGGCTGTGCGCTGCCGCGATAGCACTGGCTATCACCTACGTGCTGGCAGCCACCGTGGCAGACTCGGAGCAGGCAGCAGCGTTGAAAACAGTGGTGCAACCGCTCGGCGTCATCACGTTCTTCTGGTTCGTCACCGGACCGCTGTGGGTGGTGGGAACCAAGAGCCATGGGCGCTCGAAAGATACTGCAGGAGAACGGAGTCGACGCTGATGATGGGCAGGTCCCGGATACCGAACACGTTCCGCCCTTCCTGGCGGCCCCGTCATCCGGTGGTCCTGCCCGTCGAGATGCTGCTGGCCACCGTCGTCTACGCCGCATTCCAACTCTCGACGGGCATGGTCGGCGACACCAGAGACGAACTCGTCGAGAGCCCGGCCCTGATCACGGTAAGTGTCGTCGCAGTACTGGCGATGACGGCGGCGACCTGCGTCCGCCGGACCTACCCTGTCTTCTCGTACTCGGCTGTGGTCGCGATCAGCGTCGCACTCATCCTCGTATTACCCGAGCGCACCTTGGGTTTCACTCCCCTGTACTGGTTCGCCATCGCCGCGTTGGCAATTCGCGTGAGCGGCCCGCGACTCTTCGTTCCCCTCGGCGCAGGATTGATACTGGAGATCCTGGTCAGCGTCGATACACGCCTGTCCTTTCCCGACGCCGCAGCCGGACCTGGCGGCAGCGTCGGAGTGGTGGCCGAACAGATCGCCAACCTGGCCATCAACTACACGGTGCTCATCGCGCTGGGTAAATACATCGCACGTGGCCGGGCCCAGGAACTGGAGAGCGAGGCGGCACTGGGGCGGGCCGAATCGGCGCACCGGGAACGCCTGGAGACAGCTCTGGACAACGAGCGGCGCACCATGGCGCGCGAATTGCACGACGTCGCAGCCCATCACCTCACCGGCATGCTCATCCAGGCCAAGGCTTCGAGGACTCTCATCACGAGCGACCCCGAGCAGGCACGCGAACTACTCACCGGCGCAATCGGACACGGTCAACGCACCCTCGACAGTCTCCGCCAAATTGTCGGCATCCTGCGCCCGACCGACAATGACGGCGGCGCACCACAGCCCATGATCTCCGATATCACCGACCTCGTCGAACAGTCTCGAATGTCGTTCGCCTCCATCGACTTCGAGGTCACCGGCGACGCAGCCCGGATGGACAGCGCGGTGCAGTTGACGTGCTTTCGCATCGTGCAGGAGTCACTGTCCAATGCTCGACGCCACGCGCCCGGTTGCACCGCGCGGGTCCAGGTCAGCACTGGAGCCTCGAATGTCGAGGTGACCGTTTCCAACACGATTGCCTCCCCCACCTCCGGTCATGACGATTCCTCGGGTCAGGGATTCGGCATTCCCGGGATGCGAGAGCGAACAGCCCTGTTCGGCGGGACGCTGGAGGCCGGGCCGAACGAGCTCGCCGACGGCAGAGGCTGGGTGGTGCGCGCGCAACTACCGGTCGACGGCAAGATCTCGCGTCCCGACGGGGTACCGGCATGATCAGAGTACTGATCGTCGATGATCAACCCGTGGTTCGGCAGGGATTCGAGCTGTTCCTGGCCGGCAACTCCACCATCGAGGTCGTCGGACACGCCTCGTCGGGACGACATGCCGTTCAACAGGTCTCGGCGCTGCGGCCCGACGTCGTACTGATGGACATTCGGATGCCGAACGGCGACGGACTCACCGCGACACGGGAAATCCTGGCGCGATTCGACGATGTTCGCGTCATCGTCGTCACCACCTTCGATCTCGACGAGTACGTGTTCGCCGCACTCGACAGCGGTGCATCCGGATTTCTGCTCAAAGACGCAGATCCGGACGAGCTCATCGACGCCGTGACGACCGTCGCCGCCGGCGGAGCGGCCCTGTCGCCGCGCGTCACCCCGCGGTTGATGGCGGAGTTCGCGCGACGCGGGGCACCACAGCGATCGGCGAGAAGCACTGCCCCACAACACGACCTGAGTCTCCGGGAGATGGAGGTGGTGCAATTGCTCGCGACAGGGCTGGGCAACAGCGAGATCGCCCGATCACTGCGACTCGAGCAGAGTACGGTCAAGACCCACATCGGGAACATCTGCCGCAAGCTCGAGGTCAGCACCCGAGTGCACGTGGTGATCTGGGCATACCGCAACGGTCTGGTGAGCAGCTAGCGCTATCCGAATCCTAGGCCGCCGAACGTTCCTCGTCGTCCGATGTCTCGTCGGCAAGTTCGAGCATCGACCCGGATTTGTCGGTGTACTGGAAGTGCGGTCGCTTGTCGCCGATGTACGACGTCATCCACGACACCACTGCAACGTAGCGGTTGCGGAAGCCCACCAGGTACATCAGGTGCACCGCGAGCCACATCAACCAAGCGATCGGTCCGGACATGTCGACCTTGCCGAACAACCGAGCCACCGCACTGAATCGGCCCACGATCGACATGCTGCCCTTGTCGACATACTTGAACGGCGTTCCTGCGTCGACCTTTCCGATGATCGTCTTGGCTACGTGGCGGCCCTGCTGCATCGCGACCGGCGACTGTCCCGGCAGCTTGTGCAGCGAGGTCACGTCGCCGATCGCGTAGATGTCCTTCGCGGTACCGACGGTGAGGTCGTCGTGCACGAGCAACCGACCGGCCCGATCGGTCTCGCACCCGGTGCGCTCGGCGATCGTCGCCGCCAGCTCACTGGCCTGAACGCCGGCCGACCAGATCACGGTCTTGGCCGGGTAGGTGCGCGAGGTCTTCGAGTCGACGTCCTGCACAGTCACGACGTCGTCGGCGATATCGGTGACCATGGCTCCGGTGACGACGTCGACGCCCGACTTCTCCAGCTTGGTGCGGGCATAGGCACTGAGCTTGCCGCCGAAAGCGGGGAGCACCTCTTTCACACCGTCGACGAGGGTGACCGTGACGTCGTCGGGTCCGATGTCGGGGAACGAACCGGCGAAGTAGCGGTGCGCGAGATCCCTGATCTGGCCGGCCAGTTCGACGCCGGTCGCGCCTGCACCGACGACCACGAAGCTCAGCAGCTCCTTGCGTACGTCGAGATCGGAGGTCTGGTGCGCCTTTTCGTAGCAGCTCAGAATCTGCTCACGCAGGGCGATCGCGTCGTCGACGGTCTTGAGCGCGAAGGTACGGTCCTTGAACTCGTCTCGGCCGAAGTACGCCTGAGTGGCTCCGGTGGCGACGATCAGGCGACCGAAACCGATGGTGTGGCGTTCGCCGCCACCGACGTAGGTGACCTGATGGCTCTCGGGATCGACGTCGACCACTTGGCCCAGACGCACATCGGCTGAGTCGTACTGCGCGAGAATGCGCCGGATCGGCGGGGCGATCTCGCCTGTCGAGATCATCCCGGTTGCGGCTTGGTAGAGCAGCGGCTGGAACAGGTGCTCGGTGGTGCTGGAGATCAGAGAGAACGTCACACCGGCCTTGCCCAGAGCCTTGGCCGCGGCCAACGCTCCGAATCCCGAACCCACGATGACGACGTCGTACGTTTTCACAGCACTTCCCTTTCCGAGCACACATTTCTTGTAGATCGAAGAACTACCTCCATGAAACTCCGCCGTTCCTGCGCTATCAACGCGAAAGTTGAAATAGCATCCATGAGCAGAACTCATGAATGGAGGTCGCCGTGGAGCTGCGGCAACTGAAGTACTTCCTCGCGGTCGGGGAAGAACTCAACTTCTCCCGTGCCGCCGAGCGGTGCTACGTCTCGCAGTCGGCGATCAGTCTGCAGATCTCCAAGCTCGAACGCGAGATCGGTGAGCCGCTGTTCGAGCGCACCTCACGCACAGTCCGATTGACAGTCGTCGGAGCACAATTGGTGTCCATCGCCCGCCACATGGTGGAGCTCGAACAGGCAGCGTTGGCGCTGACGACCAGGCGTCGAAACCAACTCCGCCTCACCGGAAACATGACGTTCGCCGCGAACGCCATCTCGGCAATCGTCGCGGTACGCGAACGCCATCCCGACGCCGAGATCGACTTCGTTCTCAAACGATTCGCAGAACAGATCGAAGCGGTGACGTCGGGTGACTGCCAGGTGGCACTGATCCGCGGCAGCGTCGAACGCTCCGGTCTGCACGTCACCGAACTGTGGACCGAGGACCTCGTCGTCGTCCTCGCAGAGGGCCATCCCCTGGCCGGGGAACCCAACCCGAGCCTGAGCCAGCTCGCCGAATACCCACTGCTGCTACCCAAACGAAGCGAGCAGATCCTGTTGCACCGCGTCATCGAACGCGAGATGAAACGCAGTGGGCTTCCACTGACCTTCGGTCCGCCGGTGGCGTCCGATCACACCGCGAGCGCCGAACTGCTCAACCACCCGCAATGTTGGTCGATCCTCTACGCCAGCACGGCCGAGAGCACACCCAAAACCGGCCTCGTCTTTCGCACCGAGGCCGACCGTCGGCTGCGACTACCCGTCTCGGCAGTGGTCGACGCGGCCGTGCCGGCCACCGACATTCAACGCGATCTGGTTGCCGCGCTGGCCGATACGGCACCGGCCCAGCCGACAGCTCCGGTTCAAGAAACAGCGCCGGAGAGCTGAGCGAAAGCAGCGTCCGCGGCGAACAGTTCGGCCCGGTCGAACGTCGACGTGGAGGCCATGATCTCGTCCGCTCCGGTGCGCTCGATCAGCTCGTCGAGCCGGGGCCGGACCTGCTCGGCCGTGCCGAGGATGGTTGCGTCCAACGAGGATTCGATCCGATCCCGGGTGCGCGGCGTCCACCGCGTTTCGTCGATCGACGAGGCGGGTTCGAGCGCCGGAAATTCGCCCTCGCGCCGCGATCGCGCCATCGCCCATGCCTCCGGGAGTGCGAGACGGCGCGCGTCTGCCGCGTCCGCGGCGATCGTCACATCGAGCGAGACGGTCACGTACGGCTCCGACAGTTGCGAACTCGGCCGAAAGTGCTTGCGATACAGCCCCAATGGGTCGTCCCCGCGCAGTACCGGGCCACCGACGACCACCGGCAGCCCGGCGCGGGCGGCGACCTCGAGACCGGCACCGGTCGCGAGCACGAACATCGGCGGCGGCGCGGTTGCCGGCCGCGCGGTCACAGGACCGGACCCGTCGAGATACGACCGCAGTTCGGCGACGTCGGCCTCGAACGTATCCGGGGCGTCACGGTCTCGACGCAGGGCAGCGCGCACCGGCTCGGTGAACCCGAGCGACCGCCCGACGCCCAGGTCTACCCGACCCGGAAACAGCGACTCCAGCATCAGAAACTGCTCGGCCACGATCAGCGGTTGATGGTTCGGCAGCATCACCCCGCCGGATCCGACGCGAATGCGCGAGGTCTGCGACGCCACCGCCGCTGCGAGAACTGCAGGCGCGCCCGAAGCGATGCCGGGTACCGCATGATGCTCGGCCACCCAGAACCGGTGCAGCCCGAGCTTTTCGGCGTGCACGCCGCGTTCGACGGTGTGACGGAGCGCTGCGGCGTCGTCGACGCCTGCCCTCGTGCGGGATCGGTCGAGCAGTGAGAAGAACACATCAGCTGCAACCGGCGATGCGTCGGGCATATTTCTCGGAACGACCTGCTCATCGCGGACCGAATATGTCCGCAATGGGGCTCATCATTGCTTCATGACTCTCACCATGAAGATCGAACTCATCACCGTCCCTGTCACCGACGTCGACCGCGCCAAGGAGTTCTACACCTCGATCGGGTTCAATGCCGACCACGACGCACGCCCGTGGGAAGGCATTCGGTACGTCCAACTCACCCCTCCGGGATCGGCGTGCTCCATCGCCATCGGCGAGGGCATCACAGACGCCGAACCCGGTGCCGGCGCAGGCATTCTGATGGTTGTCGACAGTGCCCAGGAGGCTTACGACCACCTCACCGCGGTGGGCCTGACCGTCGAGCAGCCGAAGGACGAGGGCTGGGGAACATTCGTGTACTTCGCGGACCCCGACGGCAACAAGTGGTCGCTGCAGCAGTTGCCGGCCCAGCCCTAGTTCGGAAAGCCCTAGTTCGGAAAGCCCTGGTTCGGTAAGAAAGCCAATCGCGCCAGGATGCCGCGGTGGTCGGAGCCGGGGACGGTCACGGCCTCGACCGAACGAACTCCCATGTCTGCCACCAGAACATGGTCGATGGCAATGACCGGCGGGTGCCAGGTGTGCGCCGGATACGTCCTGAGCATGCCTGCTCCCGTGGCCACCGCGGCGTCGACGAATCGGCCGTCCTGCAGGTCGCGGTAGCGCCGGTGGTCCTGCGTGGCGTTGAAGTCCCCGGCCACCACGACGGGTCCGTCGTCGGCGGGGATCTTGGCCAGCAGCTGCCGAAGCAGCCCGAGCTCACGGACCCATTCGGACGGCTCCCGCGGCCACGGCGGAACAGGATGCACCGCGAACACCAGCGGCCGACCCGGCATCTGTACCCGAGCCGACAGCAGTTCCGTCACGAAGCCGTCGTGCCGCTGCTCGTCGGCGAGTGGGAATCGGCTGTAGATGCCGGTTCCGTTCCCTCCGGGTCCAGCGCTGACGTGGGCGTGCGGTAACAGCTCGGACAGCCTGGGTCGAAGACTCGCATCTGCCTCGGGCGTCAGCTCGACGAGAGTGAGCACGTCCGGCCGATGGTGTTCGACGAGCGCGATCAACGCATCCGGATCAGCCTGGCCCAGCCAGATGTTGGCGTGCAACACCGTCAGGTCCGACTCGCTCGGCCTCCGGGCGACGCGGCGGTAGCGGAGCCGGAACTGGGTCGCGACCGCCGCGGCAGAGACCGCCGATCCTGCCGCCAGCCCCCACCCACCGAAGGCCACACCTGCCAACACAGTTCCGGGCACAGCCGCGAGCATGAGGACATGTGCCAAAGCCGCAGCGACCGCCATCGGCTGCCTACGTCCGTCGAACAGGTGCGCGACGACCCCCGTGACCGCTACGACGAGCAGTAATACAGCCACCGATGCCGACACCATGAGCGGAGTCTGGCAGGCAAACCTGAGGCCGAGCTGGGAGCCGTCCCGAAATACGACCGGACCGTTGGCTTTCTTGTCGCAAACACGACAGAATCGGGAGCGCTGTCCGCGAGGTGTCCGAGGGGGAAGTACTGCCGTGAATAGAAGGCAACTGTTGCGGTTGGCCGCTACCGGAATGCTCGGCGCCGCTGCAGCCCCGGTCCTGAGTTCGACCGGACTGCCCGGATCCCCCGTCGCCGGCGCTCTGCCGATCGGAGCAGACCGCATCCGGTCGCTGGTACCCGAACTGTTCGCCGACCCTCCCCGGCCACCGGACCACTCGCCCGTCATCGTCATCGGTTCCGGCTTCGGAGCCAGCGCCGCCGCCCTACGCATGGCCCAGGCCGGCACCGCGGTGACCGTTCTCGAGCGCGGACTGCGCTGGCCGCGCGACCCCTGGCGCGAAATCTTCACGGCGGACATGACGGCCGACGGCCGCGGACTGTGGCAGCAGACCTCGTTCACCAACATCACCGGTCTCCCTGTCGGACCGGTCGACCTCTTCGGCGGCGTCCTCGACACCACCCGCTACGAGAACCTCTCGGTCTGGCGCGGCGCAGCCGTCGGCGGCGGCTCCGTGGTCTACACCGGCGTCACCATCGCACCGAACAAGAAATTCTTCGACCTCTCGTTCGGCGGACGCCTGAACTACGACGAGATGGCAGCCACCTGGTATCCCAAGGCCCGTTCCATGCTCCGGCCGTCGGCGATGCCCGAGGACGTCTACAACAGCCCCAACTTCGCTCACTCACGAACCTGGGACGATCACGCCCGCCGCGCAGGCTTTCGCCCCGAAGCAGTCGACGGCAACTGGAACTGGAACGTCGTGCGCGACGAGATCGCCGGCCGCTCCCGGCCGTCCGCGACCGTCGGGGAAAGCACTTTCGGTAACTCCAACGGTGCCAAGCACGACCTGACCCAGAACTACATCCCCCAAGCCGAAGCCACCGGTAACGCAACGGTGTGCCACAGCCACCGCGTCGCAGCGATCGGCAGCGAATCCGGCGGCCGCTACCGCGTCGACATCGAACGGCTCGACCCGTTCGGCAACATCGTCGAGACCCGGACACTCACGTGCGACACCCTCGTCCTCGGGGCCGGATCCATCGGTACCACCGAACTGTTGATGCGCGCACGCACCACCGGCGCATTGTCGAACCTCAACGAATTCGTCGGCACCGGCTGGGGCACCAACGGCGACGCCTCGATGACGAGATCCCTCGGACCGATGTCTGCCGGCCCTCAGGCTGCACCCTGCGCATCCCGCATCGTCGACGACTCCGGACTGCCCCTGACCGTCGAGAACTGGTACACCCCAGGCGTTCCCGTGAACATGGGCTTCCTCGGCTCACTCGGTATGACCATCGACCCGTTGCGCGGAAACTTCGGATTCGATTCCGCCGCAAATCGATTGACCCTCAACTGGCCCAAGGGTGGCAGCCGAGACACCGTCGAAGCCCTACGCGCTGTGCAGAATCGCATGGCGCAGGCCGGCGGCACCGTGGTCGCCGCCGAACCGTTCACCCGCGATGTCGACGACACCTTCACCGCGCACCCCCTGGGCGGCGCAGTACTCGGCGACGCCACCGACGATTACGGTCGCGTCAAGGGCCACCCCGGGCTCTACGTCGTCGACGGTGCCCTGATCCCGGGCAGCACCGGTGCCGCCAACCCGTCACTGACCATCACCGCACTCGCCGAACGCAACGTCGCACAGATCATCGCCGACGGGCGCTGAGCCGTCTTTCCAGAGGTTTACCCATGCACCATCCCGCCACCCGACTCGCCGAAAACCACGATCTGCTGCCTGCGGCCGACACACTGCGCGACGCATTTGCCGACTACCCATGGACGCGATGGGTGATCCCGGCCGAGGACTACCTGGCCACGCTGCAGGAACTCCAGCAGCTGTACCTACAACATGCGCATCGACACGGAATCGTATTGCTCACCGCCGACTACGCCGGGGTCGCTGCACTACTGCCCGCAGATGCCCCTCCACCCGGTGACGAATCCATCGCGCGGATCATCGAGCTACACGGAGATCGGATCGACCGACTGTCCTCCAGCGACGCAGCACCGGGGTCATGGACACTGGAAACGCTCGGCGTGCAACCGCATCGGCAAGGGCACGGGATCGGCGGACTACTGCTCGCGAAGGCCGTCGAGGAAGCTCAGCAACGTGGTGCCTCCGGGTTGGCCTTGGACACATCGGATCTGCGCAACGTGCGCCTGTACGAGCGGGCCGGGTTCCGTGTTTCGAGCCACGCCACACCGAGTGAGGGGCCCGAGGTGTGGTCCATGATCCGAACATTCGGCACGGGATGAGCCTGCGGCACCAGGCGCTACCCCAGCTGAATCTCCGGCCGCCCCTCGGGAACGGTGACCGTCATGGCCGTGCGAACCGGCTTACCCGGCGTCGACACGGCATCGAGAACCCTTACCTCCGAACGCCATTCGGTGGGTGTCAGGGTGCTGCGCAGGTAGCCCCGACGGGCATTTCCGTACTTGACGTGGGGTGAACCGTCGGCGATCGCAGCACCGGTCTTGTCGATGTCGGCACCGTCCTTGCCCGACGCGATGGACGTGGTGGCGATCTCGACTCCCTGCAACGGCGAGACCTGATCCTGGTAGTCGCGTCGCAACTCCGAGACGATCGTCCGGTGGATGTCGCCGACGATCGACGCCACGTTCTTCGTGCCACGATCCCTGGCTCCGTCGAGAATTCGATGCCGGGACGCTTCGTAGCCGCTCCACGGATCCATGCCGACCTTGCGGTCGTTGCCCTGCCCCTGCGCGAGATCGGACATGACGGTCTGGTGCGCCAGGAAGTTCCACCTCGACGGCGACGCGAATCCGTCGAGGATCCATTGTTCCTGTGCCGCACCGGTAATGGTGCGCGCCGGATCCGCCGTCTCGGCGTCCTGCGCGTGCTCACCGTCTCCATGAGCCTGATCGCTGCGGTACTGCCGGGTGTCGAGCACCGAGAAATCCACCAGATCACCGAACGAGAACCGGCGATAGACCTTCATGTCCGGGCCGACGGGCTTCAGGTTCGCGCGCACCGGAGTGTTCTCCCACCACGCCTTGAACGCATCGGCCCTGCGTAGCAGGAACTCTCGTGGATCGTCGTTGTCCTGGCTGATCTGCGAGGCCCAGTTGTTGTCCACCTCGTGGTCGTCGAACGTCGAGACGAACGGTGCCGACGCATGTGCCGCAGCCAGATTCTCGTCTGCCTTGTACAGGGCGTACCTATCGCGATAATCGGCCAGCACCATGGTTTCTCGGGCCGCCGACTCGGTGCGCGGCTCGCCCGCCCGCGCACCCTCGTTCTTGATCGCGTACTCGTAGATGTAGTCGCCCAGAAAGAACACCACATCGAGATTCGAGGCCGCCAGGTCCTGGTACGCACCGAAGTAGCCGTCCTCCCATTTCTGGCACGAAGCCCAGGCGAAATCGAGGGTGCTCAGCGGCTGCCCAAGTGCGGGTGCAGTTTTGGTGCGACCGACGGGACTCGCATGTGGGCCGACCAGGAAACGGTAGAAGTATTCGCGCGCCGGCTCGAGCCCGCGCACATCGACGTGAACGGACCAACCGTCGAATTCGGTTGCCAGCTCGATACCCTGCGCTGCGATACGACCGAACTTTTCATCGGCAGCGATCTGCCACTGGACCGGCACCACGCCGGGCGTCATGCCGCCCAGCGGGGCGAACGGATCGGTGGCGAGTCTGGTCCACAGCACCACCGAATCGGGCAACGGATCGCCGGAGGCAACACCGAGACGGAAGGGATAGTCGGGGGTGATCACCGACTGCGCACCTGCAGTCGCGGATGTCCCCGCGAGCTCGGGCGTGAAGGCCAGCGCCCCCACCAACGCACTCCACGTCAGAAACTGTCGACGTGTGGCCCCGGCCCGCAGAGAAATGTCGCGACCGATCCTGACGTCGTTACCTCGGTTCACCATTGTCCGAGACTCTCGTGCGACCGACAACTGCATTCGTCATCGATCCGACGGGCAGGTGAACTTCGTGTGTCGCCTCCGTCACTGCGGCCGCGGCAGTGTCCCGTTGGCTCGCAAGTGGTCTCGCAGACGAGTGAGAAGCGGTTCGAGAGTGGCGATGCCCTCGGGTGCGAGCCCGTCGAAGAACAATCGCCGAACCACGTCGACGTGCCCCGCCGCCGATGCGTTCAGAGCAGCCCTCCCTGCATCGGTGAGCACTGCATCCGTGGCCCGTCCGTCGGTAGTCGAGACAGCGCGATCGGTGAGCCCTCGCGTGGACATCCGCGCGAGGTGATGGGAGGCCCTGCTGCGCTCCCAGCCGATCTCGGCGGCCAGTTCGGTCACCCGGCGACGACCGTCGGGACTGTCCGCCAGTGCGACCAGCACCGAATAGTCGGCCAGGGACAGACCGTGCTCCTCGGTCAGCTGCCGGTTCATCTCGAACGTCATCTGCAGCGACAAACCCATGTAGGCGCGCCACGCCGATTCCTCGATGGGCGTCAACCACGGAGTGCTTTCGGGGTTACTGGGTGACATGTCACGTACTTTCTGCGATGCTGGGTCCGGGGCACCGGCGCACCGAACCCCGACCACCAACCCTAGGGGCACACCATGGATCGCAGCACTCCCGCAGAGCTGGCACGCCGCAACGTCGTCGAAGTATTCAACACGAACGACGACGCGAAACGACGCGAACTCATCGAGTCCATGTATCACCCGGACGCGGTGTTCTACGACGCCGAGAACACCGCCACCGGGAGAGAGCCGGTCATCGAGGCTGTTCGAGCGCTGGTCGGGCCCTCCGAGGGTCTGACATTCGCCGTCACTGCCGAGCCCACCGCCCTGGGTGACGTCGCCCGAATCTCCTGGGCACTGTTGCCTCCCGACGCCCCCGCCGTAGTCTCGGGCCAGGACTTCGTCGTCGTGAAGGACAACCTGATCACCGAGCTGTACACGTTCATCGACCAGCCATAGCCGGCCACCCACAAGACTCGACACCGCCGACGTACGCGTCAGATGAGCCGCGCCCCGGGGCCCGCCTTGCCCAGCTCGTCGCCTGGATTGAGCAGACTGCATTTGTTGAGGGAGAGACATCCGCAGCCGATGCAGCCGGTGAGTTGCTCCTGCATCCGCGCAATCGACTGTTTCCGATCCTCCAACCGCTGGTTCCATGCAACCGAAATCTTGGCCCAGTCGCGCTTGTTCGGGGTGCGCCCCGACGGTAGGGACGCAAAGACCTCGGCCACCTCGGCAAGCGGTATTCCGAACCGTACCGCCACCTGAATCAGCGAGATCCGCCGAATGGCATGACGGGGGAACTTTCGGACGTTGCCCGCCGTCCGCTCGGCGGGAACGAGCCCGAGAGTCTCGTAATACCGGACCGCGGACACTGCGGCGCCGGTTCTGGCCGCGACCTCCCCGATGGACAACAGTTCGTCACTGATACGGATCATGCTGCCTCCCAGCCGACACGACGAGTTGATCTCAAGTGCACTCGAGATCGTAGCCTTCCACACCATGCACTCCCCCACCGAATCCACGACCGGAACCTGGCGACAGCTGCTCGGCGCTCGCTACCTCGGCACCGCTACCGTTCTCGCCGGCGGCGTCGCGCTGTACGCCACGAACGTCTACCTGACGACCAGCCTGCTCCCCACGGCCATCGACGAGATCGGCGGCCAGCGCTACTACGCCTGGACTGCAACGGTTTTCCTCGTTGCGTCCGTCATCTCCTCGATGCTGGTCAGCAAAGTTCTGGCCGCCCGCGGACCTCGCGGTGCCTACCTGATCGGCCTGACGGTCTTCGCTCTCGGCACCGTCGTGTGTGCCGTCAGCCCCACGATGGAACTCTTACTGGTGGGCCGCACAATTCAGGGCGCAGGAGGTGGCCTACTGGCCGGACTCGGCTACGCCGTCATCAATGCCGCACTGCCGCAACATCTCTGGACGCGAGGTGCGGCTCTGGTCTCGGCCATGTGGGGTGTGGGAACGTTCGCCGGACCGGCCGTCGGCGGCATCTTCGCCCAATTCGGAGCCTGGCGAATGGCATTCGGCGTGCTCGTTCTCGCAGCTCTGGCCATGGCTGCCCTCGTCCCGCGAGCACTGCCCGCCCACACCGCTGAGGCCACCGAACCCAGCCCGGTACCGACACTGTCGCTGACCCTGCTCACCACAGCTGCCCTGCTGGTGAGTATCGCCGGCGTGGTCTCCAACCTCGCGATCACCGCGGCAATGGTCCTGGGAGGAGTACTCCTGCTGATCGCCTTCGTGGCCGCCGACCGTCGCGCAGCGCACGGCGTACTCCCCCCGTCGACCTTCGGCGCGTCCGCGCTGAAATGGATATACCTGACCATCGTCGTCCTCGCCGTCGCGTCCACGGTGGAGACCTTCATCCCACTGTTCGGCCAACGTCTCGCCGGATTGGCACCGCTGGCCGCCGGATTCCTCGGAGCCGCACTGGCGCTCGGGTGGACCCTCGGCGAGATACCGAGCGCATCGGCCACCGCTCCACGCGTCGTGCGACGCATCGTCATCGCAGGCCCGATCCTCGTCGCCGCCGGATTGTGCATCGTGGCAACGTGTCTCGCCGACCAAGCAGGTCCCGGTTCCATCACCACGTGGGTAGTGGGTCTGCTCGTCGCGGGCGTCGGAATCGGAATCGCGTGGCCACACTTGGCCGTCGGTGCCATGACCTCCGTTGCCGAACCCGGCGAAGGCGCACGAGCCTCAGCCGCCATCAACACTGTTCAGCTGATCGCCAACGCCTTCGGAGCAGCTCTGGCGGGTGTCCTGGTGAACCTCGGGGAACCGTCGACGCTGCGATCGGCGCAGTTGCTGCTGTTCACCTTTGCGGCGCTGGCATTCGTCAGTGTTGCAGCGGCGGCGCGATCGCAGCGCGCGTAGGTCGTCGGCTGCCCGGATCAGGTCTGGACGACCCAGATCGAATTGCCGTCGGGATCTCGCAAGGCGAACATCGGCGGCACGCCGTCCACCTCTTCCATGAAGTCGTCGAGATCGACGCCGCCGAGAGCGCTGAGCCGCTTGTGCTCGGCCGCGACGTCAGCTGTCTCGACACCGATGGACCCGCCACCGGGCGTACCTCCCATCGGCGGGTTGAGGGCGAGCCGCGCCGTCGAACCCGGCGGGGCCACTTCCAACCACCGGTATTCACTCTCGGGACCGAAGCGCAGATCACCGCGAATCTCGAACCCGAGAACGCGGGAGTAGAAATCGAGGGCTGCGTCCTGATCGGCGACGGTGAACATGGCCACGCCGATGTTCACGATGGTGCTGGGTGTTTGCTCGGTCATACCGGTACCGACCCGAGTGCCGCGGGAAACTCACCGCGCCCCCTCCACATAGAACAAAGCCCCGCACCGACCGAAGTCGATGCGGGGCTTTGTTGGTCACGCCCTGTCGTCGTGAGTGGAAACTCGTAGTGGGCTACGAGGCAGGAGTGGAGCCTGCGGAACGACCCAAAACTCAGCCAGTCACATGCGACGGAGTCGCTCTAGCGGTATTCGTTGGAGAAACCGTAGTCGTCGAGCGGCACTGCAGCACCGGTTCCCTGGCCGAAGCCGTCCGGGCTGTAGTACTGATCGTCGTACGACGGCACCGCGTATGCCGCGGCACGCGCCTCTTCGGTCGGCTGCACCGTGATGTTCCGGTACCGGTTGATGCCGGTACCAGCCGGGATGAGCTTACCGATGATGACGTTCTCCTTGAGACCTATGAGCTTGTCCGAACGGCAGTTGATAGCCGCATCGGTGAGCACACGAGTGGTCTCCTGGAAGGACGCGGCCGAGAGCCACGAGTCGGTGGCCAGCGACGCCTTGGTGATACCCATCAGGACCGGACGTCCGGCTGCGGGCTCGCCACCCTCGGAGACGACGCGACGGTTGCTCGACTCGAATTCGCTGCGCTCGGTGAGTGAACCGGGCAGGAATTCGGTGGAGCCGCTGTCGATGATCGTCACGCGACGGAGCATCTGGCGCACGATCGTCTCGATGTGCTTGTCGTGAATCGACACACCCTGCGACCGGTACACCTCCTGGACCTCGTTGACGAGGTGGATCTGCACCTGACGGGGACCCATCACGCGCAGGACCTCGTGCGGATCGGCAGCACCTTCCATGAGCTGCTGGCCGACCTCGACGTGGTCACCGTCCGCCAGAAGGCGCTCGGTGCCGTCGTCGTGCTTGAAGACGCGCAGACGCTGACGCTTGGAGAGCTTGTCGTAGACAACCTCTTCGCCGCCGTCGTCCGGGACGATGGTGATCTTGTAGAAACGATCGCCGTCCTCGAGCTGGATGCGTCCCGACACGTCCGCGATCGGAGCCTTGCCCTTCGGCACACGTGCCTCGAACAGCTCCTGCACGCGAGGCAGACCACCGGTGATGTCATCTCCGGCGACACCACCCTGGTGGAAGGTACGCATGGTCAGCTGGGTTCCGGGCTCACCGATGGACTGTGCGGCAACGATACCGACGGCCTCACCGATGTCGACCAGCTTGCCGGTGGCCATCGAACGGCCGTAGCAGGTGGCGCAGACGCCGGTTCCGGTGGTGCAGGTCAGCACCGAGCGAACCTTGACCGACGTGATGCCCGCAGCGAGCAGCGCGTCGATGGCCGGGTCACCGAGATCGTGTCCACGCGCGACGATGACCGTGCCGTTCTCGTCGACAGCGTCGTTCGCCAAGGTGCGGGCGTACGTGCTGGTCTCGACGTGAGCGTCGCGGATCATCTTGCCGTCGGCGGTCTTCTCGGCGATCGTCGTGACGATGCCGCGCTCGGTGCCACAGTCGGTTTCCCGAACGATGACATCCTGCGAGACGTCGACCAGACGACGCGTCAGGTAGCCCGAGTCGGCGGTACGAAGCGCCGTATCGGCCAGACCCTTACGAGCACCGTGCGTGTTGATGAAGTACTCGAGGACCGTC
Organism: Rhodococcus sp. 05-2256-B1; assembly: GCF_002258465.1. NCBI lineage: Bacteria > Bacillati > Actinomycetota > Actinomycetes > Mycobacteriales > Nocardiaceae > Rhodococcus > Rhodococcus sp. 05-2256-B1. The sequence continues at coordinate 372,364 of NZ_NOZA01000030.1, read as the reverse complement.
AGGCCTTCCTTGAAGGAAGACTTGATCGGACGCGGGATGAACTCACCCTTCGGGTTCGTCACCAAGCCCTTCATGCCGGCGAGCGAGCGAACCTGAGTCATGTTTCCGGCTGCGCCGGACTTCACGATCATCGGGATCGGGTTGTCGTCGGGGAAGTGGGCCTCCATGGCCTTACCGACCTGCTCGGTCGCGTCCTGCCAGATCTTGACCAGTGCGGAGTTGCGCTCGACCTTGTCGAGTGCGCCACGCTGGTACTTCTTCTCGATCTGATCGGCCTGAGCCTCGAAGGTCTCCATGATCTGCGGCTTCTCCGGCGGCACGAGGACGTCGGAGATCGAGATGGTGACACCCGAACGCGTGGCCCAGTAGAAGCCTGCGTCCTTGAGCTTGTCGACGGTCTGCGCGACGACGATCATGGGGTAACGCTCGGCGAGATCGTTGATGATGGTCGACTGACGCTTCTTCGGCATCTGCTCGTTGACGAACGGGTAGTCCGCCGGAAGCAGCTCGTTGAAGAGCACGCGTCCCAAGGTGGTCTCCGCGGTCCATGCATCCCCGCGGTTCCAGCCCTCGGGGAACAGCTCGTTCTCGATGTCACGCGGCGGGCGCTGCGTGGTGAGACGAACCCGAATCTGCGACTGCACGGTCAGCGATCCACGATCGACGGCCATCTGAGCCTCGGCCGGGGAGGAGTACGCCCCGAACTCGGCCTGATCGGTCGATGCGTCGACGCGCTCGCCGACAGCACCGGCATCGAGACGTGTCAGGTGGTACAGACCCGTCACCATGTCCAGACGCGGCATGGCGAGCGGACGGCCCGATGCCGGCGAGAGGATGTTGTTCGACGACAGCATCAGCACGCGTGCCTCGGCCTGAGCCTCGGCGGACAGCGGGAGGTGGACAGCCATCTGGTCACCGTCGAAGTCGGCGTTGAACGCCTCACACACGAGCGGGTGCAGCTGGATGGCCTTGCCCTCGACGAGCTGCGGCTCGAACGCCTGGATGCCCAACCGGTGCAGGGTGGGTGCACGGTTCAGCAGCACGGGGTGCTCGGCGATGACCTCTTCGAGAACGTCCCACACCTGCGGACGCTGACGCTCGACCATGCGCTTGGCCGACTTGATGTTCTGCGCGTGGTTCAGATCCACCAGACGCTTCATCACGAACGGCTTGAACAGCTCGAGTGCCATCAGCTTCGGCAGACCACACTGGTGCAGCTTGAGCTGCGGGCCGACGACGATGACCGAACGGCCCGAGTAGTCGACGCGCTTGCCGAGGAGGTTCTGACGGAATCGTCCCTGCTTGCCCTTGAGCAAGTCGGACAGCGACTTCAGCGGGCGGTTACCCGGTCCGGTGACCGGACGTCCACGACGGCCGTTGTCGAACAGGGCGTCGACCGACTCCTGCAGCATCCGCTTCTCGTTGTTGACGATGATCTCGGGAGCACCGAGATCGATCAGACGCTTGAGGCGGTTGTTGCGGTTGATGACGCGGCGGTACAGGTCGTTGAGGTCGGACGTCGCGAAACGGCCACCGTCGAGCTGCACCATCGGACGAAGCTCCGGCGGGATGACCGGGACAGCGTCGAGAACCATGCCCATCGGCGAGTTACGGCCGGCCTGGAACGCAGCGACGACCTTCAGACGCTTGAGCGCGCGCAGCTTCTTCTGACCCTTGCCACTGCGGATGGTCTCGCGAAGAGATTCCGCCTCGGCATCGATGTCGAAGGTCTGCATGAGCTTCTGGATGGACTCGGCACCCATGGCACCGGTGAAGTACTCGCCGTACCGGTCGATGAGCTCGCGGTAGATGAGCTCGTCGACGATGAGCTGCTTGGGAGCAAGCTTGGTGAACGTGGTCCAGATCTCTTCAAGACGATCGAGCTCACGCTGCGCGCGGTCACGGAGCTGACGCATCTCGCGCTCGCCGCCGTCCTTGACCTTGCGGCGCACGTCGGACTTGGCACCCTCGGCTTCGAGCTCGGCGATGTCGGCTTCGAGCTTCTGCGCACGAGCCTCGAGATCGGCGTCGCGCTGATCTGCGACGGCCTTCTTCTCGACCTCCATCTCGGCCTCGAGCGTCGAGAGCTCGTTGTGACGGAGCTCGTCGTCGACCGTGGTGATGACGTATGCAGCGAAGTAGATGATCTTCTCGAGATCCTTCGGAGCCAGGTCGAGCAGGTAGCCCAGACGCGACGGCACACCCTTGAAGTACCAGATGTGCGTGACCGGAGCGGCCAGTTCGATGTGGCCCATGCGCTCACGACGAACCTTGGCGCGAGTGACCTCGACGCCACAGCGCTCACAGATGATGCCCTTGAAGCGGACGCGCTTGTACTTGCCGCAGTAGCACTCCCAGTCCCGAGTGGGGCCGAAGATCTTCTCGCAGAAGAGGCCGTCCTTCTCGGGCTTGAGCGTGCGGTAGTTGATGGTCTCCGGCTTCTTGACCTCGCCGTAGGACCACTGACGGATGTCGTCCGCAGTGGCAAGGCCAATGCGAAGTTCATCGAAGAAGTTGACGTCGAGCACGTAACTTCCTTTCCCCGTTATGGGTGTTGTGCTGGAAGAGCAAATGAGAAGAACGCCTCCGGGCCTGCAGTGACGCAGGCCCGGAGACCACTGAACTACTGCGCTAGGTCGTCGACCGTGGCAGCTTCGTTGCGGGAGAGGTTGATTCCCAGGTTGGCTGCGGCACGCTCGAGGTCTTCGTCGTCACCGTCGGCCATCGTGATGGCAGCGCCGTCCGAGGACAGCACCTCCACGTTGAGGCACAGCGACTGGAGCTCTTTGAGGAGCACCTTGAAGGACTCGGGGATACCGGGCTCCGGGATGTTCTCGCCCTTGACGATCGCCTCGTACACCTTCACGCGGCCGACAACGTCGTCCGACTTGATGGTGAGAAGCTCCTGCAGCGTGTACGCGGCACCGTAGGCCTGCATGGCCCAGCACTCCATCTCACCGAAGCGCTGTCCACCGAACTGGGCCTTACCACCGAGGGGCTGCTGCGTGATCATCGAGTACGGCCCGGTCGAACGAGCGTGGATCTTGTCGTCGACCAAGTGGTGCAGCTTGATGATGTACATGTAGCCCACCGACACCGGGTACGGGAACGGCTCGCCGGAGCGGCCGTCGAACAACGTGGCCTTTCCGTCGGATCCGACCATCTGCTCGCCGTCGCGGTTGGGGATCGTGCTCTCCAGCAGGCCGGCGAGCTGATTCTCCTTGGCACCGTCGAACACCGGGGTGGCGATGTTGCTGTCGGCCGGAGCCGCCAGCATCTCCTCGGGCAGGCGTTCGGCCCAATCGGGCTTGCTGCCGTCCGCGGCGATCTGCACGTTCCAACCGGTCTTGCCGATCCAACCCAGGTGGGTTTCGAGGACCTGACCGATGTTCATACGACGCGGAACACCGTGGGTGTTGAGGATGATGTCGATCGGGGTGCCGTCGGGCAGGAACGGCATGTCCTCCTGCGGGAGGATCTTGCCGATGACGCCCTTGTTGCCGTGACGGCCGGCGAGCTTGTCGCCGTCCTGGATCTTGCGCTTCTGAGCCACGTAGACGCGGACCAGCTCGTTGACGCCGGGAGGCAGATCGTCGTCGTCGTCGCGCGAGAAGACGCGGATGCCGATGACCTTTCCGTTCTCGCCGTGCGGAACCTTGAGCGAGGTGTCGCGAACTTCGCGAGCCTTTTCACCGAAGATGGCGCGCAGCAGGCGCTCTTCGGGGGTCAGCTCGGTCTCGCCCTTCGGCGTGACCTTTCCGACCAGCACGTCGCCGTCACGAACCTCGGCACCGATCCGGATGATGCCGCGCTCGTCGAGGTCTGCGAGGACCTCGTCGGAGACGTTCGGGATGTCGCGAGTGATCTCTTCGGCACCGAGCTTGGTGTCGCGAGCATCGATCTCGTGCTCCTCGATGTGGATCGAGGTGAGAACGTCCTCTTCCACGAGGCGCTGCGACAGGATGATCGCGTCCTCGTAGTTGTGGCCCTCCCACGGCATGATCGCCAGCAGCAGGTTCTTGCCGAGAGCCATCTCACCGTTCTCGGTGCAGGGGCCGTCGGCGAGGACCTGGCCGGACTCGACGCGCTGTCCCTCGTCCACGATCGGACGCTGGTTGGCGCAGGTGCCCTGGTTGGAACGCGCGAACTTGCGCATCCGGTAGGTCTTACGCGATCCGTCGTCGGCCATGACCGTGACGTAATCGGCGGAGACCTCTTCGACGACACCGGTCTTCTCGGTGATGACGACGTCACCGGCGTCGACGGCGGCACGCAGCTCCATGCCGGTACCGACGATCGGAGCCTCGCTGCGGACCAGCGGGACAGCCTGACGCTGCATGTTCGCGCCCATCAGGGCACGGTTGGCATCGTCGTGCTCGAGGAACGGAATCATCGCGGTTGCGACGGACACCATCTGACGAGGCGAGACGTCCATGTAATCGATGTCGTCGGACGAGACGAACTCGACCTCTCCACCCTTACGACGAACGAGAATCTTGTCCTCGATGAAGTGACCCGAATCGTCGACCGGGGAGTTCGCCTGCGCGAGCGTGTGGCGATCCTCCTCGTCGGCGGTCAGGTAATCGACCTCGTCGGTGACCTTGCCGTCGACGACCTTGCGGTACGGGGTCTCGATGAAGCCGAACGGGTTGACGCGTGCGTACACCGAGAGCGAACCGATCAGGCCGATGTTCGGGCCTTCCGGGGTCTCGATGGGGCACATGCGGCCGTAGTGCGAGGGGTGCACGTCGCGGACCTCGAGGCCGGCGCGCTCACGAGAGAGACCGCCGGGTCCCAGTGCCGACAGGCGACGCTTGTGCGTCAGACCCGACAGCGGGTTGTTCTGGTCCATGAACTGCGAGAGCTGGGAGGTTCCGAAGAACTCCTTGATCGCAGCGACGACGGGACGGATGTTGATCAGGGTCTGCGGCGTGATCGCCTCGACGTCCTGAGTCGTCATACGTTCGCGCACGACGCGCTCCATGCGGGACAGGCCCACGCGGATCTGGTTCTGGATGAGCTCGCCCACGGTGCGCAGACGACGGTTGCCGAAGTGGTCGATGTCGTCGACCTCGACCGGAACCTCGACGCCGTCGGGTGCGGTCATCGCGGTCTCACCTGCGTGCAGACGCACGAGGTACTCGATGGTCGCGACGATGTCTTCCTCGGTGAGGGTCGACGCCACGATGGGCTGACCCGAGTTGAGGCCGAGCTTCTTGTTGATCTTGTAGCGACCCACGCGAGCAAGGTCGTAGCGCTTGTCCTTGAAGAACAGGTTCTCCAGCAGGGTCTGCGCCGACTCCTTGGTCGGCGGCTCGCCCGGACGCAGCTTGCGGTAGATGTCGAGGAGAGCCTCGTCGGTACCGGCGGTGTTGTCCTTCTCCAGCGTGGCCATGAGGATCTCGGAGAAGCCGAAGCGCTCCGTGATCTGCTCGGTGGACCAGCCGAGAGCCTTCAGCAGCACCGTGACGGGCTGACGACGCTTGCGGTCGATGCGGACACCGACGGTGTCGCGCTTGTCGACGTCGAACTCGAGCCAAGCACCGCGGCCGGGGATGACCTTGACGCTGTGCAGGTCCTTCTCGGTGGTCTTGTCGATCGAGTGATCGAAGTAGACGCCCGGAGAACGCACCAGCTGCGAGACGACGACGCGCTCGGTGCCGTTGATGATGAAGGTGCCCTTGTCGGTCATCATCGGGAAATCACCCATGAAGACCGTCTGGCTCTTGATCTCGCCGGTGTTGTTGTTGATGAACTCGGCGGTGACGAACAGCGGAGCCGCGTACGTCATGTCCTTGTCCTTGCACTCATCGGTCGAGGCCTTGACCTCGTCGAATCGTGGGTCGGAGAAGGAGAGCGACATCGAGCCCGAGAAGTCCTCGATCGGAGAGAGCTCGGTCAGGATGTCCTCGAGTCCGCCGGAGACACCACTGTCTCCACGGGCGGCGGCACGGTCGCGCCAACTCTGCGCACCTACCAGCCACTCGAACGAGTCCGTCTGTACATCGAGGAGACCGGGTACCTCCAACGGCTCGCGAATGTTCGCGAACGAAACCCTCCTCGGGGCTCCCGGTGTTCCGACAACTGCCTTGGTCTGGCTAGAGACTGCCAAGATGCGTCCTTCCAGCACCTCACGCGGGTCGCGCCGTTCTGTCAACCGAAACGACATGGCGACCGCCGCTGTATCTGTTTGCTATATGTGGGGCGAATTTCGGCTGGTCGCAACCAGACCGAATCCCCATCACAGCGGCCCGAAAACGTGCTTTCGGGTAACAGCGATCGAGAGGTGGACAGGAGGCAGCCAGCGCAACGTCCAAAGGTACCCCAAATGTGCGCGCAGCGCAACGGGGGCATCAAAAGTAACACCCGAGGTCCGTTCTCGCACCGAGTCGAGGAAAGCGTGTCGCCACGCCGTCTCGAACAGGTGTGCGCCCGATACCGCAAGGGGGTGCTCCTGACGACAAGAGTGAACCTTGCGCCTCCCTTCGTCAAGAGGTCCGCGGAAAGCCGATGCATCGACCCGGCCCGAGGCGACCGATGTGACGACTGGCACAGACGCGATTCTGCCGGCCCTCCCAGACCGACACGGAAGCTGATCAGCCCTGCCGTTCACTCCAGCCGTTCGCTTCAGCCGTTCATCCCGCCGATCGCGGCGACCCGGACGAATCGCTACCGAGGGATCTGCTGATCGACATTCGGTGGATCGGGACTCTGGCGACTGCGACCCGAGCCGAGTTGCGGACCGCGATTCCGCGATTCCGCGTGAGCTTCCAGATCTTTCGCGGCAATCACGAAAGATATTGGTGGAACACGCATTTCATTTGCAATGACAACGGTCGAGCCGTGATCGACCATGCAGACCGACCCGATCGACGCAACCCCTCGGTTGCTATGGAAATCCGGCCCGCGGTCTGATTGTATTCACTTTGTCGCAACGGGGGTCGTCGACGAGGGGGTTCGATTCGTCGACGCGCGTCTTTTCTTTTGCGCAACAAACGCATTCGCACAACACAACTCTTTGTCTCTCGGGGGGACAGCATGGTCGCGGTGGCAGTGGTCGGAATCGGATGCAGATTCCCAGGCGGGGTACACGATGGCCCCAGCTTCTGGAAGTTCATGCTCGACAAGGGCGACGGCATCGTCGACATACCCGCGGATCGGTGGAACGCCGATCGCTTCTACGACCCGAATCCCGACGCGCCGGGACGCGCCTACACCCGACGCGGCGGATTCCTGACCCAGTCGCTGTGGGACTTCGACCCCGAATTCTTCGGAATGTCGCCTCGCGAGGCCTCGGTGACCGACCCTCAGCAACGTCTCCTACTCGAAGTCGCCTGGGAAGCGCTCGACGACGCCGGGCACGCAGGCCGGGTCAGCGGGCAACCGATCGGAGTGTTCGTCGGCGGATTCACCAACGACTCGGCCGGGCTGCGCGCATCCAGTTCCGCACGCGCCCAGATCAATTCGCACAGCGCCACCAGTTCCTCGCATACGTTGCTCTCCAACCGCATCTCGTTCGCGCTCGATCTCGTCGGACCGTCCATGACGATCGACACCGCATGCTCGTCGTCCCTCGTCGCCGTCCACCAGGCCGTCCGCGCACTCGAGCGCGGCGAATGCACCATGGCCCTGGTCGGCGGAGCCAATGCGATGTTCCGCCCCGAGACGTTCGTCTCGATGTGCAAGGGCAGGTTTCTCTCGTTCGACGGCCGATCGAAGTCCTTCGACGCCGCCGCCGACGGATACGGCCGCGGCGAAGGCGCGGGCATGGTGCTGCTTCGCCCCCTGGCGGATGCGATCGCGGACGGGGACCGGATCTATTCGGTGATTCGAGGTTCCGGCGTGAACCAGGACGGGCGCACCATCGCCATTCCCGTCCCCAATCCCGTCTCGCAACACGCACTCGCGACCCGAGTGTGCGCGGAAGCAGGTATCGAACCAGGAAGGGTCGGTTACGTCGAAGCGCACGGCACGGGAACCGCGGTGGGAGACCCGCTCGAACTCGAGGCGCTCGGCGGAGCCTACGGCGTGGTCGACGGACGCGAAAGCCCGCTGGTGGTCGGGTCCATCAAAGCCGCGATCGGGCATACCGAAGCGGCCGCGGGCATCGCCGGCCTCATCAAATCGGCGCTGACGCTGCACCACCGGACCATCGTGCCGCAGGCGTGGCTGCACACGCTCAATCCGGCAATCCCGTTCGACGAGCTGAACATTCGCATTCCGGTGACCGCGGAACCCTTCGCCGATGCAGACCCGTACGTGGCCATCAACGGCTTCGGATACGGCGGTACGAACGCACACGTCGTGATGTCTGCGGCACCGGCCCAGCCCGACGCGCCGGCCACCGGACCTGCGAACGACACCGTCGAACTTCGGCTGTTCCCCGTCTCCGGACGGACCGACACGGCCGCACGTGCGTCCGCCGCGGCATTCGGAACCACGGTGCAGGATCTGATCGATTCCGGCCGCGCGGACGAACTACCTGCGCTCACCTCGGCCGCGTGGTCGCGTCGAGCCCACCACCCTGTCCGGGCCGCACTCCCCTACACCGATGCAGACGACTTGCTCGGCACCCTGGTCTCGTTCGCGGGCGGCAGTGGGTCGACCGCCCACACCGTCGTCGGCCACAGCGCGGCGCCGGTGTTCGTCTTCAGCGGCATGGGCCCGCAGTGGTGGGCCATGGGCCGCGAACTGCTGCTCGCGGACGGCGAATTCGCCCGTGTCGCACGGCTCGTCGATGCTGCGTTCGTCGACATCGCCGGTTGGTCGATCATCGAGGAATTGACCCGGGACGAAGACGCATCCCGGGTCACAGATACCTCGATCGCGCAACCGGCGAACTTCCTCGTCCAGGTCGCTCTCGTCGCCGAGCTCGGTTCCCTCGGTATAGCACCGACCACGGTCGTCGGACACAGCGTCGGCGAGGTCAGCGCCGCCTATGTCAGCGGAGCACTGAGCCTCCACGACGCCCTGCTCGTCAGCTACCACCGCGCCCGATTGCAGGCCACCACCGCAGGCTCCGGCGGCATGCTGGCCGTCGGGTTGTCCGAGAACGATGCCATGGCCCGGATCCAGGAGCACGGCGTGTCCGCGGAGATCTCGGTGGCCGCGATCAACAGCCCGACCGCGGTCACGTTGGCAGGCGACACGGCAGCCTTGGCAGCGTTCGCCGAGACACTCACCGGCAGCGGAGTTTTTGCCAAGATGCTGCACGTCGAGGTGCCGTACCACAGCCACCTCATGGATCCCATTCTTGCGCAGATCGATTCGGCCCTGCGCACCATCGATGCACAGGTCCCTGGCCTCGCGCTGTACTCGGCGGTCACGGCAGAACGCGTCACCGGCGCAGAGTGGAACTCGAGCTACTGGTGCGACAACGTTCGACGCCCGGTGCGTTTCGCCGACACGATGGCCGCTCTCGTCGCCGACGGCCACCGCGTCTTCCTCGAAGTCGGCCCCCATCCGGTGCTCTCGGGCAACATCAGGGAAATCCTGATCCGAGCCGGCGAGACCGGAACGTCGATCGGAACGTTGGTCCGTGGGGCGGACGACCGATCGAGCCTGACGGCCGCAATCCAGGGTCTGTACGCGAGCGGTTGCTTCGACGGCTCTGCAGTCGTATCGCCACACAGGGAGCTGCCCGCGTACCCGTGGCAACGCACACGCTGCTGGTCCGAGCCCGAATCCTCGATTCTCGACAGGTTCGGTGCCCCCGACACCTACCCCCTGCTCGGCGAACGTTCCGACGCGGCCGGTTCCCACTGGAGCGTCGAACTGGCCGTTGCCCAACTTCCGTGGTTGCGCGATCACGTCGTCGACGGTCTCGTGCTGCTACCCGGTACCGCATACCTCGACGCCGCACTGAGCGCCGCGGCCGCGCGGACCGGACATCCCGAGGCCGCAGCCGAGAACGTGGAATTCGTCGCCCCGCTGGTGATCGACGCCGACGACGTTCCCGTTCTGCAGATCTCGGTGGAGGACTCGACGAGAAGATTCGTGCTGCGCTCGCGGTCGGCGGCCGACACCCAGTGGACCGTCAACGCCACGGGCCGCCTCGTGGAGGGGCGATTCGACGCCCCGTTCGTCGCCGCTGAGATCTCCGACGCCGCCGTCGAGATCACCGGAGACGCGCTGTATCCGCTGCTCGCCGCGGCCGGGTTGCACTACGGACCGGCCTTCCAGGGCATCGTCACCGCCCGAATCGACACCGACACGGTCGTCGCCGTCATCGACGCCGGCCGTCACTCCGGCTCCCGTCACCTGGTGCATCCCGCGGTACTGGACACCGCGCTGCAATGCGTCGCTGCGCTGGCCGGAACTGCTGCACTGGCTGGAACTGCTGCGCTGCCCGGAACAGCGCTGGGTTCGTCGGCTGCCGCCGGGGACCGCAGCGGCGCAGTGGTTCCGGCCACCATCGCGTCCGTCCGCAGGTACGGACCGATTACCGACCATGCCGTCGTCGTGGTGCGGCGGACGGGATCCGACCCGATGCGAGCCGACATCACGGTGACCGACGACGAGGGCCGGGCCGCGGTCGCGTTGGGCGGCGTCGAGTTCAAACCGATTGCGCCGCCGCAGTCGCTGCACACCGAACTGGACCGGTTGTTCTACGAACCGGTGTGGGAATTGCGGGACAACCGCGATGCTCCGATGCCCGCAGCCGAGACAGATCGCGACTTCGCTCTGGTCGTCGTGCTGGGCGACGCCGCAGCCGACAGCCGAGCACACACGCGCGCCGAGGCCATCGCCCGCGCCCGCCGAACATCGGTGGTGTTGGCGCAGAACACCTTCGACGCCACCGACCTGACCAGAATCCTGCGTACCGGCCTCGAGGCCGACGGTGTCGACCGCGCCACCGTCGTCGCCGTCGCCGGCGAGTTCGCAGACCCGGCGTCGGCCGTGCATGCCCTGACCACCATCGCACGAACCGTGCAGAACGCGCTGTACGGCGACTCGAACGGGCCGGCCTCCGAGCCGGGGTCCGTCACCGCGGTGATCGTGACCGAGAAGGCCTTCTGCATGCCGGGCGATCCCGCCGGCGCGCACCTGACCCACTCCGGCCTCGTCGGTGCCCGACGGTCACTGCGCAACGAACAATCCCCTGCCGCGTGGCGTCTGGTGGACACCGAAGCCGACACCGACGTCGAGCAGGTGGTGACCGAGACGATCGCGTTCGGGCCCTACGCAGGCGACGATGCCGACGAGGTGGCTCTGCGCCAGGGTTCTCGATGGGCGGTGAGGCTGCGCAGCAATTTGCGTGACCACCTGGCGCTACGCGATACACCCGCCCCGCTACTGGACCGGGAGGCGTCCTTCGCGATCGAGGCTCCGGCATCGAAGATGTTGTCCGATATCGCCTTTCGCGCGACAGCGCGCATGGAGCCCGGCCCCGGCCAGATCGAGGTTCAGGTCCGCGCAATCGACATCAACTACAAGGATCCGCTCAAGGTCATGGGAGTGCTGACCGAGCGCGAACTCGCGGGTACCTACTTCGGCACGACACTCGGGCTCGGCGGACTCGGTGTCGTGACGCGCGTCGGACCGGATGTGGACGGCATCGCACCGGGCGATCACATCGGTCTGTGCTCACGAAACATCATGGCGCGCTTCGTCACCCTGGACGCCGACGAAGGGGGCTCGGCGAAGGTACCGTCCGACTGGGAGTTCGGGTGGTGCTCGTCGATCCTGCCGCTGATGTGCGCGCGATTCGGCCTACTCGATCTCGCCCGAGTTCGACCCGGCGAGACCGTCCTGATCCACGGTGCCGCGGGCGGATTGGGATTGGCCGCAATCCAGGTCGCCCGCGGACTCGGAGCAATGGTGATCGCGACCGCAGGAACCGAGGAGCGGCGGGCAGTCGCAACCGAGGCCGGTGCTCACCACGTGCTCGCGTCCAGATCACTGAACTTCGCCGACGACATTCGTGTGCTGACCGACGGACGAGGCGTCGACGTCGTCTACAACTCCTCGCCGGGTGAGATCATGGCCCAGAACCTGCATGTGGCAGCAGAATTCGGCCGCATCGTCGAGCTGGGGAAAGCCGACATCTACTTCGGCGGCGTGCTGGACCTCGCCCCGTTCGATCGCAATCTCACCTTCTTCGCCGTCGACATGGACCGAATGTTCGAGTTCAAGCCGGCTCTGGCGCGGCAGGTCACCGAGGCCGTCATCGCGGGGTTGGTGGACCGCACGTACACACCACTGCCGTACACGACGTACCCGCTCGCTCGCGTCGCCGACGCGTTCGACGCTGTCGTGCGCTCCACTCACACCGGCCGCGTCGTACTGTCCTTCGACGACGACATGCCCTCGGTCCGGCCCGAGGTCCCGACCGTACGCATCGATCCCACGGCCGCATACATCGTCACCGGTGGATTCGGCGCGTTCGGAATGGCGATCGCGCGCTGGCTCGTCGCAGAGGGCGCACGACACCTCGTACTCGTCGGGCGCAGCGGAGCAACCACCGAGACCGCCATCGCGGGATTCGCCGCGTTCGAGGCAGCCGGAGTACGAGTGGTCGCCGAACGCGTGGACATCTCGCACTACGACGCAGTGGCCGAACTGATCGGACGCACCGTCGCCGACGCCCCGCTCGGCGGGGTGTTCCACACCGCCGGGGTGGTGGACAACCTGCCGGTCGCGAACATCACCGAACAGTCCATTCGAGAAGTGTTCGCGCCCAAAGTAACCGGCGCACTGAATCTCGATCGCGCACTCGACGTCGCCGGTATCGATCCTGCGATCTTCGTCCTGTTCTCCTCGATGAGCAGCCTCAGCGGTGGCACCCCGCAGGTGTCCTATTCCGCCGCCAACTCCGTGCTCGATGCACTCGCCTGGTCCCGGCGTGCCCGCGGTAAGTCGGCATTGACGGTCAGTTGGGGCGCGATGAGCGGAGGGGGCATGGCGGAAACTGCGGAGGAGGTGGTGCGATACCTCGACATGCTCGGCTTCCGCAATGTCGACATGGACGCAGCGGCCCGCTATCTGGGCGAATGCCTGACGCTGGACCTTCCGCACGTGGCCGTCGTCGGAATCGACTGGGAACAATGGGGTATCGCCAACCCCGCGTCCGCGCACATTCCACGCTTCGCAGCGCACATCGCCGCAGCGAGTACCGGCGGGTCGGGCGTCACCGCACTGCACGCCGAAATACTCGCGCTGCCCGAGGACCAACGCGCGGACGTGCTGACGTTCGTTCTGGCCGAACAGCTCGCAGCCGTCATGGGCATCGATCCGGATGCAGTCGACACCTCGACACCGTTACCGGAACTGGGCCTCGACTCACTGATGGCAGTCGAATTCGCCGCTCGGGTCGGCAAATCCGTGGGTCTCGAAATGTCGGTGCTGGAGTTCGGGCGTGGTCAAGGCCTTGCCGCGATCGGAGCGAAACTCGCCGCGAGCATCACCAGGAATGCCGCCGCGGCTAACGCCGCATCTACCGTGCCCCCGTCCGCACCTCTGGAAGCGGTCGCACCATGAGCGTCGATTCACGCGAGATCGCTCGCAGGCTGCTCGCCCGCGGCGGGTACTCCACGGTGAACGTGGACACCGGCCCCGAGTCGATCGGTCGTGGACCCACCGCCGCCGAACCTGCCGCCGCCGGGCACGGTAAGGGGCAGCGAAGCGGGTCTCTGGCCGATCATCCCGACGTCGCGGCGACCACCGCGCAATTCGACGGAGTCGACCGGATGTTCGCGGAACTCGGTGTGCCCAACCCGCTGTACCTGCCGCACGACGGCACGGCCGGAGCAACCATCCGACAGCTCGACCGCGACATGATCAATTTCGGCAGCTTCAACTACCTGGGCCTGAGCTCGGACCGGCGCGTGATGGACGCAGCCAAGGACGCGATCGATCGTTACGGAACCTCGGTGTCCGGCAGCCGCATCGTGAGCGGTCAGATTCCGCTCTACGAGGAGTTCGAGTCGGCGCTCGCCCGCACCTACGACGTCGCCGACACGGTGATCACCGCAAGCGGGTACCTCACCAACGCCGCCGCGGTCGGCTATCTGCTGGGCAAAGGTGACCTGGCAGTGTGCGACACCCTGGTCCACAGCAGCATCGTCTCGGGAACCGAATGGGCAGGGTGTCGACGAGTGTTGTTCCGTCACAACGACCCCGATGCGCTCGAGGCGATACTGAAGATGTCGCGCGGCAGTTTCGCACGCGCAATGGTGATTCTCGAAAGCCACTACAGCATGGACGGCGACGTCGCCCTACTCCCCGAGTTGATCGCCGTGGCCCGGCGTTACGACTGCGCCGTGATGGTCGACGAAGCACACGCGTTCGGCGTACTGGGTCAGCGCGGCCTCGGCATCCGCGAACTCTACGACCTGCCCGGCGACGCCGTCGACGTGTGGATGGGAACCATGTCCAAGGCCCTCGGCAGCGTCGGCGGGTTCCTGGCCGGCTCCCGCGAGCTGATCCGTGGATTCAAGTACTCCGCACCGGGATTGAGCATGTTCACCGCCGGACCCGCGCCGTCCGCAGTGGCAGCGGCGAACACGGCGCTGAACGTGCTCACCGCCGAACCGGACCGTGTCGAACGCCTGCGCGAGAACGGCCGCTATGCGTTCACCCGCGCACGCTCTCACGGGTTCGACACCGGGACCGCCGAGGGCACGTCCATTCTGCCGATCGTCATCGGCGACACCCAACGAACCGTACTGGCCTGCGTCGCACTGTTGCACCAGGGCATCAACGTCAACGCCATCACCTATCCCTCGGTACCGGTGGGCCAGGAACGGCTTCGGTTCTTCCTCTCGAGCGAACACACGCACGCACAGATCGACGCCGCGTTGACCGCACTGGCGTCCTTCGTCGACGGCGTCGGCGCCCCGGGTGCGTCGTGACCACCGGCACCGGCCCGGTCGACTTCGTCGTCGAACGTGCGCGGTGGGTACTGGTCACCGTGGTCGCGCTCGTGCTGGCCGCGGGTGTGTGGGGCATCGGTGTCGTCGACGAACTGAGCCTGGGCGGGTACACCGACCCGGCCAGTGAATCGGCCGAAGTGGACGCGTTGGTCGAATCGCGTTTCGGCCGAAAGGTTCCCGACGTCGCGGTGGTCTACACCCCGACGGACGGACGCTCCATCGACGACATCGGCGACACCGTTCTCGGTCGCCTCGACGGCATCGACGACGGACTGCTCGCCCGCGCTCCCATCACCTACTGGACCGTGCCCGACGCGTTCGCGTCGGGTCTGCGATCGTTCGACGGCCGGTCCGCACTCGCGGTCCTGACGCTGACCGGCGACGAGGACCGACGCGTCAAGACCTACCGGGACCTGCGCGCGGAGTTGACGATCGACGGCGCGACCGTGCAGTTCGGCGGCTTCTCGGCCATCGCCGACGCCTACAACGAGCAGGCGCGAGCGGATCTGGTGCGGGCCGAGACCATCACGTTCCCGATTCTGCTCGTCCTGTTGCTGCTGATCTTCGGCGGACTCGTCGCTGCCGCAACGCCGTTGGTCATCGGCGGCATGAGCGTCGTGGCATCGCTCGCCGTACTGCGAGCACTGAACGAGGTCACCGAAGTATCGGTGTTCGCCACCAATATCGCCTCGCTCGTCGGACTCGGGATGGCCGTCGACTACAGCCTGTTCGTCATCACGCGTTTCCGCGAGGAACTACGTGACGGCCGAGACCCGGCAGATGCGGTGCGCCGCACGATGTTCACCGCAGGCCGAACCGTGGCATTCTCGGCCCTGTTGCTCGTGTGTGGATTCGTGGGCATGCTGATCTTCCCGCAGTCGATGATTCGATCTCTCGGCTTCGGCGGCATGGCCGCGGTGGCCGTTGCTGCCGTCATCTCACTGACCGCACTGCCCGCAGCGCTCGCGATCCTCGGACACCGTATCGACTCGTGGAGTTGGCGCAGGGGCGCGATCGACCGAGGCGACGCCCGCGGCCAGCGGTTCTGGGGCACGGTCGCAGACCGTGTCATGCGCAGACCGGTGCTCGTCGTCGTAGCCATTGTCGCGATACTTGCACTGCTCAGTGCGCCGATTCTCGGTGCCCGGTTGGGCGATCTCGACCACACGGGCCTCCCCTCCGACGCGTCCGCAAAAATCGCCACCGAGAAGCTGTTCACCGAATTCCCGCTCGCGAACACCGGTGTCACCGTCCTCGTCGAATCCGACACCGACTCCCCACCGAGTCCCGCAGCGGTCGCCGAAGTCACCAGAGCGATCGACGCGTCACTCGGTGTCGTTGCAGCAGTCCCCGGCGGAACCGTGGACAATCTGACCGTCGTCGACGCCATCATGAGCTCACCCGATCGCACGGCAGGTGCCCTGGAGACACTGGACTCCATCCGGTCGATCCCGGCCCCGACCGGGACGACACTGCGCGTGGGCGGCGGCACCGCGCAGAGCCAGGACGGCATGGACGCCATCTACGCGACGCTTCCGTGGATGCTGACCATCATGGTTCTCGCCACGTTCGTGATGACGACGGTGGCGTTCCGCTCGATCGTACTCAGCGTCAAGGCAATTGCGATGGCATCGATCAGCCTCGGTGCCACCTTCGGAGTGCTCACCTGGATCTTCGTCGACGGCCACGGTGCCGAGTGGATCGGCGTCACCCCGGGCCCGTTGCAGTCGACGATGAGCATCCTCATCATGGCCGTGGTGTTCGGCCTGTCCACCGACTACGAGATCTTCCTGCTCTCCCGAATCGTCGAAGCACACGATTCAGGAGCCACCACCCGGGACGCCGTCCGCATCGGTGCCGCCCACACCGGACGCGTCGTCACGGCCGCCGCGCTACTGCTCATCACCGTCACCGCATTCTTCTCGCTGTCCGAACTCGCCATGATGCGGCTCGTGGGTATCGGCATCATCGTCGGTCTCGTCATCGACGCCACCATCGTGCGCATGATGCTGGTGCCCGCGCTCGTCGCGTCGATGGGCAACGCCAACTGGTGGCTGCGCCCCACCCCAAAGCGACCGCAGGCCACACCACGTCCGCACTCGCCCGCAGAGGAGACCAGCCGTGCCCATTGAGATCCGAACGGCCACCACAGCAGACATCGCCGAGATGTCCGCGATGATGGCGCGCGCCTTCCAGGACGACGACCCGGTCAGTGAATACTTCTTCCCGGACGCGTCCAGCCGCCCGAGCAAACAGCGGCGCATGATGGCCGCACTGATCCGCCACCGCTACATTCCCGCAGGTGGGGCCGACCTCGCCGTCGAGAACGGCCGCATCGTCGGAGTGTCACTGTGGCATCCACACGACGCCCCCGCGACACCGCGGTGGCGGCAGCTGGTGTCCGGTCTACATCTGTTGTGGGCCATGGGTTCCGGCACCCGGGCCGGCATCGAGATGGATCGGCTCCTGACCGAGAACTCCCCCGCCCCCGACGCTGTGCTGTGGGTCTACCTCGGCGTCGAACCGTCCACACACCGATCCGGTGTCGGTGCTGCGCTGTCGGCCCACGTGCAGGCGCGCACCGATCGCGAGGGCCGACCTCTGTACGGAATCTGCAAGGAGGGCAACCTCGGATTCTGGACGGCGATGGGCTTTGTGCCATGGGGAACCGCCCGCATCGGCGCGGCGGGACCGGAGGTCCACCTGCTCTCACGACCTCCGGCCCCGGTCACCTAGTGAGCGTCCTGACGCCACCGGGTGGCCTCGGCGAGCGTGAAGCCGTGAACGTCGGCCAGCGCACCCAACCGTTCGACATTCTCACCGTCCAGAGTGGTCCCGATGCTGCGGAGCGCGAATTCGCCCGACAATGCGATCAGCATCGTCTCGGCCATGCACGCGTACGTCAGCCCCGGAGCCAACCCGTACGTCAAACCGAAGTCCGAGCCCGACGGCACCCGCACGATTCCGCCGTCGAACACCGTCACGTCCGGCCGTTCACCGCGGACGTCCCGGCCGATGTTCGGCGGCTGCGCCACGTCGCAGACGATGGCCCCCTGCATCAGGTCCGTCGGATCGATCAACGACTGCGGAGCCGACGTCGCCGCGATGACGATCAACGAATCCCGCACAGCAGCAACAGGATCGGTGAAGAATTCGATGTGCCGCGAACGGATCAGATCGTCGAGGTCGCCGTCGACCTCGGCGGCAGCCACCGCCAGGTCACCCGAACCCGAACCGGCACTCGCCACCATCTCCTGCGCCGCAGCCCACAACTTCGGCGCGATCACCGAGTTCTCGCCGCGCCTGCCCACCAACGCGATACTGCCGACCTCACCCGCCAATTGCTTGCCGATGGTCCGTCCGATCGCCCCACCCGCACCGAGAATCGTCACCCGCGCGCGAGCGACATCGATACCCCGTTCCTGGCATACACGTCGGACGGCCCGCAGACTCGCGGCCGCGGTGAAGGTGTTGCCCGTCGTGATCGGCCGAGATGTCGCACCGAGACCCAGCCCGTTTCCGGTGATCACCGACGAGTACCCGCCGAGTCCGACCACGGTTGCCCCGCGCGAGATCGCGAGTTCGACGGCTCCGCCCACCACTGCCAGCGCACGCTCGGTCGGCAGCTGCAGCAACTGCTGGGAGGTGTACGGCAGCCCGATCAGGTCGCCGTGCGCAGTTGCGTCTCCGAATCCGGACACCCGCCCGCTGCCGATGACGAACGAGGCCGGATCGAGCTCGGACGTCGACGCAGCGAATCGCTCCAACAAGTCCTGTCTCTCGGCATTGTCGAACACCTCGAGCGCAGGATCGAACGCAGCGAAGAAGCCGAGATCGAGAGGATGGGCGATGAAGGCGAAGCGTCGATTGCCCGGCCGTACCGCGATGTCGGGAGTACGGCCCGGACGCAATGCCGTGAGCGCCGCGGGAGTGGCGACAGTCGGACGCCCGAGCAGATGCCCGAACAATCCGTCCATGTCCCCTTCGGCCGCGTAGCCGAGCGCGCGATCGAGGGCCGCGACCAGACGCGAGCATGCCGACGAGGAAACCGTCAACGGTGGTTCGATACGAATCACCCTGTTGCCGAACAGAGTCGGAGCCACGCGAATGCCCTCGACGTTGAGCAGATACGAGCAGATCACCGCGGACAGGTTGTGCTGATCCGCGATCGAACCGAGCAGAGACTGCCGTCCGACGAAGTTCACATCCGCGGTGAGTTCGATTCCCAGCAGTAATCCGCGACCACGTACCTCGGTGACCACCGAGGGATACTTCTCGGCCAGGCCGGCCAGATCGTTCTTCAACTGTCGTCCGAGCGCGGCAGCTCCGGTGACCACCGCGCAGTCGTCTCGGGTCAACTCCTCGAGGACGGCCAGACCGACCCGTGCGGCCAAGGCGTTGCCCGCGAACGTCGACGTGTGGCGAAGAGCGAAACTCTCCCCCACCAACTCCGGGCGGCACAGCACCGCGCCCACCGGCACGATCCCGCCGCCGAGCGCCTTCGCGAGAGTCAGAATGTCGGGAATCACGCCCTCGTGCTCCGCCGCGAACATCCGGCCGGTCCGGCCCAGTCCCGTCTGCACCTCGTCGAGCGCGAGCAACACACCGTGGCGGTTGCAGATCTCCTGGACCTGCCGCAAGTAGCCGTCGGGCGGGCACACCACGCCGCCCTCACCCTGAATCGGCTCGACGAGGAACACCGCATAGTGATCCGGCGCAGCCGCCAGAGCTGCCTCGAGTGCCTCTGCATCGCCGAAAGCGATGTGGTCGAATCCCGATACCGGGGCCCCGAATCCACTCTGGTACTTGATATTTCCCGTCGCCGACAGCGCCCCCAACGTCTTGCCGTGAAAACTGTTCCCGGTCGTCAGCACCCCGAGGCGGCCGGTATGGGCCCGCGCGATCTTCAGCGCCACCTCGGTCGCTTCGGTGCCACTGTTGACGAACGTCGTACGCGTCAATCCCTCGGGTGCGATTCTCCCCAGACGATCGGCCAGTTCACCTGCGGCGGTGAGCACCGAGGGCTGCACGAAGATGGGCTCGCCGCTGCACCGAACATCGTTGATCGCCTGCCAGATCGGCGTCGGCCCGTGCCCGAACGGCAGCGCCCCGTAGGCACCCGCGAAGTCCAGATACCGACGGCCCGCAGAATCGAACAGCACGGTGCCGTCGCCGCGGACGTACTCGCGATCGAGATTCAGTGCAGTCAGCAGTCGGTACAACTCGGGATTGACGCTGCCCGCAAATCCCGAGCGACCCGACCGCTCGGGTACTACAGATACATCGATTGTCGTGTCAGTCATGACCAGCATGCTCCGTTTTCATCGGATCCATCCCTGGCCGTCGAGCATCGAATGGTTGTCCCGAACAACCAGGGCTCGCCCCAAGCCAGGACGCAAACGCGATGGTAGACCTGGCCAGGGACACCGACGGTGACCGTGAAAACAACGAAAAGCCCCGTCCGAGCAGCGCTGACGCTGCATCGGACGGGGCCGAAGTATCGACCAGCCGGGGTCTACTGGTCGTCGATCGCCGACAACTTCCAGGTGCCGTCGATCTTCTCCATGTTGACCGTCAGAGGGCCTTCCGCACTGCCGGAGGCAACGCCGTTCTGAGTAGCGCTGATGTTGACGTTCGCGATCAGTTCGGCCTTGTCGTCCTCGAGTCGCGAGACGCCGATATCGGTGACCATTGCCTCGGTGCCGGTATCGGTTTGCACCACAGCAGATTTGGTGGTGTCGGCGGTGGAGTTGAACTCGTCGAGCATCGACTGATTGAGCACCGCCCGCGCCGCATCGAAATCTGCATCGATGGTCTCGGCCTTGTACGTGTACAGGGTCTGCAGAGCGTCGGTAGCTGCCGACGTCACCTCTTGCGTCGCCGAAGAATCCACCCACGCCTTGTTGTCGATCGTCGCGAACGGCTTGAATGCAGCGACGGCTGCGAAAGCACCGAGAACCACGGCGATGACCGCGACCACGATCACGTGCTTGAACCCGATACCCGACGCCGACTTCGGCGATTCGGTCGTCTCGGTCGTCTCGGTCGAGGTCGAGGTGGGCGCGACCGGTTTCTTCAGCCCGGCCCTGGACGGGCGCGACTTGTCCTGCTGCGTGTCGACGGGCTGCGTCTCGGCCGGTTGTGTCGTGACCGTATCCGTCTCGACCGGATCTGTCTTGTCCAGTCTGGGCTTCTCCGACGCGGGTGTGGTGCCGACGGCTGTCTCGGCAGCCGTGGTGTCGGGTGCCGCTGTCTCGGGTGCCGTTGTGTCGGGTGCCGTGGTCTCGGGTGCCGGTCCGTCGGTCTCGGCCGACGTCGGCTTGGCGGTGCCGGCTACCTTTCGACGTACCTTGCTGGTGGTCGTGGGGGGAACGATCTTGCGACGCTGGGGAGGCACTGCAGAACTCCTTCGAGGCTTACTTCTGTACAGATGGACGACGGCGCTGCCGGCAAACTCAGTTGCCGCCGGTGTTCGGCTGGGGGGCCGGCGTCGCTTCCGTACTGGGGTCGACCGCGTTGGGGTCGGTGGGACCACCCGGTTCCGTCGGAATGACGGGATTGGTGTTCGGGTTGTCGAGAGAGATCCGCGAACCGATGGGATCGACCTTGTTGGTCTTCCACACCCCGTCTACGTCTTCCATGGCCATCCGCATGGTCAGCTTGCTGCGCTCCACCCGGTCGGGCCAGGTGGTGGTCGTGGCGATGACGACGAGCGCCGTTGCGGTGTTCTCGTCGGTGCTCAGCTCGGTGAGGGTGCCGTGCAGCACCTCGGCCTCGCTCTTGGCACCGGACTGACGAACCTGATCGGTGATTCCCGAACGGGTCTGCTCCAGATCGTTGAGCATCAGATCACCGGTGATCGACGACTTCATGTTGTCGAACGACTGGTCGATGTTGGCTGCATCCACAGTGTTCAGGTTGACCGCAGCCTGCTGAGCGCCGGTGAGCGCCGCATCGCGGGTGTCGGCGGTGGGCTTCTCACTCAACAGCGCCGTGCCCCAGCCGTATCCGAAGAACACGGCCGCTGCGAGCGCCGCCACGGCAATCACCGTGACGACGGCCAACAGAATCTTTGCTGTTTTGCTTGACCCTGGAGTCGCGGGCGACTCCAGGGTTTCGGTGCTCGAGTTCACACTGTCACCCTACTACTCGGTAATATCCGGCCGAACCGCTCTCGGCCCGATAGTAGTGCTGAGCAGCAGTTCCTTCGGTCCCGCTACTTCGGCGTGACGCCGAGGAGCGGTGCCAACTGGGTGGCGATGGGGTTGAGGTTGAGCTTCTCGGGATCGACCTTGGGCTTGAGGTCCCACGGCTGCGGCACGTCCGGATCGGCGAACACAATTCGGTTCGCGCTACGGACACCGGTGACGCTGCCCTGCGGCGTCGCGCAGTTCGCATCGAGGTTCAGCGGGTAGTTCTCCCGGGTCTCGTCGAAGTTCGGATTCTTCCGCTTCTCCTCGTCCAAGATGGCCTGGCTGCCCTCGTAGCCGACGGTGCACGGCGGCGGGTTGTTGGTTTCGAGCAACAGACCCTGATGGATAGTGCCGTCGTTCGGCACGATGGTCGAGATACCGGCACCGAGCGCAGGCAGGAATGTCAGGAACGGACGGAGCGCGACCGTCCGCGGCTCGGCCTGAGCCGCGACCAGGGCCAGATTGTTGATATCGGTCGTCAACGCCGGGCCTGCGTCGGTGATGAGACCACCGACCTGGTCTCCGGCAGCGGTTCCGGTATCGATGAGACGACGGATATCGGGATCGCTCGACTTCAGCTGAGCCGTCACCTGATCCAGGCTCGTGCTGAATTCGCGGATGAGATCCGACTGCTCGGACTGTGTGTCGAGCACCGGCACCGCGTCACGAACCAGCGACAGAGTCTGCGGTAGAGCCTCGTTGGCCGACTCGGAGATGTTCCCGAGCGAATCGACCAGAGACTGCAGGTCGTTGCCCTTGCCGTCGAACGCTACACCGAGCTCGTTGACCACATTGGTCAACGTGTCCAGCGGCACCGACCTGACCAACGTGTTCGTGTTCGCGAGCACGTCCTCCACCGGAACCGGCGTAGCGGTGTCGGCCTGTGCGATTTCCGAACCGTCCACCAGGAACGGACCCTGATCGGACTGCGGCTGCAGGTCGACGAACTGCTCGCCGATCGCGGAACGGTTCGCGACGACGGCCTTGGTGTCGGCCGGGATGTCGGGTCCACCGTTGTCGAGTTTGAGTGCCACCCGGACACCGTCCGACGTCAACTGCAGATCGCCGACGGTTCCGACCGGCACACCGCGGTACGTCACCTCGGCATTGGAGAAGATGCCGCCGGAGTCGGCCAGGTTGAGTGCGACCTCGTACTGCCCGAACCCGAGCATGTTGTCCAGGCGGACGTACTTGCCACCGACGTAGATCAGCCCGAGCAGGGCGACCACGACGAACGCGACCAACTGAAAGCGAACGAGCTTCGATCTCACTGTCCAACTCCGAATCGTTCGAGCAGATCGGTCACGGGAGCCAACGGGTCGAACGGTGCAGGCTCGGCAGCACCGGCGGCCTCACCCGCAGGCGCACCCGGTCCGGGAACCGGCGACGGAATGATGGGCGGCAACGGCAGCAGCGAGATCGTCGGCCAGCCCGGACGCGGGCCGTTTCCGTTGTAGTACGGATTCGACGGATCCACGACCGGCAGCGTGTTGCCGTACTTCGGCTGGATGTAGACCGGATCGCCCTCTCCCACACCGAAGTTCCGCAGCGCCGTACCGATCGAGAGATCCAGCGAGAGGAACAGGTTGGCCGAGTTGCCCTCGATTATCTTCTCGGTGCCGTCCGCGAACGGCAGTGTCGGGATCACCGCGAGCGAGGTGACGACGTCGTCCGCGGAATCGGCCAGGGCCTGCAGCGTCGGACGCAGTGCACGCAGATCTGCGATCAGGTCGTCCTTGGAGCGATCGATGACATCGGTGCCGACGGCCCCGAGTCGATCGAGTGCCCCGAGCATCTCGGTGAGCTGCGGGCGCTGCTTCTCGAGAACTTCCGTCGCGATCGGCAGGTCTTTGAGAACTGCGTCGATCTTGTCGGTCTGCGAGTTGACGCGACCACTGAGAGTGTCGAGACCGTCGATGGCGCGGGTGATGTCGTCGCGCTGCTGATTGAGACCGTCGATCAACGTATTGGCCTGCTGCAGAAGCTCTTTGGTCTTGCCTTCGCGACCGTCGAACGCCGTGCTCAGCTCTTTGACGATCGGCGAGAGCTGCCCGACGCCGCCGCCGTTGAGCAGCAGCGACAGGGCACCGAGTACCTGCTCGATGTCGGTTGCGTGGCGGGTGCGATCGAGCGGGATCGTGGCACCGTCCTGCAGACGTGCAGCCTCTTCGTCACCGGGAGGTGCGGAGAGCTGCACGAACTTCTCACCGAGCAGGTTGGTCTGCTGCACCGACGCGATCGCGTTGGCCGGCAGATCCACGTCGGAGTTCAGGATGACGTTGACATCGGCGGTCCACCCGTCGTTCGGCACCGAGATGGAGTCGACGCGACCGACGGGGACACCGTCGACCTTGACGGTCGACTGCGGCACCAGGTCCAGCACATCGTCGAACTGCACCGTCAGATTGAACGGGTTGTCGCCGACGTCGGCACCACCGGGCAGCGGGATGGCATAGATGCCGGCCGACGAGCACGCGCCGGCAGACAGCGCCACCACGCACAACCCGGCTCCGAGGGTCAACGAACGTTTCACGCGAGCTCGATTCCGATTCACAGAGGTCATCACTGTCCTCCCCCGATGAGCGACCTGTCGAGACCTGGCATGGTGGTGGACCCCAGTCTCGGCGAGACGTTGCCCGGCACGGTGCCCGGCACGGACACGTTCTGCTCGATGTCGTTGGTGAGAACCCCGAACGGCAACACAAGCCGATTCTGGTCGGCAAGAGGAGCCTGGATCATGGTGGTGATGTTGGCGCACTGATCGATGATCGGCTGAATCTGCGCACCGAGCGCCTCGAAACGCGGGTCACCGGGCACCAGCTTGCCGAGGTCGAGCAATCGGCAGACGGTTCCGAGCGGATCCTGGGTCTCGTTCTGCAGATTGGCACGCGAGGCCAGCGTGCCGGATTCTGCGTCGTAGGCGTTGACCAGGTTGCTGATGGCCAACGGCAGCAGCGTCAGAGTTTGCACGAGCTGCTCACGGTTGTCGGCAAGGGTCTGAGTGGGGACCACCAGACCGTTCGCTGCGGTGGTCAGCTCGGTCCGGTTGTCGGCCACGAACGTCGCCACGTCACCGAGGGACACCGAGAGCTGCTGCAGGGCGGCTCCCAGGTCCTCGCGCTGGCCCGACAGGAAGCCCGTCAGATCGGCGAGCTGACTGTTGAAGTTACGAACCTGCTGATCGTTGACGGCCAGCGCACTGACGAAGGTCTGCAGATTCTTGATCGTGTCGAAGACATCGGAGCGCGAGTCGCTCAACGTACGGCCGGCAGCCGAGAGCTGAGTGATGCTGTTGCCCAACGCTTCCCCGTTGCCGTCGAGGTTCGCCGCACCGGTGTTCACGAGGTCGGTGAGAGCGCCGTCCTTGTTCGCGCCGTCCGGACCGAGAGCAGTGGACAGATCGTTGATCGACTTGTACAGCTCGTCGACCTCGACGGGAGTGGCAGTGCGATCACGGCCGATCGTGGTGCCGCTGGCCATGATGTCGCCGCCGGTGTAGACGGGCGAGAGCTGGACGTAACGGTCGGCGACGAGCGACGGGGTGACCTGGACGGCCTTCGCGTCGGCCGGAATGTCGATGCCGCGATCGACTCGCATGACGACCTCGACGTCTTCACCCAACGGCGTGACCGATTCGACGGTACCCACCTTGACGCCGAGAACTCTGACCTCGGATCCAGAGTAGATGCCGATCGACTTGTCGAAGTAGGCGGTGATCTTGGTCGAACCGGCCCTGGTGAACAGCCACCAGCCGGCGACGGCAAGAACCAGCGCCACGATCACGACGACCGCGATCAGTGCGAGCTTGTTCTTGTTCCTCGGTGCTGCCTGAGTCTCTGTCATCAGTTCCCCGCCAACGTATCGAGCGCGGGCTGGCGGTAACCAGGTATCAACGGAACTCCGGGTGGGGTGAGGTTGGCCAGAACGATGTCGAGCCATCGGCCGTTACCGGTCACGTTGGTGTAGAGCCGGATGAACGGCTCGTACAGCTTCAGCGCCCGGTCGAGATTGTCGTTGTTGCGTTGCAGGATGTCGATGACGCCGTTGAGCTGTTGCAACATCGGGTTGATGGTTGCCTCGTTGTCACGGACCAGACCGGTCAACTCCTGCGACACACGTTGTGTGCCGGTGAGCAGCTGGGAGATGGCCTGCTGCCGATTGTTGAGCTCCTCGAGCAGTGGACCCGCATCGGTGATCAGTTTGTTGAACTGCTCGTTGCGGTCGGCCAGCACCTTGGAGGTTTCGCCGGTGGCTGCGAACAACTTCTTGAGTTCCTCGTCGCGGCTGGCCACCGTCTGCGACAACCGAGTCACGCCGTCGAGCGAGGCTCTGATGTTGGCCGGGGTCTCGGAGAACGCGTCGGACAACGTCCGCATGCTGGTGGCGAGCTGATCCGTGTCGATGTCGTTGATCGTCGACGCCGCCGCCGAGAACGCGTCGATGACGTCGTACGGAGAGGTGGTGCGCGCCAACGGAATCGGATCTTTCGGGCTCAGGGTGTCCGAGCCACTCGGATCCAGTGCCAGGTACTTCTGCCCCAGCAGAGTCTTGATGGCGATGGCCGCTCGCGACTCGTTGCCGACCCAGGCGTCCTGCACCGTGAAGTCCACGAGCACCCGGTCGCCGTCGAGCCGCACGTCGGTGACCTTGCCGACCTTGACCCCCGCGATACGGACTTCGTTGGACGGCTTCAGACCTGCGGCTTCACTGAACTCCGCGGTGTACACCGAACCTGCACCGATGATCGGGAGACGGTCGAGGAAGAAGACCGACATCGTGGCGAGCAGGATGATCGCGATTCCCAGTGCCCCGATGGTGGCCGGACTACGTCGAGATGTCATTGCTTGATCCCCCCAGCTTTGCAGCGCTCTGCCGAGTTCGTGTACAGGGGCTGATTGACGGTCGGAAGCCCGGTCGGCAAATTCAGGTTCGGCGAATACCCCGGTCCGGCGACGATGTCGATACCGCAGAGGTAGAACGTGAACCAGGATCCCTGCTGAGCCGTACGAATCAGCTTGTCGAGCTTGACCGGCAGATTTCCGAGGACCGCGTCCACGTCGGCGCTGCGTCGATTGATGGTCTCCGACAACGTGTTCAGCGCTGTGACCGAACCCTGGATCGACGGCCGTGTCGGCTCGAGCAGGTCCGCGGTGGCGTTGGTCAGTCCGGCCAGCGAGGTCACGGCCGAGCCGACGACGTCGCGGTCGGCCGACAGGCCCGACACGAGCTGCTGCGTGTTGACGATGAGGCTGTCGAGTTGCCCGTCGTTCTGGTTGACCGTGGCGAGCACGTTGTTGAGGTTGGTGATGACCTGACCGATGACCTGATCCTTGTCGGCCACGGTGTTGGTCAGACTCGCAGTGTTCTTGACCAGTTCGTTGATGGTGCCCGATTCCCCCTGGAACACCTGGATGATCTGGTACGAGAGCTTGTTGACGTCATCTGCGCTGAGCGTGGTGAACAGCGGGCGGAATCCGTCGAACAGAGTCGTCAGGTTCACCGCGGGCTTGGTGCGCTCGAGCGGAATGGTCGCTCCCCCGGTGATCTTCTGGCCCTGATCGCCCGAACCCTGCTCGATGGCGATGTAGCGCTGACCGACCAGGTTGCGGAAGCGAATGGTGGCAGTCGAACTCGCCGGCAGCCAGTCGCGACTGCTCAGCGTGAAGTCGACCTTCGCCTCTCGTTCGTTGGCGATCTCGATCTTGTCGACCTGCCCGACGCGAACGCCGGCAATTCGGATCTCGTCACCCTCGTTGAGCGAGGTGACATCGGTGAACATGGCCGAGAACTTGGTACCACCACCACCGCTCGAGTTCGCGATGGTGAAGGCCAGGGTGGCCGTGGCGATGATCGTGATCACGGCGAACACGACCAACTTGATGATCGGCGCGAGAAGGCCTCTCATGGCACGGTCACCTCCACTCCTCTCAATGCCGGTGCGCCGAGTGCGGCGGCCCACGACGGAACAGTCTCTGGTGCAACACCACTCGCTTGTCCGTAGATGACGGCAAGGGTGTCACGCTCGAAGTCCGAGCCCTCGTAGCTCGCGGGCTGTGCAGACGCGGAGACAGCGGGAACGATGGAACTCTGAGCCGACTTCGGTGGGCCCTGCCCGGGGATCTCCTGCGGGCCGGGATTACGGGTCGGTACCTGGTAGGACCCGTCGTTGACCGAACCTCCCGGGTACTGCGGGAAGAACTCTCCCGGTGCCGCCGGCTCGAAGCAGGTGGCTCCGCGGTCGTCGAACAGCCGTGGCTCGTCCTGGTTCGGCAAGTAACGGCCCTTCGGGTTGACGAACGATGCGGACACGTTGATTCCGGGGTACTCGTCGCCCTCACCGAGGACGATCTTGCCGCGCCTGGCACCTTCGGCGAACTGACTGAAGGTGCAGCCGAACGTCGGCGAGAACTCGGCCAGCAAATCGAGAGCCTCTCGCGAGTTCGAGGCGAGACCGATCAGATTCTCGGAGTTGACCTGCAAGAAATCGGCGGTCGTGTTCGATGCCGACGTCAGCGAGCCGTAGAGCGTCTCGAGGCTGGACTGCCGCTCGACGACCGTATTACCCGTCGTACGCAGGTTGTCCAGCGCCGAGATCAGCTCCGGTGCCGCGTCTGCGTAGGTCTGGGAGAAGTCGGCGAGACCCACCAGCGTCTGCTGGATGTTCGGCAGTTCGGTGTTGAGACCGGAAACGACATCGGTGAGGTCGTCGATGGTCTGTCCGAGCTGCTCGCCGCGTCCGCTCAGGCCTTGTGCCAGCGACCCGAGGGTATTGGCGAGGTCCTGCGGCGGGATGGCTTGCAGCAACGGCAGCAACCCGTCGAGCAGCTGCCCGACCTCGATCGCGTTGCCGCTGGTGTCCTGTCGAAGAACGGTGCCGTCGGAGATCGGCGACGCCGAATCGTTCTCGGGCACGATCAGCGAGACGTAGCGCTCGCCGAACAGGGTCTTCGGCAGCAGCCGCGCAGTGGCATTCGACGGGATCAGCGGAGCCTTGTCCGGATCGATGGCGAGCTGCGAGGTGACGACGCCGTCGACGGTCGACGCCGAGCGCACCTCGCCGACGATCATGCCGCGCACCTTCACATCTGCGTTCATCGGCAGAGCGTTGCCGACCGAGTCGGTTTCGAGGCTGACGTTGACGACCGATTTGAACGTCTTGTTGTAGGAGGTGATGCTCCATCCGAGAAACAGGATGAGTACCAAGAAGAACGCAAGTCCGAGCAGTACTCGCTTCAGTCGCGACGGCGAGTCGATCATCCGGCAACCCTCACTGTGGTGGTCGTGCCCCAGATCGCGAGGCTCAGGAAGAAGTCCAGTACCGCGATCGTGACGATCGCCGTACGTACTGCGCGACCCACCGCGACGCCGACGCCTGCCGGTCCGCCGGAGGCGTGGTAGCCGTAGTAGCAGTGGATCATGATCAGCACGAACGCGAAGATGAGCACCTTGAGGAAGGAATACAGCACATCTTCTGGAGGTAGGAACAAGTTGAAGTAGTGGTCGTACGAGCCGGACGACTGCCCGTTGAAGATCGTGCTGATTCCGCGGGAAGCGACGTACGAGGCAAGCAGACCGACGATGTAGAGCGGGATCACCGCGACGAATCCGGCGATCATGCGGGTGGTGACGAGGAACGGCACGCTGGGCACTGCCATGACTTCGAGTGCGTCGATCTCCTCCGAGATACGCATCGCGCCGAGCTGGGCGGTGAAACCACAACCGACGGTGGCGGACAGTGCAAGCCCGGCCACGATCGGTGCAATTTCACGGGTATTGACGTAGGCCGACAGAAAGCCGGTCAAGACCGAGCTGCCGAGCTGTTCCAGGGCGGCGTAACCCTGCAGACCGACGACGATGCCGGTGAAGCCGGACATCATCACGATGACACCGATGGTGCCGCCGATGACGGCGAGCGCGCCGCTGCCGAAGGTGACCTCCGCCAGCAGGCGAAGAACTTCCTTCTTGTAATGGACTGCGGTCTTGGGTATCCACCCGATGGCCCGCAGGTAGAACGACATCTGCTCGCCTGCGCGATCGAGCACGTTGAGCGGGGCATTGCCGACGCGCTTGACGCGCATCAGCGTGCGGTCACCGCGACCTCTGGCGATCGTCATCGCGGTTACGCTCCCTTCGCTGGTACGACCTGGAGGTAGACCAGGGTGAGAATGAGGTTGGCGAAGAACAGCAACAGGAACGTGATGACAACCGTCTGGTTCACAGCTTCACCGACACCCTTGGGGCCGGGGTTGGGATTCAGGCCCTTGTACGACGCGATGATGCCGGCGATGAGACCGAAGATCGCCGCTTTCGCTTCTGCGACATACAGATCGGGTAGCTGAGCCAACGCGGAGAACGACGCCAGGTAGGCACCGGGGGTACCACCCTGCAGGATCACGTTGAAGAAGTAGCCACCGACGATGCCGACGACCGAGACGAGTCCGTTGAGCAGCAGCGCCACGAGGATCATGGCCAGCACTCGCGGAACGACGAGGCGGTGAACCGGATCGATTCCCAGTACCCGCATCGCGTCGATCTCCTCGCGAATGGTGCGAGAACCGAGGTCGGCGGTGACGGCAGAACCGGCCGCACCGGCCACCAGGAGGGCGGTCACGATCGGACTGCCCTGCTGGATGACGGCGAGCACGCTGGCTGCACCGGTGAACGATTCGGCACCGAGCTGCTTGATCAGCGAACCGGTCTGCAGCGATACGACCGCGCCGAACGGAATGGCGACCAGTGCCGTCGGCAGAATCGTCACGCTGGCGATGAACCAGGCCTGCTCGATGAACTCGCGGAACTGGAACGGCCTACGAAAGGTGTTTCGGACCACCTCGACGAACAGTTCGACGATATTGCCCGCTTGTGTCAGAGCGGCGTTCGCGGGCGCGAACGCGGACTTCTTCGATCCCCCCATGTCTGCTATTGACCCCGACCTTGTGTTGGAGCTTGGTAGCCCTGCTGATCATGTCCTTGGTCGTAGCCTTGTTGGCTGTACCCCTGTTGGTCGTAGCCCTGCTGGCCGTACCCCTGTTGGTCGTAGCCCTGCTGGTCGTAGCCCTGCTGGTCGTAGCCCTGCTGGTCATAACCCTGCTGGTCTGCGTACGCCGGGTAACGCTGCCCCGAGTCGGTGCTGTCGAGGCTCTCCTGGATCGCGACCTGAGCGCTGTGCGGCAGGGTGTGCATGATCTGGCGCACCCGCTCCTGCCTGCGTCCGACGGCCTGGCGCACCGGCGTACCCGGGGTGGCCTTCATCTGCGGCACGATGCCTTCGACGTCGTCGACGCCACCGGCGTGGTGACCGGCGTCGACCATGGCCTGCTCCTGCGCCATCTGCGCCTCGTCCTTCTCTTCCGACATTCCGATCGGCCCGATCATCGTGCCGTTCAGGAATTGCTTGACCACCGGCTCGTCACTGGTGAGCAGCACCTCACGGGGGCCGAACATGACCAGCTGACGACGGAACAGCATGCCGATGTTGTCGGGGACCGTTCGAGCCAGATTGATGTTGTGCGAGACGATGAGGATCGTGGCATCGATGTTGGCGTTGATGTCGATCAGTGTCTGCGAAATGTACGTCGTACGAACAGGATCGAGGCCGGAGTCCGGCTCGTCGACGAGAATGATCTCCGGGTCCAGCACCAGCGCGCGGGCGAGGCCGGCACGCTTGCGCATACCACCGGAGATCTCACCGGGCAGCTTGTCCTCGGCACCGAGCAGACCCGTCAGTTCGAGCTTCTCCATGACGATCTTGCGAATGTCGGACTCGGACTTCTTGGTGTGCTCGCGAAGCGGGAAGGCGACGTTGTCGTAGAGGTTCATCGAGCCGAACAGGGCACCGTCCTGAAAGAGCACTCCGAACAGCTTGCGGATCTCGTAGAGCTCACGCGAGGAGCACTGCAGGATGTCGGTTCCGTCGATGAAAATCTTGCCCTGCTCGGGGCGAAGGAGACCGATCAGCGACTTGAGGAAGACCGACTTACCGGTACCGGAAGGACCGAGCAATGCACTGACTTCACCCTTCGGCAGAGTCAACGTCACGTCCTGCCAAATCTTCTGTACACCGAAAGACTTGGTCAATCCTTCGACCGAAACCTCGACTCCCACGCTGACCTCCACAATTCATACACATCGACCCGGATGTGGGTTGCGTCACTGTATCCCATGCACGTGTCCGCTCCGACACAGGAGCTTACCGCCCAGTAAGAACTTCCCCGAGTCAGGCTGTAGAGCTTGCATCAGTGTGGCTCATCTCACGCGAGCCGGTCGGGAAGTCGCCCGAACTGTGACAAGTCCCTGCCGTCGGATTCTGTGACAAGACACAACTGCACCCGGCCGAGACCATTCGGAAAGCTTCGGACTTCGGCGTTCACGAGTAAACAGTGACGCGTTGCCGATGTCCCGGGATCGAGAAGACTCCGTGATCGGTCACAACGCAGCGCGATGCGATCCGCATCGAACACAGGAGAAGGCTCCATCGAACGCAGGAGCAGCCCTCCCCCGAACACAGAAAAGGGCCGCCCTCACCGAAGTGAGGACGGCCCCTTCTGTGCGCTCGATGTTGACGAGCGCGAAGTACGACTGCAGTGAAGCGGTCTTACTTGACGGAGATCTTTGCGCCGGCAGCTTCCAGCTTCTCCTTGGCAGCCTCGGCTGCATCCTTGGCGACCTTCTCCAGGATTGCCTTCGGAGCGCTCTCGACGAGGTCCTTGGCTTCCTTCAGGCCGAGGCCGGAGACGACCTCACGGACGACCTTGATGACCTGGATCTTCTTGTCGCCGGCCGACTCGAGAACGACATCGAACTCGTCCTGCTCTTCGGCTGCCTCAGCCGGAGCGCCTGCTCCGCCTGCTGCTGCAACTGCGACGGGAGCAGCTGCGGTGACCTCGAAGGTCTCCTCGAATGCCTTCACGAACTCGCTGAGCTCGAGGAGGGTGAGCTCCTTGAACTGGTCGAGCAATTCTTCGGTGCTGAGCTTCGCCATGGTGGCGGTCCTTCCTGTAAGTACCTGGCCGCTGATCCGCGACATGGTGTTGGTGTGGAGCTGTTCGCTAATGCCAGCGGATCAGCTTTCGGCGGGAGCTTCCGCCGGTGCTTCTGCTTCTGCAGGGGCCTCGGCTGCGGCAGGTTCGCCGGCAGCCTTCTTCTCCTGCAACGCGAACGCCAAGCGGGCGAACTGCGATGCGGGAGCGTTGAACAGGCCTGCAGCCTTCGACAAGTTGCCCTTCATGGCGCCGGCGAGCTTGGCCAACAGGATCTCGCGAGACTCGAGGTCTGCGATCTTGTTGATCTCGTCCACGGACAGCGTTGCGCCGTCCATGTAGCCGCCCTTGATGATCAAGGCCTTGTTGTCCTTCGCGAAGGCCTTGATGGCCTTCGCAGCGTCGACCGGCTCGCCCTTGATGAATGCAATGGCGGTCGGTCCGACGAACAAGTCGTCGAGGCCGGTGATGCCGGCATCGGCAGCTGCGCGCTTGACCAGGGTGTTCTTGGCGACGGAGTACGTGGCACCTTCGCCGAGCGCACGCCGGAGCTGAGTCAGACCGGAAACCGACAGGCCACGGTATTCCGTGACGACGGCAGCCGTCGAACCCTTGAACTGGTCGGTGATCTCCGAAACTGCGGAGACCTTTTCGGGCTTTGCCATACTTCGCCTCCTCTCGTGGGAAGTTGTGTCGATCGCGAGAGGGCCGGAAAACGACGAACGCCCCGGTGCAGGAAGCACACGGGGCGTGAACAAGTGGCAGCCGAAGCTGCACGACAGGTTCCCTACCGCGTTCTCCTGCGTGGGCCGTCCGAAGCGATCTCGGACCTTCAACCGCACACCTGTCAGGAAATTTCCCTCGAGAAGGCGGTGACCAACGGTCTTGGGTAGAACTTGATTGGGCGGAACGAAAGAAATGCACGCACTGCGAGCACATTCCTTCTGGACCGTCGACCAGGCTACAACACCTCGGGGGTCAACTCCAAAACGATCGGCTACTGCCGCACCCCGTAGACGACCAGGTTGCGTTCGTAACTGCCCACGGTCGCATCGAAATCGCCCGAACAGGTGATCAACCGGATCTCGTCGCCGGGCACCGCGCCGAACACCGACGCCGTCGGGAAGTCCGCCTTGCCGTGGTCGCCGATGCGCTCGATCCGATAGTCCGCTCGGCCACCTGCTTCGTCGCCGACCGTGACGATATCGCCCGGGTTCAGATCCGACAGCCGATCGAACACCGCAGGCCCGGTAGTCGAGTCGACATGCCCGGCGAACACCGTCGGACTGCCGATCCCACCGGGTCGGCCACCGCCGGTGAACCACCCGACGTCGTCGTAGTCGGTGGGTACCTCCATCTCGCCGCTGTCGGCAATACCCAGGCCGACGAGCCCCTCGTCGAGCGCGATGGCAGGAATGCTCAGGCGCATCGGGATCGGCCGATCCCCCACTACGCCGGACAGTTCGGGCGAGGGCACGGGCACGGGCGACGAAGAGGACACCGTCGGGGCCGGCTCAGGTTGTGACGACGGTGGCGACGGTGGCGACGCACCACATCCCGTCACCACCGCCGTCAGAACCGCAGCCGTCAGAACCGCGGCCGCGAGTGCAGCCCGCGTGGGGAGCTTCAGCTCTGCACCCCGCGGGTGCGCCGTGCCACCAACGTCACGCCCGCGACAGCCATCGCGCCGAGGGCTACCGCGCCGACGACGGGAGCTGCGGAACCGGTCGCCGAATCGGATGCCGCGGCGAGCGCCGCGCCGCCACCTCCGGTTGCTACCGATCCGACCGGAATCCGGGTCAGCTGTCCTCGGACCGCTCCGGCCGAGAAGTCGACGGTGTGGGTGTCGGCCGCGAAGCCTGCTGGGTCGGCTTCGATCCGGTCCAACGTGAATCCGGTACCGCTGTCTGCATCGGCACCGGCCGGGGTCAGACCGGTGGTGAACGGACCCTGCATGCAGCCGTTGCTGTTGCGCGGGCCGTCCCCGACGGGGGTCGGGTTCGGGAACGCGAGGCGCGGCGGTCCCGCTGCACCTGCTGCGGCCTGGTGGATATGAGTAGCCGTCTTGGCCGGGCTCATGTAGTCACCTGTCACACCGTTCAGCGAGATGTCGTAGCAGATGATGTCGAGGTCGGAATTGATCCGCAGCGTGAAGGTGCCCATCGCGCCCGGCTGACCCGGAGTGGCCACGCCGTCACCGTTCAGAACCTGATCGGGCGTGGCCATCGCGGTGAATGCGCTGGTGAAACTGTCCGGTTCGGCGACCGGGGTGTCGGCAGCGGCCGGGCCCGCCGAGAACAGCAGCAGCGCCGCCGCGGTGGCCGTACCGCCGACGAGTGCCGTGGCGGATCTACGAACGGACGCCGCCCGGCGTGTAGTGGAACGTGTGATCATCTCGTGTGCCTTCCATGAAAGTATCGGGCAGGCGAGCCCGTACACGGTGTACGACGGTCGGCGCGTAGATGTTCAAATATCGGTAAAGAAATATTCCAGTCTTGGATATGAACGCCTGCGGGGCCGCAGACGTAATCACTGTCATGAGCATCGGGAGCGTGATCGAGCTGAACTTCGATGTCGCGGCCGCATACGACCAGCACGCGTCGGAGATGCTCGGTTACGCCGTCAATGCCCTCCGCGATCGAGCCCTCGCCGAGGATTGTGTGCAGGAGACGTTCCTGCGGGCCTGGCGGGCCAGAGCGCGCTTCGACCCGAGCCGAGGTTCACTTCGCACGTGGCTCTTCGCGATCGAGCGAAACGTCATCGTCGATCTCGTTCGGTCCCAGGCGAGAGTGCCTGCGACGACATCGGACCGGCCCGACGAGCACGAACGCGGACCGAGCGCCGTCACGCGCGACACCACCGCCGACACCGACGAGCGGCTCCGCATCATCGCGGCACTGGCACAGCTCTCGCCCGACCACCGCGAGGTCGTCGTGGCTGTGCACGTATCCGGAAGCAGCTACGCCGAACTGTCGGAATCGACCGGAGTGCCGGTACGCACGCTCCGCACCCGCGCCTTCTACGCCCTGAAGGCACTACGCAGAAACCTCGACAGAAAGGAGGACCGATGACAGCCTCACCCGATCGGCGAGCAGAGCTGATCGCTGCAGCAGTCGGCGACGATCTCGACGATGCCGAAGCCGGCGAACTTCGCGCGCTGGCCGCGTCGGACCCCACGGTCGACACCGAGATCGCTGCACTGCGCGCGACGACGGAGCAGCTCGAACGCCGGGGCCCGAACCTGCCGTGGCTCGACTCGACTCCGCCGCCCGGACTCCGCGAGCGAATCCTGGCCGCCACACAGAACGCCGACAACACCGAGAACACGGTTGCCCCTGAGCGTTCGGACAGCTCCGGATTGCAGCCGGTCGCCAGGCCGCGGTTCGGTGTCAGAAACGGGTCGGCCGGGTTGGCCGCTGCCGCAGCGCTCGTCGGTGTCGTCGTCGGCAGTGCAGCAGTACTGGGCATCGACGCATACCGCTCCGAGCCCGGTGAACCCCAGGTCGTGGTCACCGGACCACCAGGAACTCTCGGGGCCTACGAGGAAATATCGTTCACCACCAGCGGACCGACTGTCGACGTCGAAGGCGGTCTCGTCGCCCACACGTGGGGAACGGAAACCGTCCTCGAAATGGACGGCATCTCCGAGGGCGGTCCGTACGACGTCGTTCTCGTCGACCGATCGGGCGTCGACCGGCCGTCCGGCACGTTCCTCGGCAGCACCGTCACCATCGAGTGCCGGATGAATGCCGCCGTCCTGCGCGGCGACGTCGCCGAGATCGAGATCAGGGGTTCGGACGGAGTCGTACTCGCGTCGGCTCAGGTGCCGTCTGCCTGAACGCTTGTCTCGGAACGCAATCCGGGCCACCAATTTCGCTCGCCGAACAGCTTCATCATCGCCGGCACCATCATCATGCGCACCAGAACCGCGTCGAACAAAACGGCGACAGCGAGCGCGAACCCGAACTGTTGGAGTTCGAGAACATCGGCAGTGAGGAAGCTGGCGAACACGGCGATCATGATCGCGGCCGCAGCAGTGATCGGCCTGGCGGTGTGCTCGAGGCCGTCGACGATCGCGGTGTCGTTGGCGCTGGTGTCGTTGGCACTGGTGTTGGTCACGCTGTGTCGGTTGCGATGCGAGACGAACACCTCGCGCATCCGGCCGATGAGAAACACCTCGTAATCCATCGACAGACCGAAGACCACGGCGAACACGGTGACGGGCAGATACACCTGGATGTAGCCCGGACTGTCGAATCCGAGTAGCGACGATCCCCATCCCCACTGGAACACCGCCACCGTCGCACCCAACGCCGCGCCGGTGACGAGCACATTCATGGCGACCGCCTTGATCGGAATCACCACGCTCCGAAAGACGATGCCCAGGTACACCAGCGAGAATGCCAGTACTGCGAACACGACCCACAGGAATTTGCTCGAAATCTCCTGGGAGGCATCGACGACGAGGGCGGTGGTTCCGCCGACCGATACGGTGGTGCCGTCGCGGTCTGCGGCAACAACTGCCTGCGACCGGATCGACGCGACCAGGTCGGAGGCCTCGGTCGAGTCGATCGGCACCGCGGGCACCACGATCAGCAGCGTGCGACCGGAGTCCTGTTGCGCCAGGGCGTAATCGACGCGACCGTCGGCTCGGATGTCGTCGGCGAAGGCCGCGACGGTGGCCGCCTGCGCCGGTTCGAGGGGACGGTCACCGCTGCCGGTGAACACGACGGTGATCGGCGAAATCGTTCCAGGAGCGAACTTCTCGGTGAGGACCGTGTTGGCCCGGCCGCTCGGCTCCGCGGCAAGGGCGTCGGCTCCGAGGTCCACCCCGTACTGGATGGTCCCGATCGGCACCAGGGCGGCCAGCAGCACGGCCGCGGTGACGGCCGTGTAGCGCCACGGGCGTTCGATGACGTGCCGCGCCCACCGTGACCACCACGTGGGTATCGCGGCATCATGCTCACCGACCGCCGGAGGCTGAAACCTCTGCGGCAGCGACAGTGTCGAGATTCGCGGGCCGAGGACCGCGAGAATTGCCGGTAGCAGCGTCCAGGCCACCACGACGACGCACGCCACCGTCAGCGCAACGACGAACGAAATACTCTGCACGGCAGGAACATCGACGATCGCCAGAGCACCGAGCGAAATGAGTACGACCAGACCGGAGATGACGATCGTGTGGCCCGCCGTTCCCATCGCGGCCCCGACGGCCGCATTCGTACGCCCCTGGCCCGTGGCGTCCCCCGGCAGCGTGGTGCGGTCCATTTCCTCTCGAAATCGGCTGACGATGAAGAGCGCGTAATCGATGCCCAGACCGAGACCGAACATCGACGCCACCGTCGTCACGAGGACGTCGAAGGTCATGACGTGCGAGAGCAGCGAGAACACTCCGAACGCCGCCAACACTCCGATGCCCGTGGTGACGAGCGGCACGATGCCGGCGACCACGGATCCGAGAGCCAGGATCAACAGCACGAATGCCATTGGTAGGCCGATACTTTCGGCCCGGACGGCGTCGTCGGACTCAACTTTCGTCAGATCGACGGTCATCGGCGAGTATCCGGTGACCGCCACGTCGATACCGCCGGCGGACGCCCCGTCGATGAGCTTCTGCATCCGTTCTGCTGTCGCGATCCGGTCGCGAGGGTCGCCGCCGACACCGACGAAAGCCAGTGCCGACGTTCCGTCCTCGGAGATCTGGGGCACGAATCCGGCCGTCTCGTAGGGATCGATGACCCGCAGCACATCCGGGGATTGCCGCAGCGCAGAGACGGTCTCGCCAACGCGTTCGCGGAAAGCGGGATCTGCGACGCGGACCCGATCCGACGTGAACGTGACGACGAGCTGCTCGGACCCGAACGAGGAGAAGTGCTGTTCGACGAGCGCGTCGGCGCGACTCGATTCGGTACCGGGGACGGAGAAGTTGGCTCCCACCAACGAGTTCTGCAGTGCCGGATAGAGCGCAGCAGAACCCACCGCGAGCAACAGCCAGACGGCCAGCACGAGCCACCTGTGACGGCCGACCGTTTGCCCCCAGCGGTCACCGATGCCGAGCCTGGTCTGCGCACGGTCGAGCACCACCGTCCGATCGATCATGGCCGAGGCAGCTCGAGATCGCAGTTGTAGATGCGGTACGTCCGGTGCGGAGTCTGCTCCATGCGGGTCAGCACCGATCCCTTCATCCAGGGACTGTCGTCGAGCACCGGCGCTGCCTCCACCCGGGTGTAGCCGAGATCGCGCATCCGCACCGACAACTCCATGATCAGCAACGACGACACCGCGCGATCGGGGCAGTCCGGATCGACGAACAGCATGTCCACCCGCACCCCGTCGATCACGTCCGTCCGGCTCGGCTTCTTGACGTGCCACAGCGTCACCAGGTCTCGCAGCCACCGCGACTTCAGGTGCGCCGCCTTGGCCGCGGCCTGATTGACGTCCGGGATACCCATCAGAAATCCGACGGGCTTGCCGTCCAACTCGGCCAGCAGGGTGAGCCGTCGATCGAGGACCGGCAGCATCATCTTCAGCAACTCGAACAGTTCGACGAAGGACAGTGGTGAGAAGCCCCAGAAGTTCACGAACGTCTTGTTGTAGAGATCGCGCACGATGCGCGCGTCGCGGCGAACCGTTCGGTACTTCATCGAGCGGAACGTCACTTCCGAACGCGCCTTGATCTTCTCGAAGATCTGCATGTGCCGCGCATATTCGGGGCGGTTGTAGATCACGCACGGGTCGTCGAACAGGTAGCTGTAGAAGTCCTTGATCCCCACGAGCCCCCACTTCTCGAAATGGGCTGCGTAGTACAGAGGATTGTGCGGCATGCCCACCAACGGAAGGGCAGGCTCGTCGTCGACGACGATGCCCGCGCTGTAGAACATCGACGGACCGAAAGGCCCGGACATCGCGCCGAGCCCGCGCGCGGCAAGCCACGCCGCCGCGGCGTCGAGCAGGCCGGTGGCGACCTCGTGATCGTCGACGGCCTCGTAGAACCCGAAGAAGCCGATGGATTCACCGGTGTACTGGGTGAAGCTCGTGTCGTGGATGGCCACGACTCGTCCGACGACGACCCCGTTCTCGCGTGCGAGGAAGGCCGCGATATTGCGGGTCGACGCGATGGCGACCGGCGGCGAAATCAGGATCCGATCGAGATCCATGGGTTCGTCGGGCAATCGGTACGGATCACCCTGGTAGACGAGATCGGTGACAGCCTTGAATTCGTTCCAGTCCTGGGTGGACTCGACCCGGTCGACAGTGATCATCGTTCCTTCTCACATGAAGTGTTGTCTGCCACCGGGATCGGTGAGCGGGCGACGACGCTCTCCCCCGCGAACACGTACTGGCCCGGTCGGACGGTGATGGTTTCGGCGAGAGCGTCGGGGACGAACACGTCGCATTGAGACCCGAAGCGGATCATCCCGTACTGCTCGCCGCGTTCGACGGTGTCGCCGACGGCGACGTGCGCGACGATCCGGTCGACCCACAGATCCGCTATCTGTGTCACCGTCACCACCGACCCCGATGAATGTTCGATGGAGATGGTGAGCCGCTCGTTGCTCAGTATGTAGTCGCACCCCTCGTCGTACGGGGTGCGCCGCGTCAACAGGTTCGCTCCCACTCGCGCCATCGACTTGTTGAACGGTGCCGCGGAGCGATGACGCCGCATGCCGATGGTGCCCGAGATCGGAATCCTGTTGCGGTGCACCGAGTATTCGGACATGTAGATCCCGATGAGGTATCCGCTCTCGGTCGCTGCCACACCCGCGATCTCGTCCAGCGGAATGGTTCTGCCCTTCTTGACGGCGAATGCCGTCGAACCCGCGTCGACGCGTTTGACGTACGTGACGAACCCGTCGGCTGGTGCCACCACCGACAGCGGATCGGCCGGCGGAACGCGATGCGGGTCTCGGAAGAAGAACCGGGTGCGCCAGTACAGGAACACCCCGAACGGTGCCGCCACGGCGACACCCACACCGACGAGTGCTCGTCCGAGCGACATCAGAGATGTCGCTGTTCGTCGATGCTCTCCGACCACGTCACGAACGCGTCGGCTGCCCGGTGTCGCAGCGCACCGGGCAGCAGCCCGATAGCTGCACACACGACGTAGAAGCCAACGGAGAGAACGGCGTTGGTGACCTCGTGGCCGAGGGAGAGTTCCCGCAACCGCACCGAGGTCGGCTCGAATCCGTCTGCCACGTCAGTTGACGACAGGGGTGAGCGTCTTGAGCTGGGCCTTCTCGAAGTACAGCTCGAAGAGCCTGCGGTGATCGCACCAGGAGGTGTCGTGGTCGACGGGCAGGATGGCCTCGGGCTTGTGCACCAGCCGCATCAGCTTGTCGATGTTGTCGGCAAGCATGGTCTCGGCGAACCGAGGAGAGATACGGACGCTGACGCGTTCGACGAACTCGTCCCAGCTCACCAGGTCGAGGCCGAGGAGCTCGGCATACAGATCGTGTCCGTAACCGGTCGGGTTACTGGGCAACAATCGGGTGAGCGGGTGGCTCCGCAGTGCGTTGCCGGCCATGACGTCGCACATCACGTCCACCGGGACGTAGTTCATTCCCGGCCCGTCCCAGATCGCGCCGGCGGCGATCGCCAACTCCACGATGCGCCAGAAGCTGTAGACGCGGCCCGGATCGAGGCCAAGGTCGGTACTGCCGAGGATGTAGGGGGCCTCGGCCAGCGTGACGGAGTACGTGTCCGACATCGACAACCACCCGAGCAAGGTGGCGTTGACCCACTTCATCTGGGCGTACCCGGAGTACCACCACGAGTCGGGACGACGGAAGTCCTCGGGCTTCTGATAGAGATGCGCGCCGATGCTGCCGACGTAGGTCAGATGCTTTCGGGCCGAGGTGATGCTGAATTCGAGGATGCGCAGCACGCTGACGAACCAGTCGTCCCGCAGCTCGGCGTAGCTCTCGGTGTAGTCGGTCGAGCTGGCGCAGTTGAAGATCTGGCCCACACCGGCTGCGAGTTCGAAGTACGCGGCCTTGTCCAGACCGAAGCGGAACGAGGTCGGCGTGCCTTCGACGATCCGAATCTTGTCTGCATCGACCGTGATCTCGTACTGATCGAACGTGCGCTGGAGTCGCTCGAGGGCCGACTCCTCCTCGGTGGAACGAACCACGGCGTACACGACGTCGACGGCGGAGTCCCGGGTGAGACGGCCGATCAGATGCGCG
This sequence comes from Rhodococcus sp. 05-2256-B1, assembly GCF_002258465.1. Lineage (NCBI taxonomy): Bacteria > Bacillati > Actinomycetota > Actinomycetes > Mycobacteriales > Nocardiaceae > Rhodococcus > Rhodococcus sp. 05-2256-B1. The sequence continues at coordinate 330,134 of NZ_NOZA01000030.1, read as the reverse complement.
CCGAGAAACCCGTTCGCTCCGAACACGAGCGCAGTGTCGGTACGCGGTGGTGCCATGCTCGCGACGCGGCGACGAGTCTCCTCGTCGATGAACGGCCGCAGCGCGGTGGGATCGCCGTTGCTGAGGGCAACGACATCGGCGTACTTGCCGGCAAAGCGAAGCCCCGGGCATTCGCTGGTGATCAGTGCGTCCGCGTGCGGCCAGATAGGCCGTTGCGATCCGTCTCCGAACAGTGCTTCTACGTGCATTCGTACTCCCCCTGCAACGGTCGGTGTCCCACATCACTCGGACTGGCAGACGTTAACAACGCAGCGCGCGTCGTAGTCGCTGGTTTCGAAAGTCTGGTACGCCCCACAGCGTCGCTCAACCGGCGTTGAGAATGTTCCCAACAAAACACAGAATGCAGGCCGTCTCGTTGGAGCACACCACGACCGATTCGCGTTCCACAGGACAAAGAGGGTCGTTCGAAGGTCTAATCGTTCTTCATGACCGCCGTCGAGCCCAACCCCCTCCTGAGACCCCAGCGCGACCCCAGCAGCGGCGAGGCCGCGCAGGCCTGGGCAGCGATCACGGCGCAGGCTCCGCAGTACCCACGAGTGTCCGTCTCGGCCGACGTGCGCATTCCGATGAGCGACGGAGCGGCCCTGCGCGCATACGTCTTCCGCCCCGCCGATGCGTCCGGGGCGCCGGTACCGGGGACGTTCCCGACGGTCCTGAACCTGACGCCTTACAACAAGCTGCTGATCAAAGGTATCGATACGATCCTCGAAACACCGATACTCGGCCGAGCCATCAGGAAGTTCTCGTCGGCGTTCGACCTGACCGGTACCGCGTTCGACGGCATCACCGAAATCACTCGTGTGGTCGCGGGCGGAGCCGCGGATCTGTTGTCGGTGAACCGCCACCTGGTCCGCAGCGGGTACGTCCAGATGATCGTCGACGTTCGAGGAACCGGAAGCTCCACCGGAACCTGGGACGTGCTGGGCACCCGAGAACAACAGGACTCGACCGAAGTGATCGAGTGGGCGCGCCGGCAATACTGGTGCAACGGCAGAATCGGTATGGCGGGCATCTCGTACTCTGCGATCAACGCACTGCAGGCGGCAGCCAAGAGACCCGACGGGCTCGACGCGATATTCGCCGTCGAAGGTTCGGTGGACATCGTTCGCGAGATCTTCGCAACCGGAGGCGCGACCTCGGCGTTCATTCCCCTGTGGCTCGCTGCTGTCAACGGACTCAAATGGGCACCTGCGGTGAGAGGAATCGATACCGTCGCCTGGCTTCGCGATCGCGTCCGATCACCTGCGACCGACCTGTTCGATCTGGCCAAAGGCTTTGTGACGGGCAATGATCCACGAATCTACGACGACCCGTACTACGACACCATCGACGCCGTCATCGAGGACATCACCGCACCGACCTTTCTCTACGGCTGCTGGCACGACATCTTCGGCAGCTCGGCCCCGGACATCTACAACCGACTCGCTCTCGAACGCGGCTCCAAACAACTACTCGTCGGCGACGGCTACCACGTCAATCCCGGAATCGGCTTCGGCGAACCGGGTTTTCCACCACGACTGGACGTACTCGAGCGAGCCTGGTTCGACAGGTGGCTGTGCGACATCGACAACGGAATCGAGAACTACGGGCCGGTCACACTCCGACAACAGGGCGGCAATTGGACTGCGCACGGCCGCTTTCCGGCTCCCCAGGCACAGTCCCGCAGGCTGTATCTGTCGGCCGAAGCGTCGAACACCGCCGCCCACGCCGCCGGCGACGGCAGCCTCGCCTTCGAGCCGTCCACGTCGTCCGGCGTGCTGACCGTACGTCCGTCCCTGCGTGCCGTCGTATCTCGGGAAACCACACAGGTTCTCGCCGGTGTCACGGCTCTACTGGGCGGCGGCTTCACCTACGACAACCGATTCGCCGAAGGTGCCGCCGCCACGTTCACCACCGAACCCGCCCGCGCGGACGCCGTGCTGTCGGGGCCGATGAACCTGCATCTGCGCGTGATCTGCCATGCCCGAGAAGCATTGTGGGCGATCATGATCTGCGACGTCGCCCCCGACGGTAAGTCGACCGTGCTGAGCAACGGGGCGTTGCTCGCGTCTCGCCGAGCCGTGGACGACGAGCGATCACTGTTCGCACCGAACGGCGACTACACCCGGCCGTACCACCCGCTCACCAAGGCCGCTGTGCTGCCGGTACCCGTGGGGCAGCCCATCACACTCGACATCGACATTCTCGGCACCGAAGCTGTGATCGCGACGGGTCATCGCCTCCGGGTGGCCGTATTCGCCACCGACGCACCACGGTTCATCCCCATCCTGCCGGACCTCGTTCGCACTCGACTGAAACCGCAGGACATCGCGATCGACCCACACGATCCCAGTTACCTGGTGGTTCCGGTACTGGGCGACCCCGACTGGTAGGAACGAGAACATGAGAATCGAACAAGGCATCGCGCCGTCGAACTCCATCGACATCGCGTACGAGGACATGGGTTCCGTCGACGACCCCGCCGTACTGCTCATCATGGGTCTGTCCGCGCAGCTGACGCTGTGGCCCATGGACTTCTGCACGCGTCTCGTCGACGCCGGCTATCGGGTGATCCGCATCGACAACCGCGACATCGGGCTGTCGACGAAGATGACGGGCAGGAAGGTGCACGGCTGGCAGATTCTTCGGCTCCTCCGGCACGAACTGGGGATGTCGTCGGACGTCCCGTACACGATCGTCGACATGGCCGCCGATGCGGTCGGCGTACTCGACCACCTCGAGATCGACTCCGCGCACGTCGTCGGCGCGTCGATGGGCGGCATGATCACGCAGGTGTTCGCCGGTAGCTACCCGCAGCGAACCAAATCCGTGTCCATTCTGTTCTCGAGCACCAACGAGGCATTCCTGCCACCGCCGGATCCCCGGGCACTACTGCCGTTGATCGGTGGCGTCGGCAAGGACGCCACGAAGGACGAGATCATCGCGCATTCGGCGAAGACACTGTCCACGATCGGCTCCCCCGGGTTCCGGACACCGCTCGAGGAACAGCTCGAAATCGCCCAGGTGATGTACGAACGCAACTACAACCCGTCCGGCGTCATTCGGCAGATGGCGGCCATCACCGGTACCGGCAGCCTCAAGCCCTACGCACGGAAGATCGACGCACCGACGACCGTCATCCACGGGACCGCGGACCGACTGGTGCGGCCGGCCTGTGGCAAGGCCATCGCCCGGGCGGTTCCCGGCGCGGAGCTGACCCTCATCGACGGCATGGCACACGACCTGCCGGCCGCGTTGCTCGACCGAATCAGCGGCCTCGTGCTGGCCAACTTCGCTCGCACGAACGCAGCCTAGATCTCGGCAGGACAGAACGACGAAGGCCGGCCTCCCACAGGGAGACCGGCCTTCGTTCGGAGCTGAAAGAAATTACGCGTTCGCGTCGTCCTCGAGGAGGTTGCGAGTGCGGTTGGGATCGACCTGGACGCCGGGTCCGGTGGTGGTCGAAACGGTGACCTTCTTGACGTAGCGACCCTTCGCCGACGACGGCTTCGCACGCAGGATCTCGTCCAGTGCGGCACCGTAGTTCTCGACCAGCTTGGTCTCGTCGAACGAGGCCTTGCCGATGACGAAGTGCAGGTTGGCCTGCTTGTCGACGCGGAAGTTGATCTTTCCGCCCTTGATGTCGTTGACGGCCTTGGTCACATCGTTGGTGACCGTGCCCGTCTTCGGGTTCGGCATCAGGCCACGAGGTCCGAGGACACGGGCGATGCGGCCGACCTTGGCCATCTGATCGGGGGTCGCGATAGCGGCGTCGAAGTCCAGGAATCCGCCCTGGATGCGCTCGATCAGATCTTCTGCACCGACGACGTCGGCTCCTGCTGCCTCGGCTTCAGCAGCCTTCTCACCAGCGGCGAAAACAATAACCCGAGCGGTCTTGCCGGTGCCGTGGGGAAGGTTGACGGTGCCGCGCACCATCTGGTCTGCCTTGCGGGGGTCGACGCCGAGTCGCACTGCGACCTCGACGGTGGGGTCGAACTTGCTCGACGCGGTCTCCTTGGCCAGCTTGGCGGCTTCCAGAGGCGAGTAGAGGTTGTCCTGGTCGATCTTGGCGGCCTGCTCGAGGTAGGCCTTACTGCGCTTTGCCATGTCTTACTGTCCTTCGTTCGAGTTCAGAGTGGTTGACGAGCCTGGCCGGCTCTCCCACGTGTGATGCTTGGAGAGGCTGAAAATCAGCCTTCGACCGTGATGCCCATCGAGCGAGCAGTGCCGGCGATGATCTTCGCGGCCTGATCGATGTCGTTGGCGTTGAGGTCTTCCTGCTTGGTCTTGGCGATCTCGCGCACCTGATCCATGGTCACCTTGGCGACCTTGGTCTTGTGCGGCTCGCCGGAGCCCTTCGCCACGCCTGCAGCCTTGAGCAGCAGCTTGGCAGCGGGAGGAGTCTTCAGCTTGAAGTCGAACGTACGGTCCTCGTAGACCGAGATTTCGACGGGCACGACGTTGCCGCGTTGCGACTCGGTCGCGGCGTTGTACGCCTTGCAGAACTCCATGATGTTGACGCCGTGCTGGCCCAGTGCGGGGCCGACGGGCGGTGCCGGGTTGGCGGCGCCGGCCTGGATCTGCAGCTTGATGATCCCGGCTAGCTTCTTCTTCTTCGGGGGCATGTCTTGTTTCCTTGTATTCGCTCGGGTTTCTTGCGGTTGCTACTGCAAGTCTGTGCGGTCGGCTTCTAGATCTTGGAGACCTGGGTGAAGCCGAGCTCGACCGGGGTTTCACGGCCGAAGATCGATACCAGCACCTTGAGCTTCTGCTGCTCTGCGTTAACCTCGCTGATGCTGGCCGGGAGGGTCGCGAACGGGCCGTCCATGACGGTGACCGACTCGCCGACCTCGAAGTCGACCTCGATGGTGGGCTTCGACGTGGTCTCGCTGCCCTGCTCGGCAGTGCCTGCGGCCGCTTTCGCGTCCTTCTTGGCACCTTCCTGCGGCATGAGGAACTTGACGACCTCGTTGATGGTCAGCGGCGACGGACGTGACGTCGCGCCGACGAAACCGGTGACGCCGGGAGTGTTGCGGACCGCACCCCAGGACTCGTCGTTCAGTTCCATGCGGACCAGGATGTAGCCCGGCAGAACCTTGCGGTTGACCTGCTTGCGCTGGCCGTTCTTGATCTCGGTGACCTCTTCGGTGGGAACCTCCACCTGGAAGATGTAGTCACCGACGTCGAGGTTCTGCACACGGGTCTCGAGGTTGGCCTTGACCTTGTTCTCGTATCCGGCGTAGCTGTGAATGACGTACCAGTCACCGGGAGCGCGACGCAGAGCCGCCTTCATCTCGGCAACGGGGTCTTCGGGCTCTGCAGTGACGTCGACGTCAGCGGTGACCTCGGATGTCTCGTCGCCTTCGGCGGGAACGTCGTCCCCGGCGGCAGCGGCGACGTCGGCCTTGATTGCTTCGTCCGTCTCGCGGTCCTGAGCGGCCTGCTCCGCTTCGAGGCCCTGCTTGGTCGCCTCGACATCGGCGTCGAATGCGGCCACTTCGGTGGCGTCGTTGTGCGGCGTGCTCACGTCAGCACCCTTTCTCTAGTTCCTGCTCGGTTCGATCGTCGAAAGTCACGGCAACTGCGTTCGGTCAACCGAACAGCCAGCCGACGCCCTTGATGAACAGCAGATCGAGGCCACTGATGAACGCGACCATGAACGCCAGGAAGACGAGCACGACGGTGGTGTAGGTGACCATCTGCTTCTTGTTCGGCCAGATGACCTTCCGAAGCTCGGCGACGACCTCGCGGAAGAACTGCAGCAGACGCAGAAACACATTCGGTCGCTTGTCGAGCTTGGCCTTGCCGGACCGAGCCTTGCCCGAAGCCGCCTTCGCGGGCGCGGCCTTCGTCATCGAGACTCCGGCGGCGCTGCCACGGGACCTGCCGGACGCGCGCTTACCGGTGGGAGCCACTGCGCCTGCAGCGGCATCATCTGCGGTTGTGTCAGCATCGGAGAGACGGCCCTCGGAGCCAGGTGCGACGTCGTCTGGAGCCGAGGAGTTCTCGAACTCCTCCGATCGACCGTCGCGCTTACCGCGCTCCTCGCTCACGTCGTTCCTCTCAGTTGCTGACACCTTGGGCAGGGGCGACAGGACTTGAACCTGCAACCTACGGTTTTGGAGACCGTTGCTCTACCAATTGAGCTACGCCCCTTCGGCCGAAAACTTCTCGGCCGCTCTGGTGTCCACCCGACGCATTCACGCGAACCCACACAACCTCCGAGGAGGACGCGGGCAGCGCACAGCGCTGGATTACCCCAGAAATCTCAGTGTACTGCACACCCTTCGGAACAGATAAATCCCGTCGTTCCGGCAGCTCGGTGGCCGTCCGGATCGACCCATCATCAGGCCAAGCGAACCGTAGCGGTCGCTCGCCCGAAAATCTTCTTGCCCTCGAACTTCGCCACGATAGCGATGACGGCAGTTCTCTCGTCCGCATCCACCGACTTGATCTTGCCGGAGAACTCGACCGCAGCCGCGGAGTCCTCGGACACGTAGACCGAGCTGGTGAAGCGAACGTTGTATTCGGTGACCGCACCGGGATCACCCAGCCACGACGTGACGAACCCGGCACCGAGGCCCATCGTCAGCATGCCGTGCGCGATCACATTGTCCAGGCCGGCCAGGCGGACGACCTCGTCGCTCCAGTGAATCGGGTTCGGATCTCCCGAGACACCCGCGTAGTTCACCAGATCGCCGCGCGTGAGCATGACGACTCGCTCCGGCAACTCGTATCCGACGGAGACGTCGTCGAAGCTACGAAGCGCCATGCATGATCACTTCCTTGACCGCGTGCGCGATGTTCTCGTCGACCTCGCCGCCGGTACGCGCGACGATGGTCGTCCACGTCGTCTGCACGACCTCGCCGTTCTGGTCGGTGACGATGTTCTTGGTGGTCATGATGTCGCTGCCACTCATCTGACGGAACGACTCGAGGTGGACATCGCACACCAGTCGATCGCCGACCTGAATCGGGCGATGAAATTGCAGCCGCTGATCGGTCTGCAGAATCTGGCTCGGGTCGTACCCGGTGATGACCTCTTTGAACATCCGCGTCTGCGCGATGATGCCGACCAGCGAAATGAAGGTCAAGGGCGCGAGGAGACCGTCGTAACCGAGGCCCTTCGCTGCGTCCTCGTCGTGATGCGCGGGATGGAAGTCCTGGACCGCACGCGCGTACTCACGGACCTTTTCGCGGCCGACCTCGTAGAAGTCGTCGACGCGGTAATGAAAACCGACCATGGACGCCGCGTGAGCGGATACATCCATGGCCGGAATTTCAGCTGATGCCGCAGCATCGTGTGGTGCTTGTGACACGGTGGAAACGACCTTTTCTACCCTTACAGAAGGGCAGTTGGACCTAGCGAGACTCGCGGTGCGCCCGGTGCGTGCCGCAGTTGGAGCAGAACTTCTTCAGCTCGATGCGGTCGGGATCGTTCCGACGGTTCTTCTTGGTGATGTAGTTGCGGTGCTTGCAAACCTCGCAGGCCAAGGTGATCTTGGGCCGCACATCGGTGGAGGAGGCCACTGGACGCCTACTTTCGGGTAAATCTGATCTGGGTCAATCAGGACTGTTCATGCGTGCTACTTGCCGTGCTTGCCTACTGTGTAGCGGTGACCGGACTTGAACCGGCGACGCAACGATTATGAGTCGTTTGCTCTACCAACTGAGCTACACCGCCTCAGGTGCTCATCGTCCACCATCCCACGAACGGGAGCGCGACGTCGAGCCATCCAATCCAGCGAGCCCCCTAACGGAATCGAACCGTTGACCTTTTCCTTACCATGGAAACGCTCTACCGACTGAGCTAAGGGGGCGGGTGACTACGGGAACTCTCGTTCCGCAGGCTCCACCTCAGAACACGAACAAGCCGTGCGCTGAAGCCTTCAAGAGGTTACACATTCCGAGCACCGACTGCCAAATTGCGAGGTCAGCGGCCCTGATATGTCCTCTTCACATGGAAACCCCAGCGAGAAAATCTCTCGCCGGGGTTCCAGGTGTGGCAGATGTAGGATTCGAACCTACGTAGGCATAAGCCGACGGATTTACAGTCCGCTCCCATTGGCCGCTCGGGCAATCTGCCGTGCTGCGATCGAAGTCCGTGCTGGTCTTCGGCGCGGTGAGAAGAATACAACGAACGTCCCCCCGGAACGCAAACCGGGTGGATACGGTCGGTAGCGGGCCGATAAAGTCCCAGCGGGATGTGGACCGACACCACCGCAGAAACAAATTTTCGATTCGACTGGAGAGTGTGAGAAGTGGCTGATTCGTCCTTCGACGTAGTGAGCAAAGTCGACCGGCAGGAAGTGGACAACGCTCTCGGACAGGCCGCGAAGGAGCTGGCGACCCGCTTCGACTTCCGAGGATCGGACACCAGCATCGAGTGGTCCGGCAGTGGCGAGTCCGAGACCATCGTCATCACGTCCGAATCCGAGGAGAAGGTCAAGGCAGCTCTGGACGTCTTCAAGGAGAAACTGATCCGACGCGACGTATCGCTCAAGGCTTTCGAGACCAACGACCCGGCCGCGTCCGGCAAGGTCTACAAGGTCACCGGCAAACTCGTGCAAGGCATCAGCACCGAGAACGCCAAGAAGATCTCCAAGAAGATCCGCGACGACGGCCCCAAGGGCGTCAAAGCGCAGATCCAGGGCGACGAGCTGCGCGTGAGCAGCAAGAAGCGCGACGACCTGCAGGCAATTCAACAGTTGCTCAAGAACGAGGACTTCGGCATCGCCCTGCAGTTCGTCAACTACCGGTAGAGCGCCGCATGTGAGTGGAACCTCGTAGCAGACTACGAAGTTCCACTCACATGCCGCAGGCTCCGCTCAGTACGGCCGATGGCCGGCCATCCGCTCGAGCCGTTCGATTCGGTCGGCCATCGGCGGGTGGGTGGCGAAGAGCGCGCCCGCCTTGTCGCCGATGCGGAACGGATTGGCGATCATCAGATGCGACTCCGCGGCCAGCCGCGGCTCGGGCGGCAGCGGTGCCAGCTGCACCCCCTGCTCGAGTTTGCGCAGCGCCGACGCCAGCGCCAGCGGATCACCGGTCAGCTCGGCACCGGACTGATCGGCCTGATACTCCCGAGAACGAGAGACCGCCAGCCGCACCAACGTGGCCGCGATGGGTCCCAGCATCGACACCAGAAGCAGAGCGAGCGGATTGGCTCCCCCGTTGCCGCGGCCACCGAAGACGTTGGCGAAGAAGGCCAGGTTCGCCAGGCCCGAGATGACCGCCGCCATGGCACCGGCCACCGACGAGATCAGGATGTCGCGGTTGTACACGTGCGAGAGCTCGTGTCCGAGTACCGCTCGTAGTTCGCGCTCGTCGAGCATGCGCAGAATGCCCTCGGTGCAGCACACGGCTGCGTTGCGCGGGTTCCGCCCGGTGGCGAACGCGTTGGGATTGTTGGTCGGGCTCACGTACAGCGCGGGCATCGGCTGATGCGCCGTTGTCGCCAGTTCCCGCACGATCCGGTACATCGCCGGCTGTTCGAGCTCACTGACCGGCACCGCGTGCATCGACTTCAGAGCCATCTTCGCGCTGTTGAAGTACGCGTAACCGTTGACGCCGACGGCCAGCACGATCGACCCGATCAGAATCATCGAGTTACCGAACAACGAACCGATGAAGACGATCAGCGCAGACATCCCGACCAGCAGGCCGAATGTCTTCGCACCGTTGGCGTAACTGTTCATCGTGACGGGTGCCTCCTCGTACCGGGTGTTCCTACCCGATTCAACGACGGCACCCCGACGCGCAGTTCCCGACCACTGCGTGGGCGACTACCCCACGCGTTCGACGGTGTAGTTCACCAGTCGGCCCAGGGCGTCGTTGGCCGGTCCCTGCGGCAGCAGTGCGAGCTCGGCGTAGGCGCGGTCGGCGTACTCGCCGAGGGTCTTCTTGGCCGCGACCATGCCGGGTGACCGCTGCAACAGCTCCAGGGCCTCGGTGACCAGCGCATCCTCGGTGACCGGGCCGGCCAGGATCTCGCGGAGGCGGTCGCCGTCGGCACCTTCCTCGCGGAGCGCGAACAGCACCGGCAGGGTGTGCACGCCTTCCCGCAGGTCGGTGCCGGGAGTCTTACCCGACTGCTCGGTGGCCGAGGAGATGTCGATGATGTCGTCGGAGATCTGGAACGCGGTGCCGACAGCGTCACCGAGGCGCTCGAGGCGTCCCACGTGCTCGGCATCGCCGCCACTGAACGTGCCGCCGAAGCGCCCACAGGAGGCGATGAGCGACCCGGTCTTCTCCCACACGACCTTCAAGTAGTGCGCGATGGGATCGTCGGTGCTCTTGGCCCCGATCGTTTCGCGCATCTGCCCGGTGACCAACTCGGCGAAGGTCTCGGCGATGATGCGGACGGCGTCGGGTCCGAGGGTGGACACCAGACGCGACGCATGTGCGAACAGGTAGTCGCCCGCGAGAATGGCCACACTGTTGCCCCAGCGTGAGTTCGCACTCTCGGCTCCGCGGCGCATCGACGCCTCGTCCATGACGTCGTCGTGATAGAGCGTCGCCAAGTGCACCAGCTCGACCACGGTGGCGGCGGTGACGATCGCCGGATCTGTCGGCGACGGCCCCAGCTGGCCGGTCAGCACGGTGAACAGGGGTCGGAATCGCTTGCCGCCGGCCTTCGCCAGATGCAGAGCAGCCTCGGTGAGGAACTCTTCGCCGTCGGACAGTTCGCTGATCATCAGCTCTTCGACGCGCGCGAGACCGTCGGCGACGGATCGAGCGAGCTCCGGGTCACCCAGGTCGACTCCGGCAACGACCGTTACTGCGGTCGCGTCGTCTGTACTCACGATGTTGATCCCTGTCCTGTCGTCGGCGTCGAGCGGCGATGGATGACGGAAACTGCTGCTCGGGTACTACCGTAGTGAACCTAGTGTGCACACTCGCACGACGGTGCCGCCCACCACAGGTGACTATTCCCTCACCGAACCGAGCCCGAGTCGCTTCCCGACGCGCCCTCCAGGGCCAATGAGTGAACGACGTCACCGCTCCGACGGTGAACACGCCCGATGAGCAGGGCCTCGACAACGGTCGACCGAAGGCCCTGACGGCGCAGCACCGCGGCAGTCGGGATACTGGGATCTGTGACCTCATCCAACCCGGCCCTGCCCTCCTCGACCGATGTGTTGGTCGTGGGCGCGGGCCCCGCAGGATCGTCCGCGGCAGCGTGGGCAGCGCGTTCCGGCCGCGACGTCGTACTCGCCGACGCGGCCGTCTTTCCCCGGGACAAGACGTGCGGCGACGGGCTGACTCCGCGCGCTGTCGCCGAACTCGATCGGTTGGGCCTGGGTGAATGGGTTCGCGGTACCGCGCGCAATCGCGGGTTGCGTCTGAGTGGGTTCGGCCAGGAACTCGAGCTCGAATGGCCGAGCAGATCGTTCCCTGCGGTGGGCAGCGCCGTCCCGCGAACCGAATTGGACGACCGCATTCGCCGCGTCGCCGTCGAGGCCGGGGCTGTGATGGCCGAGGGTGCCAAAGCGGTGTCCGTCACCCGCGACGGAAATGCGGTCCGATCGGTGACGCTGCAGACCGGCGAAGGCAGCCATGAGGTCGCGTGCCGCACTCTGATCGTCGCCGACGGAGTCCGGTCCACGCTGGGCAAGCAACTCGGACGCCAGTGGCACCGCGACACAGCGTTCGGCGTCGCCGCCCGCGCGTACATCACGTCTGCGCGCAGCGACGACGAATGGATCAGCTCGCACCTCGAACTGCGCGACGGCGCAGGCACTCTGCAGCCCGGCTACGGATGGGTCTTCCCCCTGAACGACGGCAACATCAACATCGGCGTCGGCACGCTGGCCACCGCCACCCGGCCCGCACCGGGAGCCCTGCGCCCCCTGCTGGACCTCTACACCCAGCAGCGGCGGTCGGAATGGGAACTGACCGGCGAGCTACGGTCGGTCGCGTCGGCGCTGCTGCCGATGGGCGGGGCGGTCTCCGGCGTCGCGGGGGTGAACTGGGCGATCATCGGCGACGCCGCAGCGTGCGTGAACCCACTCAACGGTGAGGGCATCGACTACGGACTCGAAGGCGGCCGCATGGTCGTCGACCTTCTCGATCACGCGGACCTGACCGACGCCTGGCCGACCCTGCTGCGTGAGCACTACGGTCAAGCCTTCTCCATTGCTCGACGCCTCGCCGGACTGCTGACCGTGCCGAGGTTCCTGCCCGCAGCGGGTCCGGTGGGCATGCGCTCGCGGGCACTGATGAAAGTTGCCGTCCGGTGCATGGGCAACCTGGTCACCGAGGCCGACAGCGACCTCGTCGCTCGTACGTGGCGAACCGCAGGAACCACGTCACTGAAAATCGATTCGCGGCCGCCGTTTTCGTAGCCGCGCGCGGGCTCAGGGCCGAATTGCCTTGTGTAGTGCCACGATTCCGCCGGTGAGGTTGCGCCACTGCACGTCGGTCCAGCCGGCGTCGGCGATGCGCTGAGCCAACTGCTCCTGGGTGGGCCACGCGCGAATGGACTCGGCGAGATAGACGTAGGCGTCGGGGTTGCTGCTCACTGCGCGAGCGACTTTGGGGAGCGCCTTCATCAGGTACTCCATGTATGCCGTGCGGAACGGGCCGAAGACCGGGGTGGAGAATTCCGAGACCACAAGACGCCCACCGGGTTTGGTGACCCGAGCGATTTCGCGCAGACCGGCATCGAAGTCGGAGACGTTGCGAAGGCCGAACGAGATGGTGGCGGCGTCGAAACTGGCGTCGGCGTACGGAAGTGCCATCGCGTCACCGGCGACCATCGGCACTCCGCGGGAGAGTCCGGCTCGGAGCATGCCCTTGGAGAAGTCGGTGGCGACGCACCAGGCCCCGCTGCGTCCGAGTTCGACCGTGGAGACGCCGGTGCCGGCGGCGAGATCGAGGACCCGCTCGCCCGGCTTCAGGTCGAGTGCTCGGCGGGTCAGCTTGCGCCAGCTGCGGTCCTGGCCGAACGACAGAACGGTGTTGGTGATGTCGTAGCGGCGGGCGACGCCGTCGAACATCGACGCCACCTCGTGGGGCTCTTTTTCCAGGGTTGCGCGCGATGTCGTGGCCACGAACTCCAGCTTACTCAGGCTGCTTCGGTCACCCGTGGCGCTGTGATGCCTTGCACGTCGTAGTAGTGGGAGATCAGCTCGTCGCAGATGGCAGGCCAGGTGCGGTGCAGAACCGATCGGCGGGCGGCGTTGCCGAAGCGGGCGCGGGTGGTGGGTTCGGCGAGGGCGCCGACTGCACTGGGCAGCAGCTCGGTGAACTTGTCGACCGGCAGTAGGTAGCCGTTGCGGCAGTGCGAGACCAGATCGCGGGGTCCGCCGGCGTCGGGACCGATGACGGGCACTCCGCTGGCGAGGGCTTCTTGGACTGCCTGACAGAAGGTTTCGTGTTCGCCGGGGTGGACGAAGATGTCGAAGCTGGCGTAGGCCTGCGCGAGTTCGTCGCCGCCGAGTTGCCCGGTGAAGATCGCGTTCGGCATCAACGCCTGCAGTGCTGCAGTATCGGGTCCGCCACCGACGATCACCAGCTGGATCGACGGATCTGCGGCCAGTACGGCAAGCCGTTCGACGTGCTTCTCCGGCGCGAGCCTGCCGACGAACCCGACGATCAGCTTTTCGCCGGATCCCCATCGGCCGCGAAGGGTGGCCGACGCGGCCGAGGGCGCGAACCGAACCGCGTCCACTCCCCTGGCCCACCGGTGTACGCGCGGGATGCCGTGCTGCTCGAGAGCGTCGACGGCCGAGGTGGACGGTGCCAGAGTGCGGGCCGCTCCGCGGTGCAGTCTCCTGGTCCAACGCCACGCGGCCTTCGAGGTCAAGCCGAGGCCGTAGCTCGCGGCGAATCCTGCGACATCGGTCTGGTAAACGGCGACGGCAGGCACGTCGAGGCGGTTGGCGGCGGCCAGGCCGCCCGCTCCGAGCAGGAACGGGGACGCCAGATGCACGACGTCGGGCGCGAAGGTCCGTAGCGCCGAGACCATCCCGAGGCCAGGAACACCGACCGGCAGGGAGCTGACCTTCGGCACCATGACGGACGGCACTCGGTGGACCGGGACGCCGTTGTGCCAGGTCGCCGCTCGCGGTCCCGACGGGTTGTCGGGGGCGACGACGATGGCGTCGTGCCCGGTCTTCTCGAGATGTTCGAGGACACGGATCACCGAGTGGGTGACGCCGTTCATGTTGGGTAAGAACGATTCCGCAACGATGGCTACTCGCACGGTCCTCAGTGTGGGTGGCCACGCAGTCACCCAGGCATGGACGACGTTACGTGTGGGCCAACGTCACACGAATTGCTGGGCGACCCACGACGGACTCGGGTTGGTGCGGTGTCCGGTACCCACGAACACCGTCGGAACCGTCTCGTTCCCGTCGTTCACCGACCGAACCCGCGCTGCGGCAGCAGCATCTGCGCGGATGTTCGTCCACACGGCCTTCTTTCCGCGGAGCAACAGCGCAACCCGTAGCCGAAGGCAGAAGATGCAACCGGGACGCCAGTAGATCAGCGGCACCGATTTTTCGGTCGCGAACACTCGAGACGCGTCGTCGGATACAGAGCGCGGATACAGCACCGGAGTCGTCAGAACGAGCAGAAACACCACCACGAGCACCATGATCACCATCGAGGACGCGATGTTGCCGAAGTTCACCAACGCGAACCCGGCCACTGCGGCGACAGCAGCGATGACCCGCTGTCTGGCATTACGCATCCTGTACCTCCATGCGCTCGGCCTTCATGCGCGGGGTCTCCTTGCGACGTAACCAGAACAGGGCAGGCCCGGCGATGAGCCACGTGACGACGATGACCGATCCGGCAGGAACGATCGCTACCGCGGCGTCACGGCCGGCGACACGCACCAGCAGGTCGCTGTCGCTGTCGTTGTCGTCGGAGTCCGCCTTGTAGTACTCGACCTCGATGCGCTGCCCCACGACGAGATTGGTGGGGTACAGCACGCCGAGTCTGGGATTGTGGGTCACGCCGTCGGGGGTGATGAAACTGACCGCCGAACGCAATTTGCCCGCTGAGAGCACCTCGGCCGTCGCGACGCCCTTGTCGGAGTCGATGGTGACGTCGTTTCGCCAGGCACCGACCACCAAAAGGACCGACAGAACCGAGATGGCGACCGCGACCACGAGCACGACCAGCCGGATTCTGTGCAGAGTTCGGCTGCCCCTCTCGGTGTCGGTCACAGCATTCAGGTTACTTCGCGGCCGGTTCGCCTCCGCTCCGGTAGCCTCTGTGCTCATGTCGCGCAGCTTCGAGTTCACCGTCGAATCGTCCAATCCGCCCGCTGACGTGCACGCCGCACTCACCAGTGAAGACCAGTGGGCCGCTCGCTTCGCCAAGGCGAAGAAGACGGACGGGTACGAGATGACCAAGCACGACGACGGCGGCTTGACCGTGGACATCACGGAGGAGGTCGGCACGTCCGAACTGCCCGGGTTCGTCACGAAAGTCATCAAGGGCAAGCTGATCGTCTCGCGTACCGACCACTGGGGTCCGCTCGAAGGCGACCACGCCGAGGGCACGCTGGTCGGCGGCACCACGGGTCTACC
This sequence comes from Rhodococcus sp. 05-2256-B1, assembly GCF_002258465.1. NCBI lineage: Bacteria > Bacillati > Actinomycetota > Actinomycetes > Mycobacteriales > Nocardiaceae > Rhodococcus > Rhodococcus sp. 05-2256-B1. The sequence continues at coordinate 314,550 of NZ_NOZA01000030.1, read as the reverse complement.
CGCGAAAGTGAACGGCACCCTCTCGCTTCGCCCCGACGGCACCGGAGCGAAACTGGTCGTCAAGGGTGAGTCGACGGTCAAGATTCCGCTCGTCGGCGGCAAGATCGAAGACCTGATCAACAAGATGATCAAGGACATGATCGATCAGGAAACCGGCGAAACACTCGAATGGGTTGCTGCGCAACAGAATTAGAGACGGGCCCGGATCGCTGCGTGTAGGTCGCGCAGCCCGGACCGTTCCGTGGTCACTTCCAACACGCGGATTCCGTCGGCGTGCCCGGTGAGTTCGGTTGCCAGATCGGCCACGTCCACCAGGCGATGTTCGACGCGGTAGGCCCCGCACAACGCTCCCAGGTCCATTCCGTGCGGTGTTCCGAACACCCGCTCGAACACACCCGCGTACTGCGGGTCGCCCTGTTCGAGAAGCTCGAAGATGCCGCCGCCGTCGTCGTTGGCGACGACGATCGTCAGGTCGTCCGGACGCGGCTCGCCGGTGCCGATGAGCAGACCCGCCGCGTCGTGCAGGAACGTCAGATCACCGAGAAGCGCCACGGTGCGGCGCTTTCCGGCCATTGCCGCACCGATGGCCGTCGAGACGGTGCCGTCGATGCCGGCCACGCCACGATTGGACAGAACCTTCACGCCCGGGATCGGAGTCGAGACCAGGGCCGCGTCGCGCACGGGGTTGGAGGCTCCGAGCACCAGCTGATCTCCGGGCTGCAATGCCGACATCACCGCGTCGGCGACGTGCAGACCCGTCGGCTTGGGGTGCTCTCGAAGTTGTTGGTGCACAGCCTTTTCGGCTCTCTCGGACAGCGCGGCGCAACGGGCGATCCACGCGGGATCGGGTGCGCCGGTGGTCACGGCACGCGTGCCGGTGGCCAGCACGTTGCCCGAGACGTCGGGCCAACGCGGGCCGGTGGTGAGCGCGATGACGTCCACCGCCGGATCCGCGAGCAGCGCCGACACCTGACGGTGCAGTGTCGGACGACCGGTGATGACGGCTTGACGCGGCTTCAACTGCGCAAGAGCCAAGGGGTGCAATGCAATTCCGTGCAGCGGTGCCGTCGGCTCCGCGACGGTCGGTAGACCGGCCAACTCCGGACGGACAGCGCCGCCGTGCCCGGACACGACCACGGTGTCGACCGACAGATCGAGCTCGACGGGCACGTCGAGCGTCGCCTGGGTGGTCGAGGTCCACGGCAACCCGTCGGGACGTCCCTCGGGCCGGGCCCCGGGATCACCGAGAGCGGGAACCAGCGGCTCGCGCAATGGGATATCGAAATGCACGGGCCCGGCGTTGCCCGAGCGCGCACCCCGCGCAGCGGCGATGACTCGCGAGACGGCGCTGCGCCACTGACTGTTCTGCTTGGGGCCTTCCTCGGCGAGTCCGAGGCTGATGGTTGCGCGCACCTGGGATCCGAACAGACCGAGCTGCTCGATGGTCTGGTTGGCACCGGTGCCGAGCATCTCGTACGGCCGATTGGCAGAGATGACGATCAGCGGGATGCGCGCGTAGTTCGCTTCGAGGACAGCCGGCCCCAGGTTTGCCACCGCCGTTCCCGACGTCATCACCACCGGGACGGGTTGGCCGCTACCCAGGCTCAGTCCGATGGCCAGAAATCCGGCGGTGCGCTCGTCGATACGCATGTGCAACCGCAGGCGTCCGGCCACATCGGCTTCCTGCAACGCGAACGCCAACGGGGCGTTACGCGAACCGGGACAGAGCACGACGTCTTCGATACCGCTGCGTGCCAGTTCGTCGACAACAGCGGTGGCCTGAGCGGTGGACGGGTTCACAGAATCCAGAGTGTCAGACTCTCCCGTCGGCCGCCGCAACCGGGCTTTGACAGTATTGAGACGTGCGTACAGTCTTCCGACCCGATGAGGTCACCCCACGTCGCTTCTACCAGCTACTGACCGCGTCGGTGGTGCCCCGGCCTATTGCGTGGATCTCCACGGTCTCCGCCGACGGTGTGGCGAACCTCGCGCCCTACAGCTTCTTCACGGTGTCCTCCGTGGAGCCGCCGGTCGTCCAGTTCACCTCGGTGAGCCGCAAGGACAGTTTGCGCAACATCGAGTCCACCGGCGAGTTCGTGGTCAACCTGGCGACGGCACCGTTGGTCGATCAGGTCAACGGCAGCTCGGCGAGCTTCGAGCACGGCGTCAGCGAGTTCGAGGCCGTCGGCATCGAGAGCGAACCCAGCGCGATCGTCACGCCGCCGCGGGTAGCTGCCGCCCCGATCGCCATCGAAGCCACGCTGCACCGCGTCGTCGAGGTGGGAAACTGCTTCGTCGTCATGGGCAGCGTCGTCGCGGTGTCGGTTCGACCGGAATTTCTCGCCGAGGACGGCCTGCCCGAGTTCGAGACCATCGCACCGCTCAGTCGACTCGGCCGTACCGAGTGGGGACTGCCGCCCGAGGTTCGCGAGATCGAGCGACCTTCTTGATTCGCTGGCTGCTGCTGGTTCTCGTCACGGTCGCACTGACCGTCGGGGCCGATGCACTCGGTGTGCCGTCGGCTGCGTTGTTCGTTGCACTGTTGGTGGCGATCGTGTTCGCGCTCGCCGGGTGGGCTCCGACGACCGGAACCGAACGGGCCCCGCTGCCGCGCAGACTCGGCATGGCGGCGCAGGCAGTACTCGGCGTCGAGATCGGCACGCTCGTGCAGAGCGACACTCTGAGCTCGCTGGGCGATACCTGGCTGCCGGTACTGCTGGCATGCATCGGCACCCTGTTGCTGTCGATCGCGGCCGGCGCGCTGCTGGGGCTTCGTAAAGACATCGATTCACTGACCGGCTCCTTGGCGCTGGTCGCAGGCGGAGCCTCGGGACTGGTGGCGATCACCCAGGAGTTGGGCGGCGACGAACGCGTGGTCGCGGTGGTGCAATACCTGCGCGTCGTGCTGGTGACAACGACGCTGCCGCTGGTCGCAACCCTGGTGTTCGACGCCCAACCCGGACAGTCGTCGGTCACCGCCGACGTGCACGAGGCGCTGTGGATCGATCTTGCGTTCGTCCTGATCTGCGGCGTCATCGGGGTAATGCTGGCCAAGGTGATCCGGCTGCCCGCCCCCGCCCTACTCGGACCGCTGATGATCGCCACGCTCGCCGACGTGCTCGGCGTCTCGTTCGACGCGTCCGTCCCGACGCTGTTGCTGTGGGCGGCGTACATCGTCATCGGCTGGCAGGCCGGACTGCGGTTCACCGTCGCCAGCTTGAAGTCGATCTCGCGGGTCCTGCCCGCATCGCTGATGTTGATCATCGCCGTTACCGTCTGCTGCGCGATGCTCGGCCTGTGGCTGGCGTCGGCGACGGGGACGAGCGGCTACGAGGGCTACCTCGCGACCACTCCCGGCGGGGTGTACGCCGTGCTGGCCATTGCCGCGTCGACCGGGGCGAACGTCACCTTCGTCGTGGCCGCCCAGGTGATCCGCGTGTTCATGATGCTGTTCGCAGTACCCGTCGGAGCCAAGGTGGTCCAGCGCTACCGGCGCGGTCGGCCCGAGTGAGAGATCGACGCAACCCCATCGCAGCTTAGGGTCGGCTAACCTGTGCGGCATGGGTAAGTACCTCAAACCGGAGAACCCCGCGTTCTACCGCCTGACCGTGCTCGGGAGCGAGCGAATCAGCCCCAGCTTCATCCGGGTGACCCTCGGCGGCGATTCGTTGTCGAACTTCCGCTACATGGGCTACGACCACTGGTTTCGCCTGTTCCTGCCGCAGCCGGGCCAGGACGAGCCGCGCATCCCCAGCGCCACCTCGATGCTCTGGTACGCCCAGTATCTGACGTTCTCCAAGGACACAAAGCCGGCGGTCCGCAACTACACGGTCAGCCAGTACCGCGCTACGGGAGAGGGCACACACGGCGACGGCCCGGAGCTGGATGTGGACTTCGTGGCGCACGGCGAAGTAGATGGTGGCGGCGGAACCGGTGGTCACAGTGGGCCGGCGTCGTCGTGGGCTACCAGGGCGGTCCCAGGCGATCGCGTCGCGATCTTCGACGAAGGCCGCATCTACACGTTCGAGGGACAATCGAGCTGGCAGTTGCTCGTCGGCGACGAGAGTGCTGCCCCGGCGATTCTCGGCATTCTGCGGTCGTTGCCGGCCGACGTTCGGGTCAAGGCCTTCGTCGAAGTGCCCACCGAGGCCGACATCCAGAAGCAGGACGTGCACGCAGGCGTCGAGATCGAATGGATCGTGCGCCCGAACCCGCTGGCCAAGCCGGGCGAGGCCGCGTTGGCCGCGGTGCAGAAAGCCGAGCTTCCGGACGGCGATCCGTTCGTCTACGTAGCAGGGGAACAGGGGTTGGCGACGGGCCTGCGTAGATACCTGGTGAACGAGCGTTCCGTACCCAAGTCTCGGATCTGCTTCACCGGATACTGGAAGTTCGGTAAAGCCGCCCCGTAGCCCTCGATTAGTGTGACTTCACATGCCCGGCTCCGGAAAAGGTCATACCGTCGTCACCGACTCGGTTGCAGTCGACAGCGCGCCGTACGCATCGTTGCGTGCGCGGCCACTCCCCCGAGCAGAACGATACGAGCTGGGTCGACGCCTGCGCGACAAGGTCCCGATCGCATCGCTGGGCGACTGGACACCGCCGCCGGATCGCCCGGACCCGGTGCAGCAGATCGAGTACTCACACCAGGGCCGGATCGAATGGCTCATCCCCACGCGCCTCGAGCGCATGGTCGAATCCCCGTACGGCTTCCTGCGCGGGACGGCCATCGTCATGGCTCGGGATGTCGCGATGCTCCCGTCGACCGGTATCAATCCGGTGATCAGCGGCGACGCCCACCTGGGCAATTTCGGGTTTTACGCCTCCCCCGAACGCGACCTCGTCATCGACCTCAACGACTTCGACGAAGCGCACCCGGGTGCCTGGGAATGGGATCTACGACGCCTCGCCGCGAGCATCTGGGTGGCGGGCCGACAGAACGGACGCAGCGAGGATCGGTGCCGCGATGCCGTCGCCGCCTGCGTGTCCGCGTATCGAATCGAGGTCGCGCGCCTCGCCGACGAACCGCTGATGTCGCGGTCGTTCCAACGGTTGACGGCCGAGAAACTGCAACGGGATGCCACTGCGGGATCGTTGCGGAAGGAGATCAAACGCGCCACCAAGAAAGCGCGTCGACGCACGAGTGACCGCGTCCTGCCGCGATTCACCGAGGAACACGAGGGCACTCGCAGGATCGTCGAGGAGCCGCCGATCACCACCCGAATCTCGGCCGAGGACGAGGAGTTGCTGGCCGTCGGACTGGACGAATACCTGCTCACCCTCACCCCGCATTGGCGTCGGGTGCTGGGGGGATACACGTTGATCGACGTCGCGCATCGCGTCGTCGGAGTCGGCAGTGTCGGGCTCCGGGCGTACGTGGCACTGCTCGAAGGCACCAGCGCGGACGACGTCGTGTTCCTGCAGCTCAAGCAGGCCAGACGGTCGGTGCTCGCGCCATATGTGCACGGCGAATCGGCCTGGCACGACCATCAGGGACAACGCGTGGTGGAGTACCAGCAGGATCTGCAGACGGTCAGCGATCCACTGCTGGGGTGGTGCACGATCGCCGGACGGCAGTACTACGTGCGGCAGTTCCGCAACATGAAGGGGACGATCGATCTCTCGTCGATCGATGCACCCGCGCTGGTGGATTACGCGCGGGTGGTGGGGCGACTGCTCGCGAAGGGACACGCTCGCACCAGCGGCGCGTCGATGATCTCGGGATACACGGGCGATTCCGATGAACTCGACGTCGCACTGTGCCGATTCGCGCGGCTGTACGCCGACCAAACCGAGGCCGATTGGGAGCGTTTGAGCGCTACGCGCATGTGAGCGTGGAGCCCTCGGGTCGTTCCGCGGGCTCCACTCCCACCTCGTAGCCTGCTACGAATTTCCACTCACATGCGGCGAAGCCGCTCAGGCGTGCTTGGCGACCAGATCGCCGACGCGCGGCAGTGCCTCGGTGACGTTCTTCTTCGCCGAGCCACGCAGGCTGCCGTAGAACTTCTTGACGACGGACTTGTCCGTCTCCTCGATGCGCGCATCGGTGACCGAGAGCAGAGCGTCGGACGCGGCATCTCCATTGGCGGCGAGATACTCACCGAACGTGCCCTGCGGGGCGGCGTTGTACGACTGCCAGAACGGATCGAGCTTGTCGACGAAATCGGGCCACAGAGCCGAGACCGCATTGTCGATGTAGGACGGACCGACCTTCTTCACTGCGCCGTAGCCCCCCTTGACCGCGAGGCCACTGGCGCCCTTCTTGTCGGCTACCTCGGCGTCGATCAATGCCAGCACGTCGACGCGCAGAGCGTCGGCCTTCGACTCGTCGAGCAGCGAATCCTTCAGTGCAGCAACCACTTCGAACTTCCTCCCAGATGTGTCGGCGGCCCCACGCGGACCGGGCGCAACACTACCGCAGCAGTGCGTGGCAGCGCCGCACTCGCTCGATCCACCACTGGGTGCGCTCGGCGTCGGCACCGAGTTCGATCAACGCGTGCGGATCCGGCTCGACGCTCTGGACCGGATACGTTCCGTCGACCACCTCGGGTGCCGGTGCGACGTCGCGAACGAACAGGCTGCCCGTCCCCAGTCCGCAGGCGAATTCCAGATGCGGCAGCGCGGCGGCAGCGGCGAGCCCGGAGGCGATGCCCACAGCCGAATCGAGTGCACTCGACACGACCACCGGCACGCCGTACTCCCCCAGTTCGCCGGCCAGTTCGAGCAGTGCGCGCATGCCGCCGAGCGGAGCGACCTTGAGTACCGCGATGTCCGCGCCGCCGGCCCGCACGACCTTCATCGGATCCTCGGCCCGGCGGATGCTCTCGTCCGCGGCCACCCGAACTCCCGGAGCCCGTCGCCGCAGCTCGACGAGCTCGGCAACCGTGGCGCACGGCTGCTCCGCATATTCGAGTGGCCCGTCCGCAGTGAGAGCAGCCAACGCAGTGACTGCCTCGTCGACGGTCCAGCCCCCGTTGGCGTCGATCCGCACCCGCGGCAACAGCTCGCGCACCGCACGAACGCGAGCCACGTCGTCGGCCAGGCTCTGCCCCTTCTCGGCCACTTTCACCTTCGCCGTTTCGGCCCCGGGTGAGCGGCTCAGCACGCCCGCCACATCGGAGGCGTCGACCGCGGGCACGGTCGCGTTGACCGCGATGCGTCGACGCACCGCATTCGGCGGGCCCTCCCACGCGGCCTCGATCGCCGACGCCAACCACGGGGCGGACTCGACGTCGTCGTACTCGGGGAACGGAGAGAATTCACCCCACCCACCGGGACCACGAATCAACATCACCTCACGGGTGGTGATCCCACGGAACTTCGTCCGCATCGGCATCGAGAGCACGTGCGCACCGTCGAGCAGATCGTCGGCCGGGGGAATCATTGCTGCCCCGGGAGCAACTGCACCATCAGTGCCTCGCAGTCGGCGAGCAGGTTGCCGTCCAGATCCGTCAGCCTCGCGCTGATGAACGTCTTACGACCCTCCACCTTGTTTACGGCACCCTCGACGACCAACTCGGTGTTCAGTGGGGTCACCTTGCGGTAGTTGATGTGCAGATATGCGGTCCGGCTGATGGGCCGACCGTACGCATGTTGGATCAGGCCGAAGAGGTCGTCGAACAGCAGCGGAAGGGTGCCCCCGTGCGCGGCGGCGTTGCCACCGAGGTGGAAGCGACGGAACATGCCACGGCTACGGACGCCGTCGGCTGCGAATTTCTCGATGACCCACGGCGGCAGCAGCAGCGAACCACGGCCCGGCAGAGCGGGTACCCGCCCCGCGGTCTGCTTGCCTTCGGCGACCACGTGCGGCTCCAACAACTCGATCAGTTCCCGAGTCTTGCTCGCGGCTGCCTCGGTGACGTCTGCAGGCAACGACGTGGACACCGCGAGATCCTGGACCGTGCGCAGTGCCTCGAGCAACTGCCCGTATTCCGGCCCCACCTTCGCCGGAACGAAACGCGGGAAGCCGCCGTGGTGGTCGTAATCGGGGTCGGAACTGCGGTCGAGCTGCATCGGATCGGTCATGACCTGCACGCTAGCTGCATCGCCCGGCCGCAGCGGATTCAGCCCTCGCCACCGTTAAGCTGGCCCACGTGACCTTCACTCCCGCACTGTGGCGTCCCGTTCCCGGCTTCGAAGATCTGACCGACATCACCTATCACCGCCACGTGTCCGACGCGACCGTGCGGGTGGCGTTCGATCGTCCCGAGATTCGAAACGCTTTTCGGCCGCACACCGTCGACGAGCTCTACCGCGCGCTCGAACACGCACGCGTGAGTTCGGACGTGGGAACCGTGCTGCTCACCGGCAACGGGCCGAGCAGCAAAGACGGCGGCTGGGCGTTCTGTTCCGGCGGCGATCAGCGCATTCGCGGACGAAGCGGCTACCAGTATGCGGACGGTGAAACGGCCGAGACGGTCGACAAGGCGCGCGCGGGCCGTCTGCACATTCTCGAAGTGCAGCGGCTGATCCGCTTCATGCCCAAGGTCGTCATCTGCCTCGTCAACGGGTGGGCAGCGGGTGGCGGGCACAGCTTGCACGTGGTGTGCGATCTGACGCTCGCAAGCCGCGAACACGCTCGCTTCAAGCAGACCGACGCCGACGTGGGCAGCTTCGACGGTGGTTACGGCAGTGCGTACCTGGCCAAGATGGTCGGGCAGAAATTCGCCCGAGAGATCTTCTTCCTCGGCGAGACGTACTCGGCCGAGGAAATGCACCGCATGGGCGCGGTGAACAAGGTGGTCGATCACGCCGAACTCGAGAACACCGCCATCGAGTGGGCCGCGAAGATCAACGCCAAGTCGCCGCAGGCACAGCGGATGCTCAAGTACGCCTTCAACCTGCAGGACGACGGTCTCGTCGGCCAGCAGTTGTTCGCCGGTGAAGCCACCCGGCTGGCGTACATGACCGACGAGGCCGTCGAGGGACGCGATGCGTTCCTGGAGAAGCGCGAGCCCGACTGGTCGCCGTTTCCTCGATATTTCTGACGCTTCGTGACCCCGAACTCGCATCACCGCGATCGCGGTACTGCCGCGGGTGCTCTGTGGGCCTGGTTCACGCAGCCGTACGACTACCGCTGGATGGCGGACTTCCAGAACTCGCGGCCCACCGGAAAACTCATCCGATGGGTGATGGCGATCCTGACGCTGAACTACGGCGCTCTGGCGGTGGTGGCCCTCTTCTCCGACGGCACCTCGCGGAACGCCGCGGCAATCGGCTGGAAGGCATTCCTGGTCGTCATGGCGGTGGCGGTCGCGGCCGCGTGGATCGTCAAGCCGTTCCCGGGCCGTCTCGGGGTGGTGGCATTCGCGGTGTTCGCCGATCTGGGCACCGCGTCGTCCATCCTCGTCAACCCGATCGCCGACGCGATCCTGACGTGCGCGCTGTTCGCCGTCATCGGCACGTTCTGCACGTTTTTCGTCAGTCCACGGTGGCTGGTGGCTCACCTGATCTTCTCGGTGGCGTGCACCATCGCTGCCGCGGTGGCGACGTACCGCACCGGCGACGTGGACGTCGCGTCACTGATCTTCCGGACCGACGTGGTGTTGCTCGCGATCGCCGGGGTGCCGCTCACCTCGCATCTGTTGGTCACCGTGTTGACCGACGACGCCCGCAGTTCGTTGCTCGACCCGCTCACCGGGTTGCTGAATCGGCGCGGGCTCGAATCGGTGATCCACGACGTCTGGTTGCTCGGCCGCGAGGAGGATCGCTGCTCGGCCGTCGTGGTCGTGGACATCGATCGCTTCAAAGCCGTCAACGACGACTACGGGCACGAGGAGGGTGACGCCGTCATCGTTCGCGTCGCCGAGCGTCTGGGCGCACACATGGGGAGATACGGCGTGATCGCACGCACCGGCGGCGAGGAATACCTCGCGGTGGTCTCGACGTCGCGCCTGCACATCGATGCGTTGATCCATGGTGTTCGACGAGCCATGCGCGATCCCGACGACGGCGTCGCCGTGACGGTCAGCGTGGGGGCAGCCATCCTGCACGCGAGTTCACCCCTGTGGGAGCAGAACCTCGACCTCGTGACGCGGGCGATGCGGGTGGCGGACTCGATGATGTACGAGGCCAAAGCAGCCGGCGGAAACCGGATCGTCACGACGGTGCTGTGATTCCACTGATCGATGCCACTGATCCGGGTCGTTCCGCAGGCTCCACTCTCGCTGTGACCATCCTGCGGCAGTGATGGTCGGTTGCGTGATATCCATGCGAGGTGGACATCCTCGCTGCACGTACCATCCTGCGCCCGGTCGACTACCGGAAGACCCTCGAGTTCTATCGAGACGGCCTGTCTCTTGCGGTGTGCCGTGAATATCCCGGCGGCACGGTGCTGTTCGCAGGCCAAGGGTTGATCGAGATCGCAGCGCACGGTGGCACCGAGGAGCCGGGTTCGTTCTCCGGGGCACTGTGGCTGCAGGTGCGCGACATCGATTCTGCCACATCGGAATTGGAGCAGGCCGGCATTGCGATCGTGCGGGCGGCGACCACCGAACCCTGGGGACTCATCGAGATGTGGATCGAGGATCCCGATGGAATCCCCATCGTGCTGGTGCAGATTCCGCAGGACCACCCACTCCGCCGGGATACTCGCTAGCCACCCGAGACGGTTCGCAGTACCGCCGACGCCGATTGCGGCCTCGACCACAGATATCCCTGCGCCAGAGTGCATCCGAGATCGAGAGCGGCGTCGGCCTGAGCTCGACTCTCGATCCCCTCGACGATCATCGTCAGCTCCAGATCCTTGGCGACCGAGGCCAACGACTTGATCATCGCCCGACCGGCCACGGTGTCGATGAACCGCGTCAGATGTCCGTCGATCTTGATGCCGTCCGGTTGCAACGTCACCAAGCGTTCGAGAGACGACCAGCCGGAGCCGAAGTCGTCGAGCAGGACGCGGAAACCCAGCCGGTGCACGTCGTCGATGTGCTTGCGCAACAACGGCCCTGGCGTCACCGACGAGGTCTCGGTGAGTTCGAGCGAAATGGATTTCGGCGACACCTCGGTCGACGCGATCGCGCGTTCGAGTTGGCCGACGCCGTCCGGATGCGCCAGATGACGTCCGGAAATGTTGACGGTCAGCCGCAGGTCCGGTCGGTGTACGTGCCACTTCTTCATCTCCACGGCTGCCTGCGCGAGCACGCTCAGATCCACGTCGATGATCAGTTCACTCGCCTCGGCGAACGGCACGAAGTCCGCGGGCACCACCAGACCCCGAGTGGGATGGTGCCAGCGCGCCAATGCCTCGAAGCCGACGATCTCCTCTGTCCGTAGGTCCACGATCGACTGGAACCACGGGACGATGTGACCGTCGGCGAGGGAGTCGGCGATGTCGTTGTCGCTGCCGAGTCGGGTGGATCCCGAGCCGACCCGCCGATGCAGATCGAGCTGCTCCTCGAGGACGGACGCGAACTGTTCGAGCTCCTGCATCTGGTCGTTGGAGAGGGGCCTCGAAGTGCGGTCGAGCAGACACAGAGTGCCGATCACCAGACCTTCTCGTCCGCGAAGCGGAACCGAGGCATAGGACTCGATGCCGTTCTCGTCGAGCAGCGCGCGTTGCCGGGTGGTCGCATCGACCCGGCCATGGGCGACGACCGCAGGCACTCCCGTGCGCACCACGTCGTCGCACAGGGTGTCGGCCCGAACCACGGTGGACATCGGTGGACCGCCGATGTTGACCAATGTGTACTGGGTGTCCTCGTCCAACACGTTCAGCTGGGCAATGGCGAATCCGACACTGCGTGCCGCGAATTCGACGGTGGAGCGCAACGCGGGTGTGGTTGCTTCCAGATCGAGGTAGCGGCGAGCCGAGTCGCTCTGCCGCCGGGACTGGGAGCGTGCGGTGTCGTGCACCTCACCGTCCACCAGCATCTCCTCGCAGCCGACATCCGGGCACGCTCTCGACCCGGGTGGAACCGAGTTTAACCGTGCACGAGCGGCAGACCGCAGGCAAACCCCATCTCGAGCTCGTCACAATGCCGGGAAGCGCGTGTGCAGGAGCCGATGACGCAACACAGCCGCGGCCACCCGTGCGCCTTCGTCGGTTGCGACGCGGTTGTCGGCCGAGCGGAACGCTCCAAGAGCGTCGAGTTCTGCGATCAACGTGTCCGCCAGAGTCTCGGCGTGCTCCGACTCCGGCTCCTCCCCCGCGTGGGTCCATCCCTCCGCACGCAACAGTCGAGCCGAATCGTCGGCCGTCGCCTGCGCGTCGGCGATGTCGTTGCCCAGGATCATCCGGGCCAGGAGAACCTCAGCAGCGATCGAGTCGGGGTGGTAGTCGCTGCCGACGATTCCCCCGGTGAGCACGCGCCACAATCCGTCCGAGCTCAGCTGCCGGGTGCGCGTCGTCGGTACCAGCCTGCCTGCGGACCGCCGCATCAACCGAAGTCGCATCACCAGACGCCGGAGAGCGAGAACCTTGTCGGTATCGAGTTCGCGTCCGACGAACTGCGGACGCTCAGCTACCGGAAAGACGGTGCGAGCGATCCGCGCCACCAGATCGTCCGGCAGATACCCGGCATCGGTCAGCGCCACGCCGTCGCCGATGCAGCCGATGAAGCTCTCGAGTCTGCGCACGCACCCGTACACCGGCTCGGCCGCCTCGTGCAGCGCCTCGCGCAAGCCCAGGTAGAGCTCGGCGCGTGGAGCGCTGTAACTGCTCCACAGTTCGATGCGGTGGTCGAGAAGTTGTTCGAGCAGAACGTCGTCGGTGTCGTTCTTGCCCTGATCCGAGGTCAGCACCGCGTCGGTCACGCCGCGGCGACGCGTCGCCCGTGCGGTGACTCCCAGTGGTCGGCCACCGGGCTTCGACGGCTCGAACTCACCGGCGATGGTCGCCACTTCGAGTGTCTCACCGATCTTTTCGACGATGGCCCGCTCGACCCCGGTCGGAGCGTCCTGCCACGTCACCAACTCGGTGTCGACTGCACCGATACCGGACTGTTCGGTCGCCGCACGGTACTGCTGCAACCACGTCTCGTCGTCCTCGATGCGCACCAGCTCGTCGGTGACGTCGCTGCGCGCGATCTCCGCGTACGCCACCCGCCCCAACCGCTCGAGCAGATCACCGAGCGCACGAGCGATATCGACGCCGCGGTCGGGTCCCTCGACCGCATGACGCAGATAGACCCACAGGAATGTCTGCACGGAATGCTGCGTTGGACCTGCTGGTGGGGATACCTGAACCAGGCCGTCCCAACCGAGCCGGGCGTCGGCGGCGAGAGCGGGATCGACGGAATCGAAGTACGACAGTGCGGCCCACACCGCGTCGTCCATGCCCGAACCCTTCACGGGTTCCACTGTTCCACAACGAGTCCCTGCAACAGAACTGCTGTCCGTGCGCTACGCCACAGCAAAACTGGACATATAAGGCAAAAAGGTGAACGGCCGATGAACGACAGACGACTTCGCAGCGCCCAAGAAGAACACTTCGCAAGAAATTTCCGCGAAACAGCGTTCGTGTCCCACACTTTCCACCGTGAGCGCTGAATTTCTCGTACTTCTCGTGGTGGTCGTGACGGCCCTGGCCTTCGACTTCACCAACGGTTTCCACGACACCGCCAACGCCATGGCGACGTCGATCGCAACGGGGGCATTGAAGCCCAAGGTCGCGGTCACCCTGTCTGCCGTCCTCAACCTGGTCGGCGCCTTCCTGTCCGTAGAGGTCGCAGCCACCGTCGCGAAGGGGATCGTCAATCTCGGCGACACCGGCGGCCAGGCCCTGCTGACCATCATCTTCGCCGGCCTCGTCGGCGGCATCCTGTGGAACCTCGCCACCTGGCTGCTCGGCATCCCGTCGAGCAGCTCGCACGCACTGTTCGGCGGCCTCATCGGTGCCACCATGGCGGGCCTGGGAACCAGCGGCGTCGTGTGGGACGGGGTGTGGAGCAAGATCGTATTGCCCGCCGTGCTGGCCCCCATCGTCGCCGGCCTCGTCGCCACCGTCGGCACCTGGATCATCTACCGCATCACCAACGCAGTTCCCGAGAAGTCCAAGGAGCGCGGATTCCGTTGGGGCCAGATCGGTTCGGCCTCACTCGTCTCGCTCGCCCACGGCACCAACGACGCCCAGAAGACGATGGGCGTGATCTTCCTGGCGCTCGTCGCGTACGGGACCGTCTCGCCGGACGCCGAGATGCCCCTGTGGGTCAAGGTCATGTGCGCCCTCGCCATCGCGTTGGGCACTTACCTCGGCGGCTGGCGCGTCATCCGCACCCTCGGTAAGGGCCTCGTCGAGATCGCATCCCCGCAGGGCATGGCAGCCGAGTCCTCTTCTGCAGCAATCATTCTGACGTCGAGCCACCTCGGCCTCCCGCTCTCGACCACGCAGGTCGCGACCGGCTCGATCCTCGGATCGGGACTCGGCAAGCCCGGTGCCGCCGTGCGCTGGAACGTCGCAGGACGCATGGCCGTCGCCTGGGTCATCACCTTGCCGCTCGCCGGTGTGGTCGGCGCCGCATGCTGGCTGCTCGCCCACACGATCGGCGGTCTGCCCGGCATCCTCGTGGTCTTCGCCATCCTCGTCGGCCTGGCCACCGTCATGTACATCCGCTCGCGCCGCGAACCCGTCGATCCGGACAACGTGAACGCCGAATGGGACGGCGGACTCGTTCCTGCCGCCGCCGAAACCGACTCCCCCGCGAAGGTCTGAACATCATGGAAACCCTCAAGCACACACTCGATTCGCTCTGGCAGGTTGTTCTCGTCGGCCTGCTGCTCGGTGCCGGACTGCCCGCGATCTTCGCTTTCGGACTCAAGGCACTCTCGGTCGGTGAGCCCTCGGACGAGGCCACTGCCTCGGGCACCACACGCGTGGCCCGACCGGCAGTGGCCACCGCCGCGGCCGTCCTCTGTTTCGCAGTGGTCGTCGTCGCCATCGTGGCCGGAATTCTCTTCATCATGAAGAACTTCCTCGACAGCACATTCGGCATCTCCGTCTTCTGACACACCCGAGAAGGGGTACAGCTCTCATGACCGACTCCACCAAGACCGCATTCCCGGCCTCGGTGCTCGAATGGCTCCGAGCCGGATACCCCGAGGGCGTTCCGCCCAAGGACCGATTCCCGCTCGTCGCCCTTCTGCGCCGCGCCGCACTCACCGACGCTCAGGTGCAGGAGATCGTTCTCGAACTCGTCTCTCCCGCCAACGGTGCACTCGACGACGGTGCCATTTCGACCGAGGAGATCGCGACGTACATCCGCGACCAGATCGACGCCGAGCCGACGGCCGAGGACATCTCCCGTGTCTCGGCACGACTGGCCGCCGGTGGCTGGCCGCTCGCGGATCCGGCTGCCCTGTAAGACCATGGCGGTCCCGTCGTTTCTCCACTCGATCGTCGAGTGGCTCCGCGGTGGGTATCCCGACGGGGTACCCGAAGCGGATTACGTTCCCCTCCTTGCCCTTCTGAATCGGCGACTGTCCGACGACGAAGTGCAGTCGGTGATGGATGCCCTCATCGCCGACGGCCAGTTACCTGCCGACAAGGCCGGAATTTCCGTCACCATCACCAAGGTCACCAACGAGCTGCCCCGAGAAGAGGACGTCAATCGGGTGCGCGCGAACCTCGCCGCCGGGGGTTGGCCTCTGGCCGACCCGTTCACGATCCGGCGCAAGGACTAATCTCGCCAGTGTGCTCGAGAGCGTTCCCATTCCAGCAGGCTCGGCCGCGGCAGACATCCTGCCGCGGCTGAGCCGTCTGCTGGCCGGCGACGGCCCGGCCGTCCTCCCCGTCCCCGCCGACGATCCACGCGAGATCCGACGCCTGCACGACGCGTTGGCCCCCGGAACCCCCATCGACGACGACGTCGCATTGGTCGTCGCGACATCGGGGACGACGGGAATTCCAAAGGGTGCCATGCTGTCTGCATCCGCACTGGTCGCGTCGGCGACGGCAACCGAGGAGCGCCTCGGCGGCCCCGGCTCGTGGCTGCTGGCTCTGCCCGCACACCACATCGCCGGGATGCAGGTGTTGCTGCGCAGCGTGCTCGCCGGCACGTCGCCGGTGATCATGGACGTCTCTGCCGGCTTCGACCCGGCCGCCTTGGTCGAGGCCGTGGGACGGATGTCGGGTCCGCTGCGCTACACCTCCCTGGTGCCCGGCCAGTTGGTCAAAGCACTCGAGAACCCCGAGGCCACTGCTGCACTGGCATCGCTGGACGCCGTGTTGCTCGGCGGCGCTGCCACGCCGATTCCGTTGCGCGAGAGAGCCCTTGCCGCGGGTGTTCGATTGGTACGCACCTACGGCATGAGCGAAACCGCGGGCGGCTGTGTGTACGACGGAGTTCCGTTGCACAGCACCGTCGTTCGGATCGACGACGGACGAGTGGTTCTGGGCGGGCGGACTCTGGCCTCGGGCTATCGCGGATTACCGGACCATCCGGCATTCGCCGAGCCGGGATGGTTCCGCACGGACGACGCAGGCACGATGATCGACGGGGTGCTGAGCATCACCGGTCGACTCGACGAGGCCATCTCGACGGGCGGCTTGACCGTCGTACCACAGGTGGTCGAAGCCGCGCTGGCAACGCATCCCGCTGTCCGCGAGTGCGCTGTCGTCGGATTGCCGGATGAGCGCCTCGGCCAGAAGGTGGTGGTGGCAGTGGTTGCCTCTGCGCCGGTGACGTTGGCGGAGTTGCGCTCTCACGTCGAGCAGTCGCTCGATGCCACCGCTGCACCGCGGGAGCTGTTCCTCGTCGACGCACTGCCGACCCGAGGCCCGGGCAAACTGGACCGCGCGGGATTGCGAGCCGAGTTGGCAGCGCGGTGAGAGCACCCGACGCGCGTATCCGTCAGAAGACGATTCGACCGTCCTCGAGTTGCACCACTTCGTCGGCCGCGGCCAACACCTCGGGATCGTGAGACACACACGCAACGGCAACTCCGCGCATAGTCTCCTCACGCATGACGGCTCGAATCCGTTGTCCACTGGCGGCGTCGAGACCTGTCGTGGGTTCGTCGAGCAACAGGAGATCGGCCCGGCGGGCCACACCCTGCGCCAGTAGGGTGCGCTGACGCTGCCCTCCGGACAGGTCGGCGAACGGCATGCCGGTCAGTTCCGCGATGTCGAGGCGCTCGAGGGCGTCGCGCACCGATGCCCGAGCCTCGGTGTTCATCGGACGCCACCGGCCGAGGCGTCCCCACGCACCCACTGCCACGACGTCCCATACGGTCAACGGCAACCGATCCGGCACAGCAGCGCGCTGCGGTACGAATGCAATTGCGCGAGTTGCGCTTCGGGTCCCGCCCGTCAGTGGCCGGGTGCCGGCGACCACCTCGAGCAACGTGGACTTGCCGGCACCGTTCGGCCCTGCGATGGCCGTGAGCCGACCGGGTAGCAGGTCCAGATCGACGCCTGCGAGTGCCGTGTGGCCGGAGAACTCGACGCGGACGCCCCGGAGGCGAGCGAACTGGGACGACGCGCTGACAGCTGAGGTGTTCACATTGCCACTATACGATTTTGAATATCGTTATCAATCTCATTAAGCTCCCGAATGTGCCATTTCAGACAATCGACGCGCTGTTCGAGCCGTTCGACCTGGGTTTCGTACAACGCGCCCTGTTCGGCGGAGCCCTGGTCGCCGTGCTGTGCGGGGTGGTCGGAACGTGGGTGGTGATCCGCGGCATGGCATTTCTGGGTGAGGCGCTCGCACACGGAATGCTGCCCGGTGTCGCTCTCGCGACCGTTCTCGGAGTTCCGGTGATGATCGGGGGCGCACTGAGCGCGGTCGCCATGAGCCTCGGGATCACCGCGCTGCAACGCCGCGGAACACTGTCCTACGACACGAGCATCGGGATGTTGTTCGTGTCCATGTTGGCGCTCGGCGTCATCGTCATCTCCCACTCGGGGAGCTTCGCCACCGACGCCA
The DNA here is from genome assembly GCF_002258465.1 of Rhodococcus sp. 05-2256-B1. Classification (NCBI taxonomy): domain Bacteria; kingdom Bacillati; phylum Actinomycetota; class Actinomycetes; order Mycobacteriales; family Nocardiaceae; genus Rhodococcus; species Rhodococcus sp. 05-2256-B1. The sequence continues at coordinate 296,689 of NZ_NOZA01000030.1, read as the reverse complement.
CTTCCATACTGTTCGGCGACATTCTTGCCATCTCGCACACGGACCTCTATCTCCTGGCCGGAGCGGCCGCACTCGGAGTCACCGTCGCGGCGCTGTTTCATCGACCGCTGGTCGCCGTTGCGCTGGACCCCCGAATTGCCTCGGTGCTCGGACTCGGGCCGCGCTCGGCTCAAGCAGTTCTCGTCGCACTGGTGACGCTGGCAGTCGTCGCGTCGTACCAAGCCGTCGGCTCGCTGCTGGTCGTCGGACTGTTGCTCGCTCCTGCCGTCGCCGCCGGGCAGTGGACCACCCGCATTCCCAGTCGAATGCTGGTGGCGGCCGTCCTCGGCGTGCTGTCCGTGCTCGGCGGCCTACTGATCTCCTGGCACGCGGCCACCGCCGCCGGTGCCTCCGTGGCGGCGACGGCAATCGCGGTGTCCGGCCTGTCGTACGCGATACGCAGTGCCGTCACCGCCATCCGTCCTCGCTCCACTTCACCCGAAAGGAACACGTGCGCCCCCGCATCCTGACCACCACAATCGCCGTCGGTGCCCTCGTTCTCGCATCGACTGCCTGTTCCTCGGAGACGAACGGGCCGCGCACAGACGAACCCGCAGTCGAAGGCCACGGGGCAATAGCCGGTGCCGCCGAACTCGCCGAACCGCGGCTCGGGCTCACGTCCGTGGACCCGACGGGGCGGGTGTCCCATCTCGATCTGCTCGACGACACCGTCACCGATCTCGGGACCATCGGAGCCCCGCAGGCTCTGCATACCGACGGCCGCTACCTGTTCGTGCAGACCGACGCGGGCGTCGAGATCGTCGACAGCGGGGTCTGGACCTGGGACCACGTCGACCATTTTCACTACTACCGCAGCGAGCCTCGACTGCTCGGCACGGTCGGCGGCTCAGGTACGGCAACCGTTGCCACGTCCAACCTTTCGACTTCGGGAAGTACCGGACTGTTCTTTGCCGACTCCGGCGAGGCTGTGCTGCTCGACACCGAGGCCCTGTCGAAAGGCACAGTCGTGGAACGATTCCGAAAGGTCACCACGCCCGGTGCCGGAATGGTCGTTCCCGTCGGCACTTTCGCGCTCGTGACCGAGGGATCCGGTCCGTCGACCTCGGTCGTCGGATACACCGCCGACGGCGAACGCACCGGGCCCGTCGAGCCGTGCCCGCAGGCCCGCGGCACGATCACCACCAGGGTCGGTGCCGTGATCGGGTGCGCCGACGGCGCACTGCTCGCCTCGGCCACCGGTGACGAGTTGGCGGTCGAGAGAATCCCCTACCCGGCCGGCGCCACCGCCGCGGCAGCGACGTCGTTCGACAACCGCGAGGGCCGCCCCACGGTCGCAGGTTCTGCCGGTGCAGAGGGCATTTGGATGCTGGATACCCGCGAACGGTCGTGGTCCCTACTCCCGGCACCGGCACCCCTGGTACACGTCACCGCCGTGGACGATGCGGACGAGCACGTGCTGGCCCTCACCGAGGGTGGCCGAGTCCTGGTATTGGACGGCAACAACGGAGCAATCCTGGCCGAAACCGAACCGCTGGTGGCCGAATCACTCGAGGCCGGCGCGTCCCCGACTCTCGTCGCCGACGATCAGCGCGCCTATCTCAGCGCCCCGACCGAACGACGGCTGTACGAGATCGACTACGCCGACGGTGCCCGCACAGCGCGGACCTTCGACACCGCCACCGAACCGGTCTTCACCGCGGAGACCGGACGATGACGAGCGGACGCGTCAGCCGCTTCTCATCGGCAGTGGCGGTGGCCGCAGCAATCGGACTGTGCCTGAGCGGCTGCTCCGCCGACGGTGACGACCGCCCGGTGGTGATCGTGTCCACGAACATCCTCGGCGACGTCGTGCAGCAGCTCGTCGGCGACGAGGCAGACGTGGTGACGCTGATGAAGCCGAACGCCGACCCGCATTCCTTCGAGATCTCGGCGCAGGAAGGTGCCCGCCTACGCACGGCAGACCTGATCGTCTCCAATGGTCTCGGCCTCGAGGAAGGTCTGCAGCAACACCTCGACGAGGCAGCGGCGGAGAACGTGCCCACCTTCGTCGCGGGCGACGCCATCGACGTCCTCGAGTACACGGAAGGGGACGCCGCAGGCAGTCCCGATTCGCACTTCTGGACCGATCCCGCGCGCATGACAGCCGTCGTCGATGCCCTCGAGCCGGCGCTCGCCGGGCTGGACGGTGTCGATTCTGCCGAGATAGCCGACCGCACAGCAGGTTACCGGCTGCAGTTGAAGGGGCTCGACGACGACATGAGCGCCACCTTCGCTGCGATCCCGGATCAGCGCCGCGCACTCGTCACCAATCACCATGTATTCGGTTATCTCGCAGACCGTTTCGATTTCACAGTGATCGGGGCAGCCATTCCCGGCGGCACCACCCTGGCGGCACCGTCTGCTTCCGATCTGGCCGAACTCGTCGGAGCCATCGAGAAGACCGGTATTCCTGCGATATTCGCGGAATCGTCTTCTCCGGATCGTCTCGTCCAGGCCTTGGCGAGCGAGGCCGACATTCGCGTCGCTGTGATCGAACTGTTCACCGAATCACTCACCGCACCCGACGGCGGTGCCCCCGACTACCTCACCATGATGCGCGTCAACACCGAGCGCATCTCCGATGGACTCACCAGCTGACCGATTCGTCACACAGAAAAGGAACAATCATGCGTATCAACGATTTTCGAAGGGCGAGCGTCACCGCGCTCGCCCTCGGTGCGGTAGCGACCCTGGCGGCGTGCTCCTCCGGCACCACACCCGCCGCCGAATCCGTAGCGATTGCGGCCGGGCCACGGGTCGCAGTGTCCTACGAAGGCGGCCTTCGGGTGCTCGACGCCGACACGTTCGAGACCGTCGCTGATTTCGACTCCGAGGAGTACACGCGCCTCAACCTCGCCGGCGACGACCGCAACGTCATGGTCACCACGAGCGAGGGCTTCCGTGTGCTCGACACCGCGGCCGGGACGACCGAGCAACCGCAACTGACCGACACCGTCTTCGAAGCCGAGAAGCCCGGTCACGTCGTACGACACGGCGGCAAGACCATCCTGTACGCCGACGGCACCAGCGACACCACGATCTTCGACACCGCAGCGCTCGAATCCGCAGACGGGCTCCCGGAAACCGAGAGCATCCCCGGTGTCGACGCGCACCACGGCGTCTCGATCGTCCTCGAAGACAGCACGTTTCTCACCACGGTCGGGAACTCGAACGGCCGCACCGGCATCGAGGTTCGTGACGCATCGGGCGCGGTCGTCGCCAAAAACGATCAGTGCCCCGGCGTCCACGGAGAGGGAACAGCGGAAGGCGAGATCGTCGTCTTCGGTTGCGAGAACGGCGCTCTGATCTACGACAAGGGCCAGATAACCAAGCTCGACGCTCCGGACCAGCCCTACGGGCGGACGGGCAACGCGTACGTGAGCGAGACCAGCCCCCTCATCGTCGGAGACTACAAGGACGACCCGGACGCAGAGGGCTCACTCCTGCACGCGGTCACCGTCATCGACCCCGCGGCCAAGACCCTCGACGTCGTGAAGCTCCCCGACGGTGCCGAGTACACCTGGCGCGGAGTCGCCCGAGGCCCCGGCGACTTGGCCTACATCATCGGATCGGACGGCGCAGTCCACGTATTCGATCCGACGACAAAGACATTCACCGCCTCGTACCCCGTCATCGACGCCTGGGAAGGTCCCGCGAAATACCAGGACGCCCACCCCGGCATCTCCATCGCGGGTGACACCGCCTACGTCACCGAACCGGCCGGCAACAGCATCCACGCCGTCGATCTGAGCACCGGAAACGTCACCGAGAGCAAGCAACTCGATGTCACGCCCAACGAATTCGTCGTCGTGACTGCCTGACCCTGCAGCCCGGGGACGCAGAAATCCACTCTGCGTCCCCGGGTTCGGCTACCCCGTCCGATCCGGCGGACCGTCGACCACAGGTGTGCCTTGGTGATGCACCAGTTCCCATCCATCGGAGGTGCGTCGCCAGATCGACGATCGACGGGCTCGACGTCCCGACCGTCGTGACGTCCATTGCACCAGAACGACACCCACGCCCAGTATCCGTCCGGAGAGATCGTGGACCTCGATGATGCCGTCGTCCGCACTTTCTCCGCCCAACAGCTCGAGTATCGACGGCTTGGTCCACACCACCCCCGACGCTCCGATCTCGACGAAATCGTCCGCGAGCAGCGCCACGAGTCTGCTTCTGTCACGCCGTGTTTCGGCCCGCTGCAACTGCCGCTCCAGCTCCAACACCTGGGCAATACCGTCGGTCTCCGGCACCGATGTCAGCCCGCCATTTCGAGGTACAGCCGCTCGACGTCGGCGTCGGACCATCCCGGCGGTTCGAGGATGTCGGCCCACATGCGCACCGCGTCGGCTCCGTAGCTGTGGCCGTGCCCGTCGTCGACGTCGGTGGAGAACACCTGGTCGAAGGTCAATTGCCAGAACGTCACGAACGGGAACCACTGCACTCCCGGATCGACGTCGGTGCCGCGGGGTTCCCGTAGCCAGTCGGGCCTGCCGAGGATCAGATCGGGTGACCACCACACGATCGGGTCGGATGCGTGCTGCCAGTAGACGATTCGCGGCTCTTCCCACGGACCACCGATGTCGAGATCCCCGGACGAACTCGCGAATCGCACGTGCTCTCCGCCGTCGACGACAGGCAGGATCTCGCGGGAACCGGCGTCACGTCCGCTCGTGATACGCGCCCACTGAGGCGTGAAATTGGGGTTGCCGACCCACAGAGCACCGTCGATGCGCGCGATCATGTCCTGCGCACCGCTGAATGCATCCTGCCCGCCGTAGGCACCGAGGCTCTCCCCGAACAGCACCAATTTGGGTCGTGAATCCTCCGGGAGTTCGCTCCACACCGCGTAGATCGCCTCGAAGAGGGCTCGTCCGGCATCCTGCGGGGTCTGCCGGTCGGCCAGAAATGCCATCGGGCTCGGCAGGAACGAGTACTGCATCGACGCAATGGCCGAATTTCCGTCGTACAGATATTCGAGAGGGCCGGCGACGGATTCGTTGACCCATCCGCGTCCGGTGGTGGTCGCGACACCGAGCACGGCCCGAGAAAACGCAGCCGTGCGTTCGAGCTCGGCGACCACCCGCTCTGCCACACCCTCGACCGTTTCGGCCGACTCGACACCGGCGTACACGCGGATCGGTTGCACTGCAGACCTTCCGGTGAACTCGCCGATCTCGTCGGGCGATGCCCCGGAGACCACGAAGCGTCGCCCCTCCTGCCCCAGCGACTCCCAGTCCTCGTTCGACGCATCCGAACCCGACAGTTCTGCTGCATCAGGCTTTTCCACCCCATCGTGGTTGCCGCGATCGGCGGTAGAGGCCGACTTTTCCGCGACGGCCACAATTCCCCGAATCAGTGCACCGTTGACGGTGAACACCACCAGCAGAGCAACCACGATCACGCTGGCGATCCGCGCCACCGGCTTCGGCACGTACTGCTTGCCCCATCGCGTCAGAGCCCGAGTTGCTCTGCGCAGCAGGCGGCCGAGAGCAAGCACCCCCACCGCTACCACCAGCGAGAGCACCAGCACCGCGATGTAGAGCGGCCGGCCGGGGTCTTCTACGCCGACCAGCTTGCGCACGATCTGCTGCCACCACGAACCGAGGATCAGGAAGAGCGGAATCACCACCACCGCAACCGCGGCCAACGCCCACCACCCACGTCGACGCCACTGCTCCGACCAGTCCGGTGACACTCCGCAGAGCCGAACCACCCAGGCAACGAGGCACCCCACGCCGTACCCGATCGCGACGCTGATCCCCGTGGCCACCGCCTGCAGGTACCACACACGAGGTAGCAGAGACGGAGTCATCGACAGCGCGAAGAACACCAGAGCGAAGAAGATCCCCACCGGATGTAGTGCGCGACAGTACCGATCCGCTCGCGAATCCCGCCAATACGAACGTATCGAGGCCGACCGCCGTGTGGTCACCCATAGATCGTATTGGCCCACCGACTGGGCCGCACCCACTTCGACGTGCAAGCATTCACGCCATGAGTGTTCTGGTCTGCTTCCACGCGCATCCCGACGACGAAGTGTTCGGCACGGGCGGCGTCATGCGGCTCGCGGCCGACGCCGGCCACCGCGTCGTACTCGTGACGGCCACCGACGGTGCCGTCGGCGAATATCCCGACGGCATCCTCGCCGACGGGGAGACGTTGGCCGCGCGCCGACACATCGAATTGGACCGTTCGGCTGCCGTCCTGGGGGTCGCGCGCGTCGTTCGCCTGCACTACGCCGATTCCGGAATGGCCGGCACGCCGGAGAACGGCAACCCGGAGGCGTTCTGCAATGTCGACGTCGATACCGCGGCTGGGCGATTGGCCGACGTGTTGCGCGAGGAGCAGGCCGACGTCGTCACCATCTACGACCCGAACGGTGGATACGGCCACCCCGACCACATTCAGGTGCACGTCGTCGGCAAGCGCGCCGCCGAGATCGCCGAGACGCCGTACGTGTACGAGACGACCACCAACCGTGACCACATGCGCAGGTTGATGGAAGCCAATCCCCACTGGAGCGAAGAGGCGTCACCACCGGACATGGAGTCGTTCGGACTGCCGGAAACCGAAATCACCACTGTCGTGGACGTGTCGAGCGTCATCGCGGCCAAGCGGGCCGCGATGGAAGCGCACGAAACGCAGGTCGGCGATTTCGGGCCGTTTCTCGCAATGCCGATCGAGCAACTGACCACTGCGTTCGGTCTCGAATGGTTCCGCAAGCTGCGGGGCACCGGCGGGGTCGGACTGACAGAGACATCGCTGCCGCTCTGACACCACCGGGTCGCCGGTCGTGAGGTCCGTCGTATTGGGGTCGGAGGCCGCCCGTCGAACACCCTCGACCTGACGTTCGGATTGTTTTGGACCTCTAATCAAACCTCGAGACGGTACAGTGTCCACGTCGCCGTACAGGAGAGGCCGGTTGGAGATGCGTTCGTCGGTAGGTGTGTCCCTGGGAACGTGCGGCATCCGCACGTCTCGGACGACCGAAGACGGCACGTGGACAGACGCCGCTCCCTTCGACGACTGGCAGCTCTCCCCCTCCCCCGAGGACGTCGCGCGGGTCGTTCGCGGAATCGTCGACCGCCCGGACGCGCCGCAATCACTGGGCATTGCATACCGGACCGCCGACGAGCGTGATCGCATCACGAAGGCTCTGGCCGAGGAATACGTCTCGGACGTACATCTGATCGACGAGACCGACGCTGCTCTCGAGTACCTCCGTCCCGGCCTGGCCAGCCAGCACCGCACCATCGCCCTGTTCGACGCAGGCGAGACCGGTGTCGACATAGACATCGTCGACGTCGAATCCGGCCGCTCCTACGGCTCGACTCGTACGACAGCAATCAGCGGAGCCTCGTTCGATGCGGTGGTTCGGGAACACATACTGGGCCTCGGCATCGTGCGGGAGCCGCACACACACGACGAGGACACTGCTCTGACGGCATTCTGCCGTGGCATCAAAGAGGCACTGTCCACGCACGAGACCACCAGCACGCCCGACGGCGAACATATCCTTCTCGAGCGCCACATCTTCGAGCTGTCGATCGCCCGCGCCACCGAACAGGCGGCCACCACGGTCCGCCAACTGGGGCTCGAAGCCGAGTTCTATCCCGACGCCGTCATCGCCATCGGCGGTACGAGCAATGTCCCTCTGGTCCGCACGACACTCGAACGGTTTCTGCAGCTGCCGACCATCGTCCCCGAGCAACCAGAACTCGTCGTTGCAGGTGGGGCGGCCGTGCACGCTGCACGCGTCGACGTCGACCGCATTGCACCGGTCGTCTCGCACCGACCGGCGCTGGCGCGGCTCGGATTGATCGCGCTACCGATCGTGGGCGTCATCGCCGCCGTCGGACTGTTCTCGGGCCTGAGTTCCGAGAGCGAAGACCAACCGCTGAGCACCCCTGCCAGCGTGGACGAGGGCATCCGGCAGACCACGACACCCTCGGCCGCACGGACCACCACCGCCACACCGTCACCGACCCCGGACATCCCGGCCCCGCCGCCGACGTCAGCTGCACCACCTCCAGCCGCCGACAGCGTGCCGTACGTGCAGTATCAACCGCACTACAACCCGCCGCCACCGCCGCCCGCTCCGACGGTGCCGCTACCGCAGATCCCCGGAGTCCAAATGCCTGTCATCCCGCTGCCGGTACTGCCGCGCCTGCCGTTCTGACCGGCCGCGTCCGCACCCTCCCGGCAGATACGGAAAGATCGTCGCTCATGGCCACCACAGCACAATGGATCGAAGGGGCGCGACCCCGAACGCTCCCCAACGCTATCGCCCCCGTCCTCGTCGGCACCGGTGCAGCCGTGTCCCTGGACGCAGGCGTGTGGTGGAAGGCTCTACTGGCACTGATCGTCTCGTTGGCGCTGATCGTGGGCGTCAACTTCGCCAACGACTACTCCGACGGAATCCGCGGCACGGACGACGACCGAGTCGGCCCACTCCGACTCGTCGGCTCCAAGGCCGCCTCGGCAGGAGCCGTCAAACGGGCAGCCATCGGCTGCTTCGCGGTCGGTGCCGTCGCAGGTCTTGTCCTGGCCGCCACGAGCGCTTGGTGGTTGGTGATCGTCGGCCTGATCTGCATAGCCGGTGCCTGGTACTACACAGGCGGCTCGAAGCCTTACGGCTACAGCGGATTCGGCGAGATTGCCGTGTTCGTGTTCTTCGGACTCGTCGCCGTGCTCGGCACCCAATACGTGCAGGCCGAGCAGATCGACTGGGCGGGCGTGCTCGCCGCGGTAGCCGTCGGATCTTTCTCCAGTGCCGTACTCGTCGCGAACAATCTTCGGGACATCCCCACCGATACCGAATCCGGAAAGCGCACGCTCGCAGTGCGATTGGGCGATACCCGCACGCGCTATCTACACCTGGCACTGTTGGTCGTCCCGTTCGCCATGACCGTCGCGCTGACCGCCCGAACCCCATGGGCACTGGTTGCCCTGCTCGCGCTACCTCTCGCTGCGCGCGCCAATTCGCCGGTTCGCGGCGGCGCTCACGGCTTCGAATTGATACCGGCGCTGCGTGATTCGGGACTGGCAATGCTCGTCTGGGGTGCCGGTACCGGTGTGGCGCTGGCGTTCGCCTAACGCTTCTCGGGCACGAATGCGCCGAGCAGAAAGTTCACGATCGAGATGATGATCGCGCCCCAGAACGCGGCAGCGAAACCGACGATCTCGAGGCCGTAACCGGTCTGCGACGACAGCCAGCCCGTCAACATCAGCATCAACGCGTTGATGACGAGAGTGAACAGCCCGAGGGTGAGAATCAGCAGCGGCAGTGACAACAGCTTCACCATCGGCCTGATGAACGCGTTGACGATCGTCAACACGGCCGCAATACCGAGCAGGACCACGATGTCCCACCCGTCACCGCGGCCCGAGCTGGTCACGGTGATGCCGTCGACGAATTCCTTCGCAACCCAGATGGCGACGGCATTGATCACGAGCCGAATCAGAAAGTTCATGGCGCCCATCGTAGAGTTCGGGCCCGCTCGGAGCTATGACGTGCGAACCAGCAGGACGACGTCGCGCAGATCGTTCAGGCCTCCGCGAACAGTCACGAGCTCGGTGAACGATGGATCGGCACCTGCGATCACACCGAGAAGCATGTGCTCGACGCCGATCTCCCTGTCCCGCAATCGGACGGCCTCCTTCAAGGCCAGCTTCAGCGCTTCCTTGGCCGACGGCGCGACCGGCAGGTGAGAATCGTTCGAATGGTCGACGTCGCCGAACCCCACCGCATTCTCGACGGTGTCGATCACGTCGTGAAGGTCGATGCCGATGGACCGTAGGGCCCGGGCGTCCCTCGACAGCACGTCCTCGAGCGCGTTGTCGAGGGTGAACCCCGCCTCGGCCAGCGCAGACCCAAGCGGTTCGTCGGCCTTGTCGAGCGCACCGAGGAAGAGATGAATGGGTTCGATCCGCTCCGAGTGCAACGCCCGGGCGTGCAGCCGGGCACTGATGACGACCGCCCTGGCCTGAGTGGTGAATCGCTCGAACATGGTTGTCTACCTTCCCTTTCCGCCGTGCTTCTTGTGAACGGCCTGTCTGCTGACACCCAGCGAATCCGCTATCGCCTGCCACGCCCATCCCTGATTCCGCGCATTGCGAACCTGGACGGCTTCCAGACGTTCGAGTAGACGGCGAAGTGCGGCTACGGCACGCAACCCCTCCCCCGGATCGGAACTGGCGGCCGCGGCGGCCAATGCAGTGGCTTCTGTCATGAATGTCAATGTAGGTTGACAGAGAGGGGGTTGTCAACCTTTATTGACACGCAAGTCAGTGGTCCACAGCGATATCGACAGAGACCCGCCCACGGTCGTCACGGGTCGCCGTCGCGAGCCCGGAGTACCGGACACCGCCGAGGTCGACATCGACACGACCGCCGCCGTCCACGAAATTTCGCCACCAGTTCTTCTTGTCCGACATCGCCACCCTGACCTTCAGGTGCTCACCCTTCCGGCTGATCGCAACCGGCAATGATCCTCTTGCCGGACTTCCGGCCGGTGTAGGTCAAAATGCCCATCGAGCGTCCGAGCACCCCGTCGAGCACCGGTGCCTTCATCACGACCATGAAGACCTTGTTGAACCCTGCCGCCGACTTCTGAAATGTGTTCATCGTGTCCGCCTTACAAATCGCCCCGCACGTGTCGGCGAGCGTAGCCGTGACACAGGCCGACGGGAACGTCACTGAGACGGCAGACCGGACTTCGCTGCCCGGGGCCCCTTCCATCAGCGCCGAAGAAGGTGTCGGTGCCCTGTTCTACACTTGCCGCAGTGGATCGAATACGTGTTCGATCTTCAGTCGCTGGGGGGTGACATGGGGCTACGGAAAGCGGCGTGGGTGACGGGGGACCATTCTCCGCTCGCCGACGTTCTGAAAGCGCGACGGACGATCAACGCTGCCGTCGCTTCGGAACTTGCTCTGCTGGACGAGTATGTCCGCAGCCGAACGGCCGGCGCGTCACCGTGGGACACCGGGGTCACCGAGAAAGATCTGTTCAACTCGGCAGTCTGTGAACTGGCGGCGGCTCTGTCGTCCACGTTTGCCGCCATCAACAACAAGGTGCAGATGTGGCGTCAACTGCGCCCTCTCGTGCGTCAGGGCTTCATCGACGGTGCCCTCGATCTGGAGCGAGTCAGAACGATCCACGATCATCTACTTCATGCCCGTCCGGAGACGGCCGTTGCCCTGGAGACCGAGATTCTCAAGGCCGCCCGGGAGATGGCACCGGGAGCTCTGGGCCGCGAAATCGATCGACTGCTCATCGAGGCCGACGCCGACTGGGACCGTGCGGTACGCAAGCGTGCCGCACGCACCGAGAAGCGAATCCGCCTTCGTCGCCGGGCACGAGGACTGTCGAGCCTGACCACACTGATGACCGACGGCGAAGCCGACGAACAACTTGCGCGGATCGACGCCGAGGTCATACGCCTGCACCCGGAGGATCCGCGGTCGGACGACCAACGACGGGCCGACGCTCAGACCGCCTTGATGCGCGGGGAGACACTGCTGTGCGAGTGCGCGACATGCCTGACGCCGCGCGACGGCGACAGGGCCCCCGAGCACGATGATCCGGACACAGCGGACAACGAACCATCGGACACCGACTGCGCCGCAACCGACGGAACACGCAGCGGCAGTTCCACTTCCGCTGCACCGGGGGACGAGCCGCCGACGAGCCAATCACCGAACACGATCCCACCGGACGCACCGCCACCCAGGCTTCCCACGCCCGGCTCTGTGAATACCAGAGCTACCCGATCGCGGCCGGGTGGGGGAACGCTGATCGAACGGTGGCGTGCCACCGTCGGGGACGACCCCATCGGGATCCACGCCTTGTACCCCGACGGCCATGGGGGCATGAAACTCCCGCCGCCAGGCGCGCTGAGCTATACGCCCAGTCGAGCTCTCGCGGCGAAGGTTCGAGCCGAGAACCCGTACTGCCTGCATCCTGGCTGCAACGTGCCCTCGGAACGATGCGACCTCGACCACATCGTCGAATTCGACCGACACCGCCCCGAGAAGGGCGGCTGGACCATCCTCACGAACATCGGTCCGCGCTGTCGGCTCCACCACAACCTCAAAACGCGCAAACTTTGGCGCACCGAACTGCTTCCGGATGGAGTGCTACATATCGTCGATCCACTCGGACGTCACTACTTCACCCCACCCGCCCTGTGAAAAACAATCACCTAGGGTTGGTTCGGTGAGCACCGCGAATCTGACCCGAACCGAAACTCGCAGGCGATCGCGCCACATAGACGGGGTGAAGTATCTCGTCGATCTGAACCTCCTGCGCGCCGAGGACACGGACGTCGACACCTTCGAGTCGGTGACGACCATCGAGTTCGATGCCACGACTGCGGCGACATGGGTCGATTTCATCGGTGCGTCCGTGGACGAGGTCACCGTCAACGGCACCGATGCGCAGGTCGATTACGACGGAGCTCGCATTCAACTGGTCGGACTCGCCGACCACAACGTCGTTCGGATACGTGCACGCGGGCGGTACAGCAGGTCGGGTGAAGGACTCCACCGCTTCGTCGACCCCGTCGACGACAACGTCTACCTGTACACCCAGTACGAACCTGCCGATGCTCGACGGGTGTTCGCGAATTTCGAGCAACCCGACCTGAAGGCCTCGTTCACGCTGAGGGTCACAGCGCCCCCGGCATGGACGGTCCTGTCCAACCGCGCGGGAGTCACCGACGGCACAGTCACCACGTTCGCCCCGACTCTGCCCATATCGACGTACATCACCGCGGTTGCGGCCGGCCCGTACCACGGTGTCGAATCGTCCTGGACTCGAGGCGATCTGACTGTCCCGCTCGGCGCGTACTGCCGCGCATCCCTCGCCGAGTATTTCGATGCCGAGGACATCTTCGACATCACCGAGCGTGGCCTGGACTTCTTCCATGACAAGTTCGACTATCCGTACCCGTTCGGTAAGTACGACCAGATTTTCGTCCCCGAATACAACCTCGGTGCGATGGAGAACCCCGGGCTCGTCACGTTCACCGAATCGTACGTATTCCGTTCGGCAGCAACCGAAGCCCAGTACGAGGCTCGGGCGAACACGATTCTGCACGAGATGGCGCACATGTGGTTCGGCGACCTCGTCACGATGCAATGGTGGGACGATCTGTGGCTCAAGGAGTCGTTCGCCGACTACATGGGTGCGTACGCGTCGGCCGAAGCCACCCGGTTCACCGATGCCTGGGTCAGTTTCGCGAACCGCCGAAAGGCGTGGGCCTATTTGCAGGACCAGCTTCCCACCACTCACCCGATCGTCGCCGACATCACCGACCTCGAGGCAGCCAAGCTCAACTTCGACGGCATCACCTACGCCAAGGGCGCGAGCGTGCTCAAGCAGTTGGGGGCGTTCGTCGGTGCCGACGCCTTTTTCGCTGCGTCCCGCAACTACTTTCGCACGCATGCCTTCGGTAATACGACCCTGACGGATCTCTTGAGCGAGATGTCCACCGCCAGCGGGCGAGACCTCGAGACCTGGGCGGGCGCGTGGCTGCAGACCACCGGCGTGTCCACCCTGACTTATACCGGCGACGCCGTCGAGCAGACGGATCCGCGTCCGCACCGCATCGCGGTCGGGCTCTACGATCCGGACGAGGCCGGAAATCTCACAAGGACCCACCGCTACGAACTCGACATCACCGACTCGCGAACGCCCGTCGACTTCCCCGATTCTGCACTGGTTCTGCTCAACGACGACGATCTGACCTACGCCAAGATCCGATTCGACGAGCGCTCCACCGCCACAGTGCGGACCTCCCTCGATCGCATCGTCGATCCCCTTGCACGAGGGCTGGTGTGGTCGGCACTGTGGAACTCCATCCGGGACGCGGAGCTCTCTGCGATCGAATACCTGGACATCGCAACCAGATTCGCACCGACCGAACCCAAGATCGGGTTGCTCTCCGCAGTCACCGCCAACGTGGCGTACACACTCGCGCACTACCTCCCCGAAGACCGACGGGACGAGCCCACCCGGCATTGGCTGGAAGCGTCGTGGCGGCAGCTGCAGTCGAGCGAACCCGGAAGCGACGCGCAGTTGGTGTGGGCGCGGGCGGTCGCATCGGCTGCGCAACTCGACGACTTCCTGGCCGACGATCTACGCTCCCTGCTCGATGGCACCGCGACCATTGCTGGGCTGAGGCTGGACCCCGATCAGCGCTGGGCATTCTGGCTGGCACTCGCCGCCACCGGACACGCAACTATCGCAGAGCTGGATGCCGAACTCGGTTCGGACGACACACTTTCGGGGCGCACTGCCCACACCGCGGCGGCGACGGCGATCCCTGACGCCACAGTCAAAGCGAGCGCGTGGACTTCCATCACCGAGCGCGACGACGTGTCCAACGATGTTCTCGACGCCTTCATCACCGGGTTCGGGGCGGGTCACCGACCGGACCTCACTCAACCGTACGAGGACCGGTATTTCGAGTCCATCTCCTCGTTGTGGACCTCACGCAGCATCGAGATCGCACGGAGGATAGTTGTTCGCCTCTTTCCTCAGCGATCGTCGACCGACAGTGCAGACGTGTGGCTCGCCGAGCACGAGTGGGCACCGGCTGCGTTGCGGCGCTTGGTGATCGAGCAGAGAGATCACCTGGCCCGGAGTTTGCGCGTGCAGGCTCGGCTAGGGTGACGATCATGTCCGACCATGATGCTCGACGTTCGTTCGCCACGTCCGCTCTCGCCGCAGGCGGCTTGCTCGGCGGCTTCGCTGTTGCTCGCCGGTCGCACAATCGCCAACTCGGCGGAGCAGTGCTCGCTGCAGTCGGCGTCGCCTGCACCACGCAATGGCAGAAATCCTCGGGCTCGGCTCGTGCCGGCGCACTGCTCGGGACGTACCTCGTGGCGTTCGGTGCGTCGCATCCGCTCGCGAAGAAGATCGGTGCGTGGCCGGCCGTCGGGACGGTCGCCGCTGTCACTGCGGTGACGTCGATGGTCGTGACCTGGTAGATCTGCTCAGAACACCCCGGTACGGATGAACTGCTCGAGCGCGGCGGTCGGTTCGTCGAGATCCATCCCCTGGCCCGCGACCCAGGTGTCGTCGAAATAGGTTTGCGAGTAACGGTCTCCGCCGTCGCACAACAACGTCACCACACTGCCGGTGCGTCCCGCGGCAATCATCTCGGAGATCAATCCGAAGGCACCCCAGATGTTGGTGCCGGTGGATCCTCCCACTCGTTTACCGATCGCAGCCGAAGTGAATCTCGCGGCCGCCACCGACGCAGCGTCGGGCACCGCGATCATTCGATCGATCACTTGGCCGACGAAGGACGGTTCCACCCGCGGTCGCCCGATGCCTTCGATACGTGAGGACTTGCCGGTCTCGAAACCCGCGTCACCGGTCTCGTAGCCTCCGATGAATGCCGAGTTCTCGGGGTCCACGACGGCCAAACGCGTTGCATGCCTTCGGTATCGGATGTAGCGACCGATGGTGGCGCTCGTTCCGCCTGTTCCCGCGCCGACAACCACCCAATCGGGGATGGGACACTTCTCGAGCCGGAGCTGATCGTAGATGGACTCGGCGATGTTGTTGTTCCCTCGCCAATCGGTGGCCCGTTCGGCGTGGGTGAACTGGTCCATGTAGTGGCAATCGGGTTCGGCTGCGAGCCGGTGCGCCTCGGTGTACATCTCACCCGGGTGGTCGACGAAGTGGCAGCGCCCACCGTGCGATTCGATGAGGGCGATCTTGGCGGGACTTGTACTTCTGGGCATGACTGCGACGAATTTCAGTCCCAGCAGGCCGGCGAAATATGCCTCACTGACCGCCGTGGAGCCGGACGACGCCTCGACGACCGTGGTTCTCTCGGTGACCCAGCCGTTGCAGATCGCGTACAGGAACAGCGATCGCGCCAGCCGGTGTTTGAGGCTGCCGGTGATGTGGGTGGATTCGTCCTTGAGGTAGAGCGAGATTCCCCATGCAGCAGGCAGCGGATAGCTCAGCAGGTGAGTGTCGGCACTGCGCTGAGAATCGGCTTCGATCAACCGGACTGCGTTGTCGACCCACTCACGCGAGCCGGAGCGGTCCACCGATGCGGTCACTTGCGGCCGTCTTCACCGCGCAGCTTGGACTGCAGGTCCGCGCGAGCGGTGCGTCGGTGTTCGTCGACTGCAGCTATGGATTCGTTGACGCGGATGCGCATCTGCTTGAACAGAAGCAGGGACAACGGCAGCGAGATGAGGACGCCGAAGATCGCCGCGACGAGGATCGGAACCTCGATGCCGAAGAGTAAACCGACACCGATGATGATCGCGGCGATGACGATGACGAGCGCCAGACGCGCAAACGTGTACACGGCGAGATTGACGGCAAGGGACTTCTTCGCAGAACGGCCGGGCGTGGGGTTTCCGCTGGTCGGGTCGCTTCGGTCGGCATTCGTCGCATCGCTCACGAGCTCAAGGTTACCGGTCACGCCAGGGCTTCCCACCCACCCCTGGCGTGACCGATTTGTCCATTACCTCCCCTTTACCAACCTTGTATCAGTCGAGTACCTAGGGGTCCGAGTGCAACCATGGGGCTCACAACACCGCAGACCGATATCTCCGGTTCGACGCAAATGCACAGAACCGCACCGTAGGAGGACACGACAGATGAGCGCACCCACGTTCCACAAAGCTCAGGACTCACTTCTCACACCGGGTCAGGTAGCAGCGCTTTTTCACGTCGACCCCAAGACCGTGACTCGCTGGGCGCACGCCGGACGTCTTGGATCGCTCCGCACTCCCGGCGGACACCGTCGCTTCCGCGAAACCGAGGTCATGCAGCTGCTGACTTCTCTGACGACCGAAGCCGGCGTACAGCACTGAGACAGGCCATTCGGCGCAGTTTCGGCAACGACCTCCGCACCCGTACGAACTCATCGAACATTCTCAGGAATCTTCGACGCTCGACGGGTGCGGAGGTCGTTGCATGACGGCTACCCTCGTAGTAGGAGGTGCGTCGTGATCTATCTATTGGCGTTGATCGGTTTGGTGGCAGTGATTGTGCTGCTGTGGAAGGCATTCGGACCCAGCACGCAACCTGAACCCCCGCGGACTGTCGGGCCCGATGACGATCCGGAATTTCTCTGGAAAATCAACCGGGACGCTCGTCGCGGAGGCAAGGACGGGACCGACGCCGGCACTGAAGTCGGCGAATAAAGTTTCCGGTCAGCTGCGGCGAGAAGTAGTGGGCGAGGCCGGAAAGCCTGCTGCCACCGCCGCAGCTACTTCGAGGAGTGCCTTTCGCGTGCGTCCACGAAGCCTGCCCAGTTCGATCTCAGCCCCCTCCTCCAGATGCGGGTCGAACGGAATCGTCCGAACCTGAGCGCATCGCTGCTCGAAATGTTCGACCACCTTTTGCAAGTCGACTTTTCCCGCCCTCGGTCTTACCGCGTTGACCACCGCCACCGACGTGGCCACCAATTCTCGATAGCCATGAGCATCCAGCCAATCCAATGTCGCCGACGCGCTCCGCGCCCCGTCCACAGACCCTGAGCTGACGACGACCAGAGTGTCCGCGCCCTTGAGAATGCTTTCCATCGCCGAATGCATCAATCCGGTGCCGCAGTCGGTGATGACGATGCTGTAGAACTTCTCGAGCAGTGTCACCGTTCGGTCGTAGTCGTCACCGCTGAATGCCTCGGACGCCGCCGGGTCCGAATCGGAGGCCAGCACCTCCAGCCGATGGACGTTCTGTGAGGTGTAGGCCCGAACGTCGCTGTAGCGCTCCAAGGAATCCATGTCTCGCAACAGATTTCGGACCGTCGCCGTCGTTTCCGACGGTACTTTCTGCCCCAGCGTTCCGCGGTCGGGGTTCGCGTCGATCGCAATCACGCGGTCACCGCGGATGTCTGCGAACGTCGAGCCCAACGTGGCCGTTGTCGTCGTCTTTCCGACCCCACCCTTCAACGAGAGCACCGCGACGCGGTAGCACCCCACCAATGGTCGATCGACCTGCGCGGTCAATTCGAGGCGTCGCTGTTGCGCCGGACTGTTCCCCACATCGATCCGACCACCGGACACCAGATACAGCGCACGACGCCACCCGGCCACCGGGGCGACAGTTGCAGACCTGATGAGCAACGAATCGCCGAGGTCGGCCGCCGACATCGGCTGCGACGGCGGTCGATGATTCGGCTGAACGACAGCAGCCGCGACGGGAACCACAGCAGGAACATGGCCGGGCACCATCGGTTGCGGCCACGAACCGGGTTGCGGAGCCCACTGCCCATACCCCTGACCCTGCCCATACCCCTGCCCATGCCCATGCGTCGGCCAGCCGTTCTGGGCCTGCCACTGATTCTGGGCTGCCCACTCGTTGTTCGGCTGCCAATATTGCTGGGGCACAACAGCATTCGGGGTCAACACCACCCCGTTCTGCGGCTGGACAGGGTGCTGACCCTGTTGCCCAGGCGGCTGCGGCTCGCCCGTGGGCCGAGTCGGCGGACCAAGGGGCATGGCAGTGTCGGACGAAACCGGTGGCACAACCGGTGGACCCGATGCTTCGGGCATCGTCGGCATCTCGTCGGTCGGTGGCGTCACCTCGACGGGTGGAGTCGACATTGCCGCGACAACAGGAGTCGGGCTCGGGGCATCCGCGGGCGGCATGGCGATGGGGGTGGATCGGAACGGTTCACGCTCCCCCACAACCCGAGACTCCCCCACAACCCGATAAGGCCCCGCAGTCTCAGCAGACCCCGCAACCCCCGAAACTTCCCCAACCTCGGCAGACCCGACAACCGGGGTCTCGGTCACCACCGGCTCCGGCGTGTTCGGGGGTTCGTCGTCGTCCATCGGTCGGACGGGTTGCCAATTGTTTCCGTGCCGATCGGCCATGACCGATTTCCCCCCAGTGTGCGTCCCGCGTCGAGTGCCGGCTCGGATGTCTCCCCCATCGAGCCGGATCGGACGCTACCAGCTGCACGTCGGCAGCGGAGCGTGTGGAACGCGCAGAGGTCAGTTCAGTCCTGCGTAGCTGTGCAGACCGGAGACGACCATGTTGATGATGAAGAGGTTGAACAGCATGGCAGTGAATCCACCGACGTTGATCCACGCGGCGCGGGTGTTTCGCCAGCCGGAGGTGGCGCGGGCGTGCAAGTAAGCGGCGTAGATGATCCACGTGATGAAGGACATCGTTTCTTTGGGGTCCCAGCCCCAGAAACGTCCCCATGCGGCCTCGGCCCAGATCGCGCCGAGGATGACGCCGGCTCCGAACAGCGGGAAGGCGACGATGGTCGTCTTGTAGGCGAGTCGGTCGAGGGCTTGGGCGTCAGGGAGCTTGGAGGCGAAGCGGCCCCAGAATCCCACGCTTTCCTCGCCGAGGGGCTGTTTGATGCGCAGCAGGAACAGCAGGCTCGCGACACCGGAGACCAGCAGGATGCCGCTGCCGACGCTGACGATGGTGACGTGGATGGGCAGCCAGTAGGAGCGCAGTGCCGGGACGACGGGTGCGGCATCGGCGTAGAGCTTGGTGGCGGCGAAGAACATCAGCACGATGATGGGTGCGAGGACGAACACCAGCATCGGGCGCATCGTCTTCTTGCGCAGCACCACCACGGAGGTCAGTGCTGCGGCAGCGGTTGCCATGGTGACGAACTCGTACATGTTGCCCAGCGGGAATCGGTGGGTGGCGAATCCGCGGAGCACGACCGAGGCGATGTGTAGGACGAGGGCCGGTGCGAGCAGCGCGAAGCCCATACCTGCAAGGCGTTCGGACAGCGGGCGCTTGGGTGCCTCGATGACGCGTCCCGGGCCGGAGGACGCAGCCACCGACGACGCGGTCACGGGGGCTCCGGCACCGACGAGTTCCTTGGCCTGAGCGGCCGTCGCCTTGGCGGAGGCGTACTGGGCGATGAGCAGGACGAATGCGAGCACGTAAATGGTGAAGGCTGATTCGAACGACCAGTCGCTGTACTGCGAGAGTGTCTCGTTGATCGGCATCGGTCAGTTCTCCTGTTTCGAGGTGTCGCCGAGCAGGCGGGTGCACAGGCGGTCGAACTCTTCGCCCCACCCCGCCTGATCGGTGCGTGCAAGTCCGCCGAGTTCTACTACAGTACGTCGTGAGTCGCCGTCGGCGGTGAGTCGGACCCAGATTCTGCGACGTTTGATCACCAGTGAGACGAGCAGTCCGCCCATCATCGTCAGCGCGAACACCAGGACCCAGGTCTGAGCCGGGTCGTGCGAGACCTGCAGGTTGACGAATTCCTTCGCCCCGTCGAATCTGACAACGGTGCCGTCGCTGAGTGTGGCCGATTCCCCGGGCATGAGGTTGACGCGGTCCTGCTTGACGAGCCTGCCCTGGGCGATCATTTCCTGGTCGAGCGAGAAGATGGATTGCGGGAGTCCGGTGTCGAGTCCGGTGTCGCCTTTGTAGATGTCGATGGCGACGGCGGGGTCGTTCATCGCCGGGAAGCTCGACGACAGCAGACTGCCGTGGAACGACGCCGTCGGGGCGAACAGTCCTTCGATGGCGATCTGGTTCTTACGCCGGTCCAGCGCGTCGGGGTAGAGGCCACCGGGTGGGTCGACTCGAAGTACCCCGCTGGAGAGGAATGTGGTGGCGTCCGTCGGCTGCCACTGGATGGTGTCGGTGCGGGTCTCGCCGTTCGGGAACGTCACCGTGAACGTGGGCGCGTAGCCGTGGCCCTGCAGGTAGACGCGGTCGCCTGCGACCCGCAGCGGGTGATTGACCTGCAGTCGGTCGTCCTGCCAGTCGTTGTTCGCCAGGTCTTCGCCGGCCTGGTATTGGATGTTCGAGGTGAACATTTCCGCCTGGCCGTTGTCGAGGTAGTCCGCCTGGAAGTCCTTGACGCGCAAGCACAACGGCTCGAGGTCGGTGCCGTCGACGAGGTTGCCCGCCCGGAACGAGTCGTAGTTGGCAGGCGTGGAGGTACAGAATCCGGGGCCGTCGTCGGCGATGACGATGCGGTTTCCCTCGTAGCCGAGCAGCTTGCCCATGGCGATCGCGGCCAACAGTCCGACGAGCGAGAGGTGGAACACGAGGTTGCCGAGTTCGCGAACGTAGCCCTTCTCCGCCGAGAGCGTCACTGCCCCACTGCCCTCGGACCGTTGCGCGACGCGCCACCCACGCAGCTGAGTACGAACCTGGGCTGCGATCTCCTCGGGTGCGCCGTCGACGTCGTACCGGGTGTGGTGCGGCAGGCGCGAGAGGTTCCGCGGCGCACGAACGGGCTTGGTACGCAACTGTTTTGCGTGCTCGATGCACCGCGGCAGGATGCAGCCGATCAGGGAGACGAACAGTAGTGCGTAGATCGCGGTGAACCAGAAGCTGCCGAACACGTCGAACAGTTCGAGCTTGTCCATGATGGGGCCGAGTGTCGGACGGTCGGCGATGTATTGGTCGACCTTGCCCGCGTTGAGGCTGCGTTGCGGTACCAGGGCTCCGGGCACGGCGGCGAAGGCCAGCAGGAACAGCAGCACCAGCGCGGTCCGCATACTGGTGAGCCCGCGCCAGGTGTTGCGCACCACGGCCACGGCCTTACCGAGTACGGATTGCTTGTGCGGCGGCGACGCTTCTGTCCGCTCCTCGGTCTCGGCGGTCATATCGGCAACACCACATCGGAGACGAAGGCGTCGCGCACCCAGCCGACGAATTGATCCCAGGCACCGGTGACCAGTGCAATTCCTACCGCTATCAACATGATTCCGCCGAACACCTGTATCTGTCGTGCGTGTGTACGTAGCCAGCCGACGCCTCGCAGTGCGCTGACCGATCCGAACGCGAGGATCACGAACGGCAATCCAAGACCGAGGCAGTACGCCACGATGAGGGTGACTCCGCGGGCAGCCGTGGCACCGTCGGTGCCTGCGGCGAGCGAGATGACGCCGGCGAGGGTGGGCCCGAGGCACGGGGTCCAGCCGAGTGCGAACACTCCCCCGAGCAAGGGCGCTCCGGCGAGGGAGCCGATCTGCTTCGGCTCGAACCGCACATCGCGCTGCAGCGCGGGAATCAGTCCGACGAACACCAGGCCCATGGCGATGGTGACGACGCCGCCGATTCGCATGAGCAGTTCGCGGTTGATCGCCAGCACCGAAATTGCGCCGAACACCGACGCGGTGGCGAGAACGAACACCACGGTGAATCCGAGGACGAACAGCCCCGCGGCTCCCGCGACGCGCAGCCGACCGCTGCGCACCTTCGTCTTGACGGCCGCTTCGTCGGCGCTGACCGCCGGTGCGTCGGCTCCGACGACCCCGGCGAGGTACGACAGATATCCCGGAACCAGCGGTACGACGCACGGTGATGCGAAGGAGACGAGCCCGGCCAGGACGCAGGCTCCGAGGGCCAGCAGCAGCGGCCCGGAGGCCGCAGCTTCCTGGAAACTCGCGCCGACGCCGGCTAGGTACATCTCGCTCACGGCTGCACAGGCTCCTCGGCTGCCACGCGCTCGACGACGGGCTGCAGGTCCTCGACGAGCAGTTCACGCAGGAACACTGCGGCCACGCGGTGCTGTCGATCGAGCACGATGGTCGTCGGAATGACAGAGGTCGGAACGCCACCGAGCGCGGTCAGGGTGCGCATCGGCGGGTCGTAGATCGAGGAGTACGTGACGTTGTTGCTGACGACGAAATCCTGTGCTGCGGTCTGTGATTCGTCGCGCACGTTGATGCCGAGGAATTCGACGCCGGAGGCTTTGGTGGCCTCGTAGACCTTCTCGAGGTCGTCCGCTTCTCCGCGGCACGGTCCGCACCACTGACCCCAGACGTTGAGGACGACGACGTCACCCTCGTAGTCCGACAACGAGGTCGTCTTGCCTTCGGTCATCAGGTCGGGTCCGGAGAGTTCGCCGAGTGCGCCGCGGTCGGACGGCGGATCGTAGAAGATTTCGGTCTTTCCGCCGGGCGAGACGAACTGGAAGGTTCCGCCCTGAGCAACCGCGTCGGTGCCGGTCGAACAGCCGGCGACGAGGGCCACAGCGGCAACCGCGAGTAGTAACCTACGCACCGGTGATCCTCGGGTCGGATGCTCCTGCTGGCTCGGAGTAGACGAGATCGACGAGCTGATCGCCCTCGTAGACCAGTGACGTCAGCGACGCGAGTCCACACTGGCGATTGCGCGGGTCGTGCCAGAGCCGGTCGCCCTGGAGGAACCGGCGCAGCGTCCAGACCGGGAGTTGGTGGCTCACGCAGACGGCCTCGTGCCCGACGGCTGCGACTCTGGCCGCGTTGACGGCGGCGAGCATGCGGTGCGCGATCTGCAGATACGGCTCGCCCCAGGACGGGGTGAACGGGTCGCGCAGCTTCCACCAGTGCCGAGGCCTACGCAGGGCTCCGTCGCCGACGGCAACGCGCAGCCCCTCGAACTCGTTACCCGCCTCGATGAGATTCTCGTCCTCGGACACCGTCAGGCCGTGGGCTGCCGCGATCGGGGCAGCAGTCTCCTGGGCGCGTTGCAACGGCGACGCGACGACGTGGGTGATGTCGTGACCGGCGAGCGCATCTGCGACGGCCTTGGCCTGGGACTGGCCGGTGACCGACAGCTTGAAGCCGGGCAACCGCCCGTAGAGGATGCCCTTGGGGTTGTGCACCTCGCCGTGCCGGAGGACGTGCACGATGGTGCGCGTCGTCGAGTGCGGGTGTGTTGCGGGGGCCTCGGTCACGTCGGGGTCCTGTTTCTCGCTAGTCGGGTGGTGATCACTTCTGAGTGGACGTCACAGTGGTGCTACAGCGGCTGCCGCAGCCTTCGCAGCGGCCGGGGCCGCGTCGGCGATGATCTCGAAAGCTCGGTCGTCGAGCGCAGCCGAGACGAACCATGCCTCGAATGCGCTCGGCGGCGGGTACACCCCGCGAGAGAGGAACGCGTGGAAGAACGCCGGGTAGCGCCACGTCTGGGCAGCCTTGGCCTGCGCGTAGTCGGTGACGGGTCCATCGGCGAAGAACACACTCACCATAGTGCCCGCGAACTGCACGTGGTGGTGGACGCCTTCGGCGGTGAGAGCATCGCCGAGCAGTGTTCCGAGTCGCTGTGAGTTGGTCTGCAGCTTCTCGTAGACGGCGGCGTCGGCCAGTTGCAGGCTCGTCAGGCCGGCAGCGACGGCGACGGGGTTTCCGCTGAGGGTGCCCGCCTGGTACACCGGCCCGGCCGGTGCGAGGTAGGCCATGACGTCCGCGCGGCCACCGAATGCTGCGGCCGGCAGCCCGCCGGACATGACCTTGCCGAAGGTGTAGAGGTCGCCGGCGACACCGTCGATGCCGTACCAGCCTGCGGCGCTGACACGGAATCCGGTCATCACCTCGTCCATGATCAGCAATGCGCCGCGCTCGGTCGCGAGTCGGCGTAGTCCCTCGTTGAAGCCGGTGACCGGCGGGATCGCGCCCATGTTGCCCGCGGCCGCTTCGGTGATGATGCACGCGATCTCGCCGGGATTGGCGTCGAACGCGGCGGTGACGGCGTCGAGGTCGTTGTAGGGAACGACGATGGTGTCCGATGCCTGAGCGCCGGTCACTCCGGGTGACGTCGGCAGTCCGAAGGTGGCCAGTCCCGAGCCCGCGTCGGCCAGCAGGGCGTCGACGTGGCCGTGGTAGCAGCCGGAGAATTTGAGGATCTTGGTGCGGCCGGTGAAGCCGCGCGCCAGACGCACCGCGCTCATCGTGGCCTCTGTGCCCGAATTCACAAGGCGAACCTGGTCGACGGGGCCGACGCGGCGCACGATTTCCTCGGCGAGTTCGATTTCGCGCTCGGTGGGTGCGCCGAACGACAGTCCGGTTGCGGCCGCCTTCTGGACTGCCTCGACGATCGCCGGATGGGCGTGTCCGTGGATCATCGGACCCCAGGACGAGATGAGGTCGACGTAGGACTTCCCGTCCGCGTCGGTCATCGTGTATCCGCTGGCCTGCGTGATGAAGCGTGGAGTGCCGCCGACCGATGCGAACGCACGCACCGGAGAGTTGACGCCACCTGGAATCACTGTGCTCGCGCGGGCGAAGAGTTGGGCCGATACGGGGGCGTCGTTGCCGTCAGGAACAGTCACGACTTCCAGTGTCCCAGGTTCTGCGAAATCACCAACTACAGGGCGTAATAATCGCCGAAACAGGGAGTCGGCCTGGTTTCGGCGATTGAAGACCCCCGCCCCGGGTATTTACTTTCGATGACAAACACCGATGGCGTCACCAAGGTCGCCGAATTGATGTCCGAAGCCGGACTGTGCATGTTCACCACCGTGGGCCGGGACGGCCACCTCCTCTCGCGTCCGATGGCACTGCAGGAGGCGGAGTTCGACGGGGACCTGTGGTTTTTCGCAGCGCAGGACTCCAGAAAGGTACGCGACATCGCCGCCGACCCGACGGTCAACGTCTCGTTCCAATCCGGTCAGGGCTGGGTGTCGCTGTCCGGTACTGCTGCGGTCGTCGAGAACAAGGCCAAGGCGGAGGAGCTGTGGAATTCTCGGGCGGCCGCGTGGTTCGAGAAGAACCCCGATTCACGTGAGGTCGCTCTGATCCACGTGGCCGCCGAAGGTGCCGAGTACTGGTCCACCCCGGGCTCGAAGGTGTCGACCCTGCTGGCCTACGCCAAGGCGAAGGTCACCCATGAGCGTCCGAACCTAGGCGAGAACGACGTGGTCGAACTCCAACTGCCCAATACCTCGACGAGCTAGTTCCGCTCGTGCCGGGCTGCCGTCGGGGGCAAGTCCGGATTACCGGTCACGCCATGCTGTCCTGCCTCGGACCGGTCGGTACTCGCGTTCCGATCGGCACTCGCGTTCCGATCGACAGTCGCGTTGTGCTGCGCACCGAAGTCCCGATCCGCGCCCGCGTCGCGGCCGACGTTGTGGTCACCGGTCACCTTGCGGTCGCCCTTCACATCCGGATCGATGTGGTTCGCGCGCTCGAACTGTGAGTTCACTTCGTCGCGTGATGCCGCCGCGACTCCCTGGTGAGATTGGGCCTGCTGAGCAAGTTTCTCTGCCTCGGCAGCTTTGACGTCCGCCTCCGCCTGGGCGCGACGTGCCTTGGCCTCGCTCTCACGGGCCTGCAGTTCACGCTCCTCGACGACGGTCGCTTGATCGGCCGCCTTCTCGCGAAGGTGGTTCGCTTCCAGCCTCTTTCGCTCTTTGCCCTTGCGTGCCACAACCAGGGCGACGGCAACGACCAGCACTACGACTACTACTGCAACGATGATCCACACTGCGGTGCTCATGATGGAACTCCCGATCTGTTCCGACTGCCGAAGTGGCAGACGTTCCGAGACGGTTACCCGAGTAATGAGCCGGCAAACTCGCCGAACATCGTCCAGGCGAGCGCACCGAAGTCCTGTGCGTCCAGCGCGGCGGCCCCGTTCGGCACACATGCCAGCAGCTCGACGCCCGTCACGAGCGGCAACTCCTCCACGTTGACCCGCGCCGCCAGATCGGGTTCGGCCGGCCACGATCCGATCACCAGGCCCGCACATGTCACACCCGCTGCGCGCACCGCGGCGACGGTCAGCGCGCTGTGGTTGAGCGTCCCCAGCTCTGCCCCTGCCACGATCAGGACCGATGCGCCGACGGCGCCGGCGACATCGAGTGCGGTGAACCCGCCGGCACCCAGGCGCACCGCTACCCCGCCCGCACCCTCGACCACGACGAGATCGTGGGCCTCGTCGAGCCCTCGCACCGCGTCGACGACGTAGTCGAGTTCGAGCATCGACCGACCCGAACGGCGTGCTGCGACGTCGGGCGCGAGTGGCTCGGGGTACCGCGCCAGCTCGATTCCGCGGACTCCCGAAAGACGTTCCACCACATCCATATCCGACTCGTCCAGGCCGTCGTCACCGACTCCGGTCTGCGCCGGTTTGCACACCGCCACCGTCCGTCCATGTGCCCGGGTTGCGGCCGCGAGCGCCGCGGTCACCACGGTCTTGCCGACGCCGGTCGACGTTCCGGTGACGAGAAGAACCGTCATCCCGATACCGCCGCACGCAACACCGTCGAGAGAACGGACG
Source organism: Rhodococcus sp. 05-2256-B1 (assembly GCF_002258465.1). Classification (NCBI taxonomy): domain Bacteria; kingdom Bacillati; phylum Actinomycetota; class Actinomycetes; order Mycobacteriales; family Nocardiaceae; genus Rhodococcus; species Rhodococcus sp. 05-2256-B1. The sequence goes on along the minus strand of NZ_NOZA01000030.1, from coordinate 269,687 downwards.
TGGCACGGTCGATATCGGTGTCGCTGAGGTCGGCGCGCGCGGTCAAACGCAGCCGAGATGCGTTCGCGGGAACCGACGGCGGCCGAAAGCACCCGACGCGCACGCCCAGGTTCAGACACTCCCCGGCCGCGCGGACGGCACGCACTGCGTCGCCGAGTACTACCGGAACCACCGCCGACGCCGTCGGCGAAACACCGGCGGCCACCGCCAATTGCCCTGCCCGCCGACCGATCGCGGCGACCCGATCGGGTTCGCTGCGCAGCACCGCCAGCGCTGCCGATGCCGCGCCGACCGCGGCCGGGGCGAGCGCGGTATCGAAGACGAAGCTGCGCGCACTGTGCAGTACCTGGTGCCGTACCGACGACGGCCCGAGCACCACCCCGCCCTGCGATCCGAGCGCCTTGGACAGCGTCGCGGTGATCACCAGGTCCGGCAGTCCCGCCACACCGGCGTCGTGGACGGCACCGCGCCCACCGTCACCTCGGACGCCCAGCCCGTGGGCTTCGTCGACGATCAGCACCGCGTTCCATCTCCGGCACGCCGCGTACAGCTCGTGCAGCGGCGCGAGATCGCCGTCGGCGCTGAAGATCGAGTCGGTCACCACGAGCGCGCGGGGTTCCGTTCGTTCGCGGAGCAACTGCTCGACGTGCTCGACGTCGCGATGCCGCGCCACGGCCACCCGCGCCCGAGACAGACGGCAGGCATCGATCAACGACGCGTGCGACGCGGCGTCCGAGATCACGACGGAGTCGCGGTCGGCGAGCGCGGTGACGACTCCGAGATTGGCGGTGTAGCCGGACGAGAAGACCAGTCCGGTCTCGGCACCGACGAAGTCGGCAAGGTCCTGCTCGAGCTGTTCGTGGGCGGTGGTCGTGCCGGTGACCAATCGAGATCCGGTGGACCCGGTGCCCCACCGACGCGTGGCCGCGCAGGCCGCGTCGACGACGTGCGGATGACGAGACAGGCCGAGGTAGTCGTTCGACGCCAGGTCGAGTGTCGAATCCTCGGGACTGCGAGCGTGGACGACGCGCTCGAGCCCGGCCGCGCGACGGTCGTATGCGGCGGCGTCGAGCCAATCGAGTGCACTCATGTCCACCACCATACTTGAACAGTGTTCAAGTATGGTCGTTCAAGTATGGTCGCGCGCCACCGCCACCATGGCATCGGCGATGGCTGCCACATCGGCATCGGTACAGACATACGGCGGCATCGCATAGACCAACCTGCCGAACGGCCGCAGCCAGACACCTGCGTCCACGGCGACGGCCGTCGCACGTGCCATGTCGACCGCGCCGGTCAGTTCGATCACCCCGATTCCGCCGAGCACGCGCACGTCGGCCACGCCCGGGAGCGACCGGGCCGGCTCGAGCCGTTCGGTCAGCACGTCTGCGACGGCGGCGACCTCGGCGCGCCAGTCGCGCGAGAGCAGCAGCTCCACCGACGCCACCGCGATCGCGCAGGCCAGTGGATTGCCCATGAACGTGGGCCCGTGCATCAGACCGCCCGCCTCACTGCTCGACACCGCCTCGGCCACGTCGGTGGTGCACAGCGTCGCCGCCAGCGTCATGTAGCCGCCGGTCAACGCTTTGCCGACACACATGATGTCGGGTGCGATGCCCGCGTGATCGGCGGCGAACAGCTCACCGGTGCGGCCGAACCCGGTGGCGATCTCGTCGAAGATCAACAGCACGCCGTACTCGTCCGCGAGTTGGCGCAGTTCGACCAGCAGACGTGCGTCGTGGAAGCGCATTCCGCCGGCACCCTGCACGATCGGCTCGACGATGATCGCGGCCACATCGTTCGCATGCGCCGCGAGCACCTGCTCGAACTCGGCGACGTAGGCGGCGATACCCGCCGCATCGGACGCGGCGGGTGGCGCGGGCGCGAACACCTGCTGCGCCAGCACACCGGTCCACAACCTGTGCATCCCGCCGTCCGGATCGCAGACACTCATCGGCGCGAACGTGTCCCCGTGATAGCCGCCCCGCCACGTCAGCAACTTCATACGCCCGCTCTCACCCCGCCCACGCCAGTACTGCAATGCAATCTTCACCGCGACTTCGACGGACACGGACCCGGAATCTGCGAGGAACACCTTGTCCAGCCCGGCCGGCGTGATCGAGACCAGCAGCTCCGCCAATCGCGCCGCCGGCGCATGAGTGAGGCCTCCGAACATCACGTGACTCATGCGGTCGAGCTGGTCTCGCGCTGCCGCGTCCAGCACCGGATGCCGGTAGCCGTGCACCGCCGCCCACCACGAACTCATGCCGTCGACGAGTTGGCGGCCGTCGGCCAACGTCAGTCGAACCCCGGAAGCGCTGTCGACGACCAACGGTGTCGTCGTCGACGGAAACCCGCTGTAGGGATGCCAGAGATGCTCGGTATCTATTCGACGGACGTCGTCTGAAGTCAGCACGCCAGAGCACACTGCCACAGCACCCGACCGGCCGTACCGAGACTGGGCGGGTGGCGAAATGTCCGAATCCTTTAGCATTGCGACATGACGACGCGCACCGTGACGAGACTGGCAGGGGTGGTCGTGGCCGTAACTCTGACGCTGTCCGCCTGCGGGGGACCGTCGGAAACGCCGACGCCCACGATCACCACGGCACCGGCGTTCGCGATCGACACCTCGACGCCGCTGGGCGCGATCAACGACCGAATTCTGCAGTGGATCAACGCCGACGCCGCCCCGGATCCGGCGGCGGTGGACGCCGTCACCGGCGCGGAGCTGGCGGCAGCACTCGAGCCGATGGGCGGGCTCGTCACCCCTCTCGAGCAGTTGCGCGCCGGGGCGCCGAACGTGGCGACGGGTTTCGAGGCCGGACCGGACAGCGCCGTTCTTCGCTTCACCACCGCCGGCATTCCGGCCACGATCACCACCTCCCTCGGTGCCGACGGCACGCTCGACGGCATTCTGGCCAGTCCGGAAACTCCGACGATCTCGTCCTTCGACGAGCTCGATGCCGCCCTGTCGAAGGTGGCTCCGAATTACTCCTACAGCGCGTCTCGTCTGAACGGCGGTGAGTGCGAGTCGGTGTACTCGGTCAATGCCGACGCGATGCTTCCGCTGGGATCGGTGTTCAAGCTGTACGTTCTCGGTGCGCTGACCGACGAGATCGAGGCAGGCAGCGTGCGATGGGACGAGCAGCTCACCATCCGCGACGAGAACAAGAGTGCGCCATCGGGTGAGCTGCAGAACCGCCGCGACGGCACGACGGTGTCGGTGCGCGAGGCCGCGGAAAAGATGATCTCGCTGTCCGACAACACCGCCACGGACCTGCTGATGGAACGCCTCGGTCGGGACCGCGTCGAGGCTCAGCTCGCCACGATGGGCCATCACGATCCCGCGGCGATGACGCCGATGATGGACACCCGACAGTTCTTCGTCATCGGGTTCGGGAATCCGAACCTTCGTTCCGAATGGGCGGACGCGGACGCCGACGCTCGCGAGCAGCTCCTCGAGCAAGCCGATTCCCGGCCGCTGGACATCGACTTCGAGAATTTTCTCGACAACCCGGCATCGGCCGACGGCGTGGAGTGGTTCGCCAACGCGCAGGACGTGTGTGCGGCCGTGGGCTACCTGGCGACCGGCCCGTCGGCGAAGGAGAACCGTCGGATCCTGGCCATCACCCCGGGTGTGCAGCTCGATCCCGCTCGGTGGCCGTACTCCGGCTTCAAAGGCGGAAACGCTCCTGGCGACCTCGCCGCGGCGTTCCTGACAACCGACGCCTCGGGGCAGGACTGGATCGTCACCGAGCAGTTCCGGGCAGACGGTGCCATCGACCTGATCCCGTCCAGCTACGCGTTCCTGGTTGCGCAGGAAGCTTTCGCTCTGTTGAAGTGAGTGGGATTTGTAACACCGGTGTTACCGCTGGATTACACTCGTGCCCGTGGAGGCACAACACGAACCGGCTCAGCAGGCGTGGCCGACGGGCTTCAAAGAGTTCCTGGTCTGCGAGTTCACCGACTTCAGTCCCCTGGTGACCAGGGCCATGGAGGACAACTGCGCGTCGCTGTTCCACGACGGTCCCTACGGCAGATCCGGCTTCTGGCGGACCTTCCGGGCCGTGTTCCGAGAATTCGTCTGGCCGGTCTGAAGTTCCGGGCCTCACGGGCCGCGGCAAAAGGTTACCGTCGAGTATGGCAACCACAACGGATCACCTTCGGAACACTCTGGACGGCCGCTGGCGTGATGTGAAGAACGAGGCGCGCAAGCAACTCGCGCGCGACGAGTTCCGCCCGCATTACACACCGAACACCGTCATCGCCCGCACCAAGGCGCTCGAGCAGCTCAAGCTTCTCGCCGCGGCCGGGGCTGCCGACAACGGATTCAAGAAGGAACACGGCGGTACCGGAGACGTCGGTGCCGCGGTGACGATGATCGAAATGCTCGCGATGAGCGACCTGTCGTTGATGGTCAAGGCCGGGGTCCAGTGGGGACTGTTCGGCGGTGCCATCGAGAATCTGGGTACCGAGCGTCACCACGAGGCGTACGTACCGAAGATCATCAACCTCGAGTTGCTGGGTTGCTTCGCGATGACGGAGACCGGACACGGCAGTGACGTGCAGTCCCTCGAGACGACGGCGACGTACGACCCGAAGACCGACGAGTTCGTGATCAACTCACCCACTCCGTCCTCCCGCAAGGACTACATCGGTGGTGCCGCCGAGACCGCGACCGTCGCTGCCGTCTTCGCGCAGCTGATCACCGCAGGGCCGGGCGAGGAGCCCGAGGGCCACGGTGTGCACTGCTTCTTCGTACCGCTGCGGGACGAGAACGGCGACGACCTCCCCGGCGTGACGACCTCGGATTGTCAGTACAAGGGCGGACTCCCCGGCGTGGACAACGGCCGACTGATGTTCGACCATGTCCGCATTCCGCGGGACAACCTGCTCAACAAGTACGCCGACGTCTCTGCCGACGGCACGTACACCTCCCCTATCGAGAATCCGTCCAGGCGGTTCTTCACGATGCTCGGCACGTTGATCCGCGGGCGCGTCACCGTCGGTGGCAGCGCTGCGGCCGCAGCTCGTGTCGCCCTCGACATCGCGACGCGATATGCGTTGCAGCGCAGGCAGTTCGCTGCACCCGGTTCCGATCAGGAAGTGCTGATCATGGACTACCTGGTGCATCAGCGTCGACTCTTCCCGCTCATCGCCAAGTCGTACGCTCTGCAGTTCGCGCAGAACGAGCTGGTGTCGAAGATGCACGAGCTGCAGACTGCGGACAACCCGGATGCCGAGGAGCAGCGCGAGCTCGAGTCGCGTGCCGCCGGCCTCAAAGCCGCCAACACCTGGCACGCCACTGCCGCGATCCAGGAAGCACGCGAGGCATGTGGCGGCGCTGGCTACCTGGCCGAGAACCGGCTGATCTCACTCAAGGCCGACACCGATGTGTTCACCACCTTCGAGGGCGACAACCACGTGCTCACGCAGTTGGTGGCCAAGGAACTGCTCACCGCGTACGCCGACGACGTGAAGTCGATGAGCCCGGTCGAGTGGGTCAAGTTCGCAGCCGACATGGTCGGCGATCGCGTCGTCAAACGCACTGCGGCGCAGGCGATCATGCAGACCATTCTCGATCGGCGTCAGGACAACGAAGAGGAGGGGTCGCTGTTCAACCGCGGCACCCAGGTCAAGATGTTCGAGGATCGTGAGGAGTATCTGCTGTCCACGGTCGCGCGCCGTCTGCAGTCGAAGTCGAAGGAGAGCAGTTCGTTCGACGCGTTCAACGCGGTACAGGACCACGTTCTGCACGCTGCGAGCGCCCACATCGACCGCATCATCTTCGAGGCCTTCATCGCCGGTATCGAGTCGTGTGAGGACGAGACCACCAAGGACCTGCTCGAGGAGGTCTGCGACCTCTACGCCCTGTCGGTGATCGAGGACGACAAGGCCTGGTTCATCGAGCATCGCTACCTGTCCACCGAGCGCTCCAAGGCAGTGACTCGCGCGATCAACGAGCGGTGCCGCACCCTGCGTCCGCATGCGGAGTTGCTGGTCGACGGCTTCGGCGTGCCCGAGGCACTCGTCGGTGCCGCGATGCTCGGCGAGCCCGGAGCGGGAACTGAGGAAGAACCGGCCGGGAACCCCAGCCACGCGCACTGACGCGTAGTCGGGGTTCAGCCGGGAGAGATTGCGAAGACCCGGCAGGGACCACCGGTCGCGCCCGCGTGCTTCGGTGCGCCGACGACGACCGTGGCCCCTGCCGGGGGCACGGCTTCCAGATTCGCCAGTGCCTCCACGCGGCCGCCTATCAGCCGGCAGCAGGGGTGACGAGCAGAACCTTGTCGTCGGATCCGTTGTCGGTGGTCAGCAGGAAGGCTCCGTCGCTTCCGAAGCTGGTGAGCGAGCGCAGCCGACCGTAGGTACCCACCAGGGCGTCGGCTTCGTCGACGTAGTCCGTGCCGTCCTCGGACAGCTTGAGGAACACGAGCTTCTCGCCCTGCTGACTCGACACCACTGCGGAACCGTTCCAGGAACCCCATCCCGCGCCGTTAGCGAAGGTCAGGCCGGGAGTCGCGATCGTGGGGCTACCCGAACTCCACACCGCCGCGCGGGCCCCGGGCACCCGGGTGGGATCGGTCATCGGCACCGACTCGTCGTAGACGAACGGCAGCCGATCCGGCCGGTAGCCGTAGTTGCCGCCGGGGACCAGTAGGTTGAGTTCGTCGTCCCTGGTGGTTCCCTGCTCCACCTCGTAGATGTCCTGAGTGCCGGGTCGTATCGCGAGCCCCTGTACGTTCCGATGACCGAGCGTGAAGACACGTCCGGGTGCATCGGCCGCCGCCGAGCCATCGGCGTTGATGCGCAACACCTTGCCGCCCAACGAGTTTCGATCCTGCGGCACCGACGGCGACGCGGTGTCGCCGGTGCCGATGTACAGGGTGCCGTCGGGGTGGGCCAAGATGCGGCAGCCGCCGTGGCGACCACCGTCGGCGACGGGGATGTCGTCGACGAGAGTGCCGGTGCGCGTCAACTCGGTCCATGCGGAGTCGACGGTCCACGACACCACGGCGATGTGGTTGTCGGTGCCCCCGCCCGCACTACCGGTGCCCGCACTGCCGGCACCTGTTCCCTGACCCTGCACGCCCTGGCAGGTGTAGATGGTTCTCGATGTGGCGAAGTCCGTCGCCAGTGCGATGCCCATCAGGCCTGTCTCGCCCGACGCGTAGAGATCGCCTAGATCCGCTTCGAGCTCGCGAGTGGCACCGCCGACATCACGAATGACGAATCGCCCCGCTCGCTCGCCAGTCAGCACCGTCCCGTCGGGGGCAACCACGGCATCCCACGGTTTCGCGAGCCCGTCGAGCACGGTGGTGACCGTCAGGTCGGGCAGTGGATCGGCCTGTGCCGTCGCGCCCGTCGAGCATGCCAGCGTCAGGAAGACGCTGGCGGCGAGTACTCCGGAACTGGACACCAGCTTGTTCATCCACACTCCTGACGACGATCGGCCACCAGCCCGATATGACCGGTATCACACGATCATAAACACACCGAGGAGATGGCCGACGCAGTCAGGACGCGATTCGGTAGCCGGCTTCTTCGATCGCGGCGTCGACGGCAGCAGCGTCGAGTTCCGCGTCGCTGCTGATCACGACGGCTCCGGTGTCGACGTCCACATCGACGCCCGTGACGCCCGGAACCTCGGACACTTCTTCTTTCACCGACGCTGCGCAATGCGCGCACGTCATACCTTCGACGGAGTAGGTCGTCTGCACTTTGTTGCCTCCTGTGCCTGGTCAGGAACGTACGAGACGCGCAATGGCCTCGGACGCCTCTTTGACTTTCGCGTCTGCTTCGGGTCCGCCCTGCCGCGCGGCGTCGACGACGCACCCGGCGAGGTGGGCGTCGAGCAGCTTCAGCGAGACGGACTGCAACGCCTTCGTCACCGCGGATACCTGGGTGAGAACATCGATGCAGTACCGGTCGTCGGCGACCATGCGTGAAATGCCGGCCACCTGCCCCTCGATGCGACGCAGTCTTTTCAGCAGGTCGTCCTGTTCGGCGCTGTAGCTGCTCATGCCGTCGATCATACCCCTACCCGGTATGGGGAGGTTCGTCCGTCAGCAGTCGACGGACGCCATCGATGGCAACCAGTCCCCCGACGATCACCGCCAGGGCGGCGACCGCAATCCACGACCCCGAGTAGTACGTGCCCGTGTACGCCGGAGACACGTCGGGAACGGCGGCGAATTCGGTGGTGCGTACGCCTGCCTTCCAGCACACCATCGCGCAGATCACCGCGACCGCTGCGAGGACCAGTTCCACCCAGCCGACGGACTTCCTCACACGTACTCCTGCTTCGCCGTCTCGAGTGCGGCGCGTAGACCGTCGTCGTCCTTCGCCCACGCTTGCACCAGACCGCCACCGACCAGTCGCAGCCCGATGCCGTGCCGTTTGCGCGGCACCCCCGAGAGCTCACCGAGAACGCGTGCGGTTTCCCACTTCTTCGGCTCGTATTCGCCGTCCTCGTACTCGGCAGGCGGGAAGATCTCCGTGATCTCGGCGACGTCGACGGTTTCGGTCCCCTGCCGCAGCTGCCGAGTGGTCAGCTCGACGCTGACATGCATGCGGGCCGCGCGGAGCTGTACGTAGGTCAGTCCGACGAGAATCAGCGAGAACAGCGCCAGGGCGAACCAGTGGATCACCGGTCCCGACGCCAGCTCGACCGCGAGCACCACCAGACAGAACGCGGGGCCCCACAGCAGGGCGCGCCAACGACCACCGGGCTCGTGGAACAGAACGGGATCGGTGCCGCCGGGATCATTGCTCACGGACGAACCACTCTCGCGCCGACGGTCGATACACCAGCACCGATGCAACGACCAGTGCGACCGTGATGATCAGCAACACGAACGGGAAGACGAGCGCGGCGAAGGTCAAGAGCAGCGCGGTGGCCCCGGACAGCGCCACCAACGCCCGTCGGAACCGTCGGTCGCCACCTCGGACGGGGCCCGACATCAGCCCCACTGCCAGGCCGACCACGCCGAAGATGACACCGAGACCTCGGAACACGGTCAGAAAGGAGTCGATCTGTTCGTCGCTCGCACCGCCGTCGGTGAACGACGCGCGGATCTGGTCGACGGGCAGCGTGAGCGCGATCATGCAGACGACGATCAGCATCACTGCCGACGCCAACCACAACCAGTACGCGGTGGAGACCACCCGGGGACGAACCATCGATTCGTCAATGTCAGCACTCACGCTCGACATACTGCCACCGCGCGGTGGCACGGAGTTCAGCCGGCAGAGATTCCCAGCGCCATGATGGCGATGGCCGCCGACACGGCGAGCAGCAGACCGAGCAATGCCCACCCGGGCCTGCCGTACTCGGCGGGACACGCGTTGCTCTCGGCCGCCGCGATCGACTCGGGGAGGGCACGACTGGGCGGCACCGGAATGTTCTCTGCCATGTTCGATCCGATCACTCGATACGTTTATCGAAAGTGATGGTAGTCACACCGGCGGGCTCAGCGCGCGGAACACGCTCGAAATCAGCGCTTCCGCGAGGACAGGAAGTACTCGTTGGATTCCTTGCGGTGCATCAGGTAGATCGCACCCGCAGCAAGCACACCTTGGCCGATGCTCAGCACGCTCATGACGATGTTCATCGCACCGGTACTCGATGCGATCGCGAACAGGTCGAGAATCGTCGTGAACACGGTGATCGAGCCGATGACGGTCAGCAGCATGCGCGCCCACATCTTGCCGGCACGCATCCGCTTCACCCAGAACAGGAACAGGGCACCGAATCCCACGACGACGAACAGCGTCACGACGAGCATCACCGTCACCATGGACTGCGTGGATTCGACGGTCATGTCCGCCGCCGCACCCTGTGCTGCGAGGTCGTCGAGCAGAGACTGCGCGAATTCCGCGCGTGCGCCGAACAGCGTCCACACCGAGTACAGCGCCGAGATCGCACCGATCAGTGCAACTCCCCACCACAGGTGCCGGGCGGTCTCCACATCCACCGGTGCCGGGCGAGCGGACGGCTCGAGCTCGGGACCGGACTGAGGGAAGCCGTGTTCTAGCTCCCAGCGCTGCCAGTCCGGTTGCAACGGAGGATTGTTCGGCACGTTGCTGTCAGGATTGCTACCGTCCGCGTTGTTGCTCGGAGGAAAATCGTTCACAGCCAGCCCGCCACTTCGGTTGCCCAGTAGGTCAGTACGACATCTGCACCGGCGCGCCTGATGCCGACGAGCGATTCGAGGACGGCGGCATCCCGGTCGATCCACCCGTTCTGGGCAGCGGCGGTGATCATGGCATACTCCCCCGAAATCTGGTACGCCGCAACCGGAACCGGTGACATCTCGGCCACGTCGCGGAGAATGTCCAGATACGACATCGCCGGCTTGACCATCACCATGTCGGCACCCTCGGCAAGATCGAGCTCGACCTCGTGGGTCGCCTCACGGCGGTTGGCCGCGTCCTGCTGATACGTCCGACGGTCACCCTGCAGCGACGAGCCGACCGCTTCACGAAACGGTCCGTAGAACGCAGACGCGTACTTGGCCGAATACGCCAGCTGCCCCACCTCGACGTGACCGGCCGCATCGAGTCCAGCACGAATGGCACCGACCTGGCCGTCCATCATGCCGCTCGGCCCGAGCAGGTGCGCTCCGGATTCCGCCTGCGCGACGGCCATGTCGACGTACCGCAGCAACGTCGCGTCGTTGTCGATCGAGCCGTTCTCGCTCAGCACACCGCAGTGGCCGTGCGAGGTGAACTCGTCGAGGCAGGTGTCGGCCATGATGACCGTCGAGTCACCGAGATCGGCTTTGAGACGGGCCAGGCCCCGGTTGAGGATTCCGTCGGGATCCGTTGCCCCCGAACCGTTCTCGTCCTTGTCCTCGACCTTGGGGACACCGAACAACATCACGCCGCCGACACCGGCTGCGACTGCTTCCTCGGCGGCCCTGCTCAGCGAGTCCAGCGTGTGCTGGAACACTCCGGGCATCGAGCTGATCGCGCGGGGCTCGGAGATGCCGTCGGCGACGAACATCGGCAACACCAGATGCCGTGGCTGCAGCGACGTTTCGGCCACGAGGCGGCGCAGTGCCGGAGTGCGGCGAAGGCGTCGGGGACGGTCGGTGGGGAACAAGCGAACCTGCCTCACTTGGTTCGTCGTGCGCGTTGTGTGTGGCCGGAGCTACGCACAACGCGCACGAGGCGCATTCAGCGCCTGCGTGACTTCTTACCGCCTGCGTGACTTCTTGCGCGGTGGCGGCAGTGCACCCTCGGCCCGCAGCCGAGCCGCGTGTTCTGCCAGCGCCTCGACCAGCGGTCCGACCTGAGCCGACTCCGGCTGCACGTCCACGCGCAGACCGAACTCGACGGCCGTCTCGGCAGTCTTCGGGCCGATGCACGCGACGAGCGTGCGAGCATGCGGCTTACCTGCGATGCCGACCAGGTTCCGCACGGTGGAGCTCGAGGTGAAGCACACCGCGTCGAATCCACCGGTCTTGATCATCTCGCGGGTCTCGGCGGGGGGCGGCGCTGCCCGGACGGTGCGGTAGGCCGTGACGTCGTCGATCTCCCAGCCGCGTTCGCGCAGCCCTTCGGCGAGCGTCTCGGTAGCAATGTCGGCGCGCGGCAACAGAACTCGATTGACCGGGTCGAAGACCTCGTCGTACGGCGGGAAGTCCTCGAGCAGTCCGAGCGAGCTCTGCTCCCCCGACGGAACGAGTTCGGGATTGATGCCGAACGAGCGGACCTTGGCCGCGGTTGCCTCACCGACACAGGCGATCTTGACGCCGGAGAACGCACGCGCGTCCAGGCCGAATTCCTCGAACTTCTCCCACACCGCGCGAACGGCGTTGGTCGAGGTGAACACGACCCACTGGTAGCGGCCGTCGACCAAGCCCTTGACGGACCGTTCCATCTGAGCAGGGCTGCGCGGGGGCTCGACGGCGATGGTCGGAACTTCGATGGGGATGGCCCCGTGGGTGACGAGGCGATCGCTCATCTCGCCGGCCTGGTCCTTGGTGCGCGGCACCAGCACGGTCCAGCCATACAGTGCGCGAGACTCCCACCAGGACATCTTGTTTCGTCCGGAGACGACCTTGCCGACGGTGACCACCAGAGATCCGACGAGCTCGGATCCCGCGTCGTTGAGGGTGGCCAGTGTGGCCTCGACGGTGCGCTGCTGACGGGTGGTGCCGCGCACGGTGATGGCTGCAGGTGTCTGCGGTGCCAGGCCGTGTTCGACGAGGGCACTGGCGGTTTCGGCCAGGTGCCCCGCCGTGGCGTGCAACACCAGCGGGCCGGGAGCAGCCGCGAGTGCAGCCCAGTCGACCTCGCCGCGAACGTCCGCTTCGGTGTGGCCGGAGCCGAGTGCCATGCCTGCGTAACTGGGTACCGCGGAGCCCGAAGGCAGACCGGGCAGCACCTCGAACGGCACGTGAGTGCGGGCCACGGCACTGACCTCGGCGATCACCGAGTCGGTGGTCAGCGGATCTCCCGAGACCAGACGCACCACATCGTGGCCGTTCTTGGCTTCGGCGAGAAGGGTTTTGGCGACCTCGGCGGGCTCGCCCAGTGCCGGGCGCACCTCGACCCCGTTCTCACCCGTCTCGGCATCGCGAGGGACGTCGGCACCGACGAGAGCGGTGACACCCTTGTCGACGTCGGGATCGGTGAAAGCGAGCTCGGCCGCTCCGAGCACTTCCCGTGCCCGGACCGTGAGCAGAGCCGGGTCACCGGGCCCGGATCCCACGAACAGGATCCGTCCGTTGGTGTTCTTGCGGACTGGGCTCATCGGTTGTTCTCCAGTGCTGTCTTGTATGGGTACTGCAGTTCTATCGGGGTTGCGGTGCCCCGTTTGGGAATCAGCCGGGCAGTGGCGATCGACTCTCTTCGCACTACGGGACGGGTCGCCGCGCGTTTGGCGCGTCCGCGAACGGGTGCCGTTATTGCCCTAGACATGAGATCCGCCCTGTGCTGGTTCGGTGACCGAAACGAGTTCGCGTGCACCGAGATCGAGTAGTTCGCGGGCCAGTTCGCGGCCCAGTTCCTCGGCCCGGCCGGGTGACCCGACGATCGAAGCGCGAATGGTGTCGCTGCCGTCGATGGCCGCGACGCAGCCGCGCAGCGACAACTCGTCGAAGATGCGGCCGTCTTCGTCGATGGACTCGACGACCTCGGCGATGGCACCCACCGGCGCGGTGCAGCCGGCTTCGAGTTCGGCGAGCAGTCCGCGTTCGGCGGCCACTGCGGCCCGCGAATGTGCATCGTCCAGTGTGGCGATGGAGGCGGCGAGATCGGTGTCGCCACTGCGACATTCGACGGCCAGTGCCCCCTGTGCGGGTGCCGGCAGCAGCTGCACCGGATCCAGCGCTTCGGTGACGACGTCCAACCTGCCGATACGGGCCAGTCCCGCCCGCGCGACGATGACGGCGTCGAGCTCACCCGAGGCCACCTTGCCGATGCGGGTATCGAGGTTGCCGCGCAGGGGTCGAACGTCCAATCCCTGTCCGAGAGCACGCAATTGAGCAATACGGCGGGGCGCGGAGGTACCCACCTTCGCGTCGGCCGGCAGCTCACCGAGCACGAGCCCGTCGCGGGCCACCAGTGCATCTCGGGGATCTTCACGCTCCGGAATGGCAGCGATGGTGAAGCGCTCGTCGGCGGCGGTCGGCAGATCCTTGTACGAGTGCACTGCTATGTCGACGGTGCCGTCGGCCAGGGCCTCACGCAACGCCGCGGTGAACACTCCGACGCCGATGGTCTGCACCGGTGCTGCCGACAGGTCGCCTGCGGTCTTGACGATCACCAGTTCGGCTTCGACTCCCGCCGCTGCGAGAGCCACCCGAACCGTATCGGCCTGAGTGGTCGCGAGAAGGCTTCCGCGAGTACCGATCTTGACGACGCCGGTCATTCCTGATCCCCCTCGGCGGTGGTTCCGGGGCGAAGATCGGTACGGCTCGCCGTGAAGTCGTCGACCAACTCCAGGGAGCCGATTTCCATGGGAGTCGCCACGGCCTCGACCGAACCGGGGCTGAGCTCGAACAATTCGCGCAGCGCCGCAGCATAGGAATCTCCGCCGGGTGTGCTGGCGAGCTGCTTGACGCGCACCGTCGGTGAATGCAGCAACTTGTCGACGACGCGGCGCACGGTGCGGGCCACTTCGTCACGCTGCGGGGAGTCGAGCCCGGGCAGCCGCGACTCGAGCCGCAGCAGTTCCCCCTCGACCACCTCGGCGGCGCGCTGGCGCAGCGCTGTGACGGTGGGGGTGACCTCGGCAAGTCGTTGTCCCGCAAGGTAACCCGAGAGTTCGTTGGAAACGATCTCGCGTGCGGCCGACGCGTCGTTCGCGGCAGCTCCGGCAGCGGGGTCGCGCTGCAGGGATTCCATGTCGAAGACGGTGATGCCCGGCAGACCGGAGACGGCCGGGTCGACGTCGCGCGGCAGTCCCAGGTCGCAGATCACGAGCGGCCGGTCTGCGTCGCGGCGGGCGAGTGCGAGGTGGGCGTCGGCGATGGAGACGACGGCCCCCACCGCACCGGTACAGGTGACGAGGATGTCGGCGGCGGCCACTGCGTCGGCCAGGTTCTCGAGCGCGACCGAGGAGGCGGTGATTCCGTTCGAGACGGCGTTCTCGGCCAGGTGGTCGGCTCGTTCGCGGGTGCGGTTGACGACGGTCAGCGAGTCGATTCCGGCGCGGCCCAGGTGTGCGACGGCGAGTCCGCCCATCGCTCCTGCGCCGAGGACCACCGCGGTGCGGCCGCGGAGCGAGCCGCCGAACACGTCTGCGGCGCGGTCGAGAGCGACGGACACCACCGAGGCTCCGGCGGCGTCGATGCCGGTTTCGCTGTGCACGCGCTTGCCGACTCGCAGAGCCTGCTGCGCGAGTTCGTGCATGACGCGGCCCGATGCCTGCTGACCGTCCGAGGCGGCGTAGGCCGATCGAATCTGGCCGAGGATCTGCTGCTCTCCGATGACCATCGAGTCCAGGCCACTGGCCACGGCGAACAGGTGCTCGACCGCGGCCTCGCTGTACCGAACGTAGGCGTGCTTGGTCAGGTCGGCGATCTCGAGGCCGGAGTGCTCACCGAGAACTTCGCCGACGGCGGTCAATGCGCCGTGGAACGCGTCGACGACCGCGTAGATCTCGACGCGGTTGCACGTGGAGACCACCATGACCTCGGAGATGTTTCCGCTGGCCATCAGTTTGTCGGTCAGTTTCGGGCGATCGGTGTCCGTGATGGCGACACGCTCGAGGACTGCGACGGGAGCGCTACGGTGCGATATCCCGACGAGAAGGACACTCACGGTGCAATCACCGATCCGTTTCTTGTCGAACTGTTGACTGGGCTTGGATTACCGGCGATGCGCGGACCGTGACTGCGGCCCAGACGCGAGGTGGAAGGCAGTGGCGACGCCGACACGGGCGTCGGCACCGGGGCCGTCACGATCGTCGGCCCGGACACGTTGCGGGAGCTGTTGAAGGACAGAACCTGCATCTCGACGGCCAGGTCGACTCGGCGTACCTCGACGTGGTCGGGGACGTCGAGCACCATCGGCGAGAAGCTCAGGATGCACTCGACTCCGCCCGAAACGAACCGGCCCGCCACCTGGTGGACGGCCTCGTCGGGAGTGGCGATGACACCGATGGTCGCCTCGAGTTCGCGGCAGGCGTCTTCGAGCTCGTCGATATGCCGAACGGTGAGTCCCTCGACCTCGGTGCCGACTCGCGCGGGGTCGTTGTCGAACAGGCCGACCATGGTGAACCCGCGACGTGCGAAGCCGCCGTATCCGGCGAGAGCCTGACCGAGGTTGCCCACACCGGCCAGTACGACGCGGTGACCACGGTCGAGCCCGAGAGCACTGTCGATCTTGGCGCGCAGGCGCGCGACGTCGTAACCGACTCCGCGCACACCGTTGGGTCCGAGGAACGAGAGATCTTTGCGCAACTTCGCAGATCCGACGCCTGCTGCGGTGGCAAGCTCTTCACTCGAGACGATGAGAACGCCTTCGTCTGCAAGGATCGAGAGGACCCGCAGGTATGTCGCCAGACGAGTGACCGTAGCCTGAGGGATGACCCGCTCTACGCCGCTGGGCGACGGGCGCTCTTCGGTCACGTCTGGGGCTCCTCGTCCGAACGGCGTCGATGCCGGTCTTCACGCTGATCCTGCGTTCGTGTCTATTTCACGAATGCTGTTCACACCACGGTAACTGCTTGTGAACGAATGAACAAAGTTGCGCATACCGGCCCTCACCTGCACACGGAGAGCAATCACACGTTCTTAGGGTGCCCTGCCCGGCCCAGATCGGCCCGCAATCGGGGCACGTCGACCTCCCAGTAACTGTGCTCGACACCGTCGAGTAGCACCACGGGCACTCGGTCGCCGTACTCCGCGCGCAGGTCAGGCGATTCGGCTGCGGCCTCGTCCACGTCGATGACCGTCACGGCGACGCCGAATTCGGCGCACACCTCGTGGAGCACCGCGGACGCGTGGGTGCAGGAATGGCAGCCTGCGCGGGTGAGAAGTGCCACGCCGGACGGAGTCGTTTCCATCCGTCCACTCTGACATGCCGGTAACAGAGACGAAGGTCACAGCTGTGCGGTGCGTCGGGAACTGTTCATCGTCGGTAGGTGCCGTCGTGCGACGCTCGTGTCGGACGCACGCATTAGGCTGCGAGTGACGTACTGGCGAGGGAGGTGGACGTGGTGACTGACGGGGGCACAGACCTGCCGATCGAGGACACGCCCGATGTCGACATGGTCGACACGAACGATCCGGACGGGGACAAGCAGCGCAAGCGGCGTATTCGCCGGATTCGCAATCCGTTCGGCCCGTCCGATGCGGAGGTCCGCGCCAACGTCGCGGGTGAAGCGAGCGCCGATGCCGCTCTCGCCCTGCAGGTCGAGTCCGAGGGAGCGGTTCCCCGCGATCTGACCGCAGCCGCCTTCTTCGACGTGGACAACACCATGGTCCAGGGCGCGTCGATCATCCACTTCGCGCGCGGACTCGCCGCCCGAAAGTACTTCACCACGGGCGACGTGGCCCAATTCGCTTGGCAGCAAGTCAAATTCAGGGTCAGCGGCAAGGAGAACAGCGAGGACGTGGCCAGTGGCCGCGAGAAGGCGCTCTCGTTCATCACCGGTCGTCCCACTGCCGAACTGAGCCGGCTCGGCGAGGAAATCTACGACGAGATGATCGCCGACAAGATCTGGGCGGGCACCCGTGCCCTCGCCCAGATGCACCTCGACGCAGGTCAGCAGGTGTGGCTGGTCACCGCCACTCCCCTCGAACTGGCGCAGATCATCGCCAAGCGGCTGGGCCTGACGGGCGCGCTGGGAACTGTCGCCGAGAGTAAGGACGGGGTGTTCACCGGCCGTCTCGTCGGCGACATCCTGCACGGCATCGGCAAAGCTCATGCGGTGCGGTCGTTGGCCGTACGAGAAGGCCTCAACCTCAAGCGGTGCACCGCGTATTCGGACAGCCACAACGACGTGCCGATGCTCTCGCTCGTCGGTACCGCGGTCGCGATCAACCCCGATCCGGACCTGCGTGAGCTGGCGAAGAACCGCGGCTGGGAGATTCGCGACTATCGCACCGGACGTAAGGCCGCCAAGATCGGCGTTCCCACTGCGCTGGCCCTGGGCGCGGTGGGCGGCGGTCTCGCCGCGGTGATCGGTCGCCGCAAGGCCTGACCTCGCTCGCCCGTCGGGTCAGAGCGTCAGTTGCATCAGGGTCAGGTCCAGCCAGCGCCCGAACTTGACCCCCACCTCCGGCATCTGTCCGACGCGAACGAATCCGAACTTCTCGTGCAGTGCGATGGACGTGGTGTTCTCGGATTCGATGAACCCCACCAACACGTGGATGTCGCCGCCTCGGGCGCGGTCGATCAATTCGCTCAGCAAGGCACTGGCCAGGCCGCGGCGATAGAAGTCGCGGTGGATGTACACCGAATGTTCCACCGAGTGCCGGTAGCCGCTCTTGACTCGCCACTGGCCGTACGACGCGTAGCCGGCGACCCGGCCGTCGACCTCCGCGGTGAGTACCGGGTACCCGGCAGCGATCCGTCCCTCGAACCACGCTGTGCGATCGGCGAGGTCCACCTGTTCCTCGTCCCAGATGGCGGTGGTGTTGGCGACCGCATCGTTGTGGATGTCGAGAATGTCGGGGAGGTCTTCTACCGTGGTGTCGCGAATATGCACTGGCAGAGGATAACCCGAGCTATCCGAGAAACACGTTGCGTCTCTTGGCAAGCAGTCGGTACAGCGTGTGCTGAATGGTTTCGCGCACGTGGTCGGTCAGCTCGAAGAGCACCATCGGATCCTCGAACGCGGTGGCGTCGTAGGAGTCGGTGTGGATGGGCTTGCCGAACTCGATGTACCACTTCGACGGCAACGGAATCAGGCCCAGCGGCCCGAGGTGCGGGAAGAACGGTGTCACCGGGAAGTACGGCATCCCCATCAGTCGTGCCAGCGGGGCGATGTCGCCGATCTTCGGGTAGATCTCCTCGGACCCGACGATGGAGCACGGAATGATCGGCGCACCCGTTCGCAGTGCAGCCGAGACGAAGCCGCCGCGGCCGAACCGCTGCAACTTGTACCGCTCGCTGAACGGTTTGCCGATCCCCTTGAAGCCCTCCGGGAACACGGCGGCAACTTCCCCGGTGCGCAGCAGCCGCTCCGCGTCGGGATTGCACGCCAGCGTATGCCCGGCCTTGCGGGCGATCGTGCCGACGCCGGGCATCTCGAATGCCATGTCGGCAGCCAACATTCGCAACGGCCGGTGGGCAGGGTGATGATCGCGCACGGCAACCGACGTCATCAGCGCATCGACCGGTACGACTCCGGCGTGGTTGGCCACGACGAGCGCACCTCCCTCGGCGGGGATGTTCTCGATGCCCTTGACCTCGACGCGGAACCATTTGTCGAACAGCGGACGCAGCAGCGGCAGCCACACGGCATCGGCGAAGTGCGGGTCGTAGCCGAACTCGTCGACGCTGTAGTCGCCGGCCAGGCGTCGACGCACGAACTCGGCGACCGAGGAGATCTGGTCGACGATCGCGGTCTTGGTGTCGTCGATCATCGACAGCACGGGTGCCGCTTCTGCGGCGATCGTGGCCGCAGAAGCGGCGGGGGTCGGGTCCACCAGCGGCGTCGGCTCACGTGGATCGGCGTAGGCCGATGGGTGCCGCTCGCGTGAACCCTGCGCTGCGCGGGCGGACCGGGCGGACGCGCCGCCGTGCAAGGGAATGACTTTGGCCACGTCGCTCACCTGTCCGCTCCGGATTCTCGCGCCGTGTCGGCACTGCCGAGCGCGGCCAGTACGCGCGCCGCGGACGCCCCCGTGTCGACGGCCCCGAGCAGCCGATTCTCGATCGCGTCGACCCATTCGGTTCGGACGACCGGCCGCAGCGCTGCGCCCCGGACGAAGTCGTCGAACGCCTGGACTGTGGTCCACCGAGGCTCGAACCCGAGGACGGACCGCATCCGTGTGGTGTCCAGCCCGCAACCGAAATGGAAGTAATCGAGTTGCTCGGTGGTGAATTCGCGCATCATTCCGCCCATGAGTGCCCGCCCCACGCTCCTGAACAGTGGAAACGGCACCGGAACCTGCACTCGACCGGCACGTCGAATGGCCTGCGAGAGCATGATGGTGCCGTCGGCACCGATGTTGAACGTGCCTGCAGGCCCGCCGATGGTCGCGCGTTCGAGGGCCGCAAGGGCGTCTTCCTCGTGCAACAGCTGCATGCGCGCGTCGCGTCCGACGATGCTCGGGATCAGCGGTGACGTCATGTACCGCGAGATGGTGCCGTTGAGCCGCGGGCCGATCAGTGGGGCCATACGCAGGATCGATACCGCGATGTCCGGGCGACGACGACCGAGTCCGCGAATGTAGCCCTCGATGTCGATGGTGTCCTTGGCGTACGCGCCGCTCGGTGGGCGTCGGGCACTCATCTCCTCGGTGAATTTCACCGGATCCTTGGCGCTGCATCCGTATACCGAGGACGACGACCGCAGGACCACCTTCTCCACGGTCGGCGACTTCTGGCACACCGCGAACAGCTGCATGGCTCCGATGACGTTGAGGTCTTTCATCGTCGCGCGGCCGCCGGATTTCGGAGGCTTGGCGACCGTGGCCGCATGCACGACGGTATCGACGCCGGCGTTACGAATCACCTTGCCGATCAACGGGTTTCGAATATCGGCACGAACGAATTCCGCGCGACCCATACGTCGCAGCAGATCTTTGCTCGGAGATTTCTCGTCGACAGCGATGACACGTTCGATGCGAGGGTTCTGAGCGAGGCGGGTGACGAGGTATCCGCCGAGGAATCGACTGGCACCGGTCACGAGCACCACTCGGGGCGCGGCAACACCACGATCGCTCGGACTCACTGCGCCTCCCCAACTTCGGCTCCCGTGCCGAGCCTACTGGATCGACAGGTTTCCGCGAGGCCTGAAAGGAAAGGAGGCCTGGAAGGAAAGATGCAACTCGCCTTCGAACGAGCAGAGCCCGCCACCGATGGTGACGGGCTCGGCCGTGAAGCAGATGACGGCAGGCTTATTTGCCGAGTTTCCTGCGCTGCACGCGGGTACGACGAAGCAGCTTGCGGTGCTTCTTCTTCGACATGCGCTTGCGACGCTTCTTGATCACTGAACCCATGCGGGTGTCCTCACGTTCTTCTCTAGCGTTTTCGCGCACGCCGTTTGCGTACGCCTACCTGACAACCAAGCCCGAAGGCTTCGAGCCAACAACCTTGGTCACCGAGCTGGCGCTGGGGCCACGTACTCGCCCACGGCTGCACACCGGCTGGCTGGCACGACGAACGCCAATCCTACCGGTGTGAGCCGTGACTTACGAAACCGGCCCGGTCTTACGACCTAGCTACGTGCACTAGCCTGCGTCGAAATACGAGGTCTCGAGATAGTCGTGTACCGCCTTGGCGTGCACACGAAAAGATCGACCCACCCGTACTGCGGGCAGCTCTCCGCCGTGCACCAGTCGGTACACGGTCATTTTCGAAACTCTCATCAGAGTCGCCACCTCGGCGACAGTGAGGAACTGTGTTCCGGCCAGAGCCGGTTGACCGTCCGGGGACGAACCCTTGGACGGCTTGTTTATAGACGCCATCAATCCACTTACCTCCGGCACGTCTCATGCGGCAGGCTTCCCCTCCTGCCGAACAGACACGCACGTGCTGCCCCCGAGCCTATAGGGACAGATGGGGTTACTGCGACGGGTGTGGGGAAAAGATTTTTTATTCTGCTGTGATGCCCATCTCAATCGATCGGGCGTTGGCTGCACCGAGAGCATCGAAAAACGCAGCTCGGAGGCCGTTTCGCTCCAATTCGCGCACCGCCGCGGCGGTCGTTCCGCCCGGGGAGGTCACGGCGTACCGAAGCTCGCTGGCGGACTCGTCCGAGCGATCCAGCATCGCTCCCGACCCCACCATCGTCTGTGCGACGAGTGCAGACGCGACATCCCGGCTCAATCCCAGGCCCACTCCCGCGTCGATCATGGCCTCGGCGACCAGGAAGAAATAGGCCGGACCGGACCCGGACACGGCCGTCACCGCGTCGAGCTGATGTTCCTTGACGACGACGACCTTGCCGACGGCCGAGAGGATGGAGCGCACGAGCTCGAGGTGCTCGGCGCGGGCGTACTTCCCCGGGGCCAGCACACTGACGCCCTCCCCTACCAGCATGGGGGTGTTGGGCATGACCCGTACGACCGGGAATCCGGCGGGGAGCTTGGGCTCGAACTTGGCGGTGGGCACGCCTGCGGCGAGCGAGACGATGAGTTGTTCGCGGTCACCGTCGAGCTCGATCTTGGTGATCTGATTCAGTGCGCCTTCGACGTCGGCCGGCTTGACCGCCAGCACGATGACGTCGGCTCCCTCGGCCGCGTCGGCGACACTGGCGGTCAGTACTCCGAAGTCCTTCGCGATCTCTTTGGCGCGCGGCTCGGACTTCTCGGCGACCACGAGGTCGCGCACGGCGTGACCGGCCTCGAGGAGTCCCGCAATCAATGCCTCGCCGATCCGTCCGCCACCGATCACTGCAATTCTCGTCATACGGCCAAGCCTGCCATGTCAGTTCGAGCGCGGCACCATCGCCAACTGTCGGCTCTGCACCACCACGGCACCGGTCGAGTCGAGTATCAGGTGGTCCTCCTCGAACCAGGTGCTGCCGATGACGGAGCTGGTCGCTGCCACTCGCAGCCACCCCGGAGCCGGGCGGCGACGCAGATATGTCGTCAGCTGGACCGTCGGTGCCCAACCGAACATTCCGCGGTTCATCGTCACCGGGGCCGAGATGTCGCCTGCCATCAACGCGAAGAGCACCGACGTGTCGGCGTCTGCTTCGTCGCCCGCGAAGGGGCGCACCCACAGTCGAATTTCGGCCTCACCCTGCTGACCGGTGAGAAACGATGCCGACGACGGTTCGATCCGCATCTCGCAGCCCTTGGCCACGTGCACGATCGACGCCATGGGGTGATCGCCTGCCACCGCGAGGGTGTCCGCAGGAGGCTCCGCGGCCATCGACGTCAGCGACAACGGGGTTTCGTGGTTCGGTTCCTCCGAGTCGGGCCGACCGAGGGTGACCACCGCCCGCACTGCGACACGTCCGGCCTGAGTCAGCTCGACGTCGACGTGCGAGACCTGCCTGCCGCGCTTGCGCACGATCGTCGTGAGCGCCACTTCGCCGGGATCGGGCGCGGCCAGATAACTGACGCTGACGGCCAACGGCTGGATCTCGACCTGGGCCGGGTCGATCAGCACGATCTGCTGACGCGCCGCGGCCGCGCAGATGGCGAGCATCGCCCCGCCGTGCACTTTGGGGCCGATGGTCCAGGTGGAATCGATCGCACCGGCGAAGGACGCCGTGTCTGCGGAGACGTCGAGTGGGACCAGTGTGGTTGCGGCCCGGAACGGGCTGGTGGAACTCATTCCGGACAACTTACCGGCAGTCAGGACAGGTGTGCGCGGGCGAACTGCAGCGCCTGGTCCAGCATCGACGAACGCTCGGGCACCGTGCGCGCATTCTGAGTGTTGATCTCGATGACGGCTTGGCCGTCGAATCCACGCCGCACCAGTTCGGTGCAGACCTGGGCGCAGGGCTGGCTGCCGTGCCCCGGGATCAGATGCTCGTCCACGGACGCGCCGCGTCCGTCGGCCAGATGCAGGTGCGCTATCCCGTCGCCCATCCGGTCGAGCATCTCGAGTGCGTCGGAGCCCGCCGTCGCGGTGTGCGAGAGGTCGAGTGTGTAGTGGCCGTGACCGACATCGGTCGGGTCGTACGACGGCGAGAACGCCGACAGCGCCGCTCCCGGGCCTCCGCGTCGTTCCAGCCGCTGGGCGGATTTCTCCTTGCGCCCGAAGAATCTGTCGGCACGCATCGGGAACATGTTCTCCACTGCGACCACGACGTGGGAGTTCGATTCCAGTTCCGCCACCTGATCGGCGAATCCATCGCTGTACTTGCGCTGCCAGCGGAACGGCGGATGCACGACGACGGTCGCCGAACCCAACTTCTCGGCCACTTCGACCGACCGGGCCAGTTTGACGATCGGATCCGATCCCCACACCCGCTGTGAGATCAGCAGACACGGCGCATGGATGGCCTGCACCGGTATCGAGTACTCACGTGACAGCGCAGCCACCGCATCGACGTTCTGACTGATCGATTCGGCCCACACCATCAGTTCGACGCCGTCGTAACCCAGATCGGCGGCATAGCGAAACGCTGCCTCGGTGTTCTGCGGGTACACCGAGGCCGTGGACAATCCGACCTTGATTCGCTTCGCCGCCATCGTTGTCGAAACTCAACCGGTACTGAGCTGGAAGGCCAACGGACCGAGCGTGACGAACACACCGACGGCGATGGCAATGACGATCGAGACCAAATCGTCGGTACGCCGGAGAATCCTCACCACGGCGACGAGACCGACGATGACCAGCACCGACAGCACCAGTGCCACCCATGGCAGCACGTCCCACAGCTGCTCGAAGCCCTTGAACAGCAGCGCACCGACGACGATCGACACGACGGCCTGCCCGATGAGCACCAGCCACTGCCGAACCGCGCCGCCCTTGCCCTTGACCGGGGACTTGTCCTTGCTCGCCGTGTCTTTGCTCGCCTGATCCTTACTCGCCGACTTGCGACGATCGGCACGCGACCCGGTACTCGGGGTGTCGGCGGTCTTCGGGTCGGCGGTCGTCGAGTCGGCAGGGTCGTCGTCGGTGGTCGGCTTCGTGAGGTCGACTACCTCGGGTATGACCTGAGTGCCGGCCTCGTCGGCCGATCCATCAGTGGCCTTCTCGTCAGCGATCTTCTTGTCAGCGGTCTTCTTGTCAGCGGTCTTCTTGTCAGCGGTCTTCTTGTCGGCGGTCTTCTTGTCGTCGACCTCGTTAGCGCGCGTGATGCGCGGGGTGACCGCGGTCTTCGCCAGGTCGTCCACCTCGACGAGAGCGGCATGTGGGCTCTCCACGAGCGGCGCACGCGAGGTCACGTCGGTCTTGGGTTCGGCGGATTCGGTCGAACGCGGCGGCTGGAATCCCGCCGATCGACGGGCCCGTCCCTGCTCGGCCTGGGTCGACCCGTACGGGCGTCGCTCCGATCCTTGCGCGGCAGGAGCAGCGGGCCGCAACCCGCGCGCGGTGTCGTCGTGAGATCGATTGAGCAGGTCTCCGGCGACGGTCGTGGAGCCCGACAGCAGTTCCGGTTCGGGCTGCTGCTTGTCGCGCTTGCCTGCCGGTTGGTGCGGGGTCGGGCGTGCGCTCTGGGGCCGGGCCGGTTGCGGCCTGGACGACGTGGTCGTGTCGCCGTCGGATGCGCTGCTCGTGGTCTCGTTCGCAGCGGTATCGGGAGCTTCGTCCCGCGGCTCGTCGACGACGGGTGCGCTGCGGTCCCCGGGTTCGTCACGAACGACGGGAATCTCCCCGGTCAGTTCGGCCACGGAGATGCCGCCCTTGACGCCTCGCCGGCGTCGCCCTCCTGCCGTCAGGTTGGTCTTCTGGCCGTTTCTGGCCAACAGCTCGGCGACCGAGATCTGCCCGGTGTCTTCCGGGTTGGCGTCGCTCATCGTGAACTCCCCACCAGATCGCCGTCGGCTTCGGTGTCCAGCTTCCTCAAAATCAAACCTTCCCTCAGCGCCCACGGACAGATCTCGAGTGATTCCACCGACAGTGCCCGCATGCTCGCCTCCGCGACCAGCGCCCCGGCCACCAGTTGTGGTGACCTGTCGGCACTGATGCCTTCCAATTCTGCACGGTCGGCGGCCGTCATCCGCGATATGAACGCGATGAGTTGCCTCAGACCGCTCGCCGTCAGCGTTCTCGTCACCCGCGGACCGGCCGCGGAAGGCGCAGCACCGGTCAAGCGAGCCAACGAACGAAATGTCTTCGACGTTCCCACAGCACGGTCCGCATCCCCCGCAGCCAACAGTTCTTTGGCCGGTGTCGCGAGTTCGGCATCCAACCAGTCACGAAGCACGGCGATACGACGCTTTCCCGGAGGATCCTCGTCGAGCCAGTCCCGGGTGAGGCGGCCGGCACCGAGCTGCAGGGAGAACGCCACGTCGGGATTCTCGTCGCTGCCGCTGGTCAGTTCCAGCGATCCGCCGCCGATGTCGAGTCCGAGGATGCGCCCGGCGCTCCAGCCGTACCAGCGGCGCACGGCCAGGAACGTCAATCTGGCCTCGTCCACGCCCGACAGGGTTTCCAGGGCCACTCCGGTCTCGGCGAGAACCCGCGCGAGAACGTCGTCGGAGTTGTAGGCGTCGCGCACCGCGGAGGTGGCGAACGCCATCAGTTCACTACAACCCGACCGAGCGGCGATGGCGGCGAACTCACGCACCTCGTCGACGAGCCGATCGGCACCCGCAGGAGTGATGTTGCCGAACGCGTCGGTGTTCTCCGACAGGCGCAACGTCGCCTTGCTCGAGCTCATCGGCGTCGGGTGTGCGCCACGGTGTGCGTCCACTACGAGCAGATGCACCGTGTTGCTACCGACGTCGAGCACCCCTAATCGCACAACCCCACGGTACTGGGTCTACCGTCGTCGTTTGTGACAGCAGGTCGTGAGCAGCAGTCGTTCGCTGCAGAGGTCGAGTTGGATTTCCCGCGAGAATGGGTCGAGTTTCCCGACCCCGACAACTCCGAACATGTCATTGCCGCCGATCTGACGTGGCTGTTGTCCAACTGGACCTGCGTGTTCGGTACCCCCGCCTGCCAGGGCACCGTCGAGGGTCGCCCCGACGACGGATGCTGTTCGCACGGCGCGTTCCTGTCCGACGAGGACGACAAACGCAAGCTCGACGAGTCGGTGAAGTTGCTCACGCCGCAGGACTGGCAGCTGATGGACAAGGGTCTGGGCAAGAAGGGATACGTCGAATACGACGATCTCGACGACGAGCAATCTCTGCGCACGCGGCGGTACAAGGGTGCGTGCATCTTCCAGAACCGACCCGGGTTCGAGGGTGGCATCGGGTGCGCATTGCATTCGATGGCGCTGCGCAAAGGCATCGAGCCGCTCGAGGTCAAGCCCGACGTGTGTTGGCAGTTGCCCATCAGGCGCACCCAGGATTGGGTGACGCGTCCCGACGGCTCCGAGATTCTCAAGACCACCATCGGCGAGTACGACCGACGCGGTTGGGGCGAAGGCGGACTCGATCTGCACTGGTACTGCTCCGGCTCACCCGACGCGCACGTCGGAGCCAAGCAGGTGTTCGAGTCGTACAAGCCGGAATTGACCGAGTTGCTCGGCAAGGCCGCGTACGAGGAATTGGCGTCCCTGTGCAAGCGTCGCCGTGGCCTGGGTCTGATCGCCGTACATCCGGCTACTCGTGAGGCCCAGCGCCGGTAGCGGCTGGCGCCGCACGTGAGTGGAAACTCGTAGCCCACTACGCTTTTCCACTCACATGCCGCAGGCTCTACCCCTCGAGCTTGTAGCCCAGACCGCGCACGGTGACGAGATGCTCCGGCTTGGCCGGGTCGGTCTCGATTTTCGACCGCAGTCGTTTGACGTGCACGTCGAGAGTCTTCGTGTCGCCCACGTAGTCCGCACCCCACACTCGGTCGATCAACTGACCCCTGGTCAAGACCCGGCCGGAGTTGCGCAGCAGGTATTCGAGTAGGTCGAACTCTTTGAGCGGCAACGTGATCTGATCGGATCCGACCATCACCACGTGGCGTTCGACGTCCATCCGCACCGGCCCGGCCTCGAGCACTCCGGTGTCGGTGCCGCCATCGACCTCGGCGTCACTGCCGCGGCGCAGTACGGCGCGGATACGAGCGATCAGCTCACGGGCCGAATACGGCTTGGTGACGTAGTCGTCGGCACCGAGTTCGAGCCCGACGACCTTGTCGATCTCACTGTCGCGCGCGGTCACCATGATCACCGGAACGCCTGAGCGCGAACGCAATTGCTTGCACACGTCGGTGCCGCTCATTCCGGGAAGCATCAGGTCGAGCAGCACGATGTCCGCGCCGGCACGATCGAATTCGGCCAGAGCCGACGGTCCGTCGCCGACGACGGTGGCCTCGAACCCCTCTTTGCGGAGCAGGAAGGCCAGTGGATCGGCCAACGACTCTTCGTCTTCCACGATCAGAACGTTGGTCACTGATTCTCTCTTTCTGTAACCGCGGCGTCGTCTTCTTCTTCGAAGTACGCGGGGATCTGGAGGGTGAAGGTGGATCCGGTGCCCAGCTTGCTCCACAGCGAGATGCTGCCGTTGTGGTTGGCTGCGACGTGTTTGGCGATGGCAAGGCCGAGGCCTGTCCCGCCGGTGGCCCGCGACCGAGCTTTGTCGACGCGGAAGAATCTCTCGAAGACGCGTTCCTGGTCCGCCTTGGCGATACCGATTCCTCGGTCGGTGACGGCGAACGCGACGTTCGAGCCGCGCAATGCCCTACTGACCGAAACGGGCGAACCGTCGGAGGAGTACGCGATCGCGTTCTGGATGAGATTGGCGAGCGCCGTCACCAGTAGCGCCTGGTCGCCGAGTACTTCGAGCCCGCTCGGGTGGTCGGTGGTGACGGAGATGCCCGCGTTCTCGGCAGCGAGTTTGGACCGGTCCATCGCCTCGTTGACGACGGTGTCCACGTCCACCACTTCCAGGTCGGGCAGTTTCTCGGCCCCCTGCAGACGCGACAGTGCGATCAGCTCGGTCACCATGTTGCCCAGGCGCTTGGATTCGGCGACGACCTTGCCGCCGAAGTGCCGGACGGAGTCGGGATCGTCGGCGGATTCGAGCAGCGCCTCGGCCAGCAGGCTCATGGCACCGACCGGTGTCTTGAGTTCGTGACTGACGTTGGCCACGAAGTCACGACGCGTGGCCTCCATCCGTACCTGCTCGGAATCGTCGTCGGCGAAGAGAACGACGAACCGTCGGTCCTCTTTGCTGAGCAGTCTCGCGACGCACCGAACGGCGATCTTGTCGCGGCCGGGCCGGGGGGCCTTGGCACTGAGATCGACTTCGACGGGATTGCCGTCGGACAGCACTTTCGTCGCCGCGGCCCACGCCCGCTCGTCGATGGAACGGTTACGCACCAGTCCGAGCTCCTCGGCCCGAGGATTCGACAACACGACGTCGTGAAATTGATCGACGACGGCGATACCGCTCTCCGACGCCAGCACGATCAGGTCCAGTACCTGCGACATCGTCAATCCGGAGGTGGCGCGGCGGCGCTCCGAGTGTCGAGTGTTGAGGTACGGGATCAGAACACCGCCGACGAGGTATCCCACGAAGGCCGCGGCAATTGCCAGTAGTACGGCCGATGCAACACTCACACCGGAATCGTACGTTCGATGGACGGCTCACATACGCAGGGTGCAGGCATTTCCCTGGTCGTCATAGCCCTCGTCGGCAGTGTTCTTCGTTCGTTCACCTGCAGTTTCGACAAACTGCCGGTTTGTGCGTGGCGGAGTTACTTACCGCCCTGGTTTGCCACGGCAGCCGCACCCGCAGCCGCTGCTTCCGGATCCAGGTAGGTGCCACCCGGATTGGTCGGCTTCAGCTTGCCGTCGACCTCGGTGAGGTCGTACTGCAGTGGGATGCCGGTGGGGATGTTCAGTTCGGCGATGTCCGCGTCGGAGATCTCGTCGAGGTACTTCACGAGTGCACGCAGCGAGTTGCCGTGTGCGGCGACGAGCACGTTCTTGCCGGCCTTCAGATCGGCGACGATCGTCTCCTCGAAGTACGGGATGAGCCGTTCGACGACGTCGGCGAGGCATTCGGTCAGCGGAACGCTGTCCAGGTCGGCGTAGCGGGGATCGGCATCCTGGCTGAACTCGCTGCCGACCTCGATGGCGGGCGGCGGGGTGTCGTAGCTACGACGCCACAGCATGAACTGCTCGTTGCCGTACTTGTCCTTGGTCTCGGCCTTGTTCAAGCCCTGCAGTGCGCCGTAGTGCCGCTCATTCAGACGCCAATCGCGCACGACGGGGATCCAGTGCCGCTCGGCCGCGTCGAGCGCGAGGTTCGCGGTGCTGATCGCGCGGCGCAGCAGCGAGGTGTACAGCAGGTCGGGCAGGACGCCCGCCTCGGCGAGGAGCTGGCCGGCGCGCTTGCCCTCGGCCTCGCCCTTCTCGGTCAGTCGCACGTCGACCCAGCCGGTGAACTGGTTGGACGCGTTCCATTCGCTCTCGCCGTGACGAAGCAGAATCAGGGTTCCGATACTCATGTGGTCAGTTTCTCATGCGGGACGCTGGGGAGTGGAGCCTGCGGAACGACCTATCGCTGGGGGTCGTGGCCCGCGTGCGACGAGCACGCCTACGACGACGATCATGACGACCGCGGTGAGGGTGATCGGGATGGGAATGATCGGGTCGAACAACACGAGCACGGCACCGACCGGAACTGCGATGTTGACGACGCGATCCGCGTGGGCGCGGATGGCGATCAGCCACACTCCGAGGACGAATATCGCAATCGGAACCGTGACGGTGAACGACGCGGCGACGTCGCCGAGCTTGCTGTGTTCGGTGAGCACGTCGATCTCGACCTCGATGCCGGCCGAGAACGCGCCCGCCGCCGCGAAGATGAAGTAGTGCGTGTAGCCGTAGATCAGCGAGTTGCCGAACTTTCCGATGGCCCGGTGATGCGGCGGCCAGAAGTAGATCCACCACAGACTCGCGGTGACGACGAGGGTGAGGACGGAAATCGAGATCAACGGTGCCAGAGCCGTCTCGTCGTGCAGCGCTTCGATGATGGCGTTGGCCGATGCGAGCAGACTCTCGCCGAGCAGTATCAGCGTGAACAGCCCGTAGCGTTCGGTGATGTGGTGCGGGTGCCATGGCGTCGACCCGCTGCGTTCGGCGATCAGTGGAACCGCCATTTCCGCGGCTGCCAGGACGAAGAACAAGACGATGGCGGCTGTGCCGTCGAACAGCACCAGCCAGAGAATCCACAGAACTTGAACGCCCGCAATGCCTGTCGCGTATGTCAGTGCGGTCTTCTTGTAGTCACCGGTCCGAGACGCTCGAACCCATTGCGTCACCATCGCCACGCGCATCACGACGTAGCCGAACACGACGACCGCAAAGTCCTTGTCCACGAACGCTGATTCGACTCCGGCGGCGAGCACCAGCACGCCGGCCATCTGTACGACGGTCAGCGTTCGATAGAGCCAGTCGTCGGTATCGAAGGAGGTGGCGAACCACGTGAAGTTCATCCACGCCCACCAGATCGCGAAGAACACGAGGGCGTAGCTGAGCAGACCGTCGGCGACGTGGTTCTCGGTGAGCGCGTGATGTAGTTGCACCGCCGCGATACTGACGGCCACGACGAACACGAGGTCGAAGAACAATTCGAGTGGACTCGCCGCGCGATGCGGTTCGTTCGGATCGCGCGGAAGCATCTGTACCAGCCGGGCCGTGGAAAGATTCACGAAGGCAGAGTATGGCATCCGATTCGCGAATGTTGTCGTGATTGCGTTGCCGTAGTTGCCTTTACGGACATTTCGGGCAGGGTCGACGGTATGGCGTTGGCGATTCACGGAACCTCCCACCCTTTGTGACGACCGCGCGCCGGGGTTCCCCGCATAGCGGGGGTGCGAGGTCCGGAGAAAGGGTGTGAGGTTGCGCGACTACTCCCCCAGCGCCGCCCCGATCTCGCCGACCCGAGCTCCCACGCTCTGATCAACCTCTTCGGTGTCGACGAAATAGCGACGAAACACCGAGCGCATCAATTCGACGACCTCGATATGTTGCCTGATCGCAACAGCCGCCGACCGTTCCTCACCATCGGCCAGTCGCTTGAACTTGCGACCCAGCTGTCGAGCTGAAGGAAGCGTTCCGAATGCGTCGAGATCGACGAGATAAGCGGTCTTGGTCAACATGTCATCCAGGTGGTCCAAGTAACTTGCGCACACCGTGTCGCAACGAGACGCGACTTCGTCGGGTATTTCAAGGACTCCTGCCTCCGCCTGATCGGACAGCTCACGCCACCTCTCCACGGCATTCCACAGGTGTTCGGAGCCAGTAGCCACAGTGAATCTCCTGAATTCGGTCTAGTTCGTGCGGGGTGGCAGAAACTCGTGAAGCGCGTTGGCGACTCGGTCGAGTTCGACGCACGGGTCGCCCAGCGGGGCCCGAGAACCGCGTCCGTCAAGAATGAAGTACACGATTCCTCCGTCGACCTCATTCGCAATGCCACAATTGACCTCGACCGCCTGGCCGGCCCTCCGGAACTCCACTCCACCGTCGACCTCGTCGCCGAATTCCTGAAAGCGTTCGTTCTGCTTCAAATACCCGAGATCGTGAAATGAAGAGAACACCCCGACGTAGAACCAAGATCCGGGGTCAGGGTTCTTCCAACTGCACACCTTCCACTCGGATGTCGCGGAGTTTCCTCCACGGAGGGCCGGTTCCTTACTTTCCACATCCAATCCCGCGGCCTCGACGGCATTGTCCGGGATGGTGCATGGATCCCAGGGCTCGGTGGCGATCGGCGCAACGCTGGTCGACGTCGGCAACGCAGCATTCGGGGCACTCGGCGTCGACTCACCACATCCGGCGACCAGCATCATCAGTCCGACCACACCCGTCACCCAGCGCCCTATTGCTCTCACAACTGGTTGGACGCGGCGAGCCCCGACTCGGTTCCCCGGCAACCTCACACACCTACTACCGACTGCGCGCCCCGCTCACTCAGGAGCAAGGGCGCGCAGTCGACAAATGCGGTGTGAGGTCACCACCGAGCGGGCATCAGCCGCAGTTCGACGGTGCCGGCTCTCCTCGGAATCGTGCGTCCACGTAGGCGTAGGCCTCGGGCAGTCCGACGATGGATCCGCTGAAGTGCTCGGCGAGCGGATACGCCCGGAACTGCACGGTTGCCCCGGCTGCGCAGTAGCGGTCGACCGTCTCCTTCACCGGTGCGTAGGGGGTGATGAAGTCGTTGATTCCATGCCAGATGTACACCGGGGCCGTGGGGACGCCGTCGTAGTCGACGAGACTGTTCTTCTTCAGTACCGCCTGCGCAGAGGGCAGGGACGCGATGTCGACGTTCGACAGATCTCTTGCGCTCTTGAACGCTCCGCCGATGATGATGGGGCGCCTGCATTCGTTGCTCACGCGATCTCGCAGGGCCAGGCCCGCTGCATTCAGGTTCTCCGAGACGGGGAATTCGGTCGGGTATTCACGTTCGAGTCCCAGTGATGCCGCGAGTGCCATTCCGAAGGCGGGGTGGGGAATCGCGCTGTAACCCAGGTTCTGTGCGATCAATCCCAGGTCAGCCGGGGTTCCACCGTGCACGCTGGCCACGATGTTCAGCTCCGGCGCGTAGGTGGGTGCCATGGCACCGGCCCACGAGGTCGCCAGTGCACCTCCCGAGTAACCCAGCAAAGCAACGGGACTGTCCTTCAGCGGCAACTGCTCGAAGTTCTGCACGGCCCGCACACCGTCGAGCGTCAAACGACCTTCGTACTCCGCGGCTCCGTAGGCTCCGGTCGGGCCGAGGTAATCCGGCACCGCAACCGCCCACCCGCGGGCGACCATACCGACGTACAGGCTCGGCGCTTCACCGATCTCGTATGTGAAAAGACCATGTGACGGTGCACATTTGACGCCCAGAGCATTGATGACGGCTTGATAGGACACCAGTGGGGTTCCCGCGCCCTTGCCTCGCGGCATCAGCACGGTCGTCACCGCG
This sequence comes from Rhodococcus sp. 05-2256-B1, assembly GCF_002258465.1. Lineage (NCBI taxonomy): Bacteria > Bacillati > Actinomycetota > Actinomycetes > Mycobacteriales > Nocardiaceae > Rhodococcus > Rhodococcus sp. 05-2256-B1. Next base: position 236,565 of record NZ_NOZA01000030.1, on the reverse strand, counting down.
GCGACGGGTGCACCTGCGGAGTTGGTGGACCGATACTTGAGTTGCCAGATGTCGGTGTTGGGGTACATCCAGGCGTCGGCCCGTCGGCTGGCCAGGATGTCACCCGGCGCGTGATCGGCGATGTCGGCCGGTGCCGCGTAGAAGACGTCCGGATCCGGGGCCGTCGGCGCGGGAGCCGCCGAAGCTGTTGTGCCCACTGCGAACAGGGACGCGCAGAGTGCCACCAGGATGGACCCCAGGGTAAAGAACTTTCGGATCACAGCGAGCCTTTCGGGTGAGCAAAATCGAAGATCACGGGACTACGGGAAGAGAAAGCTGGTTGATCGGATCCATCGAGGACACGGTGACGTCCGCTGGGCCCGGCCCACCTGCGAAGGAAGGATCCGACGCGGTGATCTCGACGGCGACGCGATGACCGCGGTCGAATCGATGGACGATGCTCGGTAGCGAGATGGTCACCGGTTCACCGGATCCGGTGAGTACGGCGGGTGCAAGGAGTCCGTGAATCGGGCTCCGCGCACCGTCGGGTGCTACGTCGAGCACGGTGACGAAGACGGTCGCGGGACCGGACACCGTGGGACCGATGGACAGTTCCGGTGAGCCGACGACGTCGATGGGTTCGGTCAGTGGCGGAGTCGTCCAGTGCGCGGCAGAGCCGGGTAGCGAGACCCGCGGCACGGGCAACTCGGCCGCGAGATTCGACAGTCCGAACGTGGTGGGCATCGACGCACCTGCACCCCGAATCGTCTGCGTCCACACTTCGTTGGACGAATCCCCCTCCGCCAGTGATCCATTCGACAAACGGAACGTGCGGCGAGCACCGACGGGAAATGTCTCGGATTCGACGTAGGCCGGCGACGCGACGCCGGTGTAGGGCACCCAGTCCCGGAAGTAGGTGAAAGCCGGTCCTGGGTCGACGTCACGATCCTTGAGGTGTCGGTCGAGCCAATTGCCCACCAGTGCCGCTTCGTGCTGAGTGAACGGGTCGGGGGCCTTGATGTCGAACTCACCCGGATAACCCTTGCGATCGTTGTGTCCCCACGAGTGCCAGACCATGGACGTTTCCACTCCCCGCGCCCGCAGGGCCTCGAATGTAGCTGCGGCCTCGTCGAGACTGAACAGCGAATCTTTCTGCCCCTGCGTGAGCAACACCGGCACATCGACTCGATCGAGATAGTCCACCGGTGAGACATGACGCATCGCCGCCAGAGTTCCCGGGTCGGGTTCGCGATTGGCCGTGAAGGCGGACGCGGCGTCGCACACCCACTGGGCGTAGTTCGGGCACCCCTGTGCCCGTGCCGGATCGACGGCGTATCCGCCCGGTCCGGTCAGAACGGCACCGGCGGCCAGAAATGCCGAACCGAACACGCTCTTGACCGGCCCGACGGATCTGCGGCCGGCCCCGTCCGGTGCCAACGACCGCGCCAGATCGTTCCAGGTGATCATCGACGCGACGGTGTCCAATCGTGGATCGACCGCCGCCGTCGCCAATCCCGTTGCGCCGGCATAGGAACCGCCGAGGTAGCCGACGCGCGGGTCACCCGGCGCGTCGAGGCGAACCACATCCAGTGCGGGGGCGGCCACCGTCCGTGCGGGATCGGTGAACACCCCGCCGCTCGCACCGGCGAGATAGCCGATCAGAGCCGATGCGGCCATGCCGTCGTAATCGGGATCGGCGAAGTAGATCTTGCATGTCGAGCCGCCGAAACCCAGAGCCGAGTACGTCAGAACCACGTAGCCGTGAGTGGCGAATCTGGCAGCGGCACCGGCCTGGTCGTCCTTGGATCCGCCGAAACCGTTGCTGGTCAGAATGGCTGGAGCTCGGTGGTCCGGTCCCAGCCCGACAGGAACGTACACATCTCCGACGACGGTGCAGTGCTGGTCGTGTTCCGGCCCCACTACGACGTCGAAGTACCGAGTCTGCACCGAGAAGTCGCCGAGCGCCTGCGGTGCCAGGACCGGAAGATCCGCTGCATATCCGGGCGCGGAAGCCGCGACCAGTGCCGTCGTCACAGCAGCGACGACGGTTGCCAGTCGTCTCATCGGAGGCAGTTCGTCGGCGGCGCGACACCCCGGAACCTGTTGTCCAGGAATGTCAGTGCCGCGGGAAGGCCCTCGAACGCAGCCTGGATGTGCTGCGGTGCGTGCACGACGTCGAACTGCAGTGTGGCACCACTCGCGCAGTACCGAGCAGCAGTGTCACGCAACGCACCGATCGGAATGAGCGGATCGTTGTCGCTTCCCCACAGAAGTGTGGGTGCCGTCGGCACACCGGCGTACTTGACCAGACTGTTCTCGTCGATGATCTGCTGCGCCTCGGGGCTGTCCACCAACGACGTAGTGGTCGAGACCGCCAGCGCGCTCTTGAAGGCTCCGGTCGCAAGGATCACCGGCGTGCACGCATTCGACACCTGATCCTTCAACGCCAGACCGGTGGGATTGAGCTGCGCGGTGATCGGCAGGCGATCCGGGTATTCGCGTTCGAGTCCGAGGGCGGCCGCGAACGCGAGACCGAATGCCTGATGGGGCTGAAAACCCAACGCGCGAGCAATGTTGTCCAGATCCGCAGGCACACCTCCGGCTGCGGCACCCACGATGTTCAGCTCGGGTGCATAGCTGGGAGCGAGCGCCGCGGCCCACGCCGTCGCCATACCGCCGCCGGAGTAACCGGCCATACCTACCGGACTCGCTACCAAACCGAGTTCCGGCACGCGCTGTGCGGCGCGGACGCCGTCGAGCGTGATCTGTCCGCCCAACTTGGCTGCGCCGTACGCACTTTTCGGCCCGAGGTGGTCCGGTACCGCCACGGTCCATCCACGCATCAGCGCGAGGTTGAGAAATTCACGTTCCTGCACACCGGTCGTCGGGTCGGCACCGAACAGGGACTCCGACGGTGCGCACTGCAATCCGAGCGCATTGACGAACGGCTGATACGACAGCAGAGGCCCACCGGGTGCACGGTTCGTCGGTGCCAGAACCGTTGTCACTGCGGCGATGGCGTCGCCTCGGGAATCGGACGACCGGTACTGGAGCTGCCAGATGTCGGCACCGGGATACAGGGGGCTCGAAAACCGCCGACTGGCAACGACATCGCCATTGTTCTTCCCGTTCAGGTCCGCAGGCGCCGCATACAACGTGCCGGGTACCGGGGCCGGATCACCGGGCGCAGCCGACGCATGGGGAGCAGATACGAACAACAGCGACATCAACCCGACGACGAGTGTCGAGGTCACGAGGGTGCGAAACATGGTGTAACTCTTCTCGATTTCGATCGGCCCGAACTCCTGGTCCGGGTGAGACATTGTCGGATACTGTTGCGGAACAATCACTTACGAATACTCACGGCACACCCTGGGAGACCATCGACGAGCTGCGTTCGATGACGCCGCGGGGCAGCGCGGCCGCGAATGCGGTGGCCACCACCATGGTCGCGGCCAGCCCGAACAACACCGTCCGCTGAGACGCCAGATAGTCCGCGGCAACCGGCTCCGCAGGAAGCAGACCGAAGTACAGGGCCCCGGTCACCGCGGTTCCCACAGCCGATCCCACTTGTTGGACGGTCGGCAGAATTCCCGAGGCCGAGCCGATGGCGTGCGGGGCCACCCCCGCGACGATGGTGCTCTGCAACGGCGCGATCACCGACCCGAGACCCGCGCCGAGTACCCCGAGCGGCACGACCGCCCACCAGGGAAAGCCGGCACGGTCCAGGTATTCTGTGGTGACGCCGAGAACGAGCAGAGCCAGTCCCATGGCGGCCGCGCCGGCCGCAACGACGCGAGAATCCCAGTGGTGGAACGAGATCGGCGCGGCCACGGAAGCGAGCACTGCCCCGAGCGCGAAGGGAACAGTGATCACTCCCACCGTCGACGCGCTCTCCCCCAGTCCGGATTGCAGTGTCACCGACATCGTCAGAACGAACCCGGTGAAGGTCCCGTACACGAGAGCCGATACGGCGCATCCCACGGAGAATCCTCGCTCACCGAAGACGCCGATGTTCACCATGACGTGTGCTCCTGCAGCACGTCGACGACGCTCCCACATCGCGAACCCGGCCAGCGTCGTCAGACCGAGCGTAGCCGCGGGCAACGCTGCGGCGACACTCGAGCTGATCATGACGGGACAGACGATCAGCAGGGCCCCGATCGACCACAGGACGGCACCGACCGGGTCGAACCGCCCGCCGTGTCCGGCCGGGACCTGCTCGGTACCCGATGCCACGAACCTGCGGCCGAGAACGACCGCCGCCGCCGCGATCGGGACGTTGATCAGAAACAGTGCTCGCCAACCGGTTCCGAGGATGTCGAGGTGCAGCAGCGCTGCGCCGATGGACGGCCCGGCGAGCCCGGCCAGCCCCGCGGTGCCACCGTACAGCGCGAACGCGGTGGTGCGCCGCGTGCCGGAGTAGGCCGCTGTCACGATCGCCACCGTCTGCGCCGACATCGCCGCTCCCGCGAGCCCCTGCAGCACGCGAGCGAGGACGAGCAGTTCGACCGTGGGCGCGTAGGCGCAGAGCACCGATGTCACGGCGAACAGCGCAGTGCCGGTGACGAATACCGTTCTGCGCCCGAACACCTCACCTGCGCGCGCCATCGTGAGCAGCGCGCAGGCGAAGGCGAGCAGATACGCCGTCGGGATCCAGACCTGCTGGGTGCCCGACGCGTCGAGGTCACGCGCGATCGTCGGCAACGCCACGGTGACGGCGGTGACGTCGATCATCTGCATCGTGACGGCCAGCAGGCAGGCACCCAGCGTCAGCCACGACCCGCGGCGAGGGAGCGTCATACCCTGCTGACGTCCGGAAGCTCGTGGGCCAACACGTGAGCCTCGGGTGGCTGTGGGATGTAGTCGCCCTTGTCGACCACGGCGGCGTAGATTTCGGAGATCTTGGAGAAGTACAGGTCGATCGAACGATCGGCCTCGTCGGTGCCCGGGTACAGGAACTCGACGCCGGTGTGGTCCTCGAAGCGGTTGATCCACATGAAGACTTCCTCGGAACTGCCGCGGTTGCCGTACAGACCCGCTCCCGCCGCATCCAATTCGGCTTCGCCCGGCAACTTGCGAACGTCGACGTACGAGATCATCGGCGCGGTCCATCCCGGCTGCGTCGTGATTCCGTGTTCCGGCAAGGCCAGCTCGAGCACCCGGTGGTACGAGGTGTTCGCCAGCAACTTTCCGGAGTCGAATGCTGCCTGTGCGAGCACTGCGAGGGTACGGAACGTCGGCTGCTCACCGAGGTCGAATTGCACCGGAATCAGGCTCGAATACCACCCGATCGACGCGAATTCGCCCGGGGTCGCCCGCGTGCTCTTGGGCGTCAGACCGAGGTAGCTGCCCCGGCCGGCGAGCTCGTACTCCGCCAGCGCTGCGGCGGCGAAGATTCCGCCGATGAACTTGACTCCCACGGCTGCACACGCCTCGTCGACTGCCTGCGCGGTGGCACCGTCGAACAACGGGAACGAGCTGTGCGAGGTCCGCGTGTAGTCGATGCTGCTGCGTCCCAACGGAAGTGGGAACGTCGGCAGATCGCCCCCGTTGTCGGTGACCAAGTCGATCCAGGTCCGAACCGCAGGGCTCTCGAGAGTCGTCGCGTCGCTCTCGAGGCGTTCGCGCTGGCAGTACTCGAGGTAGCTGCCCGGGGTGAACAGGCCGTCGGACTCCCCCGTCACCGCGTTGCGATAGAGCTGGCGCAGTTCGTAGTAGGTCAGGGCCTGCGAGATGCCGTCGGTGTCGAGGTGATCGACCGCCGCGTACACCACGAAGTGATCGTCGTGTTCGATCGTTCCGAACGAGAAGCAGTCCCAGCTCTCGGGACCGGGCGTGCTGTCCTGCACGTGACGCCGAATGGCCTCGGAGTCCGCAGGCGTTCCGAAATCGGTCGCTTCGAGCGCGATGTCGGCGACGTCGACGAGGTGGCGCGTCGAACCCTCGGCCGTCGTCGAGAACCAGCTACGGAACGAATCGTGTCGGGTGACGAACGTGTTGAATGCTCGTCCCATCGCGGTGCGGTCCAGCGTGCCTTCGATCTTGAACGTCACCAGGCACAGCCGGGAGAATCGGAACGACGATCCCCGGTTGCGGTAGGCGCCTTCGAGATACGCCTGCTGGATGTGCGAGGGCGGTGCCGGGTGAACGGGCGCAGCCGCGGCAGCAGCTCGTGAGGCGACGGTGGGTGACCACGTGGTGAGCGGTCCTGGAGCGGGCTTCCACTCGTCGATGAGTCCGAATGCGACCACGACACAACCTTTCGAAGGAGACAGAGCGATTCGACGCGGCGAGGTGCGTCGGAGGGGCCAGTGCATCACCCGGGCAGAGGCCGAGAAACCCCGTCGACGAGCATTTTGGAAAATTGACAACGATTCGCGGGATATCTGTGTCAGAACTGAAGGATCGTCAACATTGTTGTCGACACCAGTGATTCGCATTACCGTCCAAAGGCACATCGCGCTCGCCGGATGTTTGTCGTGCGCGGCTCCCACAATGTCAGGAACCGTTGATGCCCAGTCGATTTCGCCTCGGTCAGGCGACCTTGTCGGCTCTGAGCGTGCTCGCCACCGTCGTCGTTCTCCTGTCGAGCGCACCGGGGTCGGCTTTCGCCGACACCGTCTCGTCGGTGGTCGGCGTCGAGGGAGTTGCCGACCGACGAGACATCGTGTGGGTGCATTCGGCAGCCATGGACCGCGATATCCAGCTCGACGTATTTCGGTCGGCACAGCCCGGTTCACCCACGCTCTATCTACTCAACGGAGCGGCGGGCGGTGACGGGGGAAGCAGCTGGTTCGACCAGACCGACATCGCCGGCTTCTTCGGAGACAAGAACGTCAACGTGGTGGTTCCGCGGGGCGGCGCTGCGAGCTATTACACCGACTGGTTGCACGACGATCCGGTACTGGGCCGAAACATGTGGTCCACCTTCCTCGGTCGCGAACTTCCTCCGGTGATGGATGCTCTGCTCGACGGCAACGGGGCCAATGCGGTCGCCGGTATATCGATGGCAGGCACGTCCGTTCTGCAGTTGGCCATCGCCCATCCCTCGGTGTATCGATCCGTCGCCGCGTTCAGTGGATGCGCACGCACCAGCGACCCGGTGGGTGCGATGTACGTCAGGTCCGTCGTCGAGGCCCGCGGCGGTGGGTCGACCGCCAACATGTGGGGACCACAGGGCAGCGCCGACTGGATTGCCAACGACCCCTACGTCAATGCCGAGGGGCTGCGCGGCATGGCCGTCTACATCTCGTCCGGAACGGGAGCGCCCGGTGCGTTCGACGTGCCGGGCGGCCCCGGTATCGGCAGCGATTACGGCAAGCTAGCCCAGCAACTCGCCGTCGGCGCAGTGATCGAGGCGACGACCGATGTGTGCTCGCAACAGATGCGGAAACGGTTGCAGGAGTTGAACATCGAGGCCACCTACAACTTCCGACCCAACGGGACCCATTCCTGGGCCTACTGGCAACAGGATCTGCACGATTCGTGGTCGGTGATCGCACCGTCGTTGGGGCTGCCGACCGGCCCGTCCTGAGCCGTGCACTCCTCGAGCGATGACGAAGGAAAAGCGATGAACCGAACCGACGTTGCGGGCACTCCGGCTCTGGCTGCCACCTGGGCCCGCTCTCCGTGGCCACTGGCAGACATCATCCGGGCCAAACGTGGCCGGACCGTCTCGGTCGTGCTGCCCGCTCTCGACGAGGAAGAGACCGTTGCCGGCGTCATCGCCTCGATGACTCCCCATCTGGGCAGCCTGATCGACGAGCTGGTGGTGCTGGATTCGGGATCGACCGACCGCACCGCGGCGCGGGCCCGCTGCGCCGGTGCCACCGTCGTCTCCAGGGAGGCCGCCCTACCCGGCACACCCGTGGTTCGCGGCAAGGGTGAAGCGCTGTGGCGCGGAGTGGCCGCCACCTCGGGCGACCTCGTGGTGTTCGTCGACTCCGATCTGGTCGATCCCGGTTCGCACTTCGTTCCCTCCCTCGTCGGTCCACTGGTCATGTCCGACGACGTCGAGTTGGTCAAAGGCTTCTACCGTCGGCCGCTGACGATCGGTGACACCACCGACGAGGACGGCGGCGGCCGCGTCACGCAGCTGACGGTACGTCCTCTACTGACGGCGCTTCGGCCCGAACTCGCCGGCGTCTTCCAACCGTTGGGCGGGGAATACGCCGCGACTCGTCGCCTCCTGGAAGCACTTCCGTTCGCCCCCGGCTACGGAGTCGAGATCGGTGTACTGCTCGATACGTGCGACCGGTTGGGTATCGGCGCGATCGGCCAGGTCGGACTGGGAACCCGACGGCATCGAAATCGGCCGACGTCGGAGTTGGCTGTCATGAGTCGGCAGATCATCGCCACGATGTTCTCGCGCCTGGGCCTGAGCGATTCCGGAGCCGGGTTCACCACGTTCTCCACCACCGGAACTCAGCTCTCGATGAGCGTGGCACCGTTGTCTCTCGTCGACCGTCCCCCACTGACCACCCTGGACGAATACAACCGCCTCACCCGATGCCCGGCGATGAGTGCACCCGGCTGATTCGAGCGCGGTTCCACGACAACCTCACACCCCTGCTACCGACTGAGCGCCCATGTTTGCGCCCGAGGAGGGTCGCGCGGTCGGAAAAATGGGTGCGCACTATCGAAACGTCTGCGCCACAACACAACACCCCGCCCCACTGAGTGTGGGACGGGGTGTTGTCATGGAACGGAGTATTACTTTCCGGCCTCCGCGGCCCGCAGATCCTTACGAAGAATCTTGCCGGCCGCAGACTTCGGCACGATGTCGATGAACTCGACGCGTCGGACCTTCTTGTGCGGGGAGACGCGCTCGGCGACGAACGCGATGATGCCTTCTTCGTCGATCGTGGCACCCTGCTGGCGGACGACGAACGCCTTGGGGATTTCCTCGCCCTCGTCGTCGAGAACACCGATGACGGCCGCGTCGGCGATTTCCTCGTGCGTGAGCAGCAGCGCCTCGAGCTCCGCCGGGGGCACCTGGTAGCCCTTGTACTTGATCAGTTCCTTTAGGCGGTCGACGATGTAGACGACACCCTCGTGGTCGGCGACGGCGATGTCGCCGGTGTGCAGGTAACCGTCGGAGTCGAGGGTCTCCGCGGTGGCGGAAGGATTGTTCAGGTATCCCGCCATCACGTTCGGTCCCTTGACCCACAGCTCGCCCGGCTTGCTCAATCCCTCTGTGGGCAGCTCGATTTCCTCGAGCGTGCCCGGGTCGACGAGCTTGTTCTCGGTGTTGGCCAGTGGCTGGCCCACCGAGCTGAGCGGCATGTCGTCGCGATCGAACGGGATCGCGTGGCTGACCGGGCTGAGCTCGCTCATGCCGTAGCCCTGACGCACCCGCGTGTTCAAGCGCTTGGCGACGGCCTTGCCGAGCTCCTCGTCCAACGGGGCCGCGCCGGAGAAAATGGTGTGCACGCTCGAGAGGTCGTACTGATCGATCATCGGGTGCTTGGCGAGCGCGACGGCCACCGGCGGGGCGATGAACAGGTAGGTCAGCTTCTGGTCCTGGATGATGCGCAGGAACTCGACGAGGTCGAACTTCGGCATCGTCACCAGATGCGCGCGCAGCTTGAGGGCGATGTTGAGCAGCACCGTCAGGCCGTAGATGTGGAAGAACGGCAGCAGCGCCAGGATCGCGTCGTTGCTGTCGATGCCCACGCGCGGTTCCATCTGGGCCACGTTGGCGACGAGGTTGCGGTGCGTGAGGATGACGCCCTTGGGCACACCCGTCGTGCCGGACGAGTACGGCAGCACGGCAACGTGCGTCGCCGGATCGAACGAGACCTCGGGAGCAGGCGCGCCCTGGGTGAGCAGGTCCCGCAGACTCGGGTGGCCCTCGGCACCGTCGAGCACGATGACGTGATCGGCGTCGATACCCACCTTGTCCGCGGCGGCCTTGGCCTGCGGGTACAGCGGGGAGACGGTGAACAGGAACTTCGCGCCGGAGCCGGTGAGCTGCTTGGCGATGTCCTCGGCGGTGTAGAGCGCATTGATCGTCGTCGCGGTTCCGCCGGCACGCAGAATGCCGTGCAGCACCGAAGCGAATGCGGGGACGTTCGGCGAATGCAGTCCGACGACGTCGCCGACCTCGAGCCCACGGGCAGCGAGCGCCCCGGCGATCGCGTCGACCTGGCCGATCAGGCTCTTGTAGGTGGTGACGTCACCCGACGTGCCGTCGATGAGCGCAGGCTTGTCCAGATCGGACTCGGCGATGGACCCGAACAGGAAGTCGTAGACGCTCAGATTCGGGATCTCGACGTCGGGAAAGGGACTGCGGAAGCTCATGGCTCTCCTTCGAAAAACTGCGGCAACAATGATCGAACCTTACAGTGAAAGCGGTCACATCGGACAGCGACCCTACCGCTGAGTCAGATGGCGAAACCGTCAACTCCTGGACGCGTACGGTTTGCCCGCCGCGGCCGGTCCTCGCACGTGGCCCACCAGGCCGGCGACGGCGAAAATGGTGACCACGTACGGCAGCATCAGCATGAACTCGCTCGGCACCGGGGACCCGATGATGCCCAGTACGTTCTGCAGATTCGACGCGAAGCCGAACAGCAATGCGGCCAGGGTGGCCCGCACCGGATCCCATCGGCCGAAGATGACCGCGGCGAGTGCGATGTAGCCGGCACCTGCGGTCATCTCCTTGCCGAAGGCCCCGACGGACCCGAGCGTGAAATACGCACCGCCGAGCCCGGCGATGGCACCGGCGAGGCAGACGTTCCAGAACCGCGTTCGGGCGACGTTGATCCCGACGGTGTCGGCGGCTTGTGGGTGCTCACCGACCGCGCGCAGTCGCAGACCCCATTTGGTGTGGAACAGACCGAAGAACACCAGGGCCACGGCGATGTACATCAGGTACACGATGAGCGTCTGCCGAAAGAGCACCGGCCCGAGGATCGGAATCTGCGAGAGCACCGGAATGTCGATGCGCGCGAAGCGCGGTGGTGAATTCAGCGTCTCGGCGTTCTTGGTGAGCACCACCGAGTACAGGAAGCTCGTCAGTCCCACGACGAGCACGTTGAGCACCACACCGACGATGACCTGATTGACGAAGTAGCGAATCGAGAACACGGCCAGCAGAGACGCCGTCAGTGCGCCTGCGACCAGAGCGGCGAGCAACGCCACGTAGGTCGAACCGGTGATCGACGCGACGACGGCGCTGACGAAAGCCCCTGCCAGTAGCTGCCCTTCGATGGCGATGTTGATGACGCCGACGCGCTCGGAGATCACTCCGCCCATCGCACCGAAGATCAGCGGTGTGCTCAAAGCGACTGCGCCGATGAGCAATCCGGGCACGGGGATCGTCTCCCCGTCCGCGGCCCACGCGAGGAATCCGAACACGAACAGCACTGCGAACACGGCGAGCAGCCACAGCGGCGTCGACCGGTAACGCGACGCCAACAGCGCCGCGTAGCCGGTGATGACGGCCAGTAGTACCACCACGACCAGGCCGGCGCCGTACGACGGTACGCCGACGGCGGGCAGTGCGAAGAAGTCGTCTTCCGAGGCCAGCGCGAATGTACTGGTGCCCGAGCCTTTTCGGACCACGAACAGCACCAACGCCAGCAGTGTCACGACCCCGAGGATCGTGGGCACCTTCCAACTACGACCGAGGACCGTCTCTGCGGGTGAGTCGACGGAGGTGGTCACAGTGCACCCACCTTCGCGGTCTCGGCTTTGGCGAGTTTCTCTTCACCGGGTTTGGGCAATCGGAACACCGCTCGCACCAACGGCGGTGCGGCGATGAACAGCACGATCACCGACTGCACGACGAGCACGATGTCGATGGGTACGCCCTCGGCCGCCTGCATGGCGAACCCGCCGGCCTTGAACGCGCCGAACAGGATTCCCGCGAAGAAGACGCCCCACGGTTTGGATCGCCCGAGCAGGGCCACGGTGATGGCGTCGAATCCGATACCGGCGTCGATGTCGGCACTGAAGCCGGTGGTGACCGTACCGAGCACCTGAGCGACGCCGGCCAGGCCGACGAGAGCTCCGGAAAGGATCATCGCGTAGAGGTAGATGCGGTTGACGTTCATTCCGGCGACGCGTGACGCGTGCGGGTTCTCACCGACGGCACGGAATCGGAATCCGAGGCTCGATCGTTCGAGCAGCCACCACACCGCGACCGTCACGAGGATGACCAGCACGAACCCGAGATGCAGGTTGTACTTGTCGCCGAACAGCTTCGGGAACACGGCCGTCGATTCGATGGGGGCCGTCTTGGGATTGTTCGATCCCGGAGCCTGCAGCGCACCGGGGGTACGCAGCAGGTACGAGATGAGATAGAACGCAACGTAATTGAGCATGATCGTGACGATCACCTCGTGAGCACCGGTGCGGGCCTTGAGAAATCCGGCGATGCCGCCCCAGACCGCGCCGCCGACAACGCCTGCGACAACGGCCACCAGCAGATGAATGCCGGCAGGCAGGCTCACCCCGAAACCGACCCAGCCCGCGCATGCGGCGGCGATCAGCATCTGGCCACGACCACCGATGTTGAACATACCGACCCGAAAGGCAAGGGCCACACCGAGTCCGGCGACGATGAGCGGTGTCGCGAATGTCAGCGTCTCGGTCAACGGCCGGATGCCGTTCTCGAACCCGGGACGACGGAAGTTGTACACCGACCCCTGGAACAGCGACGAATACGCGCCGGACACCGAATCCCAGATCGCCGTCAGCATGTCCGACGGACGGGAGAAGAAGTAGCCGGCCGATTCCTGGACGCCGGAGTTGGTCGCGGCAATGAGGACGGCACCGACGATCAGCGCAAGCAGGACCGCGAGAACCGAGATGATCGCACTGCCGGTGAAGATCTGCCGAAGTACGACATGAGCTTTCGACGGCTGCTCGGTCTCACTCACCGCGCTCGCCGCCCATCATCAATCCGAGTGTTTCGCGGGACGTATCCCCGGGGACGATTCCCACGATTGCTCCTCGATACATGACGGCTATGCGGTCGGCCAGTGCGGCGACCTCGTCCAGTTCGCTCGACACCACGATGACCGGGATCCCCGAATCCCGGGTGGCGACGATGCGCTTGTGTACGAATTCGATGGATCCCACGTCGATTCCGCGAGTGGGCTGCGCGGCGACGAACAGTCGCAGATCGCGGCTCAGTTCGCGTGCGAGTACCACCTTCTGCTGGTTACCACCGGACAGGCGTCCGACGGCGGTTCCGATTCCCGGTGCCCGCACGTCGAATTCGCTCAGTTTCTCCGACGCGAACGTGTCGAGATACTCCCGCTGTACCGCTCCGCGCCGCACGAACGGCTCACTGATGGAGCGGTCGAGCATCAGGTTCTCGGCAATCGAGAACTCCCCCACCAGGCCGTCGACGGTCCGGTCCTCGGGCACGAACCCGACGCCGGCGTCGAGCACCTGCTGAACTGTCGCCCCGACGAGAGAGCGACCGTCGAGGGCGATCTTTCCGGATACGTTCTCCTGCAAGCCGAGTAGCGCCTCGACGAATTCGGTCTGCCCGTTGCCCTGCACGCCGGCAATGGCGAGGATTTCTCCCGCGGCGACCTCGAGACTGATGTCGTCGACGGTCTTGTTGCCCTGGGCGTCGAACACCGACAGGTTCTCGACGACCAATGCTGCAGCACCCGGCTCGGCCGGTTCCTTCGAAACGGTCAGCTGCACATCACGTCCCACCATCAACGCGGCGAGTTCGGTGTTGCCTGCCGTCGGCTTCGCTTCGCCGACGACCTTGCCGAGCCGGATGACGGTGATCTTGTCTGCTACTTCGCGTACTTCACGGAGCTTGTGGGTGATGAACACGATGGTGGTGCCCGACGCCGCAAGTTCCCGCATGATCCGCATCAGATCGTCGGTTTCCTGCGGCGTCAGCACGGCCGTGGGCTCGTCGAACACGAGCACCTTGGCTTCTCGAGAGAGCGCCTTGACGATCTCGACCCGTTGCTGAACGCCGACGGGGAGATCGTCGACGAGAGCATCGGGGTCGAGGTCGAAGCCGAACCTCGCGGATATTTCTCGTACCAGCTTTCGTGCTGCCACGAGGTCGAGTCGTCCACCGAGTGAGGTGGTTTCGTTGCCGAGCACGATGTTCTCGGCCACGGTGAACACCGGAATCAGCATGAAGTGCTGATGCACCATGCCGATTCCTGCAGTCATCGCCTCGCCCGGTCCGGCGAAGTTCTGCTCGACGTCGTCGAGCAGGATCTGGCCCTCCTCGGCGCGGTACAGGCCGCTGAGCACGTTCATCAACGTGGACTTGCCTGCGCCGTTCTCACCGAGGAGGCAGTGGATCTCGCCGGATTCGACCGTCAGATCGATGTGATCGTTGGCGATCAACGAGCCGAATCGTTTGGTTATACCGCGAAGTTCGAGCTTCATATCCCTTTACGACCGAGGCTACTTGGGTGCCGACGGCGATTCGACGGTGATGGACCCGTCGACGATGCCGGCCTTGATCGTGTCCAGTTCGCCCTGCAGTGCGGGGTCGACCTGGGACTCGAAGTCGTGGAACGGCGCGATGCCGACGCCGTCGTTCTCGAGGGTGCCCACGTACGGGCTGTTGTCGAACTTGTCTGCACCGGAGTTGGCCACTACCTCGTCGACACTGGTCTTGAGGCCCTTGGTCACCGAGGTGAGCAGCAGGTCGCCGACAGATGGGTCCGACTCGAAGACGTCGGCATCCGCACCGATCAGCGCGACCGGACGAGAGGAGTCCCGAATGGCCTGCGCCGCACTCTGATAGATGGGTCCACCGACCGGGAAGATGACGTCGGCGTTCTGGTCGATCAGGCCCTGGGCGGTGTTCTTGGCGACCTCGTTGGCGGTGAATCCGCCGGTGAACGAGCCGTTCTGGGAAGGCACGTCCCAGCCGATGACGCGGACTGCCTTGCCCTTCTGCTCGTTGAAGTAGTTCACACCGTCGGCGAAACCGTCCATGAAGATGGTGACGGTCGGCAGCTGCGAGCCGCCGAAGGTGCCGACGACTCCGGTCTTGCTGTAGCTGGCGGCGGCGTAACCGGCCAGGAATGCCGACTGCGACGCGTCGTAGGTCAGCGGCTTGACGTTCGGCAGATCGATCGAGGAGTCGTCGATGATCGCGAAATCGATGTCGGTGTTGGCCTCGGCCGCGACCTTGGTGGCGTCGGCCAGGTCGAATCCGACGGTGACGATCAGGTTGCAGCCCTGATCGACGAGGTTGTTGATGTTGGGGGCGTAGTCGGTGGGCGACGTGGACTCGACGGTGCGCGGCTCGACGCCGAGCTCGCCTGCTGCCTCGGTGAGTCCTTCGAAACCGAGCTGGTTGAACGACTTGTCGTCGAATCCGCCACTGTCGGAGACCATGCAGGGCAGGAAGTCACTCGAGCCGCCCCCGCCGGATCCTTCGTTCTCGGGTGCGGATCCACAGCCTGCGATCAGGGCGATGGCACCGAGCGACGCGACGCCGCCGAGTGCTGCCTTCCGCGTACTCGTGCGGGTAACGAATGACAAGATGTCCTCCAATATCGATGTGTGTTTCGTCTGTTTCGGGACGGTACTCGCGCGAACCTGGGTGCGCAGGATTTCACTCAGGTATCGGTGTCGGGCGCGACCTTGCCGGTCAAGGTTCCGCCTTTGCCGAGTACCCGTGCTTCGTCCTCGCGCACCATCACTGCCGGGCCCGCGGCGACCACCGATGGATTCGACGGCGTACCGGGCTTGAATACGTTGAAGAATACGTTGAGCACCACTGCGACAATGCTTGCGGCACTGATTCCGGAATGGAACACCGTGACGAACCAGTCCGGGAACTCGTCCCAGAAGTCGCTCGCAACAACAGGAATGAGACCGAAAGCCAAGGTCACCGCCACGATGACGACGTTGGCGTTGTTGTCGTAGTTCACCTTGCCGAGGGTGCGGATTCCACTGGCGGCGACGGTTCCGAACAGGGCGATTCCGGCACCGCCGAGCACGGGCAGCGGAACCACGCCGACCACCGCCGCGAGAACCGGCGAAAGACCCAGCAGCGCAAGCACGCCGCCGCCCAGGGCGACGACGAAGCGGCTCTTGATGCCGGTCATCGCAACCAGTCCCACGTTCTGTGCGAACGCCGTCGCCGGAAACGTGTTGAAGATGGGGGCGACGGCCGAGGAGACCATGTCTGCGCGCAATCCGTCGCCTACACGTCGGGAGTCGACGTCGGTTCCGACGACCTCTCCCACGGCCAGGATGTCGGCCGTGGTCTCCACCATCACCACCAGGATCACGATCGTCATCGACACGATCGCGCCGACGGCGAAGATCGGCGAGCCGAAGGCGAACGGGGTGGGCACCGCGACCACCGCGGCATCACCGACGCCGCCGAAGTCCGTCTTGCCCACGATCAGTGCTGCGATCGTCCCGACGACGAGCCCGAGCAGGATGGACAGGCGCGAGAGCACCTTGATCTTGGTCATCACCAGCACCGCGAGCAGGGTGAACATCGCCAGTCCGATGTTGCCGGGGTCCAGGTACTGGGGGTTCGGCGCACCGCCCACCATTTCCTGGCCGGTGATCCAGCGTGCGGCGACCGGCATCAGCGACAGCCCGATGACGGTGATGATGCTTCCGGTCACCAGGGGTGGGAAGAAGCGGACGATCTTCGAGAAGAACGGGGCGATGGCCAAACCGATCAGCGCGGCCACCAGGACGGCCCCGAGGACCGTGCGCAGTCCGGTTCTACCGTCCTCGGCGCTGCCGATGATGGTCAGCACCGTCGACACCGATGCAAACGAGATGCCTTGCACCAGCGGCAGTTGCGAGCCGAAGAAGGGAACTCCGACGGTCTGCAGCACGGTCGCGACACCACTGACGAACAGCGCGCACGAGATGAGCAGCGCTTGATCGGCCCCGGACAGGCCCGCTGCTCCGCCCACGATGATCGGGACGGCGATGACACCGCCGAACATGGACAGGATGTGCTGCATGCCGTAGCCGAACATCTGCAGCAGCGGCGGGCGAGTGTCCTCGGGCCTGGTCATGACCTCAGGCTAGGAACCGGACGTTACCGAGGGCAATACCCAGCCGTTTCCGGCGAGTTACGGATGTTCCGGCTCGTCGCTGCTGCCACTGGCCACCAGGTGCTCGAACGCCTTCAGATTCGCGAGCGATTCACCGCGCGACACACGCCAGGCCCATTCGCGCATGATCGACTCCGCGAATCCCAGCTCGAGCAACACGTTGAAGTCGCCGTCGGCCGCCTCGAGGGTCTGACCGAAGATCCGATCGAGTTCGTCACCGTCGACGGCGCGCAACGACATTCGGCCCACCAGGTAGATGTCGCCGACCTTGTCGATCGTGTAATGCACTCCGTACAGCCGACGGTTGCGACGCAGCAGGTATTTGTAGACGCCCTCGAAGTTCTCGTCGGGCTTGCGGCAGACGAACGCCTCGATGCGCACCCCGTGGTGTCCGACGGTCAACATCGTCGTCGTCTTCAGTTTGCGTTCCCCGGGCAGTTCGACGGTGAACACCTCGCCGCGCCGCGTGTAGTCCAGTTCGCGATCCTTCAGGACCCGGTCGATCAGTTCGGCGGTTTCGCTCATGCAGTCACTGCTCCCGATCTGCGCAATTTCGACAATCCTCGGACTCGTCGCGGCGAGAATTCACTCGGTGCCTCGCCTCGATCGAAGTGGAATCGGGCCTGCCGGTAGCTCTCGATCAGGCCGTCCGCGGTGTGTTCCCACGAGAAGTTTCGCGCATGGAGCGGTGCGGCAATTGCCATCTCGGACAACGCCGCTCGATCGACGAGCATCGACGCCAACGCGTCGGCCCAGTCCGTGATGCGGTGTCCCTGCACCAGTCGCCCGGTTTCACCGGATCGCACCGCGACACCGAGCCCGCCGACATCTGCTGCGAGAACCGGTGTTCCGCAGGCCTGGGCTTCGATCGCCACCAGGCCGAACGATTCGTTGTAGCTCGGCACCGCCACGAGATCGGCGGCTCGGTACACCTGCGCCAGGCGCGCGGACGGCTGCGGCGGCATGAACGTCACGTGCGGGGTGATCCCGAGCGTATCGGCCAGATCGATCAGACTGTCGGGTCGGTCCAACCCGCTGCCGGACGGCCCGCCGACGATCAGGATCCGCAGCGGCATGCTCGGATGTCGTTGCAGCACTTCGGCAGCCGCTGCGACCAGAACGTCGGGGGCCTTGAGCGGTTGGATCCGCCCGACGAACGCGACGACGGCCTCGTCCTGCGAGAGTCCGAGTGCGGCACGTGCGGACCGCTTGTCTCCCGGATTGTATTGCGCCAGATCGGCTCCCGGGGCAACCACGTCGATCGACTCCTGCCGAGCCCCGTAGATCTCGACGAGCGATTTCGCTTCCTCGGTGGTGTTGGCGATCAATCGATCGGCCTCGGCGACCACCTGCTGCTCACCGATCTGACGGGCCGCGGGCTCGGGTGCGTCGCCCTGAGCCAGGGACGCGTTCTTGACGGCGGCGAGGGTGTGCGCCGTGTGCACCAACGGCACTCCCCAGCGGTCACGTGCCAACCACCCCACCTGACCCGACAGCCAGTAGTGCGAATGAACCAGGTCGTAGTAGCCGGGCTCGTGCCGAGCTTCCTCGCGGAGCACCCCGGCCGCGAACGCACACAGTTGAGTGGGCAGGTCGTGTTTGTCCAGACCCTCGAACGGCCCCGCGACGATGTTACGTACCAGCACCCCGGGAGCCGCCTCGACGACCGGCGCGTCGCTCGACGACGTCGCGCGGGTGAATATCTCGACCTCGACGCCGCGTTCGGCCAACTGCTTGGCGCTCTGCAGTACGTAGACGTTCATTCCCCCGGCATCGCCCGTTCCGGGCTGCGCCAGCGGGGAGGTATGCAAGGACAACACAGCGACCCTGTTCAGCCGGCGTCCAGTCACTTCTTCAGCGTGCACGCCTCCACATTACGTCGCCACGTCTGCCGCTTCGCACGGCCTGCGCTTTTGCTCACCCGTCCAGACCGTCGACGAATTCGCTCACCTCGCCGAGAAAGCGCTCGGGATCGGCGACGAACGGGCCGTGGTCGACGCCGTCCCAGTACGACGCGCCGGCTCCGGGAATGAGGTCCGCGGCGTGCC
The DNA here is from genome assembly GCF_002258465.1 of Rhodococcus sp. 05-2256-B1. NCBI lineage: Bacteria > Bacillati > Actinomycetota > Actinomycetes > Mycobacteriales > Nocardiaceae > Rhodococcus > Rhodococcus sp. 05-2256-B1. The sequence goes on along the minus strand of NZ_NOZA01000030.1, from coordinate 217,496 downwards.
GACCGGCCGAGACATCGACGACGGTGTCGTCGGTTCCGTGCAGCACGAAGGCGGGGACATCGAGGTTGCGCAGCAGCTCGTCGTGGCCGACGGCGCGATCGAACAACGCGGCGCGAACCCTCGGCCGGGTGGACAGGGTCAGCCCGAACAGGGCCTGCGCCTCGGTGCCCTTTCCCTCGACAGGGCCCGTCAACGCGTTACCGAAACTACCCAGTGCCTTGATCGCGATACGCGGTTCCTCGGCCATCGCCCCGGGGATCGCCGCCCGCATGGCCGTGCCCACCCGTCCGCCTGCCTCGCCTCTGCCGATACTCGTGATCGCGCCCACGAGCACGATGCCCGCGATCGCGTCCGAGCCGTGGGTTGCGAGATAATCGCAGATCACCAGCCCGCCGTACGACCAGCCCAGCAGCACTGCGCCTGCGGTGATGTTCTCGGCGTCCAGCACCGCGGCCACGTCCCCGGCCCAGATCTTCGAGTCGTCGTATCCAGTCGCGGGGGCATCGGAGTAGCCATGTCCACGCAGGTCGACGGCAACGACGCGGTAGCGCGAGGAGAGATCGGCCAGCAGCCCGTCGCCCCAGCACGCCGAACTCTGTGCCCACCCGTGCAGCAGAACCAGCGGTCTCGCCGCCGGGTCACCGGTGACGCGATAGACGATGTTCGTTCCGTCGATGCCGGTGGCCTGCCGAACCGGTCCTGCTGCAGGGGTGCTCATGTGGGGTCAACTTACGCGGCTGCTCGGCGCATCGAGGCCAGTGGATCCGAGTACAGGGAACTGAGCGAAACCACCGTTGCGGCGAATTCCTGCACCCGGTCGCCGAATCCGGTGACCCGAATGTCCCTGCGCGGCAACGTCGAATTGGCGGCGAAGGCCTCCCCCACGTGCGGAATCCCGGCGGGGTACGCCGTGAACGCCTGGCCACCGAGTACCACTCGATCCGGATTGAACATGTCGCGTAACAGGGCGACCGTCCGACCCAACGTGACGGCCCGCTCGACGAGCAATTCCCGGGCCGCCTCCGAGCCGTCGGTCGCGGCTCGGTACACGGCGGAGACAGTCGGCCGGGCTCCGCGGGCTACGCTCGCGAAAATTCTGCGGTCGATCGCCGCGGTCACGATCGCGCGATCGCTGACGGCCGCTTCGAGGCAGCCCCGGTTGCCGCAGCTGCACAGCACCGACGAGCCGGTGGGCAGGTGAGCGATCGACCCGGGTCCGCTGGACGGAGTGTGCACGCGGCCGTCGATCGTCAGCGCCATGCCTGCGCTTTCGCGTGCATAGAAGTAGAGCGAGGTGCCGGTGCTGCTCGGCGGAGCAGCGGCGTCCGATACGCGGGGCGCGAGCAGAAGTTCCGACGCCGCCATCGCTTCGACGTGGCCGGAAACAGAGATCGGTAGCCCCAACCCACCGCCGATGACGCCCGCCACCTGGGCGTTCTCCCAGCCCAGACGCGGATGATCAACGGTGCCGGTCGTCGTGTCGACACGGCCGCCGAGGGCAACCCCCACCCACAGTGGGGTGCGCCGATGCCATCTGCCGGCGAAGGCCCCGGCGCTGCGGGTGATCGAGGCGAGCGCCGCATCGGCGGACCCGCTGGGCGTGGGAATCTCCACAGCCCCCAGGATCTTTCCGCGCGGGTCGCTGACGATGATCCCGGTGACGACGGCACCGATATGGATCCCGATGGTCGAGAACGGCTCGTGATTGACCTCGAACGGCACGCGGGGTCGTCCGATCGCACCGGCGGCCGTGAGGTCTGCGCGCTCGCGCAGCAATCCGACGCCGAGCAGAGCAGACACCTGACGATTGACCGTGGCAATGCTCAAACCCGTTGTGCGCGCGGCGCTGTCACGCGAGATCGGGCCCTCGACGCATGCTACCCGCAGTACCGACGCCGCGGGACTGTCGACAATCCGAAGATCGGGCGCGACGAGCTGGACCCGCGATCGCAGCGGGGCGTGGGAGGTGGACCGCGCCGGCGAGCGCAGCGCGGTGGGGCGAGAGTGGTGGTGCAGCGTGGATACGGACATCCGTCGTGTTCCTCAGCAGTGGAAAACTCTCGTCTCGTGTGCAACGTCGACGAAAGAGCGAAGTGATGCAGGTCAAGGGGTGAGGCGGACCGGAGAGGTCCACGTCACGCGAATCGACTGCCCGTAGCGCGAGAAGGCTAGAGACAGGTTCCTTGGCCGAGGCAACACAATTCCCGAGGAAGCGGGAGGCGAGACCCGAGGGACGCGGTCACATAGGTGACCCGCATCGCGGTGGTCTCGCTGGCGGACATGAACCCAAAATTAGCACTCGAAGCCCGATTGTCCAATCGGGCCCGTCCGGATGCGCTGTTTCTCCCGAACTAGAATTTCTCCATGACCTCGCCCGAACACATCGCACCCGATACCCGCATCGCCGTCGTCACCGGAGCGAGTTCCGGCATCGGCGCGGCCACTGCGCGCCAACTCGCCGCCGACGGATTCCACGTCGTCATCGGCGCACGCAGGCTCGACCGACTCGAAGAACTGGCCTCGGAGATCGGCGGCACCGCCCTGGAACTCGATGTGACGGACGAGGATTCGGTGGCCGCCTTCACCGCCGTCATCCCCCGCGTCGACGTCCTGATCAACAATGCCGGTGGCGCAAAGGGATTGGCCCCGGTGATCGACGCCGACCTCGACGACTGGCGCTGATGTGGGAGACCAACGTTCTCGGCACACTGCGCGTCACGAAAGCGTTGCTGCCCAAGCTGATCGATTCCGGCGACGGCCTGATCGTCACCATCACCTCCGTCGCGGCATTCGAGGCGTACGACAACGGCTCGGGTTACACCTCCGCCAAACATGCTCAGGCCGTACTGCATCGGACGCTGCGCGGCGAGCTGCTCGGCAAACCGGTGCGGTTGACCGAGGTTGCACCGGGTGCCGTGGAAACCGAATTCTCACTCGTCCGCTTCGACGGTGACGCGGCCAAGGCCAACGCGGTCTACCAGGGCATCACGCCGTTGGTCGCAAGCGACATCGCCGAGGTGATCGGCTTCGTCGCCTCCCGCCCGTCGCACGTCAATCTCGACCAGATCATCATCAAGCCACGCGATCAGGCCGGTCCGGGGCGCTTCTCCCGTAAGTAACCCATGTGAGTGGAACTTCGTAGTGGGCTACGAGGTTCCACTCACATGCGCGCAGCGCTCTACCCCGCGGGCGCAGGTGCCGTTGTCGTCGCGGGTGCCGTTGTCGCAGGCGTCGTCGTTGCTGGTGCCCCGCCGGCAGGGAGCGCCGACATCGACTCCCACGTCGACCAGTCGATGGCCCAGTCGTACAGGTCACCGTCCGCTGCGGAGAGGTCGATGCGGGTGCCGGTGACCTCCACCGGGTCGCCGTACATCGCCGTGCCGAAGTACTGCTGCGCGTCCTCGGTCGAGAGGTTGATGCATCCGTTCGTGACGTTCGATGCGCCCTGCACGCCGGTGGTCAGCGGGTTGGCGTGAATGAACTCGCCATTGTTGGAGATACGCACCGCCCAGCGTTCGCGCACGTTCTCGTAGAACGGCGGGTTCGACATGAGGAAGTCCTCGTGCTTCTCGGTGACGACGTGGATGCCGCTGCGGGTGACGTTGCGATCCTCGTTGCCCTCGCCGTAGCTGACGGGAATGTCCATGATCGTCGCGCCGTCGCGGACCACCTGCATGCGGTGGCTGGTGGCGTCGGCGACGACGACCTGACTGCGTCCGATGCTGAAGTTGAGGGTGACGTCGTCGGCCCCGTAGGCACCGTCGCCATAGTTCACGCCGTAGAGCTTGGCGCTCACCGAGACCGTCGTGCCGGGCGTCCAGTAGTTGGTGGGGCGCCAGTGGATGCGCGAGCCGTTGTCGTCGGGGAACCACGCCCAAGCACCGGGCGTCGGCGGGTTGGTGGTGACGGTCAGCGCCTTCTCGACGGCTGCCTTGTCCTCGATCGCCGAGTCGAACTGCAGGATGATCGGCGCTGCGATGCCGACTTCCTGGCCGTCGCCGATGTTGGTGCTCACCGAGGTGCGGCTGTCCGGTTCGACGGTGGTGAAGCTGCCCTCGATCGGCACGGTCTTGTTGTCCGCGCCGACGGCGGAACCGGACCACGTGTATTTCACCCCGTACCCGAGTGGCTCGGTGACGGCGTAGGACGCCTTGTCGGGTGCCAGTGCCCCCTGAACGATCTTGCCGTCCGGGTTCGTCAACTCGACCTGGGTGAGCGATCCGTTCGTCACCGACACCGAGATCGGTGCCACCGGGCTGACGTCGGTGGCACCCTCGGCCGGGTTCTGGGTGATCTGCGCGACGGGCGCTGCCTCGGTTGTCGGTGCCGAAGCACCCGGGCTCTTGTCGCCCGATCCGACGGTGCAGCCGGCTACTAACGCAACCAGTGCAACGAGCACGGTGACCAACCACACCATGCGCGTCCGTTTTGTCTGTTCTACCTGCTCATGCACGTTGTCCAACGTACCTGCGTCTGCGAACTACCCCACATTTCCCACTGTTTTTGGGGGCAGTCTCACAGCGAACCGTCGACGACGAGTCAGAGCTTCTGCGAGCGCAGCTCGTGTCCCTTCGACGTCAGGCAGCGGCCCGAGTCCAGGTTCCAGTCCCAGCCGTGCAGGTTGCAGGTGAGCTTGTTGCCCTCGACGATGCCGAACTTCGTCAGGTCCGCCTTCAGGTGCGGGCAGCGACGTTGAATTTCGTAGCCGCCCATCGTGATGGTGGCCGTGTCGTCGTGCGCCTCGGAGAACCAGCCGTCGGCGTAGGCGATGCGTTCGTCGGTGAGGCACTTGAAGAACGTGTAGAGGAATTCGTTGTACCCGCCGACGCGTCGGGCCCGGAACCGGGTGGACAGGAAGATCGAGTTGACCCAGTCCGGCTCCTGATCACGCACTGCGGTGCGTACGAGTTCCGGCGGGATCGTGAAGCTGTATCGGAACTTCTCGTTCGAGATAGGCTCTCGGACAATCCTTTTCGGGAAGTCCAGCACAACCGTCTCGTCACCCATCGTGATCCCGACGGGGTAGCCGATGCCATCACAGATCAGATCCGTCTGAGCCATGATCGGCTCGAACAGTCCGCGCAGCGGCTCGAGCAGCGGCTCACCCTCGGCCGGTGCCCAGCCGGCCTTCTCGGCTGCGATGACCGACGCCTGACGCTGGGCGTATTCCTCGATGTAGTCGGCTTTGCCGGTGGTGAAGATGGCTTCGGCGTCGGCCGTGGGGATGGGATGCTCGTGGGACTTCAGATCCGAACCCTCGAATGTGGCCGTCGTGCCCGGAATCATCAGCAGACCCTTGTCGTGCCCGTGCAGTCGCATCTGCTCGAGAAACACCATCTGGTCCGGGAACACGTTGGCCGGGTCGCCGTAGACGTCGTTGAGCGAGCGCAGTTCGTCATCGAGGAAACACGGCGGGCCCGCGGACGGAATGACCCACGTGGAGCCGACCTGCTCGATGTACTGACGCGCACGATCCATCTGTCGCTGACGCTTCTGGATACCGAAGTTTCGCTTCGCCCGCGAGACCATGTCGTAGACCATCGGGTACCAGATCGCGCCCGAATACTGCAGCATGTGGACGTCGACGGGACCGAACTGCTCGGTCATCATGTCCAGGTCCACCGGCCGCGCGTCGTTCATGTTGAACGCGACGGTCTTCCCGTCGGACACCACCAGGCCGGAGTCGCCGATCGGGCCGTCGGCAGGCGCGCGGAGCGCGATGATCATGATGTCGAGATCGCCCTTGGGCCCGGTCAGCGTGTGCTTGACCGAGTCGGTGGTCTCGTAGAACTTGTGGAAGCCGAGCTTCTCCAGCTCGTGCTTGAGATCGAGCACCGGGTAGTCCGGCAGCAGGACCGTCGCGTCCTTGTTGACGTGTTCGGCCAGGTTGCGGGGATCGAAGTGATCCTTGTGCAGGTGCGAGACGTAGAGGTAATCGCAATCACCCAACTCGTCCCAGTCCAGGCCCGAGTTGTCGGGGAAAGGGAACCACGACGCGTAGAAGGACGGGTTCACCCACGGATCGCACAGGATGCTCCCCGCCTCGGTCCGAATATGGAATCCCGCGTGCCCCACGCTGGTGACCTGCACTGACTTACCTCCTACGAGCCGAACTCTCGAATCTCCATCGTATGCGCCGTTTCGAGCGTCCCTAACCCAGAGCGCAGTTGACGAGGTCACACTCGGGGGTCAGCGTGACCCCGAACTTCTCTCGCACACCGTCTCGGACGTGCGCGGCAAGAGCCATGATGTCCGACGCGGTGGCCCCACCCCGGTTGGTGATCGCGAGTACATGTTTGGTCGACAGGGCCGCAGTACCGCGGCCGAACTCGGTGCCGTAGCCCCGAGGGAATCCCGAGTTCTGAATGAGCCAGGCGGCCGGAATCTTCGTGCCGGCCGGATCGGGGAAGCTCGGCGCGTGGGTTGCCTGCTCCGGCACCTCCGGCAACACCGGGTTGAGGAAGAACGACCCCACGCTCCACGTGTCGTGATCGGCCGCGTCGAGCACCATCCCACGTTCACCGCGCAGCGCGAGCACTGCTGCACGTACGTCCGGTACCGGAACGACGTCGCCGATCTGCACATCGAGCCGCTCCGACAACGCCGCGTAGCGCACCGGCAGCGATTCGGTGGTCTTCTTCAGCGCGAACGTCACGTCCAGAATCACGTAGCGCGACGATCGCTTGAACACCGACGACCGATGCGTTCCGAATCCGCACTGCTCCGGCGTCCACACTGCCGTCTCTTGCGTCTGCCGGTCGTAGACGGTGAGGCTGTGCAGCAATTCCGACGTCGACGCGCCGTAGGCCCCGACGTTCTGAATGGGCGTCGCGCCCGTCGTTCCAGGAATCCCCGACAGCGCTTCCATCCCGGACAGCCCGGCATCTATCGTCGCCTGTACGACGGCATCCCACTCGACACCGGCGTCCACGGTCACCCGCTCGCCGTCGATCTCCAACCGCGAGCCAGTCACCCGAACCACCCGGCCGTCGAACCCGTCGTCGCCGACGACCAGGTTGGATCCGCCGCCGATGACCAGCACATCCGTCCCTGCACGGTCCGCGTCACGCACCAGGGAGACCAACTCGTCAGCGTTCGTCGCGACGGTGAATTCACGGGCTGGGCCACCCACCCGGATGGTGGTGAGTTCGGAAATTGCAGTAGGCACGGACTCTCACGCTACCGGTCGCGCACGAACGTCCTCAGTCACCCGGTAACCTGCGGGGATGCCTCGCCCTATTGAGCACAGCTCGACTGTGCCCGCCTCCGCCGACAAGGTCCACGCAGCGCTGACGTCCGAGCAGTACTGGAAGGACCGCATCGAGCAGATCGGCGGCCCCGGTGCCAGCTTGAAGAGCGTCACCGTCGGCGACGGCACCATCGACGTCGTCATGACCCAGTCGGTCCCCGAAGAAGAGTTGCCGTCCGCGGTCACAGCCTTCAAGAAGGGCGACCTCATCATCGAACGCACCGAGAGCTGGGGACAGTTCGACGGCACCCACGCCGCGGGCACCTTCGGAGCAACCGTCGAAGGAGCACCTGCGCGCATCGCCGGCACCACCAGCCTCGACGGCAAGGGCGAGACGACCACCGTGGCGCTGGCCGGCACCACCGAGGTCAAGGTCCCCATCTTCGGCGGGAAGATCGAAGCGATGATCAGCGAGCAGGTCCTCGCCCTCATCGACAACGAGCAGGACTTCACCGGTAACTGGATCGCCGCGCAAGCAAGCAGCTGAGCCTGGTCGTTCCGCAGGCTCCACTCCTGGGTAACCTGGCGCACTATGGCTCGCCGAATGAACTACTCCGCCCGGTTCACCCACTCGACGCAGCAGGTCTATGCAGCGCTGTCCAGTCGTGAGCACTGGGACGCGCGTATCGAGGAGATGCGTAAGTATTCGGAGAACGAGCTGAAGAGCTTCGAGGTGTCCGACGCCGGAATCGACATCGTGATGCACCACGTCATCCCCCGTACCGAACTGCCCGACATCGCACAGACGGTGATGAAGAAAGACATGGTCATCACCCGCAACGTGCATTTCGACGCGTACGGGGAAACCACTGCGGGGCACTACGACGCGTCGATTCCGGCCGGACCCGGCTCACTGAAGGGCACCACGTCACTGTTCCCCACCAACGGTGGCTCGACGCTGCGGACGTCCTCCGAGGCCAAGGTGTTCCTGCCGTTCATCGGCGGCAAACTCGAGCAACTGATGCTCGTCAACCTCATCGACCTGTGGCGCGGCGAGGGCGAAGTGACCGCCACCTGGCTCGAGAAGAACGCCTAGCCCTGAACAGTCCGAACAGGGGTCGTTCCGCAGGCTCCACTCCCCACCCGGGTCGTTCCGCAGGCTCCACTCCTGCCCCTGAGGGTGTCATCACCCGCGGCACCACCGGCATCAATCGGTTGCGTCGCAGCGACCGGTGGTTGATGCACGATCCCGATGTCCGACGCGTCCTGCGCGAATCACCGGACCCCCTCGTCGTCGACCTCGGGTACGGGGCGATGCCGAACACGACTCTCGAACTCGCGGGCCGACTTCGAACCGTCAGGCCCGATCTCCGAGTCACCGGTCTGGAAATCGATCCCGCGCGGGTGGTCGAAGGAAGCGGCGGCGTCGAATTCGCCCGTGGCGGCTTCGAGTTGGCCGGACTGCGACCGAATCTGGTGCGGGCCTTCAACGTGCTGCGGCAATATCCCGAGGACGCGGTTCCCGGTGCCTGGCACCGCATTCTGTCGGGCCTGGCACCCGGCGGCCTGTTGGTCGACGGCACCTGCGACGAACTCGGTCGACGCTGCGCGTGGGTGCTGCTCGACGCCGATGGGCCACGATCTCTGACTCTGGCCTGGGACCCGTTCGATGTCGAGATGCCGTCGGACATCGCGGAGCGGCTTCCGAAAGTGTTGATACACCGCAACATCGAGGGCGAGCTGATCCACGATGTGCTGCGCCGCGCCGACCGCGCGTGGTCGGTCTCGGCACCACTGGCCCCGTTCGGCCCCCGGTTGCGTTGGCGGGCGGCATTGAAAGTGCTTGCAGAGCAAGGACTCCCGGTCGCACTCCCCCGCCGCCGCATGCGAGACAACGTGCTCACAGTGCCCTGGTCGACGGTCGCCCCGACGTGACCGATCCTGCTGCGAAGGAAATGCGCATGAACACACCTGACGCTCTCACGGTGAGGCCGTGTGTGCGCGACGACCTCGAAATACTCGAGCAGTGGCGCACTGTGGAGCCAGTCGAGTGGGTCGATTCGACTCGCCTCCACGAGGACATGGCGTCGGGCAATTACCGGTTCGAGTGGACATGGCTGGCCGAACGCGCCGGCCGTCCGGTCGGGCGCGCGGTGTGGTGGGGCCGTTCCGACGCAACGAGCCCGGTCACCCTCGACTGCTTGTGGGTCGCCCCGGACGAGGAGAGACCGGACGACGTCGGCGCTGCCCTGGTCGGTGCCGCCCGTGCAGCGTTCGATCACAGCATCGCATTGGAGTTCAATGTCGATGTGCCGGTAGGGAACTCGATGGACGATTCCCTGCCGCGGGCGTTGGCGTGGCGCGCATCGGCTGCGTACGGAGGCGGATTCACCCGCACGACCGAACGCGTCTCGTTCGCCCGGACGGCTGACGCCCCGCAGCCCGAGACGTCGACCCGACTGCACTTCTCGGCGGGCACCGATGCAGAATTCCTCGAGGTGTTCGAAGCCGTCGCAGCCGGAAGCCTCGACTCCCATACTCGAGAGATGGTCGCCGAGCACGGCGTCGCCGCACTCGCCGCGGACGATCTCGTCTTCTATGGTTCGCTACCGGGGCGGCGGGAGTCCTGGCAGATCGCCGGCCGACTCGACGGCACGACGGTGGGCTTCGTCGTCCCGACCAGAAATGCCTACGACGCGGCCATTAGCTATCTCGGGGTGCTCCCCGAGCATCGTGGTCAGGGCTATGTCGACGATCTACTGTCCGAGATGGTCCGGATACACCACGACGACGGGCAGCACCGCATAGTCGGAACCACCGATGCAGCAAACGCACCCATGCGAGCAGCCTTCGAGCGCGCAGGCTTCGTCGTCACCCGCACCCGTATCGTGCACGCGGGCTAGCGATCACGTACAGGCGGACAGTGCCAGTTCGACGCGTTCGGCCACTCGATCGGTGCTGCTGCCGGCCTCGGAGTACAGCGCCTGCGGGTCGACGCGACCGATGGCCACGGCGTCGCCCACCACCTCGTCGAGGGTGATCTGCGAGATGCCACCTGCGGCGAGGTCGAGGACCGTGCGTACGGGAGTGGTGATGTTGAACGTGCCGGCCGATTCGACGTCACGCGGCTCTAGCCGAAGTCGGTGCACTGCCAGGCGAGTGTCGGTGAGTCGTAGGTCTCCGAACGCGCAGAGATGTACGAACTGCGGGTGCAGGTGTCCGAAACCGTGCAATTCGGCGGCGCTCTGGTGTGAGATCACTGCCTCGCCGCCGAACCACGCGCACCACATAGCGAACACTTCGAGTTCGCTGTGCGGCCACTGTCCGAGCCGAAACAGGTTGCGCTCGACGCGAGTCCACGTGGCCGTGGCCAGGTTGACGCGCACCATCGCAGAGTCGAAGCCGAGTTCACCGGCCTGCTCGGCGGTGAAGTAGCCGTCCTGCCGGGTAGCGAGCGAGTGCAGCTCCTGCACACTCGGTCCTATCGTGCTCATGCAGCAAGAGTACGTCAGAATGTGTTACACATCACAAACTTTCGAATCGAATCCCCGGACTCGGCGAGTTTCACAGAGCTTGCTCAGAAACTTCGGGAAGACTGCCGGGAATGACATCCTCAGCCAGGCGCAGCACAGTACCGCTGATCGCAGTCTCCGTTGTTGTCGTCCTCCTCGTCGCCGTCATCGGCGGAGAACTGTTCGTTCGGCAGCAGATCAAATCCTGCCTCGCCGGCCAGCTCGAGTCCGAGCTGGGCAGCCAGGTGGAGGTGGGTCTCGGCTTCAAGCCGGTCTTGCTGTCCTTGGTAGACAAGAAAGTCTCGTCGGTGACCGTCGACAGCGACGATGCTCGATTCGGCCCGGCCGAGGGCATGGTCGTGCACGCCGAGGCGAACGATCTGAACCTGACCCAAAGCGCCGACTCCGGCGGCACCATCGGTAGCTCGAGTGCCGACATCTCGTGGTCGACCGACGGCATCACCCGCACCCTGCAGAGCCAGGGCATCGGTGCCATCGTCTCCGGGGTCACGTCCGACGCGTCGGCGGGCACCCTGGAGTTCGCCGTCGGCGCGCTTGCGAATCTGACCGTCAAGCCGCAGGTCACGGGCGGCAAGGTCGACGTCCAAACCGTCGACGCATCGATTCTGGGCCTGGGAATCCCCACCGATCTGGTCGATTCCGTCGTCGGCGTGCTCACCGACAGCCTGCAGGCGTACCCGCTGGACATGGCTCCGACGTCGCTGACCGTCACCGACTCCGGCATCGAACTCGCCCTCGAAGGCGGCCAGTACACCATCCCGGCCACCCAGCAGAACCAGAATCAGCAGACGCCCGAGGGTTGCTCCCTGGTCGCGTAACCCACGTGAGCGGAAACTCGTAGCCCACTACGAGTTTCCGTGCACGTGCGACGCAGTCGCTCTAGTTCAAACCGTCGAGTACCGCGCGGGTACCCGATAGCCCCAACCGCGTGGCACCGGCGTCGATCATGGCCAGGGCAGCGTCCGTGGTGCGGATGCCGCCGCTGGCTTTGACGCCCAAACGTCCGCCGACGGTCTCGGCCATCAGCCGCACCGCCTCGACGCTCGCGCCGCCAGCGGGATGGAATCCGGTGGATGTCTTGACGAAGTGAGCTCCGGCCTTCTCCGCGGCGCGGCACACTTCGACGATCGCCTCGTCGGACAGCGCTGCCGATTCGATGATCACCTTGAGTACCGCGTCGCCGATGCCTTCGCGAACGGTCACGATGTCGGCCAGAACGGCGTTGTAGTCCCCGGCAATGGCCGCGCCGACGTCGATCACCATGTCGACCTCGTCGGCCCCCTGCTGCACGGCCAGTCGCGCCTCGGATCCCTTGATCAGCGAATGATGCTTGCCCGACGGGAATCCGGCCACCGCAGCGGTGAGCATGCCCTCGGCGCGAATCGGCAGCATCGACGGGGAGACGCACACGGCGAGCACTCCCAGCTCGCGGCCTTCCTCGATGAGGGCCTCCACGTCGGCGGCCGTGGCCTCCGGCTTGAGCAGGGTGTGATCGACCATTCCGGCGAGGGCGGCGCGGGTGAGTGTCATGAACCCAGCTTTTCACAGCACCGCATGTCGCGGCCCTGTCGGTCTACCATTCTCGGCTATGGACGCAGCCTCGCTCGCCGACACGTTCAACGCCACCAGCAGGGAGTTCGACGCGGTGACGCCGCTGGTCTGGGGCCCGGCCGGGCAGTCGCTGATATTCGCTCTCGGGCTGCGATCCGGCGACGCCGTACTGGACGTGTGTTCCGGCACGGGGGCGTCCGCACTCCCCGCCGCGGCAGCTGTCGGCCCGGACGGTCTGGTCCATGCCGTCGACCTCGCCGACGACCTGCTGGAGGTGGGCCGGGTGAAAGCCACCGAGCGCGCCCTACGCAACATCGACTTCGTCGTCGCCGACGCCACTGCCTGGGAACCGCCGTCGACCGTTCCCGACGCCGGATACGACGCCCTGGCGTGTTCGTACGGCATCTTCTTCCTGCCGGATCCCGAGCGGGACTTCTCGCGCCTGTTGTCGCTGGTCCGGCCTGGTGGCGGCGTCGGGGTGACGGTGTGGCGTCAGGGCGCGATCGAGGCGTTCTCCCGTGCGTATTTCGAGGTGATCGCAGCACATTCTCCGTCCACGGAGCAGGTGGGCCGCCTCGCGCAGGAGGGGTACGACAAGCACCCGATCCGGCGCATGGAGACGGCCGATCTGCTCGGTACGTGGCTCGCGGCGGCCGGTACGACGGACGTCCGGGCGGTCGAGCTGAGTAATCATGTACCCGCCACGGAGTCGTTCGTGTGGAGCTTCGTGTTGGGCAGTGCTCTGCGCGGCGCCCTCACCCCGTTCGACGACGCAGCCGTCGGGCGGATTCGAGCGGACTTGTTCGCGTCGCTGACCGAGCGCGGCATCGATTCGATCGATCTCGGGACACTGGTGGCAACCGGGTTGCGAGCGCCCTGAGAGAATTGCCCTCATGAGTTCTTCCGTGTCCGAGGATCGCCGCTACGTTCTGTCCCTCGGTTGCCCAGACAAGACGGGCATCGTCGCCCGTATCTCCACGTTCCTCGCCGAGGTCGGCGGCTGGATCGTCGAGGCCGCCTATCACGCCGATCCCGATACCGGTTGGTTCTTCACGCGTCAGGCCGTGCGGGCCTCGTCGGTGAGCATGAGTGTCGAGGATCTGCGTGCCCGCTTCGCCGAGGTGGCTGCCGAGCTCGGCCCGGAAACCGAATGGGCACTGCATGATTCGGGCGCACCCAAGCGAGTCGTACTGCTGGTGAGCAAGGAAGCACACTGCTTGCACGATCTCCTGGGCCGCGCGGCCGGCGGGGAGCTACCCGCTCAGATATCGGCGGTGATCGGCAACCACAGGTCGCTCGAGCCCGTCGCTGCGGCGCACGGAACACCCTTCCATCACGTCGAGTTCGCGAAGGACCCGTCCGAGCGCGGACCGGCTTTCGAGGAAGTCCGCTCGCTCGTCGACTCCTACGACCCGCACGCGGTGGTGTTGGCGCGCTTCATGCAGGTGCTGCCCGAGTCGCTCTGCGAGCACTGGGCCGGTCGCGCCATCAACATCCACCACAGCTTCCTGCCGTCGTTCGTCGGTGCTCGGCCGTACCACCAGGCGTTCGCCCGTGGCGTCAAGCTCATCGGCGCAACGTGCCATTACGTGACCGCCGAGCTCGACGCGGGACCCATCATCGAGCAGGACGTCATCCGCGTCGACCACTCCGACGAGGTGACCGACATGGTGCGTCAGGGGCGCGACATCGAGAAGCTGGTGCTCTCCCGCGGCCTGCGCTGGCACCTCGAGGATCGCGTCCTGGTGCACGGACGCAAGACCGTGGTGTTCAGCTAGACCGTTAGGGTCACAGGTTCCGCAGGCGAACCACTTCGGCGTTGAAGTCGTCGATCGCTTCCACCGAGCTCATGTGGCCGATTCCGGGGATCACGATCAGTCGGCTCAGGTGATCGTGGTCGTCGAGTGCTCGGGCGAGCTTGCGCGCGTGCACGGGCGGGGTCAGTCGATCCGCAGATCCGACGAGCACGCTGGTGGGCACGGACATGTTCTCGAGCGCCTCGCGGATGTCGAGGTCGCTCAACGCAGCGCCCCAGATACCCCGGGTACGCGGCGCGCACTCGAGCACGATCTTCTCGCAGAACGCCACCTCGGCGGGCGTGGCACCGGGGGCCATCGAGATGTACTTGATGGCTTGGCGGGTCACCGGGGACGGCCGTAGCGGTAGCGCCGAGCTCAGCACAGCGCGTCCCACCGGAGCGGGTACCCGTGGGAAGCGCTGCGGCAACGGGATGACGGTGGTCTCTCGGACGAGGGAATCCGTCGCCGTGCTGGCGAGCAGCACGGCGCTGACCAGGCGGTCGACCTGATCGGGGTAATTTCCGGCCCACGCCATGATCGACATGCCGCCCATACTGTGCCCCACCAGGACGGTCTTGTTGTCCTCGGTGACGGTGGCCGAGAGAACGGCCGACAGGTCGTCGGCCAGTACGTCGGGGCTCAGCGGACGCGTTCCGACGTCGCTGCGTCCGTGTCCGCGCTGGTCGTAGACGATGACGCGGTAGCGACCTGCGAGCGCATTGATCTGCGGAAACCAGTAATCGGCCGAGCATGTCCAACCGTGACTGAACAGGACGGGTTCGGCATCGGGGTCACCGTAGCTGCGCACGTGCAGGTGTGCGCCGTCGTCGGTGACGACTTCGGTGACGGTCGGCTCGGCCGTGGGATGCTGCAGCAACTCGTCCGGCTGCACGTCCGTGGTCTTGGTGAACGAATGGAGTCGACGTCGCCGAACGACGAAGGCCCCGATGCTCGCGGCAGCGGCGATGCCTCCGACTCCGAGCAGCGAACGTTCGATTACCTTGCGTGAAACCACTGATATTCCCCTCTACCTGTGACCCCCGAGCGGGTGCGGTAGAGGTTACGCCCAGCGCCGAACGGGTGCTTCAAGCCCCTCTACCAGCGCGGTCCGCGCTGAATGCCGTCGATCTTGGGACGCACGTCCACCAGGTACACCGCGATCGCGACGACTCCGATGATCCAGAACATGATGACGATCGGGCCGATCAGCGTCAGCAGCAGCCCGACGGCCAGAATGCCCAGCCAGGCGTTCTTGGTCAGCTTGCCGGTGGCCGGAAAAGCGTCGGCACGTTGGCGTAGCGCGTGGAAGATTGCGTACGCAGCCCCTGCAATCGAGATGATTTGCAGGATCAGGAAGATCGTCTGGGAGAAGCTGCTCGCAATCACGTCGCCCAGTGTACGAGAAACGACCCCTGCACCGTGCGGTGCAGGGGTCGTTTTCTTTACGAGTGCTTTAGCTGGTGGTCTTCTTGGCCGGAGCCTTCTTGGCAGCCGGTGCCGGTGCGGTCTTCTTGGCGGCCGGTGCCGGGGCAGCCTTCTTGGCCGGTGCCGGAGCAGCCTTCTTGATCGGTGCGTCGGCGGTGCCGCGGGTCTTGGATTCGACCTTGCCTGCCACGCCGCTCACCTTGTCGGACGCCTCGACGGCCTTGTCCTTGGCTTCGTCGCCGGCTTCGTCGATGTTCTCGGCGAGCTCGTCGGCGGCCTCGGAGATCTCGTCGGCACCTTCGCGAACCTTGTCCGACGCGATGCCGGCCAAAGCTGCGGCGCGCTCGCCGACTGCGCGGGTCTGCGATGCGACAGTTCCGAGAGCGTGCTCGGTGAGGTCGACGACGTCGTTGGCGGCGGAGTTGGCCCGCTCGAGGCCTTCTTCGACTGCCGGGGTGCGGCGGATGCGCTCGACGGTCTCTTCGCCGCGCTCGGCGAGCGAAGTGTACAGGTCGGACGCGACCTTGAGGTACGCCTCGGCTACCTTGCGAAGCTCGTCCGGGGTGAAGCGCTCGCGGAGCTCGGCGATCTCGTCGGGCAGCTCTGCGGGCAGGTTCGTCAGGCGCTCGCGGAGCGACTCGACGCCCTCGGTGACTTCGTCGGAGAGGTCTGCGATGCGAGCGTTGACCTCGCTGGTCCGGCTCTCGGCGCGCGAGCGCACCTGTGCCACGACATCTGCGACGGCCTGGACGACTGCGTCGCCGGCACCGACAGCTGCGTAGATCGGAGTCTTGACGTTCTCGAAGTTCTTGGAATCAGACATCTGGTGTCTCCTGTTCGTCGGTTTCGGGCTCTTGCGTCGACTCGTTCTCACGACAGAACGAGTCGTAGATCTCGATCAGCACTTGCTTCTGCCGTTCGGTGATGTGCTCATCGCCGAGCAGAGCTTCGCGCACCGGACCGTGGGGACGCGCTTCCAAGATCCCGGCCCGGACGTACAGCACCTCGGAGGAGACGCGCAGACCCTTGGCTATCTGCGCAAGCACTTCTGCGGACGGATTGCGTAGTCCGCGTTCGATCTGGCTCAGATACGGGTTGCTCACTCCGGCCCTGCTCGCGAGCTGCCGCATGGATACTTGTGCGGCTTCTCGCTGGGAACGGATGTAGCTTCCGATGTCCTGGGCTGCAGTCGTGACGACTGCGGCGACAAGGTCTCCGGCCTCGGCGACCACCTGCGTCGCCTCGGTCGCTTTGGCGACCAGATCCCCCTCGTTCTCGGCCATCTCGGCCTCCTGGTTTCGGTGTCCTACTGGACGGTACCGAAGGGTGCTAACTATTGCAAGCACTCTGCTAGCACTAGTGCCCGAAGATCAGATCGGAGACGGTGTAGATCGCCAGGCCTGCGATGGAACCGACGACGGTGCCGTTGATCCGGATGAACTGGAGATCCCGTCCGACCTGCAGTTCGATCTTCCTGCTCGCTTCCTCGGCGTCCCAGCGCGCGACGGTGTCGCCGATGATCGTCGTGATCTCGTCTGCGTAGTTGGCAGCGATGTAACGGGCCCCACCCAGCAGCCATCCGTCGGCTTTTCCGCGCAGTTCGTCGTCGTCGCGCAGTCGAATGCCGAAGTTGGCCGTGTTCTCCTTGATCTTGTTGCGCAAAGTACTCGTCGGATCGTCCACCGACTCGGTGATCAGACGCTTGGCCACCTTCCACGTCGACGCGGCGAGCCCGGTGATCTCCTCGCGGCCCATGATCTGTGCCTTGAGCTTCTCGGCCTTCTCGATGGTGGCCGGATCGTTCTGCAGATCGTTGGCGTAGTCGACGAGGAACTTGTTCGCCGCCAGGCGCACCTCGTGTTCGGGATTGGAGCGGATCTTCCACGTGAACTCGACGAGTTCCTTGTAGACCTTCTCCCCCAGCAGCGTGTCGACGAACTTCGGCGACCAGTTGGGCGAGTCCCGGGCGACCACACGATCGATCATTTCCTGGCTGCCCAGTGCCCACTGATGAGCCCGCTCGGCCAGCATGTCGATCAGCGGCAGCTGACGGTTCTCGCGAAGCAGCTCGTCGAGGATGCGGCCGATCGGCGGACCCCATTGCGGATCGGCCAGTCGGCGCACGATGGTGCTGTCGATGACGGCGGTGATGTCCTCGTCGTTGAGCACGTCGACCACGCCGTGCAGCACCGTTGCCGCCTCGGCCGCCACCCGTTCCGCATTGTCGGGTTGGGCGAGCCAGGTGCCGAGCCGCAACGGCACCTGAGCCGACGCGACCTTCTCCGAGACGACCTCGGGCGCGAGGAAGTTGCTACCGACGAACGAGCTCAGGCTGGCACCGAGCTGGTCCTTCTTCTTCTTGATCAGGGCTGTGTGCGGAATCGGAATGCCCAGCGGATGCTTGAACAGGGCCGTCACTGCGAACCAGTCCGCCAGCGCGCCCACCATGCCTGCCTCCGACGCCGCTCGGACGTACCCCACCCATGCCCCGGCCCCGGTGGATTCCTGCCAGCGGCAGAAGAGATAGACGATCGAGGCGAAGACGAGGAATCCCGTCGCGACGGTTTTCATCTTGCGGAGGTCGCGACGCTTGGTCTCGTCGTCGAAGTTCATGAGCTGCACACCCGACATTGTGCCCAGAATCGCAACCGATCAACCGGGCACGGCCCCCTCCTGTGTCGTACCCGACGCATAAGGTGAGTGACGTGGTGAAAAATAGTGCGGCGGCAGCCTCGGAGGACGCCCCCGAGGCGGACGCGGACAAGCCCAAGATCGAGAAGCCGGACGGCCGCAAGCGTCGATGGCGAGAGCACAAGATTGCCCGACGCGAGGAGCTCGTCGACGGTACGTTGGCCGCGATCCGGCTGCGTGGTCGAGAGATCGGGATGGACGAGATCGCGTCGGAGATCGGTATCTCGAAGACGGTGCTCTATCGGTATTTCACCGACAAGAACGATCTGACCAGCGCGACGATGTCCCGGTACGTCGAAACCACCCTCGCGCCGCGCATCTACTCCGCGATCTCCCACGAGCTCGACGAGTACGAGCTGACCCGGGTGGTGGTGACCGCCTACGTCGAGACGGTGGCCACCGATCCCGAGGTGTACCTCTACGTGATGGCCAACAACGCCGGCAACAACCGGGACGTGGTGGCCGAGTCCGAGCGCATGATCGCCGAACTCCTCTCCACCGTGTTGGGTGAGCGGCTGCGCCAACGCGAGATGGATTCGGGCGGCTCGGTGCCGTGGGCGTTCGCCATCGTCGGCGCAGTCCAGTTGGCCACGCACTGGTGGATCTCGAACAAGTCCATGTCCGCCGATGACCTGATCGACTACCTCTGCATGATGATGTGGGGCGGCATCCACGGCGTGGCCATGGCCGACGGCTCACCGGCCAAGTTCAAGTCGCAGCCGCATCCTCTGGTGGACGACGAGCCGGGTAAGTCCTAGCGCTCGTCGTATTCGTCGTCGAGCGGAACTTCGGTGCGTTGTTCGATGACGTCCGTGGCGTCGGCCTCGACGGGGAGATCGCCCGCATCCGGCTCGTCCGGTTCGTCCGCGATCGGCAGATTCTGCTCGACGCGATCCTCGGTCGGAGATTCGATCGGTGATTCGCTCATGTGTCCATTCGTACCACTGCCGCGCACACGGTTCTCGTTTGAAACTCGATCGCGCCGGTAATCCGAACGAGCATGAGCAACGAAACATTGTCCGGACGCCGCATTGCCGTTCTCGCCACCGACGGTGTCGAGCAGGTCGAATTGGTGCAGCCTCGTGAAGCCGTCGAAAATGCTGGTGCCACAGTCACATTGGTGTCGCTCGATCACGGCGACATCCAAGCCATGAACAGCGACGTGAACGCAGGCGACACGTTCAGTGTCGACAAGATCGCGGGCGAGGTATCGGTCGACGACTTCGACGCGTTGATCCTGCCCGGCGGCACCACGAATCCCGATCAACTGCGCGTGGATGCGGACGCAGTGGAGTTCGTGCGCGCATTCGTTCAGGCGCGCAAACCGGTCGGAGTCATCTGCCACGGCGCGTGGACGTTGGCCGAAGCAGACGTACTGAAAGGCCGCACGCTGACGTCCTACCCGAGCATTCGGACCGACCTGCGCAACGCCGGTGCGACTGTCGTCGACGAGGAAGTGGTCGTGGACGGCAACCTGGTGTCGACTCGTAACCCCGACGACCTGCCTGCCTTCTGCGCGAAGATCGTGGAGCACTTCCGCGCTTGATAGGTTAGCGTGCCCTATGCGCATTTCTCGATCTCTGGCCCTGCCTGCGGCAGCCGTGGCCCTCGCTCTGACCCTGACCGCGTGCGGATCCGGTAATTCCGACGGCGGCGACTCGGCCGACTCGGCTGCTGAAGGCACCGTCGTCACCGACATGTTCGGGGAGGTCGAGGTGCCGGCCGACCCCCAGCGAGTAGTTGCACTCGGCTGGTCCGACGCCGAAACCGCACTGGCTCTCGGCGTGCAGCCCGTCGGAGCCAGTGACTGGCTCGGCGTCGGAGGCAACGGCCTCGGCCCCTGGGTCACCGAAAAGTACGACACAGACCCGACGATCCTGGCCACCTACGACATCGACGTCGAATCGGTCGCCGCCTTGGCACCGGACCTGATCCTGTGGACCAGGAGCACCAACGACAAGGCCGTGTACGACCAGCTGTCCGACATCGCCCCCACTGTCGCGGCCCCTGCGGGAACCGACGTCGCCTACGGCACCACATGGGACGGGCAGACCGAGATCGTCGCCGAGGCGCTCGGAAAAGTCGACGAAGGCAAGAAGCTGATCGACGACACCGAGACCCAATTCGCCGAGACCGTCGCTGCCAACCCGGAATTCGCCGGCAAGTCCGTCGCCGTCGGCACGCTGTACAGCGGCCAGAGCGGGGCCTACGTACGCGGCGACACCCGAGTCGACTTCCTCGAAGCACTCGGACTGTCGAACGCCCCGGCCATCCAGGACCTCGCCCAACCCGGGAAGTTCAGCGTCGACCTCTCCGAGGAGAACATCGCGAACCTCGACGCCGACCTGACGGTCATGTTCCCCATCGGCAGCGGACCCGAGGTCATCACCGAGAACCCGCTCATCCAGGGACTCCCGTCGGCCCGCGACGGACGCCTCGTCGTGCTCGGTGACACCGACCTGTCCAACGCATTCTCGGCCGCCTCGGTCGCGGGAACCCGATACGCACTCGACAACGCAGTGCCACTGTTCGCAGCACCACTGAAGGCTTAGCTCACACCCTCCCTGGAGGGCTTGCGACACTCTTCCCGGGCGGGCTTGTCACACTCTTCCCGGGGGCTTGTCACACTCTCCCGGGCGGGAAGCCACCCGCGGCGATCGGGCCCCAGGTGTCGATCGTGATGCGGATCAACGACTTTCCCTGCTTCACCATCGCCGCGCGGTACTCGTCCCAGTCCGAGTGCTCGCCGGCGATGCTGCGGAAGTACTCCACCAGAGGCTCGACGGCGTCGGGGAGATCGATGATCTCGGCCGTCCCGTCGACCTGGACGTAGTCGCCGTTCCAGTCGTCGCTGTGTACCAACACGGTGACGGCCGGCGTGCGGCGGATGTTGTGCACCTTGGCGCGCTCGGGGTAGGTGGCGATGACGATGCGGCCTTCCGAGTCCACGCCTGCGGACACCGGGGAGACCTGCAGACCGTCGTCGCGCTTACGCGTGATCAGGGTGTGGTGGTGCCGCGGAGAGACGAATTCGAGCAGTTGCTCACGCGACACAGTCTCGGCTTTTGCGATGGTAGGGGCCATGAATCCCATGGTAGAGAAGTAGTCTTCCGCCTATGGCCGACAAGTCGAAACTGTGGACGCTCTCTCCCGTCGATGTGCTGCGCGCCAGTGCCTCTCCTCGTGTGGAGGACATCGACTTCACGGCCACCCCGGGCTTCGACGGCGGAAAATCCGACGGCAAGGCGCTGCTCGAAGAGCGCGGCGAAGTTCTTGCTGCCCTGCAGGAGAAGTTGTACGCCCACGGCCGAACCGGCGGTAGCCGATCGGTTCTGCTGGTGCTGCAGGGCATGGATACCGCAGGCAAAGGCGGGATGGTCAAACACGTCATCGGGTTGGTCGATCCCCAGGGCGTCGATCTGGCGTCGTTCGGCGTTCCGAACCAGGAAGAGAAGCAACACCATTACCTCTGGCGGATCCGGAACGCACTTCCGCGAGCCGGACGGATCGGCGTCTTCGATCGTTCCCACTACGAGGACGTTCTCGTCGTCGCCGTGCACGAGCTGGTGCCGCGGGAGGTGTGGGAGAAGCGATTCGACGAGATCAATTCCTTCGAGAAGGAACTGGTCGAATCTGGCACGGTCGTAGTGAAGGTGGCTTTGTTCGTCTCGCCCGAGGAACAGAAGAAGCGACTTCAGGAACGGCTCGATCGGCCGGACAAACATTGGAAGTACAACCCGGGTGACGTCACCGAGCGGGGTTTCCTGCCGCAGTATCGCGCGGCATACCAGCGGGTTCTCGATCGCACGGATCTCGACCATGCTCCGTGGTTCGTCATCCCAGCCGACCGCAAGTGGTACAGCAGATTGGCTGTCACAGAAATTCTGATCGATGCGCTGGAAAAGCTCGATCTCGATTGGCCTGCAGCCGATTTCGATGTGGAGCACGAGAAGAAACGGCTCGCCGAAAGCTGACGACGAAGGGCCCGCGACATTGCGTCGCGGGCCCCTTCTCGGTCAGTTGGAGATCAGAGTGTTGCGGTGTCGATCACGAAGCGGTAGCGCACGTCGGACTTGACGACGCGGTCGTATGCCTCGTTGATCTTCTCGGCCGGGATGACCTCGATCTCGGCACCGATGTGGTGCTCGGCGCAGAAGTCCAGCATTTCCTGGGTCTCGGCAATGCCGCCGACCATGGAACCGGCGAACGAGCGACGGTTGGCCAGCAGGTTGAATGCCGGAACCTCGAGGGGCTTCTCGGGAACACCGAGCTCGACGAGGGTGCCGTTACGTGCGAGCAGTCCCAGGTACTTGCCCATGGGCAGGTTCGCGGAGACGGTGTTGAGGATCAGGTCGAACTTGCCCTGCAGATCCTTCAGTGCGGTGGTGTCCTTGGTGGCGTAGTACTCGTCCGCACCGTAGGCCTTGCCGTCTGCTTCCTTCGCATCCGTCTGGCTCAGCACGGTGACGTGCGCGCCCATGGCGTGAGCGATCTTCACGCCGATGTGTCCGAGGCCGCCCATACCGATGATGGCGACCTTTTTGTCGGGGCCGGCTCCCCAGTGCTTGAGGGGCGAGTACAGCGTGATGCCTGCACACAGCAGCGGTGCGGCGACATCGAGCTCGACGCCCTCGGGGATGCCGAGCACGAACTTCTCCGTGACGACGATCTGGGTGGAGTAACCACCGTTGGTGAACTCACCCTCGTAGGTCGTCGAGTTGTACGTCTGGACGACGCCCTTGGTGCAGTACTGCTCGTCGCCGTCGAGGCACGCCTCGCACTTGCCACACGAGTCGACGAAGCAGCCGACGCCGACACGGTCGCCCACCTTGCGGGTGGTTACCTCGGAGCCGACCTCGGCCACGATGCCGGCGATCTCGTGTCCGGGAACGACGGGGTACGTGGTGCCACCCCACTCGTTTCGAGCGGTGTGGATGTCGGAGTGGCAGATGCCTGCGAACTTGACGTCGATGAGGATGTCGTTCGGTCCGACTGCGCGTCGCTCGATCGTCGCCTTCTCGAGCGGGGCGTCCGGAGCGGTGGCCTGGTAAGCGGTAGCTGAAGTCATAACTACATTGCTACCTACGCATCTGTGTAAGCGCAACACAGCTACCGCCTCGACCAGGCTATTCCCGCTCTGAACGAGTCGTTCGCAACACTAAGGTCAGCTGTTCTTGGCGATATTGACGCCCAACCACCCAACATACGCCACCAGACCGACCAGTCCGATCTTACGGGTCTTGGGGTACGCGATAGCCACGCCTACTGCCAACTCGGTGGCACCGTTGCGGCTGATCCAGGTTCGCGTGTCATTGGGGAACGGGAGCTTGGTAATTCCCTCGAAAGCCTCGGGGACCACGAAGTGGGCGGCGCCGGTGGCGGCCAAACCGATCCCGAAACCCTTGGCGACCAGACCGTTCGACTTCTTGGACTTGCTCACTGACATGCTCCCTGGGATCGATGGATTTGCACCGGCAGACCGACAATAGCGCTCGGCAGGCCGCTGCGCGGCGACCCGCCCGAGACGCCCACTACTTTGCTACGCGGCCGTTCTCGTAGCGGTAGAACCCGGCCCCGGTCTTCTTGCCCGTCTGTCCCGCCTCGACCATGCGCAGCAACAGCGGCGGTGCCGCGAACAGCGGCTCGTCGAATTCCGAATACATGGAGTCGGCAATGGACTTGACGGTGTCGAGACCTACGAGATCCGCGAGCGCGAGCGGTCCCATCGGGTGCGCCAAACCCAGAACCGTCGCTTTGTCGACGTCTTCCTTGGTGGCGAATCCCGACTCGACCATGCGGATCGCCGAGAGCAGATACGGAACGAGAAGTGCGTTGACGACGAAGCCCGAGCGATCCGCGGATCTCACCACCTGCTTGCCGAGAACATCTCCGGCGAAGGCTTCGGCGCGGTCGGCCACCGCATCGGACGTTGTACTCGTGGTGACCAGCTCGACGAGCGGCAATACCGGAACCGGATTGAAGAAATGAAGTCCGACGACGCGTTGCGGTGCCGTGGTGGCCGACGCGAGCGTCGTGATCGGAATGGACGAGGTGTTGGACGCGAGCACGGCATTCGCGTCGGACACCACCGCGTCGAGTTCTGCGAATATTGCCGCCTTGATCTCTTCGTCCTCGAGGACTGCTTCGACGACGAGTTGGCGGTCTGCGAAGTCCCCGAGGTCGCAGGTGAACCGCAACCGGGAGGCGGCGTGTTCTCGTTCGCGCTCGGTGATCTTGCCGCTGCTCACTCCGCGGTCCAGTGATTGCAGGATGCGGCTGCGGCCGGCCGTCGCCAGTTCGCGAGTCTGTTCGTAGACCGCCACGTCGACGTGCGCGCGGGCGCAGACCTCTGCGATTCCCGCACCCATCTGTCCGGCTCCGACGATCCCCACCCTCTCCACCGTCACAGCAAACTCCTAGCGAATAATGTTGCAGCACAACAGCTTAAAGCGAGATGAGGGTAACCCTTCCGGGGTACGCCCAGAACCCAGGCGATACAAATCAGGCGGCCCGCAGCGAAACGCTGGGGCCGCCTGACTAGTGCGCTGAAGATCCGGGGAGGCGGGCTAGCTCAGTGGAACTGGCCTTCTTCGGTGGAGCCCTTCAGTGCTGCCGTCGAGGTGTTGGGGTCGACGGTGGTGGCGATGCGGTCGAAGTAGCCCGCGCCGACCTCACGCTGGTGCTTGATGGCGGTGAAGCCACGCTCTTCGGCAGCCTTGAACTCGCGCTCCTGCAGGTCGACGAACGCGGTCATGCCTTCGCGGGCGTAGCCGTGTGCCAGGTCGAACATGCCGTAGTTGAGCGAGTGGAAGCCCGCGAGGGTGATGAACTGGAACTTGAAGCCCATGGCGCCGAGTTCCTTCTGGAACTTCGCGATGGTGGCGTCGTCCAGGTGTGCCTTCCAGTTGAACGAAGGCGAGCAGTTGTAGGCGAGCAGCTGGTCCGGGAATTCGCTGCGAACCGACTCGGAGAACTTCTTGGCGACCTCGAGGTCCGGGACGCCGGTCTCCATCCAGATGAGGTCTGCGTACGGTGCGTAGGCCTTGGCGCGAGCGATGCAGGGCTCGATGCCGTTCTTGACGCCGAAGAAGCCTTCTGCGGTGCGGGTTCCGTCGAGGAACTCGCGGTCACGCTCGTCGACGTCGGAGGTGATCAGCGTGGCTGCCTCGGCGTCGGTGCGGGCGATGATGACCGAGGGGACGTCGGCGACGTCCGAGGCCAGACGGGCGGAGGTCAGGGTGCGGATGTGCTGCTGGGTGGGGATGAGCACCTTGCCACCGAGGTGGCCGCACTTCTTCTCCGATGCGAGCTGGTCTTCCCAGTGCACGCCGGCAGCACCGGCCACGATCATGGCCTTCTGCAGCTCGTATGCGTTCAGTGCGCCACCGAAGCCTGCTTCGGCGTCGGCCACGATGGGTGCAACCCAGTTCTTGACGGACGTGTCGCCCTCGATCTTGGCGATCTCGTCGGCGCGCAGGAGTGCGTTGTTGATGCGACGGACGACCGACGGAACCGAGTTGGCCGGGTAGAGGCTCTGGTCCGGGTAGGTGTGGCCCGAGAGGTTGGCGTCGCCGGCGACCTGCCAGCCGGAGAGGTAGATCGCCTGGAGGCCGGCGCGAATCTGCTGCACGGCCTGGTTGCCGGTGAGGGCACCGAGCGAGTTGATGTAGTCCTCGTTGTTGACGAGATCCCACAGGATCTCGCTGCCGCGGCGAGCGAGTGTGGCTTCTTCGACCACAGTGCCCTGGAGGTCGGAGACCTGCTGCGCGGTGAAGTTACGGGTGACGCCCTTCCAGCGCGGGTTGGTGTCCCAATCCTGCTGAATCTCGGCGGTGGTCTTCGGGGTGCCGGTGGTCGACATCGGAGCTCCAGTCTCTTCTCTGCTTCTCGGCCTGCCGCGAGACGAATCTTCACATCGTTGCCAGGCCCTTCTGGTGTACTCCAAAACAATGGCACACCCGAAAACAGGCGTCTACCAGTTGTTAGTGCCAATCTTGGCTAGCTTTCCAGAGCCCTTTGCTAAGTCTGCAAATTTTCGGGGCTCACATACCTCGCCGATCGGGCAGCGTGGTTACTCGTCGGTAGCGACGAATCCCCAGTTGGTGAACGGAATGAACAAAATTCTTTACGGGACGCTTGTACGGTTTGAATCGGGCGTCTGAATCGAGTCAGAAAAGAGCCTGGTAGTGATGGACGTCACACTCGTCTCGTCTCACGATGTGGACGCTGCACAAGGGGCTCCACTCGCGATCTCTCGTTGGAGAATCCCCCGAGAGAGTGCGTCGAGTGGAGCAGGAATTGCACCATCCACAAGCATTCGGCCATGCACAGGCCATTCCATTTCCCCAGGTCGACCGATCAACACCCCACAACGACACACCGATGCTGCAGCCATGACACACCACAACCCCAGAGGTCATTCCGCAGGCTCCACTCCCACCCCCGCAGGTCATTCCGCAGGCTCCACTCCCACCCCCGCAGGCTCCACCCCCACCACGTGGGGGGACCTCGTCGCCGCAGGGATTCACCCCAGCACCATCTCGCGTCGCTTCACGCGCGTCCTGCCGACGGTCCATATGCGCGGGGAGCCGTCGACGAGGGACCGTTGTCGGGCGATCACGCTGTGGCGACCCGACGCCGTCCTCAGTCATCGATCGGCCGCGTACCTGCGCGGCTGGACCACCGAACCGACAATGCTCGACGCCACCGTCCCCCGAACTGCGCGGCTGAGACCTCCGTCGTGGCTTCGGCTGCACCGTCGCGAGATGGACTCCACGCTCGTCGACGAGGTCGCAGCGCTGCCCTGCACCATCTCTGCGCAGACGATGCTCGATTGTCTGGCGCTACTCCCCCGCCCCGATGCCGAGTTGCTGATCGACGAGCGCCTGAAGTTCGGAATGGACCCGGCTTCGTTGCTCTGCCTACTCGACCGATTCCCGGGTCGGCACGGGAACGTCGAGCTGGCTCGTCAGGTGCGGCTCGCGGTATCGAGATTTGCGTCGGAGCCCGAGCGCGCCCTTGGCCGCGCAGTGCATCGACTCGGCCTGCGCCTGGAGATGAACGCTGCAGTCGGTCCGTTCGTGTGTGATTTCGTCGACCGCCGCAGCCGAACGATCATCGAAGTCGACGGTCGCGAATTCCACAGTGCAGCAGCCGTATTCAGCAAGGATCGCCGACGACAGAACGCGCTGGTGCTCGATGGCTGGTTGGTGCTGCGCTACTCGGCGTTCGATGTGCTCGCCGCGCCTGACGACGTGGCTGCCGAAATCGCGTCGGTTGTCAGGCGGCGCCGGGCATCGCGGCGATGACTGCACACGATGCTCCACTCGCTGGGCCGCACACGGAGTTCATCGCGCCCGCCCCAGGGAGTGGAGCACCAGTTGCATCAGGCCGGTCGCAGTGGCATCGCGGCGATGACTGCACACAATGCTCCACTCGCTGGGCCGCACACGGGATTCATCGCGCCTGTCCCGGGAAGTGGAGCATCAGTTGCAGAGAAGCCTCAGATGCGAACGCCGGTGCGCTCGTTGCTGGAGGCCACTACTCGCGAGGTGACCGGCGCCCGGCGCGACGCAATGACCCCCAGCGCACCCATTGCAGCGATCACGAGTCCGCCGACGATGGCGAACAGGTCCGCGGCCAGCAATCCGGAGGGGAAGACCATCAGCGCGGGTGAGACGGCGAGCAACACACCGAGGCCGACGTGGGTCCAGTGGCTCTGCCTGGACGCGGATCCGATGGCCCAGAGCGCCGACGATGCCGCGAGTATGCCGAGCACCAGGATGGCTCCGGTGACTTCTTGGTCGCCCTGGACGGGAAGCCAGACGGTGGAGGCGACCAGAACGGCTCCGGTGACGAAGACGACGACGTCCCTGACGATTTCCGATGTGCGCTGACGATTGGACATGACCGCTCCTCGAGGTGCGTGATGAATAGCTCGTATATCGGTATACGCCTTTACTTCGGCTAATGTTCCCGACGGTCACCGAATCGTGACCCAGCAGCTAGTTGCGAACGGTGTTAAGGCAATTCTTCGCAGGCGTAGCCTGGCAACCGTGTCCAAGACTTTCGTCGGCGTTCGCCTTCGGCAGCTCCGCAGCGAACGCAGCATGAGCCAGGTATCTCTGGCGCAGAAACTCGGCATCTCTGCCAGCTATCTCAACCAGATCGAACACGACGTGCGTCCGTTGACGGTTCCGGTTCTGCTGCGCATCTCGGAGGTCTTCGGCGTCGACACCTCGTTCTTCTCCTCCGAGGACGACACCAGGTTGGTTGCCGAGTTGCGCGAAGTCGCACTCGATCAAGACATGGGCATCGACGCCGATCCGCACGAGATCGCGCAGATGGTCAGCTCGCACCCACAGCTGGCTCGGGCAATGGTCAATATGCATCGCCGATACCGCAATACGACGGCTCAGCTGTTGGCAGCGACCGAGGAACGATTCTCCGACGGCAGCGGCAGCGGCTCGATAAGCAAGCCGCACGAAGAGGTGCGCGACTACTTCTATCAACGACAGAACTATCTGCACGAATTGGATACCGCCGCAGAGGCATTGACATCGCGGATCCGGTTCCATCGCGCCGATGTGGGCGGTGAGATCGCGAAGCGGTTGCGGACGGTGCACGACGTGCAGATCGTCAATCGCATCGACCTCGGTGAGAATGTGCTTCATCGGTTCGACCCGCAGACGCGGGTGTTGGAGATTTCTCCTCACCTCTCCGGCGGGCAGAAGGTGTTCAAGTTCGCCGCCGAGCTCGCGTATCTCGAATGCGGTGATCTGTTGAACAAGATGGCCGACGAGGGAAACTTCACGAGCGAGGCGTCGAAAAAATTGGCGGTGCTCGGGTTCGCCAACTATTTCGCGGCCGCGACGGTGTTGCCGTATCACCAGTTCCACGATGTCGCCGAGGATTTCCGATACGACATCGAGCGGCTGTCGGCCTTCTTCTCGGTGAGTTACGAGACCATCTGCCACCGACTCTCCACGCTGCAGCGCCCCGAGATGCGCGGTGTTCCGTTCTCGTTCGTTCGGGTCGATCGCGCCGGCAACATGTCGAAACGACAGTCCGCCACCGGCTTTCATTTCTCGTCCAGCGGTGGCACGTGCCCGCTGTGGAACGTGTACGAGACGTTCGCGTATCCCGGCAAGATCATGACGCAGATCGCCGAGATGCCCGACGGGCGCAATTATTTGTGGATCGCACGAACGGTGGAACGCCGCGCCGCCCGATACGGGCAGCCCGGCAAGACTTTTGCCATCGGCCTCGGTTGCGAACTGCGCCATGCAGGACGGCTCGTCTATGCCGATGGATTGGACGTGCAGGGCTCGGCGGTTGCGACTCCGATCGGAGCGGGTTGCCGGGTCTGCGAACGCTCGAATTGCCCGCAGCGTGCGTTTCCGCCGCTCGGCAAGGATCTCGACATAGATGAGCACCGAAGCTCGGTGTCCCCGTACCTCGTTCGCTGAATAGAAAGAGAATTCCCATGACCCGAATCGGCGTTGTACTCAGGCCCGAGATCGCCCCGGAGGCGCTGGTCGACGCGGCTCGCGCAGCCGATGCCGCGGGCGTCGACGAGGTCTGGCTGTGGGAAGACTGCTTCTTCTCCGGCGGGCTGTCCACTGCTGCACTGATTCTCGCGAGCACCGATCGCGTGAACGTCGGCATCGGGGTGTTGCCAACTCCGATGCGGAACGTGGCGTCGACGGCCATGGAGATCGCGACCGCCGCTCGGGTCCATCCGGGCCGGCTCCGCGTGGGGCTCGGCCACGGCGTCCAGTCGTGGATGGGCCAGATCGGCGCGCGAGTGCAGTCTCCGCTGACGTTGCTCGACGAGCAGATGACGGCGCTCACCGCGCTGTTGGCGGGCGAGAGCGTCACCGTGCAGGGTCGGTACGTCTCGCTCGACAATGTGCAGCTCGATTGGCCTCCGCTGCAGGCACCTCCACTGCTCGTCGGGGCCACGGGCCCGAAAACCCTTGCTCTGAGCGGCCGCAGGAGTGTCGGCACCATTCTCACGAGCGAGACGGACCCGGATCAGCTGCGGACTGCCGTCGGGCATATCGCCGCAGGGCCGGGTCACGACATCGTCGTCTATGTCGCCGTCGGATCCGATTCCGATGCCGCCATGAGCAATCTGCAGCGCTGGATCGATGCGGGCGCGACCACTGTCGTACTCGAACCGACTGCAGAACAACCGGATCCGACCCCACTGTTCGCACACGCCGCGTCCTTGACAAAGGAGTTCGGAGCCCGGTAACCAGCAATCTCACCGAAAGTCTGACACTAGCGCTCCCGCAGATAGCGTCCCGCGTCGGCGAATGCGCGTGCTCGACGCGTCAGCGTGGGTGGCGCAGCGGGTTCGCCTCGCCACAGGCGGTAGAGCGTGCTCATGCTGAGGATGAGTCGCTCGGGCGAATCCCAGTGCGCGTAATGGCCGAATTCGGGTGATTTGAGCAGGTTCAGGGCGGCCTCGGTGGAACCGAGTCCCGCGTCGAAGCACGCTCGTCCGGCCTCGCCGACCCAGGTCCAGTAGCTGCGCACGGCGCGTATTTCGTCGGTGCCGCACAGGGGTCCGTGGCCGGGAACGTACAGGTCGGCGTCGAGTTCGAGGAGGTGGTCGAGGGCGTCGATCCAGTTCTGCAGCGGGCCGTGCCAGAGCACCGGGGTGGCGTCGATGAAGAGCAGGTCGCCCGCGAACACGACCCCCGCGTCCGGGAGGTGCGCGATGAGATCGCCTTCGGTGTGCGCCGGACCGAGGTAGCGCAGGTGAACCAGTCGTCCTGCGACATCGATGGTTTCGGTGGTTTCGAAGGTGTGATCAGGCAGCCGGGGCAGCGCCGACGGAAACAGCGCATCGCCGCGAACACGGTCCATGTAGGAGCCCATCGCACCGATCGGTCCCGGCACCCAGCCGACTGCCTTGCCGAAGGACGCGAATGCGGATACACCCTTCGGCGGAGTCTCCTCCTTCATCGCGTGCAGCGACGCCGCACTGGTGGTGATGCGTGCGGAGGCGGGCACGCTGTCGTTACCCCACCAGTGATCACCGTCCGAATGCGTGTTGAGGACCTCGGTGATCGGTGCGGCGGCAACCAACTCGGCCGTGTCGGCGGCAACCCTCTCGGCCCAGTTCACGTCCCAGACGGTGTCGATCAGCATCGACGCCGAGCCGGGTGCCACGACGAGCCCGGTGTTGGTCTGACCCCAACTGCCCGGTGGACGCATGAAGGCCCAGGTGTCGTCGGCGATCTGCTGGTATCCCACCTCGGTGTTTCGCACTGCCACAGGCTATCCGCTGAGCATCTCCTGCAGTCGACCATTCCACTGGCGCTCCGGAAAACATCGACCCAATACCTCCAGCATGATGGGAACAGCGGTGGAGGCGCCGGGCGATGCGCCGAGCACGGCGGCGATGGAGCCGTCCTGCGACGCGATCACCTCCGTGCCGAAACGCAATTGCCCGTTCACGACGATCTGGGCGCGCTGTCCGGCGGGGACCACGGACCAGTCCGACGGATCGGCATTCGGTACGAATTGGCGCAACGCAGCGATCTTCTTGGCTCGGGTGGCCGTCAATTCCGACAGCAGCAGACCTATCAACGGCGTGTTGTTGCCTGCCATCGACAGCAGTGACCCGATGTTGTGCCGGTCGATCGACGTCGGGAAGTCGAGCCACGATCCGTGTTTCAGAAACCGAGGATTCGCGCCGGCGTACGGTCCGAAGAGTATGGACCGCCGCCCGTCGACGATGCGGGTGTCGAGATGGGGCACCGACATCGGAGGCGCTCCGATGGGCGGAGTTCCGTAGACCTTCGCGTCGTGCCTGTCGACCACCTCGGGCCGATCACAACGCAAGAACTGCCCGCTGATCGGTAGTAGTCCGTAACCGCGGGCCTCGGGAATCCCTGCTGTGCGCAACAGCTTCAGAGCCCAGCCACCGGCACCGACGAACACGAAGCGCGCGCGCTCGATCGATCGGCCACCGCGCACTCGCAGGGACCAGGATCCGTCCCGTTCCTGACTCATCCCGGTTACCTCCTGCCCGGTCTCCACGCGCGCACCACGTCCACTCATGTCCCCCAGCAACTGCCGCGTCAGTGCACCGAAGTCGACGTCGGTTCCGGTCGCATCTCGGGTGGCGGCCCAGTCGCCTGTTCGTCCCGCCGACACCAGCGGTGCCCACTCGTCCAGTACCGCAGCGTCTTCGGTGTACTCCATGGCTCGAAACAGCGGATGCGCCGTCAACGCTCGATGCCTGGCCTGCAGCGATCGGACGTTATCCGCCCCCTGCACCAGAGTCATGTGCGGCACCGAACGTACGAAGCTGGTGTCGGCCAGCGTCGACCAGAAGCGTCGCGTCACGGCGAACTGCTCGGCGATCGCGACGGCCCGGTCGATATCGACGGAGCCGTCGAATCTCTCCGTCGTGTAGTTGGTTTCGCACAGGCCGGCGTGGCCGGTCCCGGCATTGTTCCACCCGTCGGAGGCTTCCATCGCTACCTCGGGCAATCGCTCGAGGACCCGAATCGACCAGGTCGGCTCCACACGTTGCAGCAGCGTGCCGAGCGTCGCGCTCATCACCCCACCGCCGACGAGGATGACGTCGTCCATCGTGCACCCCTTTCTCGTACTAAGTACAAGTCACGCTAACACCGACTCGTACGCCTGTATAGTTCTGCCGGTGCCTCGCTTGACCAGGACTGCCGTCGTCGACGCCGCGCTCGAAGTCGCGTACCGACGCGGACTGGACTCGCTCACCATCCGCAAGATCGCCACCGAACTCGGCGTCTCTCCCATGGCGATCTACTGGCATGTGAAGAACAAGGACGAACTGCTCGACGCCATGGGCGACCGCGTCTGCCAGGATCTCGAGATCACCGTCGATCCCACGGCATCGTGGTGGGAGCAACTTCGCACCGTGCTCGAGGACTTCATGCGCGCTTTGCGCGCACATCCCGGAGCAGCGACCATCGTCGTTCCACGAATGCTGTTCTCGCCCAACAGCAGAGCGGCAATGGAGCTCAGCCTGAGACTTCTGGGCGAGGCCG
Organism: Rhodococcus sp. 05-2256-B1; assembly: GCF_002258465.1. Lineage (NCBI taxonomy): Bacteria > Bacillati > Actinomycetota > Actinomycetes > Mycobacteriales > Nocardiaceae > Rhodococcus > Rhodococcus sp. 05-2256-B1. The sequence goes on along the minus strand of NZ_NOZA01000030.1, from coordinate 184,258 downwards.
GCTTCTCCCTGTCCGACGCCACCCAGCTGGCCCGTCACGGCGTTCGAGTCGCTATCTCGTTGATCACGGAGCCCCTGTTCACCGGTGTGGATGTCGAGCCGGAGCGTCGGGCACACGTCGAGCACGAAGTGGCGGAAACGATGAACTCCCTCGATCCCGACGAGTTTCCCAACATCCTCGCCGCAGCCTCGTATCTGAGCGACGTCAGTGCACGGGCAGCGTTCGAGAGGCTCGGTCTGGACACTTACATCGCCGGTGTCAGGGCTCTGGCCGAGAAGACCGACGTTTCGTCCTGACTGCTCGCGTCGTCGTGTACATCTTGTCGGGTGGCAAAGTCTCGTCCGCGGGTGCAGGCTTTGCAGAACCGAAATAGTCGACGCTAGGGGTTGTGATGACGGTGCCTGTCCTGCAGAACTACATCGACGGGGCATTCGTGACGCCCTCGGGTACCGAGATGCTCGATGTCGTCAGTCCGGTGGACGAGTCGGTGGTCGCTCGAGCCCCGATTTCCGATGCTGCCGATGTCGATGCCGCAATGTCGGCTGCCGCCAAAGCTTTCGAGACCTGGGGCAAGACGACTCCGAGTGAGCGGCAGAAGGTACTGCTGAAGCTCGCCGATGCCATCGAGGCCCACAGCGACGAGATCGTCGAGGCGCAGAGTCGTAACACCGGTCAGCCGAAGGCCACCATCGCCGCCGAGGAAGTCACCGTCGGAGCAGATCAGATTCGGTTCTTCGCCGGGGCTGCACGGATGCTCGAAGGCAAGTCGGCCGGCGAGTACATGGACGGGTTCACCTCGTACGTACGCCGCGAGCCGATCGGCGTCGTGGGGCAGGTGACGCCGTGGAACTACCCGTTCATGATGGCGATCTGGAAGATCGGGCCTGCGCTGGCAGCCGGCAATACCGTCGTCCTCAAACCGAGCGACACCACCCCCGAGAGCACCCTGGTGCTGGCGAAGCTGTCCAAGGGCATCGTCCCCGACGGGGTGCTGAACATCGTGCTCGGCAACGGCGGCACCGGTGCCGCCATCGTCGAGCACAAGACGCCCGGCCTGGTCTCGATCACCGGTTCGGTGCGGGCAGGCATCGCCGTCGCCGTCGCCGCTGCCAAGCAGCTCAAGCGCGCGCACCTCGAACTGGGCGGCAAGGCACCGGCCATCGTGTTCGACGACGTCGACATCACCAAGGCCGCCGACGGCATCGCTGAGGCCGCGTTCTTCAACGCCGGCCAGGACTGCACGGCGGTCACTCGCGTGTTGGTTCACGAGTCGGTACACGACTCGCTCGTCGACGCACTCGTCGCCAAGGCGAAGACACTGAAGGTCGGATTGCCCGATGACCCCGACACCTTCCTCGGCCCGCTGAACAACGTCAACCACTTCGGTCAGGTCAGCTCCAAGGTCGACGGTATCGGCGCGCACGCCACCATCGTCACCGGTGGAAAGCGCATGGGCGACAAGGGATTCTTCTACGAGCCCACGATCATCACGGGCGTGCAGCAGTCCGATCCCATCGTGCAGGAGGAGACGTTCGGCCCGGTGCTGACGGTGCAGAAATTCTCCGACGAGGCAGAGGCGATCGAGCTGGCCAACGACGTCGACTTCGGTCTCGCGTCGAGCGTCTGGACGTCCGATCATGCTCGCACGCTTCGTATTTCGGCGGCTCTGGACTTCGGTGCCGTCTGGGTCAACTGCCACATCCCGTTGGTGGCCGAGATGCCGCACGGCGGCTTCAAGTACTCCGGTTACGGCAAGGACCTCTCGGCCTACGGCGTGGACGATTACACCCGCATCAAGCACGTGATGAGCTCGACGGAGACCATCGCATGACATTCCATCCCCTGGACCCACTCTCGAGCGACGAGTTCTCTACCGTCGCCGAGGTTCTGGGCCGGGAACACGGTGTCGGCGACGGGTGGCGATTCGCCTCGATCGAGATGATCGAACCGTCCAAGTCCGAGGTCGCCGCATTCGATGCGGACGGTACCGTCCCCGCCCGTCGCGCAGTCTCGGTGGTGTTGAACCGCGCCGAGAACAGCACGTTCAAAGCCGTGGTGTCACTGGACAACAGGAGCACCGAATCCTGGACCCACATCCCGGACGTGCAGCCCAACTTCACCGTCGACGAGTGGGAAGAGGCCGACGCGGCGCTGCGTGCACACCCCGATGTGATTGCCGCACTTGCCGATCGCGGGATCACCGATCTCGATCTGGTGTTCATGGACACCTGGACGTACGGCGAGGCGGTGACGCCCGAGAAGTACAAGGGTCGACGCCTGGGCTGGTCCGACACGTGGGTCAAAGCCGCCGAGGGTGCCAATCCGTACGCGGGTCCGGTGGGCGGCTTCCACTGCGTCATCGACGCCAACACGATGGAACTGCTCGAAATCGAGGACACCTACCGCGTCGAGCGGCCGGAGATCATGGGCGAGTACGTGCCCCGCCATATTCCGGAGCGCATCCGTAACGCCAGCAGCCGTCCGCCGCTGAAGCCGCTCGAGATCACCCAGCCGGACGGCCCGTCGTTCGAGCTGGACGGCAACAAGCTGACGTGGCAGAACTGGTCGCTGCGCGTGGGGTTCAACTACCGCGAGGGCATGACGCTGCACGCGGTCACCTACGACGACAACGGGAACGTGCGATCCGTCGCGAACCGAATGTCGTTCGCGGAGATGGTCGTTCCGTATCGTGACCACACCGAGGACCACTATCGGCGCACCGCATTCGACATCGGCGAGTGGGGCCTGGGCTTCATGACCACCTCGCTCGAGCTCGGCTGCGATTGCCTCGGTGAGATCCGGTATCTCGATGCCGTGCTGCACAACAGCAAAGGCGAGCCGTACACGATCACCAACGCGATCTGCATCCACGAGGAAGACAACGCGGTGCTGTGGAAGCACGTCGATCACGACGCCGGGGCAGAGGTGCGTCGGATGCGCCGTCTCACCGTCAGCTTCCACGCCACCGTCGCCAACTACGAGTATCTCGTCTACTGGCGCTTCTATCAGGACGGCAACATCGAGTGCGAGGTGCGCGCCACCGGCATCATGGTCGTCACCCACTTCGAGGAGGGCGGCACCCATCCGTCGGGCACGCTGATCGACAATCGCACGTATGCGCCGTACCACCAGCACTTCCTGGTCGCCCGGCTCGATCTGGACATCGACGGCACCGAGAACACCGTCTATTCCAGCCAGACCCAGATGGTGCCGATGGGTCCCGACAATCCGTACGGCCTGGCCCTGACACAAGTGAACACCCCGCTCACCACCGAGTCCGAGGGTAAGCAGGATTACGACTGGAACACGCAGAAGGCGTGGAAGGTGGTCAACGACAACGTCACCAACGGTCTCGGCACCCGGCCCGCGTACAAGTTGGTGCCCGGCTCGGCGATTCCGGCGATGTTCGATCCGACGTCGCCGATCTTCCAGCGTTCCCAGGTGATCGGTCACACCGTGTGGGTCACCCCCAATTCGCCCGACGAGCGTTGGCCCAGTGGCGAGTTCGTCAATCAGAGTGGCGTCGACCATGGCCTCCCCGAGTGGACCGAGAAGAACCGTTCGATCGAGAACACCGATGTGGTGGTCTGGTACACCTTCGGCATCCATCACATCACCAGGCCCGAGGACTGGCCGGTGATGCCGTCCGACACCGTCTCGTTCTGGCTCAAGCCTTTCGGCTTCTTCGACCGCAACCCCTCGCTCGACGTCGCACCATCGGAGCCGAAGCACTGCCACACCGATCCCGGCAGCACCTGTCACTGACTGGCGCGACCTGACGGCAGCGAGGACCGACAACGAAGCGAAGCGGCGCGTAGCTCACCTGAGCTACGCGCCGCTTCGCTGTGTTGAAATGACCGGGCCTTGCGTCCCGCCTAGGAGCTGTGTCCGGCCTACGAACTACGTCGGACCTCGAACTGCTCGCCGACGACAGCAGTCTGCGATTCGGTGACGCAATCCAGGCGTCCGTCCAGACGCAGCGAGACGTTGTACTCACCCGGCTTGAGCGCGAACGTGGTGATGGAGATGCTTGTCGCGTTGTCTTCCACGACGACGCGTGGGCTCAGCGACAGCATGCCGTTGTGCAGGACCTCGCATACCTGACCCGGAAAAACGTTGTCCACATCGACGGTGATGGTTCTGGGGCCGCCCAGAACCTCGATCGTGGGAGTGCTCGACCCTACGAGTCTGAGGTAGCTCTTTTCTCTGCGCACGGTCTCGACTTCCCTGTTTGCATGCTCCACCGGAGGGTGGACGCCCGACACGGTCTCGTTGGTACTTCGTGGCGCGACGGAGGACGGATTGGTATTACACGTCGTCATCGCCGTCCACCCGAGCCTCCCTTTACATCGAACGTGCATCCGTCCGCGTTACCGAAACCGCCGCCGAACAGCACCCCTACAGCCGCAACACCGGGAAATCGCGATGTCATCGGTCAGAACATACCCTCCGGCCTGCAAATCTGCGAAACGGAGACGGTCCAACCGAAGCCTTTACGCATCCTTGCACCCTGTAACAGATCGTGCGACACATTCGAGACCCAATTCATTCGTCCGTATCGAAAGCCCGCTGCTCGGCCAGCTCGGCGGCATGCTCGGCCTTTCGCTGTTTCCGCTGCTTGCGCTTGACGCCCACTACAGCGCCGGCGATGCCCAGCGGTACACCGATAGCCGCCCCGATCCAGACGGACCCGAGATCGCCGCTCACGTAGCGACCGAGCAGCCGTACGAACGCTCCACCCACACCCAGCAAGTACAGAACGATGAAGACCGCAAATCTCGCGCGGAGCCATTGCTGAGCGCTCTGCACTTCGACCCCCCGAGCTCGGGCGTACCCAATTACCACGTAGGAGACAGCAAGGAGAGTGACGATGATCCCGATTGCGATCCATGCCCCGGTGATACCCGCCGCGTACGGCAGGATCGCCGCCGAGATGAACCCAATCCACAGCAAACACTGCAAGCCGACGGCCGAGGCCTCGTTGTAGATGTCGCGTTGTAGTTCGTCGGCGTAGAAGTCGTCGTCCAGGTCTCCCACGAAGCGGGCAGCTTTGGTGAATGCGCTCATGTTCGTTTCCCTTCGTCGTCGCCGAACAGTGTTTCGACTGTCGTGTCGAGTGCTCGGGCCAGTCGCAGTGCCAGGTACACGCTCGGTGCGTAGTCGCCGCCCTCGACGGAGACGATGCTCTGCCGGCTGACTCCGCAGATGGTGCCGAGTTCGGCCTGCGTGATGCGTGCCTGTTTGCGATGCGCGCGAACGTTGTTGGATCCGGGCATGACAAAAAGTCAACTCTGCTTGTCACAGAATGTCAAGCAGTCTTGTCATTCGCTCGCCTTTACCTACTCGTAACGCGAGAAACAGACTCGTCACCGCAGAAAATACCAACGCAATAAGTTGCCTTTACTGTTCGCAATCGCGAATACATCTCCGTATACACACTTTCCGAAAGGGCCGTAGATGCCTGCTGTCTCGAAGCGCATGTCCGTCAAGCGCGTCATGGTCGTTCCCGCAGCACTGGCTGCATTGAGCCTGGTTGCCACTGCATGCGGTAGCAAGGCGAGCGACACCACCACCGCCGAGGGCGGCGGAGGCTCGTCCACCTCGTGTGTGGACACCTCCGGTGACACCATCAAGGTCGGCTCGCTCAACTCCCTGTCCGGCACGATGGCGATCAGCGAAGTGACAGTGCGTGATTCGATCGCACTGGCCGTCGAGCAGATCAATGCGGCAGGCGGCGTCAACGGAAAGCAGATCGAGGTCGTCGCAGAGGACGGCGCATCCGAGCCGACCGTGTTCGCCGAGAAGGCCGAGAAACTCATCAGCAGCGACTGTGTCGCAGCAGTTTTCGGTGGCTGGACGTCATCGTCGCGCAAGGCGATGCTGCCGGTGTTCGAGGACAACGACGCACTCCTCTACTACCCCGTGCAGTACGAGGGCCTCGAGGCGTCGAAGAACATCTTCTACACCGGAGCCACCACCAATCAGCAGATCATCCCGGCCCTGGACTACCTGAAGGAGAAGGGCGTCAAGTCCCTCTACCTGGTGGGCAGCGACTACGTGTTCCCGCAGACCGCCAACCGCGAGATCAAGGCGTATGCGGCCGCCAACGGTATCGAGATCAAGGGCGAGGATTACACCCCGCTCGGTTCGACGGACTTCTCCACCATCGTCAACAAGGTGCGCTCCGCCGACGCCGATGCCGTGTTCAACACGCTCAACGGTGATTCCAACGTCGCATTCTTCCGTGAGTACACCAACGCCGGTCTCAAAGCTGCTGACATGCCGGTCATCTCGGTGTCCATCGCCGAGGAAGAGGTGGCGGGCATCGGAGCCGCGAACATCGCGGGCCAGCTGACTGCCTGGAACTACTACCAGACCGTCGACAGCCCGGAGAACACCAAGTTCGTCGCCGACTACAAGGCGAAGTACGGAGCCGACAAGCCCACCTCGGACCCCATGGAAGCCGCGTACACCTCGGTATACCTGTGGAAGAACACCGTCGAGAAGGCAAATTCGTTCGCGGTGGCCGACATTCAGGCCGCAGCCGACGGTGTCAGCTTCGCCGCTCCCGAGGGCGAGGTCGTCATCGACGGCGACAACCACCACATCTCCAAGACCGCCCGCATCGGTGAGATCCGGCCCGACGGCTTGATCTACACGGTGTGGGAGTCCCCCGAGGCCATCGCTCCCGACCCGTTCCTCGAGACCTACGACTGGGCCTCCGACCTCAACTGACCACCACCCATGTGAGTGGAACTTCGTAGCCTGCTACGAAGTTCCACTCACATGCTCCGAAGGAGCTCCCCCATGGACGTCGTGATCGGACAGTTGTTCACCGGCCTGTCGATCGGATCCATTCTCTTGCTCGCCGCCCTCGGGCTCTCACTGACGTTCGGTCAGATGGGCGTCATCAACATGGCACACGGCGAGTTCATCATGGCCGGCTCGTACACGGCTTACGTAGTGCAGCAGATCGTCTCGACCGGCGGCGCATCACTGTTCATCTCGCTCATCGTCGGCTTCCTCGTCGGCGGCGCAATGGGTGTGCTGCTCGAGGTGACGCTGATCCAGCGCATGTACCACCGTCCACTGGACACCCTGCTCGTCACGTTCGGCGTCGGGCTCATCCTGCAGCAGCTCGCTCGCGACATCTTCGGTGCCCCGGCGGTCAACGTCGTCTCGCCGGAATGGCTGAGCGGCGGCGTCGACATCCTCGGTGCCGTGGTGCCCAAGACCCGAATCTTCATTCTCGTGCTAGCGGTCGTCGCCGTTGTCGCACTGTCGATCGCGCTGAAGAAGACCGCAATGGGTCGACGCATCCGCGCGGTGGTGCAGAACCGCGATCTCGCGGAAACCTCGGGCATCTCGAGCCGCCGGACCGACATCTCGACGTTCTTCCTCGGCTCCGGTTTGGCGGGTGTCGCGGGCGTGGCACTGACTCTGATCGGATCCACGAGTTCCACTGTGGGACAGAGTTATCTGATCGACGCCTTCCTGGTGGTCGTCGTCGGTGGACTCGGCCAGATCAAGGGCGCGGTGATCGCCGCCTTCGCCCTCGGGATTCTCAACTCGTTCATCGAGTACAGCACGACGGCCTCGATCGCCAAGGTCATCGTCTTCGTCCTCATCGTGATCTTCCTCCAGGCCCGCCCGCAGGGCTTGTTCGCCGTCAAGACAAGGAGCCTGGTATGAGCGAGTTCATCGCCAAGCGCGGCGCTTTGCTGGGTTTCGCGCTCGCCGCAATCCTGTTGTTCGCTGTGGCGCCCGCTGTCCTCAGCGACTTCCGGTTGAATCTGCTGGGCAAGTTCCTCTGCTACGCAATCGTGGCTGTCGGTATCGGATTGGCCTGGGGCCGAGGCGGAATGCTCACCCTCGGCCAGGGTGTCTTCTTCGGCATCGGTGCCTACATCATGGCCATGCATCTGAAGATCTCCGACGCCGATCTGCGCGGCGACGCGGTACCGGACTTCATGTCCATCGCCGGTATCCGTGAATTGCCCTCGTACTGGCTGCCGTTCACCTCGCCCATCACGACGATCCTGGGCATCCTGTTCGTGCCGGCGCTGGTGGCGTTGGTGCTCGGCCTAGGCGTGTTCAAGCGTCGCGTCAAGGGCGCGTACTTCGCGATCCTCAGTCAGGCACTGGCCGCCGCCTTCGCGATCCTGCTCATCGGACAGCAGACCACCGGTGGATCCAACGGGCTCAACAGGTTCCGCACGTTCTTCGGGTTCAACCTCAACGACCCGGCCAACAAGCAGATGCTGTTCTTCATCGCTGCCGGCGTACTGCTCGTCGTCGTCGCCATCACCCGCCAGCTGATGTATTCGCGCTACGGCGAACTACTGGTCGCCGTCCGCGATCAGGAAGAGCGAGTGCGCTTCCTCGGCTACGACCCGGCGAACGTCAAGATCGTCGCGTACGTCGCCGCAGCGTTCTTCGCCGGTCTCGCCGGTGCGCTGTTCGTCCCGATCGTCGGCATCATCTCCCCCAACGACGTCGGCATCGTTCCGTCCATCGCGTTTCTCATCGGCGTCGCCATCGGCGGCCGCACCACCCTGCTCGGCCCGGTTCTCGGCGCGCTCGGAGTCGCGTGGGCGCAGACCACGCTGTCCGAGCAGTTCCCGTCCGGTTGGACGTATGCGCAAGGTCTGCTGTTCGTCGTGGTCGTCGGATTCTTCCCCGCCGGCATCGCCGGACTCTTCGCACTGCGCAAGCGAAAGAAAGAGCCCGAATCGGTCCCCGAGGCCAGCGCGGAACCAGAGAAAGAGCTCGCACGATGATCCATGTCGAAGGCCCGCAGCCCACGTTCGGCGGCAACGCCGGCATGTCCAGTCAGTACCTCGAAGTCCGCGATCTGACAGTCAGTTTCGACGGCTTCAAGGCCAACACCAACGTCGATCTGACGCTGATGCAGGGCGATCTTCGCTTCCTCATCGGCCCGAACGGAGCCGGCAAGACCACGCTGATCGACGCCATCACCGGTCTCGTTCCGGCCACTGGCTCGGTCACCAAGTCCGGAGTGGAACTGCTGGGCAAGAAGGTGCATCAGATCGCGCGCCTCGGCATCGGCCGAACCTTCCAGACCGCCAGCATCTTCGAGAATCTGACGGTGCTGCAGAACCTGGACATCGCCGCCGGATCCGGACGATCGGTGCTGACGATGCTGCGCCGTCGGGCATCGGTTCTGCCCCAGATCGAGGAGGCCCTCGAGACGATCGGTCTGACGGCCCAGAGAGACAAGGCCGCAGGAATTCTCGCGCACGGCCAGAAGCAGTGGCTCGAGATCGGAATGTTGTTGGTGCAGAACGCCGATGTGCTTCTGCTCGACGAGCCGGTCGCCGGCATGAGCCACGAGGAACGTGAGGAGACGGGCCAGCTGCTGCAACGCATCGGCGGTGAACGGACCGTGGTGGTGGTCGAGCACGACATGGACTTCATGCGGATGTTCGCGACCTCGGTGACAGTGCTGGCGGCCGGACGCGTTCTGGCCGAGGGCACCGTGGCCGAGGTGCAGGCCGATCCGAAGGTTCAGCAGGTCTACCTCGGCACCGCCGCGGCGGGCGAGGAACTCGAGCACATCGCAGAAGAGGGAGCCGATCATGCTTGAACTGGTCGACGTCAGAACAGGTTACGGCCGCAGCGAGGTCGTTCACGGTGCGTCGCTGACGGTTCCGGCCGACGGTGTCGCGGCGGTGATGGGCCACAACGGTGCGGGCAAGACGACGCTGCTGCGCGCGGCGGTCGGGCTGTTGAAAGTGAACTCGGGCAAGGTCATGTTCGACGGTGAGGACGTCAGTGCGTTGCGGCCCAGCGCCCGCGTCGCCCGCGGACTGGCGTACGTGCCACAGGGCCAGCAGTCGTTCGGTCAGTTGACGACAGCGGAGAATCTGCAGGTGGTGGCCGACGGGCGCAGGCGCGGCAAGGCACTGATCGACGAGGCACTCGACCTCTTTCCGGCGCTGAAGGAATTGCTGAATCGCAGAGCCGGCCTACTGTCCGGCGGCCAGCGCCAACAGCTCGCCATCGCACGAGCATTGATCACCGAACCGCGGATGCTGATTCTCGACGAGCCGACCGAGGGTATTCAGCCGTCGGTCGTCGCCGAGATCGAGCGCACCGTCATCGAGCTCACCCGCCGCGGCGGTCTCGGAGTTCTGTTGGTGGAGCAGCACATCGGCTTCGCATTGGAATCTGCCCAGAAGTACTACATTCTCGAGGCCGGCCGGATCACGTCCACCGGTGTGGGCGGATCCGATTCCGAGGCCGACGTGCGCGCAGCCATGGCGATCTGACCGGGCGTATCGTGCCGCGCAAGGACCTTCGCGAGAAGGTCTATTCGTCACTGCGCCGGGATCTGATCTCCGGTGCGATCGGCTCCACGGAACGGCTCGGCGAGGAGAGTCTCGCCGAGCTGTACGGCGTCTCGCGCACGCCTGTGCGGGAGGCGCTGGCACGTCTGCAAGCCGACGGTCTGGTCGTGCGCGACGAGGCCGGTCTGCATCCCTATCGTCCCCGGCTCGGCGACCTACCGGATCTGTACGAACTGCGGTCGACTCTCGAGTCCCGCGGAATCACTCGCTCGACGCCGCAGTCCTTCGATCGGGCGGCCTTGTCGGCGTTGGCGGTGACGTGGGCCGGGTTGCGTGCGCACCCACCGGAGACCACCGACGACATGGTCGCCATGGACGAGCAGTTCCATGTCGCGTTGTCGGCCGCTTCGGGCAATGCGGCTCTGACCGAGGCCCTGTGCGCCGTCAACGCCAAGGTGCGGCCCGTGCGCATTCTCGGTGGTCTCGACGCCTCGGCCGTGGTCTCGGCGATCGATGAACATCTCGCGATCGTCGAGCACCTACTGGCCGGGCAGCTGGACACGGCGCTGAATATGCTTGTTGCACATATCGATTCGTCCCGCGACCGAGTGGTCGAGCGCGCCCGTCAGGCAGCGGCGTTGGCCGGCGCGGTCCGAATCTGGCGCGTCAGTTGGAAGCCGACAGAATACGATCGATGTCGTCTAGCACGGTTTGCCCGCCCATGGGCCCGACGCCGGTGATCCAGTAGGACAGGTCCACCGCATGCGGATTGGGCAGTGTCGCAGCGTTGTCGGTGATCGACGCCGGGATTGCGCCGGGGTCCGACGGGTTGTCGGCGGTGACGACGATCAGGTCCGCGGCCGCCTGAGCCGCCAGCTCGGGAGAGAGGTCGACCGAGATCTCGTCGGTCCATTCCGGCCGCGGCGGGGTGGTGAATCCGGCGCATTCGAGCGTGCTTCCGGCGAACGACGACGGCCCGTACAGGGTCAGCTCACCACTGCGCGGCCTGATCAGTTGCGCCGTTTTCCCGGCGGTGTCGTGCTTTTCGGCGATCTCGGCGCACCGGTCGTCGTATGCGGTGAGCAGTTCCTCTGCCTTCGCCTCCTTGCCGAGAACGCGCCCGACGAATCGGACACTGTCGCGCCACGGATCGGACTGGGAGGCGATGAACACCGTCGGCGCGATGGCGGAGAGTTGGTCGTAGTACTGCGCGTGCCGAGTCTCCGTCCCGAGAATGAGGTCGGGTTGCGCGGCCGCGATGTCCTCGATGGTCGGTTCGGCCACCGTGCCGACCGTGGCGATGCCGGCCGCTTCCGTACCGAGATAGGGCGGCACACCGGCGGTTTCGCTGAGCACCGCCGTGCCGACGGGCACGATGCCGAGCGCGACCGTGGTGTCGAGTTCCACCGGTTCCAGGGTGACGACCCGCAGAGGATTGTCGGGAACGTCGATCGAGCCTCGAACGGTCTCGACCGTTCGAGTCGCTTCGCCGGCCGAACCGTCGGCGGTATCGGCCGACGAGCATGCCGTCGCTCCTGCCGCCACCGCGAGCGCGGTGATGGCCAACGCTGTCAGACCGAGCTTGAACTGCACCACTTCGAGGGACCTCCGGGTAGAACAATGCGAGACACAAAGGAGGTTAGCCTACCCTCCAGATCATCACCCCGCCGCGTCCCCGAGCGGCGGAGCTACCAGTCGGTAAGATGTGATCGTGACCACTCCACGCATTCCGTCCGGTACCGCCCGCACCCTCGGCCCCGTCAACTGGGTCATCTGCAAGGTCATCGCCAAGGGCGCAGGAGTACCCAACCCCCACCTGTTCACCACTCTCGGTCGAACCGGCGGCCTGTACCGGGCGTGGCTGTTCTACAGCGGCCATCTGATGCCGGGCGGAAAGATCTCCCGCAAGGAATCGGAAATGGTGATTCTCCGGGTGGCGCACCTGCGCGAATCTGCATACGAGATGGACCACCACATCCGCCTGGGCCGTCGAGCCGGCATCGACCGAGACCTGCTCGAGCTGATCATGACCGGCCCGCACGCCCCTGGGCTGTCGACTCGCTACCGCACCATCCTCACTGCCGTCGACGAGCTGATCGAGACCAAGACGCTCACCGACGCCACGTGGTCCGAACTGGCGACCCAGTTCGACGAACGTCGCCTCATCGAATTCGTCTTGCTGGTCACCCAATACGACGGGCTCGCAACCACATTGGGCACCCTCCGCGTCGAACGCGACTACGGCGACCGGCCGCCACGACGATGAACGAGACACCCGAGACTGCACTGCGCCGCGCTCTGGCGATGATCGAACCGGAGTCGGTGCGCACGAGCGCCCGGATCGACGGCGGCTACGTCGAACTCATGGGCAACGCCAAGGCCCCCAATCCGACGATGGCCAGCCGAGCGATGAACAACCGCGGTGTCGCGGCGATCTACGAGAACATCTGGCGACCGTTCGGAGTATCGATGATGGGAATCGGCGGGCTGCCCATGTCCGCCGAACGCGCCAAGGCCGTCGCCGACCTGCGGTTACACGGGCCACAGCGAGTCCTGGACGTCGCCTGCGGCCCCGGCAACTTCACCAGGTTCCTGTCGGAGCAGCTGACCGAGGACGGTATCGCCGTCGGCTTCGATATCTCCGAGGCCATGATCGCTCGCGCAGTGCGCGACAATCGGGGGCCGCGTGCGGCATACGTTCGCGGCGATGCGGCCGAACTCCCGTACGCCGACGCGACATTCGACGCCGTATGCTGTTATGCCGCACTGTATCTCGTGCCACATCCACTGCAGGTGGTCGACGAGCTCATCCGCGTCCTGCGACCGGGTGGACGCATCGCCATCATGACCAGCTGTGAACTGGGCCTGGCACCGCTGCGTACCGTCGTCGGCCTGGGATCTGCCGCCGTCGGTGTGCGGATGTTCCCGAAGGGGCAGTTCACCGAGATGTTCGATGCTGCGGGCATGACCGACATCGAGCAGGACATCCGCGGTCTCGCCCAATTCGTCAGTGCCACCAAGAATTAGCGCTACCGACCCTGCTGTACCCCCGGCGATGCGAGACCTGACCGTGGTCAAGAACGAACCGGAAGGGCTTTTTACTGATACTTTGGCAAACAGACCGATCAGACTGGGAGCCACACAGTGACACACGCACCGGACCGTACTCGTATCGAGTTTCCCGATATCTCTTCTCGCACTTGGGAACACCCTTCGGACCGAGCAGCCTTGGTCACTCTTCGTACCCTCAAGGGCTTCGACACGGTGCTGCGAACGCTGTCCGGACTGCTGCGCGAGAGACAGCATCGCCTGATGTACTTGGCCACCGCGGTGCGTGTCGACGAACGCCAGTTCAAGGATCTGAACGATCTTCGAGCCGATTGTGTGCAGATTGTCGGCGCGGAGGAAACTCCGGAGCTGTTCGTGGTTCAGTCGCCGATAGTCAACGCGTTCACCATCGGGATGGATCGACCGTTCATCGTCCTGACCACCGGCATGCTCGACATCATGACCTACGAGGAACAGCGATTCGTCGTCGGCCACGAACTGGGCCACGCCCTGTCCGGCCACGCGGTGTACCGCACCGTTCTCATGCACCTGATGCGCCTCGCCGGCACGGTCGGCTGGGTTCCGGTGGGCGGCTGGGCCTTGCGCGCGGTGATCGCGGGACTGATGGAATGGCAGCGCAAGTCCGAATTATCCGGCGACAGAGCAGGTTTGCTGTGCGGACAGGACGTGCACACCGCGATCAGCGTGCAGCTCAAGTTGGCGGGCGGCGCACGTATCAGCGAAATCGACGTCGACGCCTTCCTCGCTCAGGCCGCCGAGTACGAGGCCAGTGGAGACCTGCGCGACGGCGTGCTCAAGCTGCTCAATCTCGAACTCCTCTCGCACCCGTTCTCGGTGCTGCGCGCTGCGGAGCTGAAGAAGTGGGTCGACAGCGGCGAGTACGCGGCGGTCCTCCGCGGCGACTACCCGCGCCGGTCCACCGACGACGAGGCCAAGGTGTCGGAGGAGTTCCGTAACGCGGCCCGCACGTACAAGAACAACTTCGACACGTCGGAGGACCCGCTGATCAAGACGGTCCGCGACATCGGCAGCGGCTTCACCGGTGCCGTCGACGCCGTCGGCAACGGAATCGGCGACGTGGCGTCGGACATCAAGGGCCGATTCGACCACTGGCGAAAGTCCTAGCACCCCAGAACTAAGCGAACGGCGGCGACCACCGAGGTGGTCGCCGCCGTTCGTCGTTCTACAGCAGAGATCAGAAGTTGATCATGTGGCCTGCGAGGCCGTGGATCGCTTCCTGCAGTGCCTCCGACAGCGTCGGGTGCGTGTGGACGTTGCGGGCCAGCTCGTTGACCGTCAGGTCCCACTTCTGGGCCAGGGTCAGCTCCGGCAGCAGCTCCGAGACGTCCGGTCCGATGAGGTGGCCACCGAGCAGCTCACCGTGCTCGGTGTCGGCGATGAGCTTGACGAAGCCCGTCGCGTCGCCCAGGCCGTGTGCCTTGCCGTTGGCGGCGAACGGGAAGTTCGCGACCTTGATGTCGGATCCACGAGCCTGCGCTTCTTCGCGGGCCTGGTCCTCGGTGAGACCGAAGCTCGCGACCTGCGGCTGGCAGAACGTGGCGCGCGGCATCATGCGGTAGTCGTCGATCGGCAATGTCTCTGCGCCGCCGATGGTTTCGGCAGCCACCACGGCCTGCGCCTCCGCCACGTGGGCGAGCTGGAGCTTGGCGGTGACGTCGCCGATGGCGTAGATGTGCGGGACGTTGGTCTGCATCGTGTTCGTGATGCCGATGGCACCGCGATCGGTGAGCTCGACACCGGTCTTCTCGAGACCGAAGCCCTCGACGCGAGGCGCGAATCCGACGGACTGCATCACCTTGTCGACGGTGAAGGTCTCGCTCTCACCGGACTTGTTGTGCTTGATCTCGACGGTGACCTTGGAGCCGTCGTCGTCGATGCTCTGCACACCTGCGCCGGTGATGACCTTGACGCCGAGCTTCTTGTACTGCTTCTCGATCTCCTTCGAGACGTCCTTGTCCTCGTTGGGGAGCGCGCGATCGAGGAACTCGACGATGGTGACGTCGACTCCGTAGTTCTTCAGGACGTACCCGAATTCCATACCGATGGCACCCGCGCCGACGATGAGGATCGAGCCCGGCAGATCCTTGGTCATGATCTGCTCTTCGTACGTGACGACGTTCTTGCTGAGCTCGGTTCCCGGGAGCAGCTTGGTGGTGCTGCCGGTCGCGATGATCGCGTTGTCGAACGTGATCGTCTCGGTGCCGCCCTTGGACAGTTCGACCTCGATGGTGTTGGCATCGGTGAACGTGCCCTGGCCGTCGTACTCGGGGATCTTGTTCTTCTTCATCAAGAAGTGGATGCCCTTGACGCGTCCGTCCGCGACCTTGCGGCTGCGGTCGAATGCTGCCCCGAAGTCGAAGGATGCTTCACCCGAGATACCGAACAGCTTGGCCTCTTTGGTGAAGAGGTGCGCCAGCTCGGCGTTACGGAGAAGCGCCTTCGAGGGGATGCAGCCCACGTTCAGGCACACACCGCCCCAATACTTCTTCTCGATGATGGCAGTGCTGAGTCCGAGTTGTGCCGCGCGGATAGCAGCGACGTACCCACCGGGACCGGCTCCGAGGACAACGACGTCATAGTGTGAGGTCACGAGTCCCCAGCGTAGTCGTGCCCTCCGACACTGTCTCGACCTGGTCTTCGTTACCAGCCGGTAGCCTCGCACGCGTCCTGCACCCGACCGCACGTGTGCTGCTAGAACTGTGCCATGGCTTTCTCGGACGACCCGTACCTCTGGCTCGAAGACGTCACCGGCGACGACGCACTCGCGTGGGTACGCGAGAAGAACGAGGTGACGATCCAGGCGCTGGCAGGCGAGCGTTTCGACGCCACCGTGGCGGGTGTACGCGAGATTCTCGACACCGATGCGCGGATCCCGTACGCACGCAGGCGCGGGCAGTTCCTCTACAACTTCTGGCGCGACGCCGAGCACATCCGCGGGGTGTGGCGGCGCACCACGATGGACGAGTACCGCACGGACGAACCCGCATGGGACGTCCTGCTCGATCTCGATGCCCTGGCCGCCGACGAGGGCGAGAACTGGGTGTGGGGCGGCGCTCAGGTACTGCGCCCCGACCAGCTGCGCGCTCTGGTGACGCTGTCCCGAGGCGGTGCCGACGCGACGGTGGTACGCGAGTTCGATCTCGACTCCCGCACGTTCCGCGCTGCGGAGGACGGCGGTTTCACGCTGCCCGAGGCCAAGACCGACATCGGCTGGATCGACGCCGACACCGTGTTCGTCGGCACCGATTTCGGACCGGGGTCCCTGACCGAATCCGGCTATCCGCGGATCACCAAGAGATGGCACCGAGGCACCCCGCTCGCCGACGCGGAGACCGTCTACGAGGGCGAATCCCAGGACATCTCGATCTCCGCGTGGCACGACCGCACGCCGGGATTCGAGCGCGACTTCGTGCAGCGGTCCACCGACTTCTACAACTCCGAGACCTACGTGCTCGACGGTACGGCGGTGACCCGCATTCCGACGCCGACGGACGCATCGACGTCGGTCCACGAGAACTGGCTGCTGGTTCGGACGATGACCGAGTGGACCTACGACGGTGTCACCCATCCGGCGGGCGCTCTGCTCGCGGCCGACTTCGACGAATTCATGAGCGGCACAGCATCTCTGACGGTTCTGTTCACTCCCGACGAGCACACATCCCTGCATCAGTACGCCTGGACCGAGAATCATCTGCTGCTGGTGACGCTGCAGGATGTCCGCACTCGTCTGCATGTGCTCACCCCTCGTGCGCGTTTTGCGTACCTGGAGGGGCGCAAAACGCGCACGACGGAGTGGGACACGGCCACCGTCGACGGGCTGTCGGAGTTGGCGTCGACCGAGATCATCGGTACGGACGCCGAGGAGAACGGGGACGAGTTCTTCCTCGGCTCCTCGGGTTACCTCACCCCGGCGACGCTGCTGGTCGGCACCGTCGGCGGCGCGCTGGAGGTACTGAAGCAGGCTCCCGCTTTCTTCGACGCGGACGGCATGACGGTGGAGCAGTTCTTCGCGGAGTCGGACGACGGCACTGCGATCCCCTACTTCGTCGTCCGACGCGGCGACGCAGGCCCCGGCCCGACACTGCTGTACGGCTACGGCGGCTTCGAGATCTCGATGACGCCCGGCTACAGCGGAGCAATGGGTCGAACGTGGCTCGAACGCGGCGGCACCTACGTCGTTGCCAACATCCGCGGCGGCGGCGAGTACGGACCGTCCTGGCACACCCAGGTGTTGCGGGCGGGCCGGCATCTGGTCCACGAGGACTTCGCCGCGGTCGCCCGCGACCTGGTGGCCCGCGGGATCACCACCGCCGATCGCTTGGCCGCCCAGGGCGGCAGCAACGGTGGCCTGCTGATGGGCATCATGGAAACGAAGTACCCGGAACTGTTCGGGGCGTTGGTATGTCAGGTCCCGCTACTGGACATGAAGCGGTACCACCTGTTGCTCGCGGGAGCATCCTGGGTGGCCGAGTACGGCAACCCCGACGACCCCGCCGAATGGGAGTTCATCTCGCAGTACTCCCCGTACCAGAACGTCGTGGCCGCGTCCGAGCGGAAGTACCCACCGATACTCATCGCCACGTCCACCCGAGACGATCGAGTCCATCCCGGTCACGCGCGCAAGATGGCTGCGCGGCTGGCCGAGCTCGGTCAGGACGTGTGCTACTACGAGAACATCGAGGGCGGCCACGGCGGGGCGTCGGACAATGCGCAGCTGGCTTTCAAGACCGCACTGACGTACGAGTTCCTGTGGCGGCAGCTCGAGAGCCGGTGATGTCAGTCGGCCAGAGCCTGCTCGAACATCGGCCAGGAATTGTGGAGATCGTCCTGCCAGTATCCCCAGGAGTGCGTGCCGCGTTCCCGTAGCTCGAAATGAGCTGGGATATCCAGCTTTTCGAGCGCGCTCTTCAGTCGACGGGTGCAGTCGCCGGTGGCGACCTCGATGGCACCGCCCACCACCATCTGGTTCAGCAGCACGAAACCGGGGCCGTTGGGGTTGGTTCCGTCGAAGGTGTCCGATGCCCCCGCCAGGCCACTGCCGTTGGAGATGTACAGCGCGGTGCCGCGCAACTTGTCGGCGTTGACGACAGCGTCGTTGTGCACCCAGTCGGGGTCGTCGTCCGGGCCCCACATGTTCTTCACGTCGGTTCCGAGCGCCATCGATACGACGGTCTTGACGTACGCGCGGCCCAACGGATCGGTGGTCGAGGCGCAGCCGCTGTAGGAGCCGACCGCCCGGAAGAGACCGGGGTTGTGCGCCGCCAGATTGAGCACCGACGTCGCAGCCATCGAGATTCCGGCAATGACGTTGCGGCCGTTGGTCTTCAGCAGTTGGTCGACGAGTGGAGGCAGTTCGCGGGTCAGGAAGGTCTCCCACTTGTTGCGGCCGAGCACGCGATCGTCGTGCTGCCAGTCCGTGTAGTAGGAATAGGCGCCGCCGACGGGAGTGACGACATTGACGTTCTTGTCCGCGAAGAACGACACGACATCGGTCTGGGTGTACCAGTCCATACCGTCCACCCCACCGCCCGCGCCGTTGAGCAGATACACGGTGGAGCTCGGTTTCGCGCGGTCCGGAGAGCGAAGGATCTTCAGCGGGATGGTCCGATCCATCGCGGCCGAATGCACGAACGCCGTCATGGCGACGGCGTCGGTCTCCTCCGTTCGCACCACGTACGACGTCGACGCGTCGGGCGCGGCGAGGGCCGTGCCCTGCGAGGCCGACGCAGCGATACACGCGGCCACGAGCACAGCCCTACCGATCCGACGAGCTGTAGCCCCCAGGCCGTTCATACACGTGCTCGCTATCTTCGGCAGAACAGAAGTTGAGTCACTAGCGTTGTACACCAGAACGGGCGCGGAGTTGGAACTTATCGCATGAATTAATCCAAACGACCGTATCGTTCGGCACGGGGTTGTGTCAGCGGTGCATCCACCGCTCGACCAGGTCGGCCACCGCTGTGGGATTGCGGATCCACCCGTTGTGGCCCAGCGGCTCGTCGATGTGTTCGGTGGTGATGTCGGCGTTGGCAAGCTTGGCCGTCAGATTCTCCATCGACCCCTTGGGGGCCAGATCGTCGCCCTCGATGGTCACTGCCAGCACCGGTAGGGTCAGCCGGCCCATCCGTTCCTCGTAGTCGATGTCGGCACCGGCCGGCTCGATCGAGCCCGTTCGGGCGAACCTGGACCAGTCGTCGATCAACACTCGTGATTGACGACCGAATCCGCCGACCCCGATGCGGTCCCCCGGCCAGAATCCGGCGATGTTGCTGGTGATCGCCATCGCCGCCGCGCCGAAGTACAGCGGGACCCCGCGAGTGGTGCCGAAACCGCGGTGGTACGGCGACCCGGATGCCACCAGGATCAAGCCACCGAGCCTGCCTCGAATTCGGGCTGCGTACATCGCGCCCAGTTGTCCGCCCATACTGTGGCCGAGCAGATACGGGGTTGCGGCGGGAAACTGCTCGCGCACCACCTCGAAGATCGCCGGAAAGTCGACCGAGACCAGTTCCTGATAGCCGTACCTGCTCGACGAACTCGGCTTCGGCTTACTGTCCCCCTGGCCCCGAAGATCGCCGATCGCAGCATGGAATCCGCGGGCGACGAGCGCTTCGGCGAACAGCCGGTAGTAGCCGCCGGGGATGCCGAGACCCGGGAGAACGACGATGACGGGCGCATCGTCTCGGCCCTCACTCGGAAACAGCGTCACCGGCACCGTCGAACCGTCGGGCATCTGAATCGGAACCGTCTGCATCGGCCAACCCTATGACGGTGCGACCGCACCTTCCCCAGGGCACTACCTCACAGGATGATCGGGTGGTAGCTACCGGTCGACCAGCTGAACCAGAACAATTGACTGTTGATGAATCCGACTACGGCTTCGAGCATGGCACCACCTCTATTACCGTCGATACCGAGCGCATCGAGGATGAGGTTCAGGTCTACCCGGTCGGCGGCGAATCATCGACCGCTGGAGGATATTTCGGTCGACCGAATGACACTTCGAAACCACGAAAACCGGGCCCGACGGTAGTCGGGCCCGGCTTCGGGGTCGCGCTTCAGCTGGGGAGCGTGCCGGGGATGTTGACGACCGAACCTGTTCCTTCGGAGCTGCCGACAGCGAGCAACTGCAGCAACAGCGAGAGAAATTCCATCAAAACTCCTTCGAGAGAGGGGGATTCGCCGCCGACGCGGCGTCGCGAGCCTTACTGTTCATCGATTCGGCTCCGGTCGGCCGTCCTGGCCGAGGCCTACGGCGCGGAGCCGGGATGTCAGTCGGAGGAAGAACTGATACCCGAGAAGAGCTGGATGAAGATTGCCAAGAGGTCACCGAGTTCAGCGGACATGCGACAGGCTCCTTGTTGTTCGAGGGATGTGCAGATCGAACGTGACGGTCGTCACTCGATTACCTCTGCATGAAGATTTCTACCCGAACGGATAACGTTTCGTACACGCATTGGCATCGAAAAGTCAGAAATCTTGGTGAGCTGTCACAAAACGGTCACGGAGACGAAAAGTCGCGGCCGCCCCCGACAGCGACCGCGACTCGTGGACCGACGAATTACGCGGCGCTACCCGACGTCAGCACGCCGACGATCTGCTCGACGATCGCGTCGACGATGCCGTCGTAGACTCCGGTTGCAATGTCGGTGATGAACTGCGCAGCTGAACCCATGAGAACTCCTGATGCTCGTCTCTTCGTACAGCCGTAGGTAATACGGCCTACCACTTTCCTACCGCAACCACCGGCGCGGTGCACAACGCGGCACGAACTCGCTGCGCGGATACCGAAGCGACGCAGGACGTTCACCGAGCAGACCCCGGTATGTAGCCCAGAATTATTCTCCGAGCACGTCTTTCGCGCGTCCGACGAGCAGCGGGTCTGTTTCGCCCACGATCTCGGAGTCCTTGTTGGCGTAGTCGAACTTGTTGAGCACGAACCGCATCGCGTTGATCCGCGCGCGCTTCTTGTCGTTGCTCTTCACCACGGTCCACGGTGCTACGTCGGTATCGGTGGCGCGGAAGTTCTCTTCCTTCGCAGCGGTGTACGCATCCCACTTGTCCAGTGACGCAAGATCCATCGGCGACAGTTTCCACTGCCGTACCGGATCCACCTGCCGGATCGCGAAGCGAGTGCGCTGCTCGTGCTGCGACACCGAGAACCAGAACTTGGTCAAGCTGATGCCCTCGTCCACCAACATCTGCTCGAACAGCGGTGCCTGCCGAACGAATTGTGCATGCTGCTCCTCGGTGCAGAACCCCATGACCCGTTCGACACCGGCACGGTTGTACCAAGACCTGTCGAACATCACAATTTCGCCGGCCGCAGGCAGATGCCCGATGTACCGCTGGAAATACCACTCCGTCGACTCCCGCACCGACGGCTTCTCCAACGCGACGACGCGTGCGCCGCGGGGATTGAGGTGCTCCATGAACCGCTTGATCGTGCCGCCCTTACCGGCGGCGTCGCGACCCTCGAAGATGATGACGTGGCGTCGTCCGGTGTCCTTGGACCACATCTGCAGCTTGAGCAGTTCGATTTGCAGCAGCCGCTTTTCGAGTTCGTACTCGGCGCGGGTCATACGCTCGTCGTAGGGGTAGTTCTCCCGCCACGTGTCGACGACGTGACCGCCCGGGACCGTCAGCAGCACCGGGTCGTCGTCATCGGAGTCGTCGACGACGAACCCCGAAGTATCGGCAAGATCCACGGCGGTCGTGATGTCCCGCACGTCGCTGAGATTCTTGCGTGCAGCCACGCCGTTGCGGAGATCGAAGTCGGTCATGCGCCGAAAGTTAGTGCTCATCGGTGACCGGTCCATGGCGATTCGGTGAACACCGAGCGCAACCGGACGCATCGGACACGCTTCCGGTCTGCAAGGGGGACGGACCGGAAGCGACCGACACTTCCGACCGTAATCCTCGCGCCGACAACAGGTCGAGTGTCTGCGGCGTAAAAGTCACCGAACTTGTTCGGCGACCCCTTTCTCGATCGTTCGATTCTCCGGGTCGATATGGGTGAAAGCCCCGATGTGCCCACAGGCGTCGGCGACGCAGACTTCTCACCATGACATTCGAGAGCAATTCCCCCAGAGAATTCACCCTGTCCAACTCGCAGAAGATGATCGGAGGCGTCTGCGGCGGTATAGCCGACTACTTCGGTTGGGACGTCAACCTCGTTCGCGTCGCCACCGTCGCCGGTGCAGTGCTCAGCGGTGGCACAGTCGTGCTGATCTACCTGGCGGCCCTGATGCTGATGCCGCGCCGCCCGTGAGCTCCCGCGACCGCGGAAAGGCCCCGCATCCTCGCCGGTGGAGGAACGGGGCCTTGCCGTCGGACTTCCCGGAATGGGGCCTAGCTGGAGCCGAAGCTACCGGTGCTTCCGCCGAGCAGTCCGTCGAGAAGTTCACCGAGACCATCGGTGAGGCCACCGGTGATGGGTCCGGTGATGCCACCGTCTTCGCCGCCGCCGAGGATGGGCAGGAGGCCGGTGAGGAGATCGAGGAGCATGGGTAAGCCTTTCGAAAGACACGTCGTGGCCCGAGTCGGATTGTGACCAGGCCACAGGAACATAACGTTCCAGACGCGATTCATTCCATCGTTTCGGACAAAAAGGACCCGCCGGCTGTTTCGGGGCTCGAAAGCCGACCCGGTTCTTCACCGTTCCGCTGATCAGTCCTCGGTTTTCCCGGTGATCAACCAACCGCAGGGCGCAGCCAGATCGTCGGCTTCCGTCGGTCCCATCGAGCCCGGCGCATAGTTCTTCACCGCGGGCGGATCGTTCAACAGCGGCGCCGCCACCTCCCACACGTGGGCCAGGCCGTCGGGTCTGGTGAACAGCGATCGGTCCCCGTTCAGTACATCGAGGATCAGACGGGAGTACGGGCTCAACGGCTCCGCGTCGGGCACCGATTTCAGCGGCAACGACAGATGCCCGACGGACAGGTCGAAATCCGGTCCGGGTTCCTTGACCGTCATGGCGATATCGATGCTGCCGTCACCGGACAGGTCGAACGAGAGCACCGCGCCGTCTTCGGGCAGCGTCGACAGTGGACTGTCGGCGGGCTTGCGGAACACCAGCGATACCCGCTGCGCTCCGGCACCGAGCATCTTGCCGGTACGAAGCAGGAACGGCACCCCACGCCAGCGATCGGTATCCACCCACAGCTTCGCGGCCACGAACGTGTCGACCGTCGAATCCTCGGCAACGCCGTCGACGTCGCGGTAGCCGTCGTACTGCCCCAGAACCACCTCGTCGGTGTCGAGTGGACGGAACTGCCCGATCACCGTTTCGCGAGCCGACTGCAGATCCTCGGCCTTCAACGACGCAGGGGGTTCCATGGCCACCTCGGCGGCCACCTGGAACAGATGGGTCACCAGCATGTCCAGAACGGCACCGGTCTCGTCGTAGAACTCGGCGCGGTCGTCGATGTCGAGTGTCTCGGGCACGTCGATCTGCACATGCTCCACGTGCTCGGAGTTCCAGATGCCGCTGATCATGCCGTTGGCGAACCGCAGCACGTGCAGGTTCTGCGTTGCTTCCTTACCGAGGAAATGGTCGATGCGATAGACCTGTTCCTCCTTCACGACCTCGTGCACGGCCTTGTCGAGTTCCTCGAAGTTGTGCTGCGAGGTGCCGAAGGGCTTCTCGTACACCACTCGGGAACCCTCGGCGAGATCGTGTGCACCGAGGGCCTTCGTGTAGTCGACGAACGTGCTCGGCGGCAGCGCGATGTAGTGCACCAGCTGCGCGTCGTCACCGATCTCTTTCCTGGCGTCGGCGACGACGTCGGGGAGCTTGCCGGGATCGTCGACGGTGAAGCCGTTGCCCGCGAAACGGATTCGCTTCGAGAACGCCGACCAATCGTCGTCGGCCACGTTCTCGGCGAACTCGTCGAGCACATCTTTCACGTGGTCGCGGAACTCGTCGTCGGACGAGTCCTTGCGACCGTTGCCGATCAGGATCCATTTCTCCGGCAGCAGGCCTTCGACGTGGAGTTGGTAGAACGACGGCAGAACCATTCGCTTCGCGAGGTCTCCGGTCGCGCCGAACAGGACGAATACAGTGGGTTGCGAGGACGCCATGACCTCCACTATGCACCGCATAGTGCTACCTAGGTGAGAGTGCACGAAGATGACCAGATCACGGTTTCACGGAGAGATCTACGGGGTAGGTACGACGTCGGGAGTGCGCATCGTCGTCGGACACTGGACGCGCTCGCCCCTCGGCGAATTCACCGATGTGATGGTCCAATTCGCGGACGGTCGACGCCTACTCGTGGCCCCGAACGAGGCGGTACGTGAATTCGTCACGGCGACATACTCGTTCGATTCCACCGAGCTGGTACCGGTCACCTTCTCCGACCAGCCCGACGGCTGGCGGTCCGTCGTCGCCGGGGATCTGTCGGTACGCATCCGAGTGGCCGGAACGACGGTTCTCGGCCGCGCCCTGAGCCTCGTCCCCGACGCCGTGTCCACCGCACCGTGGTTCTGCACGATCAGCGACCCCATCGCCCGAGTGATACTGCGCGGAGTGCGAACTCGCGGCAGCGCCGGCGGAGGCCGGCGCGAATACTACGGAGCCAGGCACCAGCACCGCGTCGTCGACGTCGTCGCATCCTGGCAAGGAGACGACCTGGGCTCGCTGACGCCCGTCACTCCCCCGGTGACGTTCGGTTTCGGCAGCACCCCCGCGGCACCGTCGGTCACGTCCATCACCACCACGATCGACTCGTAGACCACTTCTGTTTCACACCACTGCTGCTCCGACTTCGCGGAGTTCGTCGAGAGCCGCTGCGGAGGTCTCGGGAGCGACCCCGGCCACCAGATCGGTGAGAACCCGAACGTCCAGGTGCTGTGCCACTGCATCTTTCGCCGACGCCAGCACGCAGTAATCGGTGGCGAGACCGACGATGTCGACGGCCGTCACCTCGTTGGAATTCAGGATCTCGGACAGGGATGTTCCGTCCTCGGTGACGCCTTCGAACGCCGAGTACGACGGTCTGCCCTGCCCCTTGTAGACATGCACGTCGACGCTGCCGGTTCGGTAATCCGGGTGATATTCCGCGCCGACCGTTCCCGCGACGCAGTGCACCGGCCACGTGGTGACGAAGTCCGGGGCAGCGTCGGTGGCGAAATGTCCACCGTTGTCGCTGTCGCCGTCGTGCCAGTCGCGTGAGGACACCACGAGGTCGTAGTCGTCGCCGCTCCGGGCGAGGTACGCGCTGATCCTGCGCGCCACCTCCCCACCGCCGACCACGGCCAGAGCACCACCCTCGGTGAAATCGTTCTGAACATCGACTACCAACAGAGCACGAGTCATATGTCCCAGTATCCTCGACGGGTGCGCGTGTCGTCTCTGGTGACCTATCCCGTCAAAGGATGTGCCGGTACGGCACTGGACTCGGCCCGGGTGAGCGCAGCCGGTCTCGAACACGACCGAGCGTTCATGATCGTCGACGCGGACGGCTCGTTCCGCAGCCAACGCACCGATCCCGTGCTGGCCGTCGTTCGATGCTCGGTGGAAAACGGCTCACTGACACTGCGACACGAAAGCGCAGGAAGCGTCACCGCCGTCGTCGATCGTGATTCCGCGGACCGCGGGGTCACGATGTTCGGCACGCCGCTGCGGGGCATCGACCAGGGCGACGACATCGCCGCCTGGCTCACCGACGTCATCGGCGAGCCCTCCCGCCTCGTCGCCGCGCCCCACGATCACGGCCGCGTCACCGACGGAATCCGCCCCGGCTCGGCCCACTTCGCCGACAGCGCCGCCGTCCACATCCTCTCGACCGCCACACTGGCCGGTCTGAACTCCCGCCTCGACGCCCCGCTGCCGATCGACCGATTTCGGCCCAACATCGTCGTCGACGGCTCGCAGGACGCTCATGTCGAGGACGAAGTGCGCAACATCTCGATCGGCGACGCACGATTGACGTACACGAAGCTGGCGATCCGCTGCGCCGTCACCACGGTGGAGCAGAGCACCGGTGTTCGCACCGGACCCGAACCTCTGCGCACTCTCGGCACCTACCGCCGGGCCCGGCAGAAGGGCGTCGCCTTCGGTTCGAAATTCTCGGTGATCGAGGAAGGAACCATCTCGGTCGGGGACGAACTACGCGTCGAGACCTGGGGCGAGTCGGAGCTGTAACTCGAACGGCATGTGGTTCGCCCACCCGTTTCGAGCTCGCAGCCGAAGGTGCTGTTCTGCACCGAGTTCGACGCGTCGCCGTCCGATGCCGAGTGCGGACGTCGTGCCGCGGTAGCGGATGAATGCGGTGAGCTCGTGGCCACCCGGTGCCAGCTCGTAGGTCGACGGTTCCGACCACGACTCGCGATGCTCCACGCCGTCGATCGTCACGAACGGCCGCGCCAGCGTGCGCACCAATGACGCGTTCACCCAATGCGGAGCGAACTCGATCTCGATCGTGCTCACGTCACGCCTCCTTGGTGCGCTGAGTGTCCACTATTCGGCTCCGTGGGCGGGATCCCGCCTAGGCGAACGAATTGTGGACGACCACGTCAGTAGCTCCAGTGGCGACCAGCGCCGCCAACTGGATGCGCGCCTGTCCGGCCCGGAGTTCGCGGGAGAAGACCGCACCGGCGTCGAGCAGATCGTGGCCGCCGCCTCCGCCGCCGTACGTCGGCGAGGTCTCACCGAACGGCACCCGCGTCGTGACGACCACGTGCAGCCCAGCAGCAACGGCCTCTTTCACCGCGTGCACCACCAGAGCGTTGGTGTTACCCGAGCCCAACGCCTCGAGCACTATGCCCGACGCCCCGGCTTCGCGACAGGCATCGATCTGCACCCCGTCCGCGCCCGGGTACAGGGCCACGACGTCCACGCGCACTCCCGCGACGGGCTGCCACCGCAGCGGGTCCGGCCTCGGCACTGCTGCCGACCGAAAGGCGTCGAGTTCGGAAGTGTGCTTCTTGATCGCCCCGCGGGCCGGCAGTACTCGTCCGCCGAACGCGATCAGCACCCCCTGCTCGGACCGCGCCGCCGTCACCGCGGCGGCGATGTTGCCGGGGCCGTCCGGGTCCGGATGATCGGCGGTGCGTTGGGCCCCGGTGAACACCACCGCACGCGCGTCGTCGTGGAACAGGTCGACGTACAACGCCGACTCCTCCATGGTGTCGGTGCCGTGCAACACCACCACTCCGGCGCAGCCGTCCTCGGCCAACGCGTCGACCACGGCAGTGCGAATGGCGTCGAGATCGGCGAGGTCCAGGGCGGAGCTGTCCTTCGACATCACCTCGCGCACCACCACGCCGTCCATGTCGACGCCCACGCCTGCGACCGGCCGAGAAACCCCGTGCTCGTCGCGACTACTGGCGATCGTCCCACCGGTGGTCAACAACGCGACGAACTCAGCACTGTCGGGTCGTTCCGGCAGGCTCCACTCCTCAGTCATTACGGGCGGCTACCTCTCGAATTCTGTTGCGGCACATGTACCATCCGGCGATCAGCATCGGCGCGATGAGCAGGATGGACGCGACGGTCCACGTACCGACGGGTTTGTCGAAGGCCATCAGCACCAGTACACACGCCAGAAAGCCTAGCGTTGCGTAGCCGGTGTACGGGGCACCGAACAACCGGAACGCAGGCCGGGTGACCGCGCCGGTCTTGGACAGAGACCAGAACTTGAGCTGGCACGCCACGATGACGGCCCACGCGCTGATGATGCCGAGCGCAGCGAGGTTCAGCACGATCTCGAACGCCTGCGCCGGGACGACTGCGTTGAGGACGACCCCGAGCAGCGTCACCACCGACGTCAGTGCGATGCCGCCGTACGGAACTCCCTGCTTGTTCATGCGGGCCGCGAATTTAGGTGCCGAACCGGCGACCGCCATCGAATGCAGGATGCGACCGGTGGAGTAGAGCCCGGCGTTGAGAGACGACAGCGCTGCGGTG
Source organism: Rhodococcus sp. 05-2256-B1 (assembly GCF_002258465.1). NCBI lineage: Bacteria > Bacillati > Actinomycetota > Actinomycetes > Mycobacteriales > Nocardiaceae > Rhodococcus > Rhodococcus sp. 05-2256-B1. The sequence continues at coordinate 155,947 of NZ_NOZA01000030.1, read as the reverse complement.
AGCACGACGAGGTTCATGATCGCGTCGGCACCCTCGACGTCGATCGCTCCGAAGAATGTGACGAACGGGCTCTCCCCGGCCTGATACGCGGTGTACGGCAGCAACAGCGAGAGCAGCAGCACCGAGCCGACGTAGAAGACGACAATGCGGACGATAACGGTGTTGATCGCCTTGGGGATGACCTTCTCGGGGTTCTGCGTTTCTCCGGCGGCGGTACCGACCAATTCGATGGAGGCATAGGCGAATACGACGCCCTGGATCACGACGATCGCCGGAAGCAGTCCGTTGGGGATGAGACCGCCGTTGTCGGTGAGGACGCTCAGACCCGGAGCCTGCCCGTCGATGGGGGTACCGAAGATGACGTAGTAGGTGCCGATCGCGAGGAACGTCACCAGGGCCACGACCTTGATGAGCGCGAACCAGAATTCGAGCTCACCGAACACCTTGACCGACACCAGGTTCAGACCGAGAACCAACACCAGGCCGGCCAGCGCGAACACCCACTGATCGACGTTGCCCAGTGGTGCCCAGTACTTCTTGAAGAAGTTCATGTACAGCGCCACTGCCGTCACGTCCACGACGGCCGTCATCGCCCAGTTCATCCAGTACAACCACCCGGCCGCGAACGCGACCTTCTCACCGAAGAACTCGCGGGAGTACGAGACGAACGATCCGGACGACGGGCGGTGCATCACCAACTCACCCAGCGCGCGCAGGATCAGGAATGCGAAGAAGCCGCACAGTGCGTAGACCAGAACCAACGCGGGCCCGGCGTCACGCAATCTTCCGCCGGCACCCATGAACAGGCCGGTGCCGATCGCGCCGCCGATGGCGATCATCTGAATCTGGCGCGGAGCCAGTTCTTTTCGATACCCCAGCTCCTCTTCGCTGAAGGCCTGCTTCTGGGTCGGGTTCTCGGTGCTCATCGCATTACCTCGTCGACGTCTCGGGAGCAACGGAATGCTCGGTGGGAGCCACCCGCAGGTTCGCGAGATGCTCGGGGCTCAGCAATCGATCCAGCTCTTCTCGCGCCAGCAGGCCCTTCTCGAGCACCAGGTCGACGACATTGCGACCGGTGACCAGCGCTTCCTGCGCAATGGCCGTCGACTCCACGTACCCGAGGTACGGGCTGAGCGCGGTGACCAGACCGATCGAGTTCTCCACCCGCTCACGCAGCAGATCGACGTTCGCGGTGATGCCGTCGACGCACCGATGCGCGACGGTCCGGCAGGCCGCACTCAGATGCGCCATACCGTCGGACAGGGATTTGACGATGATCGGCTCGAAAGCGTTGAGCTGCAACTGCCCTGCCTCGGCGGCCATCGTGATGGTGACGTCGTGACCGATCACCTCGTAGGCAACCTGATTGAGAACCTCGGGAATGACGGGGTTGACCTTGCCGGGCATGATCGACGAACCCGCCTGCATCGGAGGCAGATTGATCTCGTTGAAGCCCGCGCGCGGCCCGGAGGACAGCAGCCGGAGATCGTTGCAGATCTTCGACAGTTTCACTGCGACGCGCTTGAGCACACCCGACAGGTGCACGAACTGCCCGACGTCCTGCGTTGCCTCGATGAGGTCCGTTGCGGTGACCAACGGCAGGCCGGTGATGGTGCGCAGGTGCGCGACGGCCGACTCGGTGTATCCGGCAGGAGCATTGAGCCCGGTGCCGATGGCCGTGGCCCCGAGGTTGATCTCGTGCACCAGCAACGCGGCTTCCTCGAGCCGTGAGCAGTCCTCGTCGATCATGATCGCGTAGGTGCCGAACTCCTGACCGAGTGTCATCGGCACCGCGTCCTGCAGCTGGGTGCGGCCCATCTTGACGACGGTGGCGAACTCGCTTGCTTTGCGGGAGAACGAATCTCGCAGGACCTTCATCGATGCGATCAGCTCGTGCACCGCGAAGATGGTCGCGATGTTCACCGACGTCGGATACACGTCGTTGGTGGACTGCGAGGCGTTCACATGCTCGTTGGGGTGCAGCATCGAGTAGTCACCGTGCGCGTGGCCGAGGATTTCCAGGGCACGATTGGCGATGACCTCGTTGGCGTTCATGTTGGTCGACGTCCCCGCGCCACCCTGAATGACGTCGACGACGAACTGTTCGTGCCACTGGCCGTCGAGAATTTCCTGGCACGCGGCCCGGATCGCTTCCCCGCGGGTGGCGTCGAGGATTCCGAGGTCCTGATTGGCCGCCGCGGCCGCCCACTTCACGGCTGCGAGCCCGCGGACGAGGTGGGCGTTGGTGGAGATCGGCCGCCCCGTGATGGGAAAGTTCTCCAGCGCGCGCAGGGTATGGATTCCCCAGTAGACGGTCATCGGAATCTCGCGTTCGCCGAGAAGGTCTTTCTCGATGCGGGTATCGGCCACGGTGGGTGCGCTCCTTCAGGGGTGTCCAGCTGTCCGGCTGTCTGACAGGTAGAGTGTGGCGTAGAACACCTCGTCGGTCAACCCCGGGATAGGATCACTCGCATGAACCTGTCGGACAGCTGGGCAGTCAGTGCGCCCACCAATGCCCGCATGAGCGCCGCCGAAGCAGTCTTCGCCGACCTGCGTGCCGCGATCTCATCGGGAAAGCTCCCCGTCGGGCAGAAGCTCCCGTCCGAGGCGGCGCTGGCCGCGAGACACAGCGTCAGTCGTTCCGTCATCCGCGAGGCGCTGCGCTCGTGCCACGCGCTCGGTCTGACCGAAACCAAGACGGGCCTCGGCACCTTCGTCGTCCGTGATCGAGTGGGTGGCGACCTCGACATCGGCAATTACGAGGCCCGCGAACTCATGGAGGCCCGCCCCCACGTCGAGGTACCCGCAGCCGGGTGGGCGGCCGAACGACGCACCGGCGACGAGTTGGCGATTCTCTCCAGCTTGGCCGACGAGATGCGTTCCGAGGACGACCACGAGGCCTGGGTCCTGTTGGACGCGCAGTTCCACACCGCCATCGCGCGGGCCAGCAGAAACCGCGTGTTCGAGTCGATCGTCGTCGACATCCGGGACGCGTTGACGCGGCAGTCCGAAACGTTGAACCTCGTCGCCCACCGGCAGCAGCAGTCCAACGTCGAGCACGACGCCATCGTCGCCGGTATCCGATCCGGCGATTACGACGCAGCAGCCCGCGCCATGACCGCCCACCTCGATGCCGTCCGTGGTGCAGTGGAGTCGCTCGCCGATCGGCCCAGCTGACCGTACGACTAAGCTGCGGGCCGTGACGAAGGTATTGAACTCTCTCCCGGTCGGTGAACGAATCGGCATTGCATTCTCCGGTGGTCTCGACACCTCGGTGGCCGTGGCGTGGATGCGCGAGCACGGCGCGATCCCGTTTGCCTACACCGCCGACATCGGCCAGTACGACGAGCCGGATCTGTCCGACGTACCCGCCCGCGGCCTTGCGTACGGCGCCGAGCAGGCCCGGCTGATCGACTGCCGCGAACCGCTGGTCGAGGAAGGCCTCGCGGCACTGACCTGCGGCGCATTCCACATCCGATCGTCGCTGCAGACGTACTTCAACACCACTCCCCTCGGCCGCGCGGTGACCGGCACGCTGCTGGTGCGCGCGATGCAGGAGGACGGCGTCTCGATCTGGGGCGACGGCTCGACGTACAAGGGCAACGACATCGAGCGGTTCTACCGCTACGGCCTGCTCGCCAACCCCGAGTTGCGCATCTACAAGCCGTGGCTCGACGAGGCATTCGTCGCCGAGCTCGGCGGCAGGCACGAGATGTCGCAGTGGCTCACCCAGCGCACCCTCCCCTACCGTGACTCGGCCGAGAAGGCGTACTCCACCGACGCCAACATCTGGGGTGCCACCCATGAGGCGAAGCGTCTCGAATACCTCGACACATCCCTCGAGATCGTCTCGCCCATCATGGGTGTCCGCTTCTGGGACCCCGAGGTCGAGATCGCAGCCGAGGACGTCACCGTCGACTTCGAGCGTGGCCGTCCCGTTCGGATCAACGGCAAGTCCTTCGACAGTGCCGTCGACCTGGTGATGGAAGCCAACGCCATCGGCGGCCGCCACGGACTCGGCATGTCCGACCAGATCGAGAACCGGATCATCGAGGCCAAGAGTCGCGGCATCTACGAGGCCCCGGGCATGGCACTGCTGCACATCACCTACGAGCGGCTCGTCAACGCCGTCCACAACGAGGACACCATCGCCTCGTACCACAACGAGGGCCGCCGACTCGGACGCCTGCTCTACGAGGGCCGCTGGTTCGATCCGCAGGCACTCATGCTGCGCGAGGGCCTGCAGCGCTGGGTCGGCAACGTCGTCACCGGCAGCGTGACGGTTCGCCTGCGCCGCGGTCAGGACTTCACCATCGTCGACACCCAGGGCAGCAACTTCAGCTACCACCCCGAGAAACTGTCGATGGAACGCAGCCAGGGCCAGGCCTTCTTCCCCGGCGACCGCATCGGCCAGTTGACGATGCGCAACCTCGACATCGCGGATTCGCGCAGCAAACTCGAGCAGTACGCCGCCCAGGATCAGCTGACCGCCTGGGGCGACCTGATCGGCGAACTCGCCCCCGGTGGAGCCGACGCCATCGCCGCCAGCAGCGCCGAGAACTCCGTGGACTCCGCAGCCCTCGACCACGCCGCAATCGAGTCCGGTACCGACTGACTTCTGGCTGCCGAACTCGAAGTTATGGACGGATTTCTGCCGATTTCCGTCCATAACTTCGAGTTCGGCTACTCCTCGGGCTCCGTCAGGCCCTGATGCTCGTCGCGCTCCGCCCACTCGAGTAGCTCGTCGATGGCGAACACCGCGTCGTCGATACCCGCATGTAGGTCGCCCAGTTCGGCGAATCTGGCCGGCACCGTGAAGATCGTGAACTCGCGTGGATCGACGTCGGGTACCTCGGCCCACGAAATGGGCGTCGACACAGTCGCTTCCGGGTTTCCCCGCACCGAATAGGCGCTGGCGATCGTGTGGTCGCGCGCATTCTGGTTGTAATCGACGAACAACTTCGACGGGTCGCGATCCTTGCGCCACCACGTCGTCGTCACGTCCTCGGGTGCGCGGCGCTCCACCTCCCGCGCGAATGCCAGTGCGGCCCTTCGTAAGTCCTTGAAGCCGTAGGCCGGGTCGATCCGAACGTAGATGTGCAGACCATGGCCGCCGGAGGTTTTGGGCCAGCCGACGGCCCCGAGATCACTCAGCACCTCCTGCACGACACCGGCGACGCGTTGCACCCGATCGAAGGGGCAGTCGGGCATCGGATCGAGGTCGATGCGCCATTCGTCGGGCATCTCGACGTCGGCGCGGCGCGAGTTCCACGGATGGAACTCCACCGTCGACATCTGCACCGCCCACGCCACGTGCGCCAATTCGGTCACGCACAGCTCGTCCGCGGTGCGGTTGTAGCGGGGGAACGTCACCTCGACGGTCTCCAGCCACGGCGGGGCTCCGTGCGGCACGCGCTTCTGGTGCACTTTCTCACCGGCGAGGCCCTTGGGGAAGCGATGCATCATGCACGGCCGCTCCCGCAACGCGCGGACGATGCCGTCGCCGACGCTCAGGTAGTAGTTCACCAGGTCCAGCTTCGTGGCACCGCTCTCGGGGAAATACACCCGATCGGGGTTGGAAATGCGCACCGTGCGCGTGCCCACCTCGAGTTCTATTGCCGGAGATGCCATACCAGCGACACTAGATGTACCCGCGGCCGCGCGCGCTCGGAAGTCGGAGATTTTCTCGCAGGTCCACCGGAGCTACGTGTGGGAACGCAGCGTGATGCCGTAGCGGTCTCGCTTGCGGTAGATCGTGGCCCGACTCATTCCCAGTTCCTCGCCCGCCTGGTTCATCGTGATGCCGGGCCGGCTGAGTACTCGAATCATCTCGTCGCGCTCGAACGTCTCGATTCGTGTCAGACGTTGGGTGGTCCGCGAAAGCAGCTCGGGCGGCAGGTGATTGACGCCGACGACGTCGGCGCGGACCGCCGCCTCGTGCATCACCGTCGCCAGCTCGGTGACGTTTCCCGGCCACGAATATCCGACGAGGGCTCGTTCGGCGTCCCCGGTCAGGCTGACCTCGCGTCCACGTGCCCGCAATGCCAGATGCCGAGCGAGCGGAGCGATGTCCTCGGGCCGATCGCGCAGCGGCGGGACCTCGACGACCGAACGCACCAGCTGCGCCAGGGCAGCGGGAACAGCGTCGTAATCGGAGGCCGTCAGGGTGACGGGCACGCCGTCACCGACACGAGAGATCAGTTCCGCCAACGCGTCTGCCCCTCGCGCCGGAAGACGGTCCACGTCGCGGACGATGACTGCGGTGTCCGGCTTGGGCAGCTCGGGAGTCCACAAGTCCAGCCAGGCGTCGACGTCGCGCGCCGCCGGAACACCGGCACTCAGAATTCGACCCCGTGGGCGGATGGTACGCAGCGCTCGGGCCAGAATCGTGGCACGTCCGGTTCCCGGTTCTCCTACCAACAGGACCGAATCATGTTGACTCAGAGCTGTTTCGGAGGACGCGAGAGCCTGATTCCACCGCGTCGACAGCGTCGGGACGCTGCCCGCACCCGGCCGACCCGATGACGCCTCGACGCGAAAGACCGTCCCACGTGGAGCCGGACGCGCGTGCTGTCCCTGCGCTCGCGCGAGCATCATCGCCGCAGTGTTCCCTGCCGCCGACTGAGCAAGGGCCAGCAGCAGATCCGTCGACGACTCCGACCACGTGGTGAGGTTGACGCAGCCCTCCACGGTGCCCGTCATCGGGTTCAGCACCGGTGCCGCGGCGCAGGTGTATCCGGTGAGCGAGAGCGAGTAGTGCTCCGAGGCGCGCACCACTGCCGGAATTCGATCGGCGAGCGCGAGGGCGAGGCCGTTGGTGCCCGCCTGGTTCTCGCCGTACGAGAAGCCGGGGGCCAGATGCACACGGTCGAGCGCGGCCAACAGCTCGCGGTCCGCGCTCACTCGATCGAGCACCAGACCGTCGGCGTCGGTCAGCATCATCGACACCGGCTCGTTCGCCAACGTGTCGCGCAGTCCGTCGAGCACTTCGCGTCCACATCGGTAAAACAGCGATTCGCCGTCGTAGGTGCCCGAAAATGCGGGTACGACGTCTTCGAGTGGCACTCCGAATTCCTGGCTTCGGTGCCACGATGCGAGCAACCGATGCGACACGGCAGCAAGGGGCTCCGAGTGCAAGCGGGCCCGTACGAGACCCTCGGGATCTGCCATGTGATTCAGGTTACATTCGCTGGTCGCCATGGATCCGAAACCAGCGTCTCGAATTGAGACATCGCGCTACTTCGTCGAGCCTTCGCCGCGCCTACCGTCATCCACAGATCGCTTGTGACAGACGTCACGCACAGTCTCTGGAGGTCAGCCATGTACAGCAAGAACGGCGAGAACTACTTCATCGTGGACGCCCACGTCGCGCTCTGGGATGCGCGGCAGGAGAACCAACGCAACATCCACGGCAAACAGTTCATCGACTGCTTCTACGACTACCACCGCAATCTCTCCCCCGAGAGCGAGCTGTGGAGTTACGAGGAGTACCTCTACCAGGGCGGCGATCGGTTGATGCGCGACCTGTTCGAGATCGGATACGTCGACCACGCCATCTTCCAGCCCGCTCACCTGGGCGAGTTCTACCACCGCGGGTTCGGCCAGACCGACGAGGCATCGGCGCTCGCTGCAGCTCATCCGGACAAGCTCACCTACAACCACCACTTCGACCCACGCAACGGCGAACGTGGCCTCGACCAGCTGCGGGCAGACGCAGAACGCTTCGGGCTCAAGGGCGTCAAGCTCTACACCGCCGACTGGCACGGCGATTCTCGCGGCTACAAGCTCGACGACGACTGGACTCGGCGTTACCTCGACGTGTGCCGCGAGGTCGGCATCAAGAACATCCACGTGCACAAGGGACCCACCATCCGTCCGCTCGATCGCGATGCGTTCGACGTCGCGGACGTCGACCACGTGGCCACCGACTTCACCGATCTGAACTTCGTCGTCGAGCATTGCGGCCTTCCGCGACTCGAGGACTTCTGCTGGATCGCCACCCAGGAACCCAACGTGTACGCCGGCCTCGCGGTGGCCATCCCGTTCATGCACACGCGGCCGAAGTACTTCGGTCAGATCATGGGCGAGCTGCTGTACTGGCTGGGCGAGGACCGCATCTTCTTCTCCTCCGATTACGCATTGTGGACGCCCAAGTGGTTGGTCGAAGGGTTCGTCGACTTCCAGATCCACGAGTCCCTCGACGAATACGCACCGATCACACTCGAGCAGAAGAAGAAGGTGCTCGGATTGAACGCCGCCAAGCTGTACGACATCCCGGTGCCCGCCGAGCTGCAGCTGCCCGACGCGAACGAAACCGAGACCGGACCGCGTCAGCCCGAACGCGCCGACCTTGCGGCGGTGTGACGTGACGACTGCTGTGACCACCAGGAAGGACGAGGCGTACACCGCCCTCGGAGTCGTCCTGGATCCCGAATTGGACGAGCCCATCACCGATCTCGGCTTCGTCCGGTCGCTCGACGTCGACGAGGGCACCGTCCACGTTCATCTGCGGTTGCCCACCTCGTTCTGCTCACCGAATTTCGCGTATCTGATGGCGGGAGACTCCAAGGACGTGCTGACGGCGCTGCCGTGGACCGAACACGTTCTCGTCGAACTGGACGATCACCACGACTCGGACAAGATCAACGCCGGGCTCGCCGCCGACGCGGGATATCGCGGCACCTTCGGACACGAGGCCGAGGAGGATCTCGACGAACTACGAGCGACGTTCCGCCGCAAGGCGTACGTGGCGGCGATGGAACGGTCGCTCATGGCGTGGTTGCGCGCCAATCCCGACTCGACCGAGAACGACCTGGCCGCAGTGGTTCTCGGAGACCTACCGGATGATCGCACCTCGACCGCGCTGCTTCGCCGACGCGAGGCTCTCGGCCTGCGGACCGATCCGGCGGCACCGGCACTGGTCGATCATGCGGGTCGTCCACACACCGGCGACCTGACGATGGTGATGCGACGCGCCCGCGCCACCCGCGTTTCGATCGACGGTAATGCGCACTTCTGCCGCGGATTGCTGCAGACCCGCTACCCCGGCGCAGAGGAACAGCAAGTCCCTCGCGAAGAGGGCGCGTTCGTTCCTCTCACCACTCTCAGTGTCCCCCTCCGCACTACACAGGAGCATGTTTCATGAGTTCGATGCGCGCCGTCCAGGTCGTCGGATATCACAAGAATCTGGAGATGACCGAGGTTCCGATTCCGGAAGTACAGGGTCCACTCGACGTCATCGTCAGGATCGGCGGCGCAGGCGTGTGCCGTACCGATCTGCACATCCTCGAGGGCCAGTGGGCCGAGAAGTCCGGCGTCACACTGCCTTACACGATCGGCCACGAGAACGCCGGGTGGGTCCATGCCGTCGGATCGGCCGTCACCAACGTCCGCGAGGGCGACAAGGTGATTCTGCATCCACTCGTCACGTGCGGGTTGTGCCGAGCGTGCCGCTCGGGCGACGACGTCCACTGCGAGACGAGCGATTTCCCGGGTATCGACACCAACGGTGGATACGCCGACTATCTGCGGACCAATGCGCGAACCGTCGTCAAGATCGATGATTCACTCGAACCGTCCGCAGTCGCTGCACTTGCCGATGCCGGCCTGACGGCATATCACGCGGCCGCGAAGGCGGCCCGGCGTCTGACTCCCCGCGACAAGTGCGTCGTCATCGGAGCAGGCGGCCTCGGCCACATCGGCATTCAGGTACTCGAAGCACTGTCGCCCGCCGAGCTGATCGTCATCGACCGCAATGCCGACGCCGTGAAACTCGCGCTCACCTTGGGGGCCGATCACGCGGTGGTCGCCGACGGCAGTCAGGTCGATCAGGTCATGGAACTCACCGGCGGCTTCGGAGCCGAGGTGGTACTCGACTTCGTCGGCGAGAACGGTTCAACCGCAGAGGGATTGGCCATGACCCGACGTGCGGGCGACTACCACGTCATCGGGTACGGCGAGAACGTCGACGTCCCGACCATCGACCTGGTGTCGGCGGAGAAGAACATCGTCGGCAATCTCGTCGGGTCCTACAACGACCTGTGCGACTTGATGTCACTCGCCGCCCGTGGTGCCGTCAACCTGCACACGCAGACGTACGCACTGGACGATTTCCAGAGCGCCATCGACGACCTCGACAACGGTCGGGTTCGCGGCCGCGCGATTCTCGTACCGTGAAATCGGGTACAACCCAGATTCGTCACTACAACCACAGGGAGCAACGTTGATCTTCATCACCGCCAAGTTCAAGGTGAAGCCCGAGCACGCCGACAACTGGCCCGAGATCTCGCGCGATTTCACCGAAGCCTGCCAGGCCGAGGAAGGATGCCTCTGGTACTTCTGGTCGCGCACCCTCGACGACCCCACCGAGTACGTCCTCGTGGAGGCGTTCAAGGATCCGGATGCCGGTGCCGCCCATGTGAATTCGGATCACTTCAAGCAGGCCCAGAAGGATCTTCCGCCGTACCTCATGGAGACGCCGAAGATCATCAGCCAGGAAGTAGACGGCACCGACTGGAACGAACTGGGCGAACTCGCGGTCGACTAGTTCGTTCGTCTAATCCCTTTCGCGATCCCGGATCACCTGGCCGAGTGTCATGATGGCGTCGGCGAACTGCCCCGGCAACTCCTGGGGCGGGTTGTGGCCGCACTCGACCTGACGAACATCGATCAGATCGGTGAAGTGCGCCGTGTGGTCTGTGCGGCCGTACAACGAGGCGACGGTGTCCTCGGTCGGATCGATCACGACCGTGGGCACCGTGATCGCCGGTTGCCGTGTCAGCAACTCCTGCGTCGCGGCGTAAGCGGCGTCGCCCGCCTCGATGCCGTATCGGTGCCGATAGGAATGCACGGACACGTCCACGAAGTCGGGGTTGTCGAACGAGGGCGCGGTGGCCGCGAATTCGGAGTCCCCGAACCGCCATGTCGGCGACCAATCCGTCCACAGTGTCTGCGCGATCTCGGCGCGGTAGGCCGCGAGCCCGGCCCGGCCGCGCTCGGAGTGCAGGTAGTACTGATACCAGTACCGCTTCTCGAGGTGCGGCAGCACGGGCGTGGTCACCGCCGCCTCGATGTCCTGCACGAGGTACCCGGACACGCTCACCAGACCGGACACCAATTCCGGCCACAGCGCGGCGACGACGCACGCCGCTCGGCCACCCCAGTCGTAGCCGGCGACGATGGGGTCGTTCAGCTCCAGGGCGAGGATCAGCTCGCGAAGATCGTGGCCGATCGCAGCCTGCTCACCGGAGCGCATCGTATCGGCGTCGACGAAGCGAGTCGGTCCGAAACCGCGCAGGTACGGCACCACCACGTCGTAACCGGACTGGGCGAGCAGCCGGGCGACATCGTCGTACCCGCGCGGGTCGTAGGGAAACCCGTGTATCAGCACCACCGAGCGGCCCGACGGATCACCGCCGCGGTCGTACGCAACCTCCAGCACCCCTGCGCGAATCATCATGGGTCCATGCTCGCATTGCCGGGCTGAGGGTCAGCTGCTCAGCACGTCCTCCATGCCGGGAGCGAGGACATCCGACAGGTCGGTCCAGGGGATCGTGATCGTGACGAGGCCGATGCCATAGGCCCCCACCTGGTAGTCACCGAAGTGAATGTTCATACCTTCCGGCGATGCCGTCCAGTTCCCGAAGTTGGCAACCGTCGGTTCGATGCCCGAGCGCTCGAAGCTGCCGCCCGCGCGGGTGGACGGGAGAATTGCCGCTGCTCGATCGGACAGTCGAGACAGGCCGGCATCGAGGTCGGTGAAGGCATCACCGAGGGTGATCGGCTGTGCGGTATCGGCGTCAATGGTCACGGTTGCAAGCAGTGAATTACCGTGCGCTCCGGGCGGTACGGCGATCCAACTCGTGATCTGTTCCGCACTGATCACGAGTCGACCGACGTGGGTCGTACCCGTCGAGTAGCCGTCGCTGAGAGCGAAGTCGTTCCCGTACTCGCGGTCGATCTGATCCTGGAGCGCGGCGCGCATCGACTCGTTGAACTCCGCCGTCACGGCAGCGTTTCCACCACTGAGCTGTGGAATTGCGACGTCGTAGGTCGCACGCTCCGTAGATCCGGTGACTCGGGTGCTGCCGACAACGTACGGCTCGGCGGCACTCGAGGTAGTGGTTGGCGTTGTAGACGTCGGCTCGGCGCGCTCGGTGGTGGCGGTGACATCGGTGATCGTCGGTGCCGACGCCGGCGTGGCAGTTCCCGAGGTGGAGCAGCCTGCGAGGGCCGCTGCCAGAGCGAGTGCGACCGTCATCGAGCGGATTCGCGTCATGCCCCACACTAACCACCGAACAGCCGACAACTCCGCTGCTAGCGTCGAACCTCCCGGGTCTCCGACCGGCCCACGTTCGGAAAGGGAGTTCGATGAATACGACGAGCATCATCACCAACCTGCGGGTTCCGAACGTCGACGAGGCCAAATCGTTCTACACCGAGTTCCTCGGTCTGAAATCCGAGGAGTTCGATATGGGGTGGGTCGCGCGGCTGTCGTCACCCGATCGCCCGGTGAGCGTTCAGCTGGTGACGAGCGATCGGAGCGCACCCGAGGATTCGGTGATGTCGGTGCACACCGACGATGTCGATGGCGCGTACGCCGAAGCGCAGAAACTGGGCTACGAGATCGTGCACCCATTGACGACCGAGCCGTGGGGTGTGCGCCGCTTCTTCGTTCGCGCTCCCGACGGCAACGTCGTCAACATCGCGTATCACCGGGACTGACTACAGCACACGAAAAAGCCCGACCCCCTCGAAAGGGAGTCGGGCTTTTTCAGCGAGGGGCTGGACTCAGAAGTCCATGCCGCCCATGCCACCGGTCGGATCGCCAGCGGGCGCTCCGGCCTTCTCGGGCTTGTCGGCGACGACGGCCTCGGTGGTGAGGAACAGAGCCGCGATGGACGCTGCGTTCTGCAGTGCCGAGCGGGTGACCTTGACCGGGTCGTTGATGCCTGCAGCGAGCAGGTCCTCGTACTCGTTGGTCGCGGCGTTGAGGCCGTGACCTGCTGGCAGGTTGGAGACCTTGTCCGCAACAACGCCGGGCTCGAGGCCTGCGTTGAATGCGATCTGCTTGAGCGGGGCGGACAGTGCGACGCGAACGATGTTCACGCCGGTTGCCTCGTCACCGTCGAGCTTGAGGTTGTCGAGTGCGGGCGCTGCCTGGAGCAGTGCCACGCCGCCACCGGCGACGATGCCTTCTTCGACGGCTGCCTTGGCGTTACGCACGGCATCTTCGATGCGGTGCTTGCGCTCCTTGAGCTCGACCTCGGTTGCCGCTCCGGCCTTGATGACTGCAACGCCACCGGCCAGCTTGGCCAGGCGCTCCTGCAGCTTCTCGCGGTCGTAGTCGGAATCGGAGTTCTCGATCTCGGCGCGGATCTGGTTGACGCGACCGGCGATGGCGTCGGAATCTCCCGAGCCCTCGACGATGGTGGTCTCGTCCTTGGTGATGACGACCTTGCGTGCCTGACCGAGCAGCTCGAGTCCGGCGGTCTCCAGGGAGAGGCCGACCTCTTCGCTGATGACCTCGCCACCGGTGAGGATGGCGATGTCGGCGAGCTGCGCCTTGCGACGGTCACCGAATCCGGGAGCCTTGACGGCGACGGACTTGAAGGTGCCACGGATCTTGTTCACCACGAGGGTGGAGAGAGCTTCGCCCTCGACGTCCTCGGCGATGATGACGAGCGGCTTGCCGGACTGGATGACCTTCTCCAGCAGCGGCAGCAGGTCCTTGACGGTGCTGATCTTGGAGCTGACGAGCAGGATGTACGCGTCTTCGAGGACGGCTTCCTGACGCTCTGCATCGGTGGCGAAGTACGCCGAGATGTAGCCCTTGTCGAAGCGCATGCCCTCGGTGAGCTCGAGCTGCAGGCCGAAGGTGTTGGACTCCTCGACCGTGATGACGCCTTCCTTGCCGACCTTGTCCATTGCCTCAGCGATGAGCTCGCCGATGGACGGGTCGCCTGCGGAGATGCCAGCGGTAGCAGCGATCTGCTCCTTGGTGTCGATCTCCTTGGCGGACGCGAGCAGCGACTCGGTGACGGCTGCAACAGCCTTCTCGATGCCGCGCTTGAGGCCGAGCGGGTTCGCGCCGGCTGCGACGTTGCGCAGGCCTTCACGGACGAGTGCCTGAGCGAGAACGGTAGCGGTGGTGGTGCCGTCGCCTGCGACGTCGTCGGTCTTCTTGGCGACCTCCTTGACGAGCTCGGCACCGATCTTCTCGTAGGGATCTTCGAGCTCGATCTCCTTGGCGATGGAAACACCATCGTTGGTGATCGTGGGAGCTCCCCACTTCTTCTCGAGTACGACGTTGCGACCCTTGGGGCCCAACGTCACCTTTACTGCGTCGGCGAGGGCATTGAGGCCTCGCTCGAGGCCACGGCGTGCCTCTTCGTCGAACGCGATGATCTTGGCCATTGCGAAGTGATCCTCCGGATTGGGGGTGACACATTGCTGGCCGAGCTCGGTGCCCGCGACGGACGACCAGGGGTGTCGTTGATTCCCCGGCCTCACCGTGTCCCGACCTGGCACTCACGTGTCGAGAGTGCCAACTGCATTTCTAGCACTCGCCCATGGTGAGTGCAAGGTCGTCCGCCGCCGGCGAACCGCCGCACCCCCCATGCTCGACGCCACCGCGGGACGCAGGTGCCGAGCAGATGCTCGGCCGAGCCGGTATCCGTCACACACTGTTCACACCTGTACGCATTGTTAACATCCGAATACGGTGCATCGGACCCGTGACGCTAATACCGTTGAGCGACAACGGTTTCGACACCCGAAAAATTCGGACAAACCCCCGCAAAAGCGACAGTGAGGATCGAATATGTCCGATACGGTCGACACGTCGTACGACAACTCGGCGATGGACCACGAGGAAGAGGGCTACCACAAGGGCCTCAAACCTCGACAGTTGCAGATGATCGCGATCGGTGGCGCAATCGGCACCGGCCTTTTCCTCGGCGCAGGCGGACGCCTCGCCAGTGCCGGGCCTGGCCTGTTCCTCGCCTACGCCCTCTGTGGAATTTTCGTCTTCTTCATTCTCCGCGCCCTCGGCGAATTGGTGTTGCACCGCCCGTCGTCGGGCAGCTTCGTCTCGTACGCTCGCGAGTTCTTCGGCGAGAAGGCCGCATTCGTCGCCGGGTGGATGTACTTCCTCAACTGGGCGATGACGGCCATCGTCGACGTCACGGCCATCGCGACCTACATGCATTACTGGGGAAGTTTCGAGGTGATTCCGCAGTGGGCCATCGCGCTGGTCGCACTGGTTCTGGTGATGAGCCTGAACCTGGTGTCGGTCAAGTGGTTCGGTGAAATGGAGTTCTGGGCGGCCATGATCAAGGTCATCGCGCTGGTGACCTTCTTGATCGTCGGCATCGTCTTCTTGGCCGGCCGCATCCCCGTCGGTTCCGAGATGCCCGGAATCAGCTTGATCACCGACAACGGCGGCCTGTTCCCGTCCGGCGCGTGGCCCCTGGTCATCGTCATCTCGGGTGTCGTGTTCGCTTATGCCGCAGTGGAACTGGTGGGGACCGCGGCCGGCGAGACCGAGAACCCGGAGAAGATCATGCCGCGGGCGATCAACTCGGTCATCGCCCGTATCGCACTGTTCTACGTCGGCTCGCTGGTACTGCTCGCACTACTGTTGCCGTACACCGCATATCAGGCCGGTACCTCGCCGTTCGTGACGTTCTTCTCGAGCATCGGCCTCGGCGGCGCGGGCACCATCATGAACATCGTGGTGCTCACCGCGGCGCTGTCCAGCCTCAACGCCGGTCTCTACTCGACCGGCCGAATTCTGCGGTCGATGGCGATGAACGGCAGCGCACCGGAATTCACCAAGAAGATGACCAAGGGCGGAGTACCGTTCGGCGGCATTCTGCTGACCTGCTTCATCACACTGTTCGGTGTCGCCCTCAACGCCATCGCCCCGGGCGAAGCGTTCGAGATCGTGCTGAACATGTCCGCACTGGGCATCATCGCCAGCTGGGCAACCATCGTGCTGTGCCAGATCCAGCTGTACCGCTGGTCCAAGAAGGGCATCCTGAAGCGGCCCAAGTTCCGTCTGTTCGGTGCGCCGTACACGAGCTACGCGACGCTGGTCTTCCTGTTCGGCGTGCTGGTCCTGATGGCCTTCGATGCCCCGATCGGCTCGTGGACCATCGCGACCCTCGTCGTCATCATCCCCGCACTGATCGGCGGCTGGTTCCTGGTGCGCACCAAGGTGCTCTCGGTGGCCGAAGAACGAATGGGCTACACCGGCCAGTACCCGGTGGTGGCCAACCGTCCGACCGAACCGGAGGAGTGACCCTTCCCAACCCCCTCTCGAGCCAGGGCCCCGCATCGACCCGATGCGGGGCCCTGCTCATGGAGTCACGAAAACCTGAGCCATCGCGAGCGGGTGAACGGTGAGCGTCGCGCCGGCGGCTCCGGCACTCCGGCAGAAACAGCAGCAGCCACGGCATCGGCAAGCTCCACGCAGGTCTGGAATCGATCTGCCGGGTCCTTGGCCAACGCGCGTGCGACCACCGCGTCGAGACCCCGCGGCAGTGATCGCCGACGCCTCGTCACCGCAGGCGGTTCGGCCGACAGATGGGCGGCCGTGATCGCGAGCGGCGTGGCCAACGGGTACGGCGTTCGCCCGGTCAGCAATTCGACCAGCGTCGCCCCCAATGCGTAGACGTCGGTCTGCGCGCTCAGCACTCCCCCGCGAAGCAGTTCCGGTGCCGCGTAGTGGATGGACGCCAGTACAGTTCCGCCGACGACCAGCGGCGTCGAGTCGTCGACCAGACGCGCAATTCCCCAGTCGGACAACAACACCTGCTCGTACCCGTCCACCCGCTCGGTGGAGATGAGGATGTTCGACGGCTTGACGTCGCGGTGCAGGACGCCGTTCGAGTGGGCGTAGTCGAGCCCCTTGGCCACCTCGGCGACGATGCGCGCCACACGGGAGACGTCGAGAGCGATCTGACCGCGAGCGACCAACCGCGCCGCGCTGTACCCGTCGACGTAGTGCATCGACATCCACAACTGGCCCTCGAATTCACCGTGTTCGTGCACCGACACGATGTTCGGATGCACCAGCAGCTCGGCCACCGTGGCCTCGGTCCGAAATTTGGTGCGCAGTCGCGGCGAGCGCGAGGCGTCGTGGTCGAGGATCTTCAGAGCTTCGAGCCGATCGTGTCCCCGGCCGAGTACGAGGTACACCTCACTCATGCCGCCGACCCCGAGGCGACGCTGCACCCGGAAGCCGGCGAACTCCGCACCCGGCTGCAGCTGGCCGGGCGTCATGGAATCACCTGCTGCGCAGCCTCACTCACAGCCCACAGGCTCACGAGAGGGACGATCGGACGAGGCCGCAGCATCGACAGAACTGTAGTCCGCGGGGCACATTCCGGCGACTCGGTGGTGCCGCCGGGGCGTGCGGCAGTTTCGCCACCAGCGCCGATGTCGCTTATGGTGTTTACCGGTACTTGACCGAAACAAGAGAAATATAGCGGCATACCGATAGTGGTCAGCCGATCACCGTGACTCGAGTTCAAAGGAAGTCAAGTAAATGAAAGCTGTGAAGGAAGCGTGGGGAGGACTGCTCAAACCGGTCTTCGTGCCCGCGTCCATCATCATCTTCGTCATGATCGCCTTCTCCGTGGTCTATTCGAGCACCGCGGCGGATTCGTTCGACACACTCAACAAGGCGATCACGTCCGGCGTCGGCTGGTGGTACATCCTCGCCGCGACCGGCTTCGTACTGTTCGCGCTGTACTGCGGCCTCAGTAGGGTCGGCAACATTCGCCTGGGCCGAGACGACGAGAAGCCGGAGTTCGGCGTCCTGTCCTGGTTCGCGATGCTCTTCAGCGCCGGCATGGGAATCGGCCTGGTGTTCTACGGCGTCGCCGAGCCCCTCTCGCACTACGTGACACCACCCGAGGCCGGAGGCATCCCCGGCAGCACCGACGCGTCCGCACGCCAGGCGATGGAGCTGACGCTCTTCCACTGGGGTCTGCACGCATGGGCCATCTACGTGGTCGTCGGCCTCGGTATGGCGTACATGACCTACCGCAAGGGTCGCCCGCTGACCGTGCGTTGGCTGCTCGAGCCACTGCTGGGCCGCAAGCGCATCGAGGGTGCAATCGGGCACACCATCGATACGGTCGCCATCGTCGGCACCCTGTTCGGTGTGGCGACCTCGCTCGGATTCGGTGTGCAGCAGATCTCCGCGGGGCTGGAGTACCTCGGCTGGGTGGAGACCACCAACTGGTTCGTCATCCTGCTCATCGCCGCCATCACCGGCATCGCCACCTTCTCGGTGGTCAGTGGAGTGTCCAAGGGCCTCAAGTGGCTGTCCAACATCAACATGGGTCTGGCAGCTGCGCTCGCCCTGTTCGTGCTGCTCCTCGGTCCGACGCTGTTCCTGATGCAGTCCTGGGTGCAGAATCTCGGCGGTTACGTCCAGGCCCTGCCCGAGTTGGCGCTACGCACCTCTCCGTTCTCCGACGACGGTTGGGCCGGCGGCTGGACCATCTTCTACTGGGGCTGGTGGATGAGCTGGGCACCCTTCGTCGGCATGTTCATCGCCCGCATCTCGCGCGGTCGCACCATCCGTGAATTCGTCTTCGGCGTACTGCTTGCACCGACCATCGTCGGTTCGCTGTGGTTCACGATCTTCGGCGACACGGGCATTCTGCGTCAGCGCAACGACGGCGATCTGCTCGACGCCGAAGGGGCCGTGAACACCAACACCAGTCTGTTCCAGGTGCTCGACGGTCTGCCGATTGCGGCGTTGACCAGCGTCATCGCCATTGCTGTGATCGTGTTCTTCTTCGTGACGTCCTCGGACTCCGGCTCGCTGGTGATCGACATCCTCGCGACCGGCGGCGAGCTGGAAACCCCGAAGATCACGCGGGTCTACTGGGCCGTCCTGCAGGGCGTGGCTGCGGCCGTGCTGCTGCTGATCGGAGGAACCAGTTCTCTGACTGCTCTGCAGACGATGTCGATAGCCACGGCAGTACCGTTCTCGATCGTATTGGTGCTGGCATGCGTGTCGATGCTCAAGGCCTTCCGCTACGACGTCGCCACCACCCCGCGGTACTTGCGCGTCACCGCGACACCCGATGTCGGGGAGGACGAGCCCGAGGCGGCACCGGTGTCACCGGCGGCACGCAAGCGAGTGAGTGCCGGGATTTCGTCGACATTCTCCGGCTTGGCACCGTCCCGGGAAGGGGTGACGCCGCCGCGCACGGACGGCAGCGTCGTACTGGCGGTGCACGAGGTGCCCACCGAACAACTCGAGATTCACCCCGAGACGGGTGCGGTCGAGTACTCCGGTGACAACGCACCGGTCGATCCCCTGGGCGGCGAAGTGTTCGACACCCAGGAGTTCGCAGATTCGGCCGAAGGCCAGAACGTCAAGAACGGCGACTGAACACCTTCTCACCCACCGATCTCTGGCCCTCGCGACACGTTCGCGGGGGTCAGAGGTTTTTCGAAGCCCAGTCGGTCAGTGCTTGCAGGGACGGCAGCAGCGCCGCTCCGGACTGCGTCAAGCTGTACCGCACCGAGAGCGGCGGTCCGTTGTCCACTGTTCGCTGGACCAGGCCGGCTTTGCCGAGCTCCCCGAGCCGCTCGGACAGGACCGAATCGCTGATGCCACCGACGGCCCGGCGTAGGTCCGCGAATCCCATCGACCCGTTCATCAGGGTGGCCAGCAGAATTCCGTTCCATCGCTTGCCGAGGAAGCCGAACGCTTTGGTCAGGGCTCCGTCGCAGGCACGAGGTTCGTGAGTGGGTTCGTTCGCGGCCATGACCCCACCGTACCGAAGTGCTACTGTCTGCCTTGCCACTTCTGATTCACTAGTGGCCTCAGAAATGAAAGCAGGGCTCATGTTCATCGCAACAGTCGTCGTGTCGGTGCTGCTGGCCGTGGCACTCACGTTCTCCGCCGTCGGGAAGCTGACGCGCAACCCCTCCGTCGTCCCGATGCTCGAGCAGGTGGGCGTGCCCGCCGACAAGATTCCGTGGTTGGCCTACGCGGAGATCCTCGGTGCCGTCGGCCTGCTCGTCGGCCTGTTCGCATGGCCGATCGGAGTCGCGGCAGCCATCGGCGTCATCGCGTACTTCGTCGGAGCAGTCGTCGCGCACCTGCGCATCAAGGACAAGGAATTCGGTCCGGCGGCAGGCCTGGCCGTGTTCGCCGTCGTTGCCCTGGTCCTACGGGTGCTCAGCGCCTGACCAGTCGTAGTCCATCTGGCCCGCGGTGGCGAGAGCCTGATCGGCGCTCGTCCACCGCGCGACCAGATGCAGCGCAAGGTCCAGGCCTGCACTGATACCGGCCGACGTCGCCAGATCACCGTGGTCGATGTATCGAACTCCCTCGTGCACGGCCAGCGCGGGCCAGCGGGTGCGCAACAGGTCGAGGTCCTCCCAGTGCGTGGTGACCGGACGCGAATCGAGCAGGCCCGCCGCGGCGAGAACGAAAGCACCGGTGCACACCGATGCGACAACTTCTGCGGTGGGTCGAAGTCGCTGCAGCCACTGAAGAACTCGGCCGTCCGCTTCGATCGCGTCGACGACACCGCCGGGAACCAGGACGAGGTCGTAGGTCCGTGGATCGTCGATCGTAGTGTCGACGCCGATCCTCATCCCACCTCGCGCGCGTACCGCTGCATCGTCGAGCCCGACGAGCGTCACGTCGAAAGGCACCGCGCTACCGGCACGTTGGGCCACCCGATTGGCCACCGAGAACACCTCGAACGGCCCGCAGGCATCGAGCACCTCGACGTCGTCGAACAACAGAATCGCAATACTTCTCATTTTCGCCTCAGCTGCTCGTGGTCGAAACGATGACGGGCACCATGATCGCTGCCGTCACCGCGGCATTGACGTCCGAGACCGCTTTGCGGACGGCTGCACCCGCCCACTCACCCTCGGCGATCTGTTTGGCCCTCGTCTTCAGCACCTTCTTGTCGGCATCGACGATGACCTTGTGCGTCAGATCGACTGCCGAGATCAGTGAGATCAGAGCAGCCGAGTGCGGCGTCGGCGTCGTGCCGTCGACGAGAGCACTCCGCAGTGCATCCCGCAGCACCTTCTCCCGCGAGGTGTCGCGAGCCGGCCACGTCGTCGTCGGGAAAAGCCCCCAGACCTTGTCCTGCTTCTCGGTGACGAAGCCCTGCGCGACCAGACGCGCAGCCAGTTCCTTCGCCAGATTCTTCTGCGACTTCTCTATCACCTTCTGCGGCTTCATCGGCCGCGACGCCGTTGCCACCAGATCGAACACCCGGCGCAACAACGGGTCTGCGGGCGGATCTCCCGCGACGACGACGTGGTCCTTCTTGGTCTGCTCACCGGGACCGGTGATGCGGAGCGACCCGCCCAGGGCGAGCTCGACGACCAGCGCACCCGCGAGAACACGGGGCAACTTGGTGGAATCGGCCGATGGCTTGCCCAATTCGTCGTCGAGCAACAACAGCAGCAGGTCCTCCGCAATCAAGGTCATGCTGCGAGATTACCCACAGTGCGCACTCGATTTGCGGTGTTCATCCGCGCGAAATCGACTGTTCAGTCGGCCCCGCCCACTCAGTTGATCAGACTCTGCCAATTCGAGGGCACCCGTTCACGAGGGCCCGGAACCGTCTGATCGAGCGGATGATGTTGCGGCGGAGCAAGTTCGGGCCCGTCGTACATCTGCTCGTCCTCGTAGTTGTAGAACCAGTCCTCGCCGGGCTCGAAGCTGCGCACGAACTGGTGCCGAGTGGATTCGGCATGCTTGCTGGCGTGCTGCGACGGAGACGAATCACAGCACCCGATGTGCCCGCACTGCGCACACCGCCGCAGATGCACCCACCACCCCTGCGTCTGCGTGCACTCCACGCAGCCCGGGCCGGACGGCGGGACTGTCGGATCGATACCGTCGATTGTCATGATGCCTCCTCGATTGCTGGATGAACGGGCAGTCGCACGATGAATCGGGTGTCCCCCGGCTGGGACACCACTCGCAGATCGCCCTGATGTTTCTTCACCACGATCCGCCACGAGATGTCCAGACCGAGCCCCGTGCCCTCACCGACGGCCTTGGTGGTGAAGAACGGCTCGAATATTCGCGACCGAATGCCCTCCGGCACACCGGGTCCGGTATCGCACACCTCGATCTGCACCTGATCGTCGTCGAGAAGTGTGCGGACGGTGAGCGTGCCACGGCCCTCCATGGCCTGCACCGCATTGTCGATCAGATTGGTCCATACCTGATTGAGCTCGGCGGCATACGCGGGAATGGGAGGTACCGACGGGTCGTATTCCTTCACCACGCGGATATCGTCACCGATCTTGCGCCCCAACATGATCAGCGTGCTGTCGAGCAGTTCTCGAACATCCACCGTCTGGTATGGCGCTCGATCCATCTGCGAATACTGCTTGGCCGCGCCGACCAGAGTGGAGATCCGAGTGGTCGAATCCGAGATCTCGTTCATCAACAACTCGGTTTCCACCGTGTAGTTGAGCCACCTGATCGCCCCTTCGAGCATGGCCGGATCCCCCACCGTCGCCGAGACCCGATCCAGCCACGGCACGTCGAGACCCGCCGAGACGAAAGTGGGGGCCAGATCCCATCCCCCGTCGATTCCGTTGTCGTCGAACCACTCTCCGAGCTCGTCCTCCCGGTCCGACGCTTCCATGGCCGTCAACTTGGGTGCCTTGGCCACCAGTTCCACGGCCTCGTTCTGCAGTCCGACCAGATGCGACAAGCTCGAGCGATCGAGAGTCCCGCCGGCAATCATTGCCAATTTCTGCCGCATGTGCGCCACCCGATTTCGCAACGCGGACGTCGCCCGCACCGCGGCCGCGGCCGGATTGTTCAGCTCGTGCGTCAACCCGGCCGACAGAGAACCCAACGCCAACAAGCGTTCTCGCTGCTCGACGACCTGCTTGGTGTTCTGGTTTCCGAAGAACAATCCCTCGAGCAGATGGAGGGCCATCGGGAACCACTCGCGCACGATCGAGGCGAAGCAGTCGGCATCGAGGACGAAGAACCGGGACTGCGCGGTCACGCGCATCGAACCCTGGTAGGTCTGCGGTACTCGATCACCCAGATATGCCTGCCACGCACCGGCATACACCCCGCGCTGCGAGGTGCGATTGACCACCAGGTCTTCCCCGCCCGAGAGCCTCGAAAGCACCACCGAGCCCTCGATCAACACGTAGAAGCACGTCGCTGGGTCGCCCTCCGCGTACACCGGCCCCGGCTCGATCGTTTCGATACGGCCGTCTCGACACAGCTCGGCGAGCTGTGCGTCGGTGAGCTGCTCGAACAAGAACAGCGTCCGCAACTCCTCCGGATCGCACAGGGGCGCGTTCACGGATTTGCCAGGTATCTGTGCACCAACATCACGGCCATCGCTCCCTCTCCCACCGCCGACGCGACACGTTTGGCCGAGTCGGATCGAACGTCCCCGGCCGCGAACACTCCCGGCACGCTCGTCTCGAGGTGGTGCGGCAACCGCGCGGGGGGCCACCCGGCAGGGCCGCGGCCGTCGACCACCAGATCGGGGCCCGTCACCACGAATCCGTGATCGTCACGCACGAGCACGCCGTCGAGCCAATCGGTACGCGGTGCCGCGCCGATGAACAGGAACAGGTACTGCGCGTCCACCGTCGTCGTCTCGTCGGTTGCCCTGTTGTGCAGCGTGATCTGCTCCAGGTGCCCGTCACCGGAGACGCCGACGACCTCGGTGCACGGCCGAACGCTGATCTTCGGGTTCTCCTCGATCTGCTTGATGAGGTAGTACGACATCGATGCCTCGAGGGACGCCACGCGAATCAGGATCGTCACCGACCTCGCGCCCCGCGAAAGATAGACCGCTGCCTGGCCGGCCGAGTTCGCGCCGCCGACGATGAAGACGTCCTGCTCGGCGCAGCGAGCTGCCTCGGTCATCGCCGATCCGTAGAACACTCCGCGACCGGTGAAGTCGTCGATTCCGGGGGCCTCCAACCGGCGGTAGGCGACGCCGGTGGACAGGATGATCGTCTGGGCACTGATGCTGCGGCCGTCGGCGAACCGCACGGTCCGCGCAGCGCCGTTGGTCTCCAAGGCCACGACGTCCTGCGTGGTGACCACCTCGGCACCGAACTTCAGCGCCTGCCGCCGAGCCCGCTCCGCAAGTTGTGCACCCGAGACGCCGTCGGGAAAGCCGAGGTAGTTCTCGATGCGTGAACTCTGCCCGGCCTGCCCGCCGGTCGCAGTGCGCTCGATCAACGTGGTGCGCAGGCCCTCGGACGCGCCGTAGAGCGCAGCGCCGAGTCCGGCCGGGCCGCCGCCGATGACAACGAGGTCGTAGAACTCTTCCGACGGTGAGACCGTCAGCCCCAGACGGTTGCCGAGTTCGGCATCGGACGGCTCGATCAGCGCGTCACCTTCGGTGGTGATGACCACCGGCAGCCGGTCGTCGGCCACTCCGGCCGCTGCCAACAGCCGCGCACCCTCGGATTCGTCGGACATGTACCAGCGGTACGGCAGTTGATTGCGGGCGAGAAACTCCCTGATCTCCGAGGACCGCGCAGACCAGCGGTGGCCGACGATCTTGGTGTCCTCCACGGCCCGATGGTCGTACGCGCACCAGACTTCGAGCTGAGCGTCGAGGACGGGGTAGAGCTTTTCCTCGGGTGGATCCCACGGCTTGAGCAGGTAGTAGTCGAGATCGATGACGTTGATGGCGTCGATCGCAGCGTCGGTGTCGGCATAGGCGGTGAGCAGGATTCGCCGCGCCGTCGGGAACAGATCCATGGCCTGTTCGAGAAATTCCATGCCGCTCATGTTCGGCATGCGGTAGTCGGCCAACAGGATCGCGACCGGAGTGCCGCGCAACGTCAGTTCCTTGAGCGCATCGAGCGCCCCGGCACCGGATTCCGCGCGCACGATGCGGTACTGCTCGCCGTACCGGCGGCGCAGGTCGCGGGCGACCGAACGCGATACTCCGGGATCGTCGTCGACGCTGAGAATGACCGGTTTCATGACCCTCCAGGACTGGTGCTCGTCAACCTCATGAGCATGCCACCACCGGACCCCCTATGGGAGGTGAGTGACGGCGTCGAGCCTGGGAACAGCAGGGTCAGATTCGGCCGCGCCTGATCAGATCGATCTCCTGCGGGGTGAGCAGCCGCTCGAGTTTCTCGGCCGGCCAGGTACGCGGACTGCCGCTCATCCTGGCGGTCTTCAACAGGGGCAGATCACTGCTGGTACGACGCATTATCGACTGTAATTTCACGGTGGATCACTCCGAACAATTTCTTCGTTGGTCCCGACACTCCGCTTGCTACATCGGTCAGTGTCCGCCCGGCGTTAACGCCGGGCTGGGATCTCGTACGGCGTTTCGCGCCGAAAGACCGTTTCTCCCCGCTCTACGTGGGGTAACCACCGGCCCACATCAACTGATCGGGGAACGTTCGTGAACACGTCGGGAAAATCCACGTCGGGACATTCGGGAACAGGCAAATCGGCTACAGGAAAATCACTGGCCAATTCGGTTCAGGACAACGGTGCATTCGAGAAGGCGGCCCGGGCCGGACACTTCGTCAGCGGAGTGCTGCACATCCTGATCGGGTACATCGCCATCCGATTGGCGTTCGGTCAGGGCGGTAACGCCGACCAGTCAGGAGCACTCGCAGAACTGGCCGAGAAGCCCGGCGGCAAGATCGCACTGTGGGTTGCCGTCGTCGCGTTCGTGGCGCTGGCCCTGTGGCGCATCGTCGAGGCCATCGTCGGCAAGAAGTCCGATTCCGACGAGGGCAGCGCGATGGATCGACTCAAGGCGGCAGCGCTGGCCGTCGTCTACATTGCCTTCGCCTTCTCCACCTACGGTTTCGCAACCGGATCCGGTAAGTCCAGCGGACAACAGAACGCCGGCTACTCGGCGCGACTGATGGAATCCGGTGGCGGCAAGCTCGTACTGATCGTCATCGCCCTGATCGTCATCGGCGTCGGCGGATACCACGTCTACAAGGGCGTCTCGAAGAATTTCCTCGACGACCTCGAAGGCAGCCAGAGCGGGGCGGTCGTGAAACTCGGCATCGCCGGATACGCGGCCAAGGGCACGGCGCTCGTGGGAGCGGGAATCCTCGTCGTCGTGGCGGTACTGCAGTCGGACCCATCCAAGGCCACCGGAATCGACGGTGCCGTCAAGACACTGGGAGCCCAGCCGTACGGGCAGGTTCTGTTGATCCTCGCCGGCGTGGGAATCGCGTTGTACGGCCTGTATGCGTTCGTCTTGGCTCGCTTCGCTCGCATGTGAGTGGAAGTTCGTAGTGGGCTACGAGGTTTCACTCACATGGTGGCCGAGTGTGGTCACGGCCACATAGGATGCACACGATTGGTGTGACGATCAGTTGCAGCTATTCCTACAACCCGGAGGCCCACGTTGAGCAAGACCCTCGAAGCCACGATCGACATCGATGCCAGTCCGCAGGCCGTGTGGTCGGTCGTCTCGGACCTACAGCGCATGGGCGAGTGGAGTCCGCAGTGCAAGAAGATGAAGGTCTTCGGCGGACCCGTCGGCAAGGGCACCCGAACGCTCAACATCAACCGCAAGGGCCTGCTCGTGTGGCCGACCAGCGCCAAGGTCGTCACCTTCGAGCCGAACAAGGCACTGGCGTTCCGCATCGTCGAGAACAAGACGATCTGGTCGTACACGCTCACTCCGACCGCAACCGGAACCACCGTCGTCGAGAAGCGGGAAGCCCCCAGCGGCACCTCGGCCGTGTCGTCGTTGCTGGTCAAGCGGATCCTCGGCGGGATCGAGGAGTTCGATGTCGAGTTGGTCGAAGGCATGAACAGCACGCTCCGACGCATCAAGACCGAAAGCGAAAAGTCGAGCCGAGAATAACTTTTCTCAGGAAGGTTTCAGGTTTGTTACCCCTGGGCATCCGTGGTTTCGACAAGCAATCGATACACACGGAAAGTGGGGGCAACACATGTTGGGTCTCGGAATCATCGGCTGGATCATCATCGGCGGTCTCGCCGGCTGGATCGGCAGCAAGATCATGAAGACCGATGCTCAGATGGGCATCATCCTGAACATCGTCGTCGGCATCATCGGCGGCCTCATCGGCGGTTACCTGCTCAAGGTCTTCGGCGTCGACGTCGAAGGTGGCGGCCTGATCTTCAGCTTCATCACCTGCATCCTCGGTGCATGCATCCTGCTGTTCCTGGTCAAGCTCGTGACCGGTCGCAGCCGCGTCTGATTTCACTCGCACTTCCCGACTGCCGGGGCCGCTCACGTACTCTGTGAGGGCCCCGGCAGTCGTTTTGTTCGCCGTCCGATCAGCCCCCGGCGTCCAATCCCTGCCCGCATCCGAGCTCACCCGACAGTAAGAGGAGACCGTGGCACGCCGTCCCGCCCCGATTGATCAACCACCCCGCACGGGAGTGGCTCACATCGTCGACCTGGTTCGCGAAACGGTTCCACCGCTGCACCCCGCCGGACTGCCCTTCGTCGGTGGTCCCCTGGCCGTCGCAGTGCTCGGCCGTCGGTCGAAGTGGGTCCGCAATGCCGGGCTCGTCGCCGCCGGAGCCTGCGCCACCTTCTTTCGCCACCCGTCGCGGGTGCCGCCGAACCGGCCCGGCGTCGTCGTCGCTCCCGCCGATGGCCTGGTCACCCTCGTCGACACCGCGATCCCGCCCGCCGAGCTCGATCTCGGTGCACAGCCCGTGCCGCGAGTGAGCATCTTCCTGTCCGTTCTGGACGTGCACGTGCAGCGTGTCCCCGTCGGCGGACGCGTGGTCGAGGTCGTGCATCGCCGCGGCCAGTTCAAGTCCGCCGACTTGGCCGAGGCCAGTGAGGTCAACGAGCGCAACAGCATGCACATCGAGACCGATTCCGGTCACCACGTCGGCGTGGTGCAGATCGCCGGTCTCATCGCTCGACGCATCGTCAACAACGCGAAGGTCGGAGACGTGCTCTCCATCGGCGACACGTACGGCCTGATCCGATTCGGCTCCCGCGTCGACACCTACTTCCCGGCCGGGACGACGTTGCTCGTCGAACGCGGCCAACGAGCGGTCGGTGCCGAGACGGTACTCGCCGAGCTCCCCCAGTAGAAACGACATGATCACCAGACGCGCCAAGCCGCCTGCTGCTATCCGTCTGCTTCCGTCGGTCGTCACCATTCTCGCGTTGTGCTCCGGGCTGTCGGCAGTCAAGTTCGCTCTCGACGGTCAACTCGGAACCGCGCTCGCGATGATCGGTGCCGCTGCGATCCTCGACGCACTGGACGGCCGCATCGCCCGACTGCTCGACGCCACCAGCAAGATCGGTGCCGAGCTGGATTCGCTGTCCGATGCAATCTCATTCGGCGTCGCGCCCGCCCTGGTGCTCTACGTGACTCTGCTCGAAGGCAGTAGTGGCGGTTGGATCGTCGCACTGGTGTACGCCGTGAGCATCGTGCTCCGACTCGCCCGGTTCAACACCCTGCTCGACGAGGACGACACCCCGGCGTACGCCCGCGAGTTCTTCACCGGGGTCCCCGCACCCGCAGGTGCACTCATCGCGCTCGCCCCGATCGCTGCGTTCGAGGAATTCGGCGACGGCTGGTGGGCCTCGTTCTACGTCGTCGCCGGCTGGTCGATCCTCACCGCTGGTCTGATCGTGAGCACCATCCCCACTCTCGCGCTCAAGACGGTCTCGGTGCCACCGCGCTTGGCCGCCGGTTTGTTGGTGTTGGTCGCGCTGCTCGCTGCCGCGCTCATCACCTTCCCGCTGGTCCTGCTGATGGGATTGGTGTTCGCCTACCTCGTGCACATTCCGTTCGCGGTGCGCTCGCAGCGCTGGACGGCTGCACGCCCGTACACGTGGGATGCGAAGCCGGCCGAGCGTCGCGCGGAACGCCGCGCCATTCGACGGTCGCCCGGCAACGCGCGCCGGTCGCAGGCGCGTCTGGGACTTCGCCGACCGCGCAGCTGACGACCCCATTAGGTTGGACGTGTGACCGAATCCCGAACCCCCGAGCTCGTTCTCACCACCCGATTGAACACCTCGGCCGCCGACGCCAGGCGAGGCGTCGTCCGGCTCCATCCCGAGGTCTTGGCGGCGCTCGGTCTGCGGGAATGGGATGCCGTCTCGCTCATCGGTTCTCGGCGTACGGCTGCGGTGGTTGCCGAGGCTCCCAGCGGAATCCCGCAGGGTACCGCGCTGCTCGACGACGTCACGCTCTCCAATGCCGGACTACGCGAAAATGCTTCTGTGGCAGTCGCTCCCGTGACGGTCTACGGGGCGAGAACCGTCACGGTCACCGG
Source organism: Rhodococcus sp. 05-2256-B1 (assembly GCF_002258465.1). NCBI lineage: Bacteria > Bacillati > Actinomycetota > Actinomycetes > Mycobacteriales > Nocardiaceae > Rhodococcus > Rhodococcus sp. 05-2256-B1. The sequence goes on along the minus strand of NZ_NOZA01000030.1, from coordinate 126,675 downwards.
GTCGGCCCTGGCCACCGGATCCATTTCCGACGCCACCCTGCGCCAAGCGCTACTCGGTAAGGTCCTCACCGTGGGCGACACCGTGTCGCTCCTCCCCCGAGATCTGGGGCCCGGCACATCGACGTCGACGGCCACGCAGGCACTGTCGCGAACGTTCGGGGTGGCGTGGACGACCGAACTGTTGACGGTCTCGGCCGTCGAACCCTCCGGCGGTCCCGTGAGCGTGCAACCCAATTCTGCGGTGAGCTGGGGACGCGGCACGGTCGCCTCGGGATCACCCGAATCGGCCTCGGCCGCATCGGTTCCGACGCCCGGAGCTGCGGCCCCGCCACGCGTCAGCGCGGCCGACCTGGTGGGCGTGAGCACTGCACAGGCCAAACTCACCGAGTGGCTACGACTGGCGCTCGACGAGTCGGAACTGCTCGCCACCCTCGGCGCGTCTCCGCATCTGGGTGTGCTGATCACCGGCCCCGGCGGAGTGGGCAAGACGACGTTGGCACGCGCCGTCATCGGCGATCGGCGATGCGTCGTGCTGGACGGGCCGTCGATCGGCGCATTGGAGGCATCGGCTCGCGTCGAACGCGTCACTGCTGCGGTGGACGAACTGACCGGCGCGGGGGTGCTGCTGATCACCGATGTCGACGCTTTGCTGCCGTCCGATCCGGAGCCTGCGTCGACGTTCGTCCTCGATGTGCTGCGCCGTGCCGTGGACACTCCGGGCTTCGCTCTGATCGTCACGACTGCACATCCCGAGGCCACCGACGCCAGAGTGCGTGGGCAGGATCTGTGCGATCGCGAACTGACCCTCACTCTCCCCGATGCCGCCGGTCGCAGAGCGTTACTGGAGCATCTACTGAAGAAGGTCCCTCAGGGTGATGTCGACCTTGTCGAAATAGCCTCACGGACACCAGGTTTCGTTGTCGCCGATCTCGCTGCCCTGGTGCGCGAAGCGGCGCTACGAGCGGCTGCGCGGGCATCGAACGATGCCACGGCCGCCTCACTGATGCACGACGACCTGATCGGCGCGTTGCAGGTGATTCGGCCGTTGTCGCGCTCGGGTGCCGAGGAATTGGCGATCGGCAGCCTCTCCCTCGAGGACGTGGGAGACATGGTCGAGACCAAGCAGGCCCTGACCGAGGCCGTACTGTGGCCGCTGCGTCATCCGGATTCGTTCGCGCGCTTGGGCATCGAGCCGCCGCGCGGAGTTCTGCTGTACGGCCCACCCGGATGCGGCAAGACGTTTCTGGTGCGCGCCCTGGCCAGTTCGGGCCAGCTCAGCGTGCACTCGGTCAAGGGCGCGGAACTCATGGACAAGTGGGTCGGGTCCTCGGAAAAGGCTGTGCGCGAACTGTTTCAGCGCGCCCGAGACTCTGCCCCCTCGCTCATATTTCTCGACGAGGTAGACGCCCTGGTACCGCGTCGCGGGCAGAGTTCGGATTCCGGTGTCGGCGACCGAGTGGTCGCGGCTCTGCTGACCGAGCTCGACGGCGTCGAACCACTGCGCGACGTCGTCGTTCTCGGCGCAACGAACCGGCCCGATCTGATCGACCCGGCTCTACTGCGGCCCGGCAGGCTCGAGCGCCTGGTCTTCGTCCCGCCGCCGGATGCCGATGCGCGAGTGGACATCCTGAAGGCGTCGGGCAAGTCGATCCCGCTCGCCGAGGATGTCGATCTCGAAGACCTCGCACGCGATCTCGACGGCTACTCCGCCGCGGACTGCGCGGCCCTGCTGCGCGAGGCCGCACTGACGGCGATGCGTCGGTCGATGGACGCAGCGGACGTCACCGCCGAGGATGTCGCCACCGCTCGGGCGACGGTCAAGCCGTCACTCGATCCCGAGCAGGTGGCGCATCTGCGGGCTTACGGGTCGTGAGCGGAAACTCGTAGCAGGCTACGAAGTTCCACTCACATGCGGCGCAGCCGCTCTCACTTCCAGCGGGCCAGAACTTCTTCGGCGCGCTTGGCGAGCACCATCTGGAAGATCGGGCCGAAGCTGATGCGACCGACGCCGAGGGAAGCGAAGTGCGAGAGGTCGCCCTCGGCGGGGTTGGCGATGGCGTTGATGGGCAGCGGGAGTTCTTCGGCGAGACGCTTGTAGTCGTCGTCGTTGTGGAAGCCGACGGGGTAGAGCGAGTCGGCACCGGCAGCGGCGGCCAGTTTCAGGCGTGCGATGGCGCGGTCGACGCGATCGTTCTCGTCACCGATCTGCTTGACGAACAGGTCGGTGCGGGCGTTGATGACGACGTGGACGTCGGTGGCGTCGGATGCCGCGCGGAGGGCTCCGACGAAGTCGGCGTGTTCCTGTGCTTCGCGAAGTCGGCCGCCCTCGCTGTGGACGGTGTCCTCGATGTTGAGGCCGACGGCTCCGGCGGAGATCAGTCCGTCGATCAGGCGCTTGGGGTCTTCTCCGTAGCCGGATTCGATGTCGACCGAGAGCGGTGCGTCCACGGCGGCGGAGATCTGGGAGATGCGGGTGAGCAGTTCGTCGAAGGTGATGCCCTCGTTGTCCGGCTTGCCGATCGAGTCGGAGACGGGGTGGCTGCCGACGGTCAGTGCAGTGAAGCCGGCGGACACGGCGAGGTTGGCGGACCAGGCGTCCCATACGGTCGGCAGGACGACCGGGTTGCCCGGCTGGTGCAGCTCGAGCAGGGTGGTTGCCTTCTGGGACAGGTCGGTCATGGAGACTCCTTCGCGGCGGTTGTGGAGAACGTACGTTCTCCACAACCAACATACGCGCTTCAGTCGATCAAATCGAGGGCCTTCATTCGGTCGAACACCATCAACGACCCCGGGGCGACATCGGGCATGGCGGCGTACTCGTCGCGAGTGAAGTACCGAATCTCGGCGATCTCGCTGGTCGGCGTCGGCTCGTCGGCAAGATCGGCGAGAAAACACGTGATCTCGAGCGGGGTGCCCATCGGATGGCCCCAGGCCTGGCACTCGAACACTCCGAGCAGCCGAACGTCGATGACCGCGGCGTCGAGTTCTTCCCTGATCTCGCGGTGCAGCGCCTGCTCGGGCGACTCGCCGGGATCGATCTTGCCGCCGGCCATGTAGAAGGCAGATTTGCCCGTCGACCGCGTCTGAAGCATGCGGCGGTGGCGAACGTAGGCAAGACCGGCGGTGCGAATGGGTCTCGGTTCACTCATCGACGATCGACTCTCTCTATCGGAAACGTCCGGTTTGTACCGCATGGCACGCCGTCGACCACGCAAAGTAGGATGGAAACCGACAAACGTGCCCGCCACCGTTCGGTGGTCGGTTCGTATTTCTCAAAGACCGGGTCTTCGGAGACCCAGGTCGATTTCACACACAATTTCACGACCCTACTCATCGCCGCCCTACGACCACCGCCCCGGCCCGAAAGCCGAGGCGACCGAGACGACGGAGTGATTTTTGCTCGCTATTCTTCTTGCGCACGCCGCCGCCGCGCTGCTCGCGCCGCTTCTCGTCCGGTGGTGGGGACGTACTGCATTCTTCCCTTTGGCCCTGGTGCCACTGCTCAGCCTGATCTGGGTGTTCGGCAACTGGAACACCGACCAGAAGCTGCACATCGAATGGGTTCCCGGCCTGTCGATGGACATCGACATGCGCTTCGATTCGCTCGCCGCCATCATGTCGTTGCTCGTTCTGGGCATCGGTTCGCTGATCCTGCTGTACTGCGCGCGCTACTTCGAGGACGACGAGCCCAGGCTGGGCCTGTTCGCCGCCGAGATGGTCGCGTTCTCCGGAGCCATGTTCGGCCTGATCACCAGCGACAACATGCTTGTGCTCTACATCTTCTGGGAAATCACGACGGTGTTGTCGTTCCTGCTGGTCGGCCACTATGCAGAACGCGCATCGAGCAGGCGCGCCGCGACGCAGGCTCTGCTCGTCACCACCGCAGGTGGTCTGGCGATGCTGGTGGGCATCATCGTCCTCGGCCAGGCCGCTGGGTCGTACAACCTGTCCGACGTCGTCGCGAACGCCCCGGGCGGCTGGCTGCCCGGAGTGGCGATCGTGTTGATCCTCATCGGCGCACTGAGCAAATCGGCCATCGTGCCGATGCACTTCTGGCTGCCCGGTGCCATGGCCGCGCCGACGCCGGTCAGTGGTTACCTGCACGCCGCCGCGATGGTCAAGGCCGGTATCTACCTGGTCGCGCGCCTTGCTCCGGGTTTCGCGGACTCCGGTCCGTGGCGCGCCACGGTCATCAGCCTCGGATTGCTGTCGATGATTCTGGCCGGCTGGAGAGCCCTCCGTGCCTTCGACCTCAAGCTCATTCTGGCGTTCGGCACGGTCAGCCAGCTGGGCTTCCTGATGGTCCTGGTCGGCATCGGATCCGAGAAGGCCATGCTGGCCGGCCTGACGATGGTGATCGCGCACGCGATGTTCAAAGCCACCCTGTTCATGGTGGTCGGCATCATCGACCACACCACCGGCACCCGAGACATTCGTAAGCTCGCCCACCTGGGCAAGAAGGCCCCGTGGCTCGCCGCCATTGCAGCGCTCGCGGCAGCGAGCATGGCCGGACTACCACCGATGATCGGCTTCGTCGGCAAGGAAACCGCCCTGTCGGCCGTGATCAGCACTCCGACGCTCGACCCCACGGTCGCGGCGATCGTCGTCGCAGGCCTGGTGATCGGCTCGATTCTGACGGTCACCTACAGCATTCGGTTCGTCTGGGGCGCGTTCGCCCGCAAGCAGCTCAAGCGTCCGAGCCCGTCCGTCAGAGCAATGCACGCACCCTCCGCATTGTTCCTGGCCGCGCCCGCGTTTCTCGCTGTTCTGGGTCTGATCGCCGGATTCACGTCCTCGGTCGTCGACCACATCGTCAGTCCCTACGCCCGAACCCTGCCGTCGTACGGGCAGGAGCCCTACCACCTGGCGTTGTGGCACGGATTCAACCTGCCGTTGGGGCTGACGGTCGTCGTGGTCACCGGCGGTGTGGCACTGTTCGTCGCGCATCGGGTGGTCAACCGACTCAAGTTCGAGCATCCGCCACTCGGTAACGCAGACCGCATCTACGACAACGTGCTCAAGTTCATGGACACCCTGTCCATCCGACTCACGGGCACCACCCAGCGCGGTTCGCTCCCCCTCACTCAGGGCACGATCCTGCTGACGCTGGTGCTGCTGCCGATCGTCGTACTGATCCTCGGCCAAGAACCCGGCCTGGATTACACCCTGTGGAACACCCCGCTGCAGCTGGTCATCGGAGTGATCATGATCGCGGGTGGCCTCGGCGCGACAGTCATGCGCAACCGTCTGGCCAGCGTCATTCTGGTGGGACTCACCGGGTACGGCTGCGGCGTCATCTTCGCCATCCATGGCGCTCCCGACCTCGCCCTGACTCAGTTCCTCGTCGAGACGCTGACCCTCGTGGTGTTCGTCCTGGTACTGCGCAAACTGCCCGCCGAGGTCGACGACCGGGGCTCGGCTGGTTCGCGTGGCCCCCGCGCCGCACTCGCCGTCGCCGTCGGAGCGACCGTCAGCGTGCTCGGCGCGTTCGCGATGAACGCCCGCAGTGCCGCGCCGGTCTCACTGCAGTTCCCCGAGGCCGCGTACGAGCTCGGCGACGGCAAGAACATCGTCAACGTGATCCTCGTCGACATCCGCGCCTGGGACACGCTCGGCGAAATCTGCGTACTCCTCGTCGCCGCGACGGGCGTGGCCAGCCTGGTGTTCCGCAACCGGCGGTTCGGCAGCGCTCCGCGGGTGTCCGACGCCCCCGCATCGTCGTCGGACACGAACGACGCGGCGGAGACGACGTGGCTGCTCGGCGGTGATCTGATCGATCCGCGGCATCGTTCGTTGATTCTCGAAGTCACGACGCGGTTGATCTTCCCGACGATCATGGTGCTGTCGATCTACTTCTTCTTCTCCGGGCACAATGCCCCCGGCGGCGGTTTCGCCGGTGGTCTGACGGCGGGCCTCGCTCTGGTGCTGCGGTATCTCGCCGGCGGCCGGTACGAGCTCGGCGAAGCGGTCCCGATCGACGCAGGCAAGATCCTGGGTCTCGGGTTGATCTTCGCGGCCGGCACGGCGGTGGCGTCGATGTTCCTCGGCGCTCCGGCACTGTCGTCGGCGACGTTGGAAGTGACACTGCCGATTCTCGGTGACATCAAGCTGGTCACCGCATTGTTCTTCGACCTCGGTGTCTATCTCATCGTGGTCGGGTTGGTACTCGACGTGCTCCGCAGTCTCGGCGCGCGTCTCGACGCACAGGTGGAAATGCAGAGCCAAGGCCGAGTGAGTGCCCGATGACCGCAGATGTCGGAATGCTCGTCATCGTCGGCGTTCTCGTCGCATCGGGTGTGTACCTGCTGCTCGAACGCAGCATCACCAAGATGCTGCTCGGTCTGCTGCTGTTCGGCAACGGAGTCAATCTGTTGCTGCTCACCGTCGGTGGCCCGGCAGGTACCCCGCCTATCGTCGGTCGAGACAACTCGCTGCACCAGAACATGGCCGATCCGCTGGCTCAGGCCATGATCCTGACGGCGATCGTCATCACCATGGGTATCGCCGCCTTCGTGCTCGCGCTGGCGTATCGATCGTTCACGCTCAACACCAAGGACGACCTCGAGAACGACCCCGAGGACACCAAGGTCTCCCAGCGCCGTTCGATGGCCGAAGCACCGGACCGCGACCGTTCCGACGACCCGGTCACCGGTGAGCCGAGCTTCGGCGGCGACGCTTTCGACTCGAAGGGCAATCCGATTCCGCTCGAGCAGATCAGGAACCTCGAAGACCTGGAGTGCTACGAGGATCTGCACGACGGCGACTTCGACAACGACGACGACAACCCCCAGCTCCGCGGTCTCGACGGACTCGACACGGCCGAGAAAGACGACAGCCGACCGGAGCACCCCAACACTGCCGACTCCAGGCCTGACGACACCAGCTCCGACGACTCCAGCTCCGACGACACGAAGGGAGACGACAAGTGACGATCTCCCCGGGCGTGATCGATGCCCTGACCCCGCTGCCCGTGCTCATCCCGATGCTCGCCGCGGCCTTGACGCTGGTGCTGGGACGCCGCCCCCGCGCGCAGCGTTTCATCACTCTCGCCGCGCTGACCGCGGTGGTCGCGATTTCGTCGATGATGCTCTACCTCGCCGATCGCGATGGGACCAGTGCACTGCAGGTCGGCGGCTGGGATTCACCACTGGGCATTTCGCTGGTGGTGGACCGGCTGTCGGCGATGATGCTCGTCGTCTCGTCGATCGTGTTGCTCGCGGTCATGGTGTACTCGATCGGCCAGGGCATCCGCGACGGCAGCGAGAATCAGCCAGTCTCGATCTTCCTGCCCACCTATCTGGCCTTGACCGCAGGCGTCTGCAACGCGTTTCTCGCCGGCGACCTGTTCAATCTGTTCGTCGGCTTCGAGGTACTGCTCGCCGCCTCGTTCGTGTTGCTGACGCTCGGTGCGAGTGCCGACCGGGTCCGCGCCGGCGTGTCCTACGTGATGGTCTCGATGGTCTCCTCGCTGATCTTCCTGATCGGCATCGCACTGGTCTACGGCGCCACCGGAACACTGAACTTGGCCCACATCGCAGTGCGGATGGACGACATCCCTTCCGGCACTCGTACGGCCATCTTCGCGGTGCTGCTCGTTGCGTTCGGCATCAAGGCCGCGGTGTTCCCGCTGTCCACGTGGCTGCCCGACTCGTACCCCACGGCACCGGCTCCGGTCACCGCGGTGTTCGCCGGCTTGCTGACGAAAGTCGGTGTCTACGCGATCATTCGCGCACACACGCTGCTGTTCCCGGACGGCTCACTCGACAACGTTCTGATGGTCTGCGGCCTGCTGACGATGCTCGTCGGCATCCTCGGCTCCATCGCACAGAGCGACATCAAACGACTGCTCTCGTTCACTCTGGTGAGCCACATCGGTTACATGATCTTCGGCGTCGCGCTGTCGACTCAATCGGGACTGTCCGGCTCGATCTACTATGTGGCCCACCACATTCTGGTGCAGACGACCCTGTTCCTCGTCGTCGGCCTGATCGAACGTCAGGCCGGTTCGTCGTCACTGCGACGGCTCGGTGGATTGGCCGCGGCCAGCCCGGTGCTGGCCATCGTCTTCCTGGTGCCGGCCCTCAATCTCGGTGGTATTCCACCGTTCTCGGGGTTCATCGGCAAGGTCGCCCTGCTGCAGGCCGGCAGCGACCAGGGCAGCGCACTGGCCTGGTTGCTCGTGGCCGGCGGCACCGTCACCAGCCTGCTGACGCTCTACGTGGTTGCTCGTGTCTGGACCAAGGCGTTCTGGCGAGCCCGCGCCGACGCACCGGAAGGCGACCTCGCGGACAACAGCCCCTCTGCCCTGCTCGACGATTCCTCGGACATCCAGTTCGGTGACCGCGAGGATGTGGGCCGGATGCCCGCCTTCATGTTGATCCCGACGATCGGCCTGGTCGTCGTCGGTTTGGCGATGACGGTGTTCGCCGGGCGCATCATCGACATCAGCGATCGGGCGGCGGCGGATCTGCGGGATCGCTCGGTGTACATCGACGCGGTTCGGGGAGCCGAGTTCGTCGGCGATCAGGCCTACGAACAGGCACGCGCAGACGAGGAGGGCACCCGATGAAGATGAACCGTTCCTTCCTGCTGCGGATCTGGACACTGGGATGGTTGACGGCCATCTGGGTTCTGTTGTGGGGCAACGTCTCTGCGGCCAACATCCTTGGCGGACTCGCGGTCGGCCTGCTTATCATGGTGCTGTTGCCGTTGCCGCGGGTGCCGGTCGAGGGACGCATCCACGTGTTCTCGCTCGTCAAGCTCGCAGTCGTATTCCTCTATTACGCAGCCGAATCCAGTGTCAGCGTGGCGTGGTTGGCGATCCGCCCGAAGGCACCGCCGGTCACCGGTGTGCTGCGCTGCCGCATCGCCATCAAGTCCGATCTGGTGCTCACCCTCTTCGTCGACGCGATGAATCTCGTCCCGGGCACGATGGTCCTCGAGATCGATCGCACCCGACGCCTGTTGTACGTGCATGTGCTGGACATGGGCACGCAGAAGGCAGTCGACGGGTTCTACACGTACGTTCGGAACCTCGAGAAGCTGTTCATCGCGGGATTCGAGCGCGACTCCGATTGGAAGCCGAGCCCCCTGCATTACCAGGAATACGAGCAGTACCACGGGGTTCTGGGTGACGATCCCGAATCGGGCGATCTCGATACTCCGCGCGACGACAAGATGACCGACGACAAGAGGAAGGGGGACTGGTCGTGACCGTAGTACTGGCGATCGCAGGCGCGCTGCTGATCGCCGCCGCGATCCTCACCGCATTCCGGTTGCTCGACGGCCCGAGCACGTTGGACCGCTTGGTCGCGATGGACACGATCCTTGCCGTGTCGATGTGTGGGCTCGGTGTGTGGGCCGTCTACAGCCGCGACACCACGCTGGTGCCTGCCATCGTTGCGCTGTCCCTGGTCAGCTTCGTCGGGTCGGTCAGCATCGCACGGTTCAGAGTGAGGGACGAATGAACGACACAGTGAGGGGCGAACGATGACCGCAGCCCAGTGGATTGCATCTGTCTTCATCCTGTTGGGAGCGCTGTTCGCCTTCACGGCCGCCGTGGGCATCGTGCGTTTCCCCGACACGCTCTCGCGCATGCACGCGGCCACCAAACCGCAGGTGGTCGGGTTGATCATGGTGTTGGTCGGCGCGATCATCAGCCTGCGCGGCAATGTCGACATCTGGATGCTGGTGCTGGTCGGCATCTTCACTCTCGTCACTGCTCCGGTGATTGCGCACACCGTGGGACGCGTCGCCTACCGGGAACAGCGCGGGCGCGACGGCCTGCTCATCGTCAACGAGATGGAACCGAACGAACCCGATCAGTGAAGCGCGAGCGATCTGCGAAGAACGCGGTATGGAATCCGAACGCCATACCGATCAGGATTCCGAGCACGAGCGGACCGAACACCAGTGGGTTCGCGGCGAATTCCTCGGCGAGGTAGCGGTAGCTCAGCAGTAGGGCGGCCATCGCGACGCAACCGTAGGTCACCAGCGTGATCCGGTCGCGGTCCCATCCCCGTTCCGGGTCGCGCAGCAACGATTCGATGGTGAGGCACAGGACCGCGCCCGCCACCAGGTCGACGCCGTAGTGGTAACCGAATCCGAGCGTCGCAGCCAGTGTTCCCAACAGCCACAGTGTGCCGCCGGTGCGCAGCCACCAGGGGCCGCGTCGGGAATGGATGAAGATGCTCAGAGCCCAGGCGGTGTGCAGACTCGGCATGCAGTTGCGCGGCGTCTGCGAGTCGAACGGGATCTCGCCGAGGGTGCCCGAGAGCGGAACCGACTGCGTCGGCCACGACTCGAACGCGAACATCGGGCCCACCACCGGGAACAGCAGGTAGAACACCGGTCCGACGAGTCCGATGAGCAGGAACGTGCGGAACAGGAAGTGTCTCGGCCACGCTGAGCCCGCGGCGACCCCACGCAGTTGGTACAGCGCAACGATGATCGCCGCGACGGGGAGCTGAATGTAGATCCAGTGCAGCGTTCCCTCGGCGACCGGGCCGAGTCGGTCCAGGATGCTGCCGAGCACCCAGGACGGATTTCCCAGCGCATGATCGGCGGCGTATGCGTATTCGTCGAGAACGTAGGGCCGGACCAAGGTCGTGATGTGCAACCAGGCATCGCCGGCCTTGGTCGCGAGCAACAACAGTGCGCCGAGGGCAACGCCGCGCATCGCCCGAGCGTCATGGCGCCGGACGACATGGAACGCGAGCGCGACCAGCACCAGCGACGGCCCGTTCCCGACGGTCGGTGGCACGTCGAACAGATACCGGCCGCCCAGTACGACGGCATCGAGCGCAGCAGCGACGGCCAGTACGCGCAGGCGGGTGGAGTTGTTCAGACCTACCGTGGCCAGGACGAGCGCCGCCCACGGCAGCGACATCGACTTCGGTGTTCCGAACATGTCGTTCCACATGCTCGGCAGCGGGCCGGGGAAGTTCCATTTCCACGCGACGACCTGCAGCGTCAGCAGAAACGCAGCGACGAGGACGGCACCGACGATCAGAGGACGAACAGAGTCCTCACGTGTCGCATCGACCTCGACGCTCTCGACGTCCCCCTGCAGCACGCCGTTGATCGTAAACGCTGAGTGAACACAAAATTAAATACAGAGGGTCACGATTGGAGATCGGTGACCAACGACTCCACGACGGCACGTAGATCGCCGCCGGATTTCGCGGCCACGGCACGCTGGCGTTGATACGAGGCACCGAGGCGGGGAATGTCGGCCACCGCGGCAAGCTCGTCGACGCAATTCAACCGGACCGCCGTCGGAGTCAACTTCTCCAGTAGGTCGTGCAGATCATCGGTGACCAGCCGCTCGTTGCTGTCGGCGTCGAGAATGATCTCGGCGTCGAGGCCGTACCGGGCAGCTCGCCACTTGTTCTCCTGGACGTGCCACGGCGGGATCGTCGGCAGGGTCTCGCCTGCTTCGAGTCGTTCGTCGAGATGCACGATCAGGCAGTGCGTCAACGCGACGAGGGCCGCGAGTTCACGCTTGGTCGATGCGCCGTCGCACACCCGAACCTCGATGGTTCCCCACTTCGGAGCCGGGCGGATGTCCCAGTGCATGCCCCCGAGCTGCTCGATGACGCCGGTCTTGAGCTGATCACGAACGAATCCCTCGAACTGCGACCAGTCGTCGAACTGAAACGGCAGACCGGCCGTCGGCAACTGTTGAAACATCAGTGCTCGGTTGCTGGCGTATCCGGTGTCGTTGCCCGCCCAGATCGGCGACGACGCCGACAGTGCCAACAGATGTGGGTACTGCAGCAGCAACGAGTTGAGGATGGGAAAGACCTTGTCGGGAGAGGACACCCCGACGTGGACGTGTACGCCCCAGATGAGCATCTGTCGACCCCACCACTGGGTACGCGCGATGAGCTCGTCGTAGCTCGGGGAGCTGGTCAGCTGCTGCGTCGACCATTCGGCGAACGGGTGCGTCCCGGCCGAGAACAGATCGATCCCCAGAGGATCCGCGGCCCGGCGCACCAGGTCTAACGAGCCGCCGAGGTCCTCCATGGCCTCCCCGACGTTCTCGCACACTCCGGTGACGAGTTCGACGGTGTTGCGCAGCAGTTCCTTCGTCACCCGAGGGGTGTCTCCGGCGAGGTCACGAACGCCGTCCATGACTGCCTCGGCGGAGTTGACCAGATCCCGCGTGCTCTTGTCGACCAGCGCGATTTCCCACTCCACGCCGAGCGTGGGTCGCGGAGAACTCGCGAAGTCGATCCGGGGAGCGTTCAAACTACTTCAGTACCGCGCACGCCGCCCGAGCACCGGCATCACCGGTCATCAGGGTCGCCATGTCGGGTACCGCAGCACCGTCGGGCAACGTGTACCGCGGCGGGATGTTGGCGAAGTTGTCTGCGCCCTCGTGCACGATGACCGACGTTCCGGCACCACCGGCGCGCAGGTCGTCCAGCGTGATCGCATCGGTGGTGGTGACCAGGCGGCCCGTGCCGTCCTCGCCCACCTGGATCGACGACAGGTCGCCGCTGGAGGGGTGTTCGGTGCGTCCGTCGACCTGCAGGTGACCACCCGCAGAGAGGAAGTTGCCCGGCTCACCGCCGGTAGGTGCCACCGAGTTCGGCTCGCAGGCCCCGACGGTGTGGACGTGGAAGCCGTGGAAGCCCGGCGTCATGTTCTCGACCTCGGCCGTGACGGTGAGCTTCTCGCCCTCCGACGCGAACGACACGGTGCCCACCTCGGCACCGGACGCGTTGCGGAGCACGCCCTCGATCATGTTCTCGGAGCTGCCTTCCGAGCCACTCTCTGCCCGACCGTCACCGGCGACTGCGGCCGCGGACGGGTCTGCTTCACCGGTCCACACCGGCGGCACCGTGCCGGGTGTGTCGGACGCGACCTCGCCGTTGCTGCAGGCAGAGAGCCCGAGAGCGGCGATCGCGAGGACCGGGGCCACGTAACGCAAAGAGCGGGTCGCAGCAGTGCGTCGCTTGAACAGGTCCATCGAAGAGTGCTCCTCTTTCGGGCAGGGTGAAGGGCTTGCAAAATCATAACGTGCCGACCGATTCGGCCGAACCGGACAGGTTGTCATGCCGGCGAGTTACTGCGTCACGATGACGACGACACCCGCGGTGGATTCGAGTGAACTTGGTTTGGGCTCGGCCGGAATGCCGAGTTGGGTGGCGATCGTCTGCGCTGCCTGCTGCTCACCGGTGTCGGTGCCGTAGTACACCGCGGTCTGGGCGAACTGGGCTTCGCTGAAGTTGCCGGTCTCGGCGACCGTCCAGCCCTCGGCGGTGAGTGTGCTCGCAGTGCCGGCGGCGAGCCCGGAGACGTTGGAGTTGTTGAGCACGCGCACCTCGACATCGGCGGCGGCGCGGGAAGCGGTTGCTGCGGAGGACGTGGTCGACGACGCGGCAGGAGCCTGCGCGGCGGGAGCTTGGGTACCGGGAGCTTGCGCCACCGGAGCGGCAGCCGTCGTCGTCGCGGCAGCGGGCGCCTCTGCGGCGGCATCCTCGGAATCGGAGCCGGTCAGAGACAGGGCACCGATCGCTGCGAACAGGATCGCGAGCGAGATCAGCACCATGGCCAGGGCACGGAGGGGTGGCCCGGTCTGTTCCGGGTTGGGGCTGCTCACGTACTCGACCCTAGCCGACCGTCGATCGAGACCTTTTCAACGGAGCTTGCACCTTCCCCGCGGAGCAACATCCCTCGGCAGAGTCGAAACCCGACGCGGCGGATCAGACGTCGAAACCCAGCCGACGTGCGGCGCGGGCCTTCTGCCTGCTCGCACGCAAGCGGCGCAGTCGCTTGACCAGCATCGGGTCTGCAGCAAGAGCTTCGGGACGATCCACCAACGCGTTGAGGATCTGGTAGTAGCGGGTTGCCGACATGGAGAAGAGTTCCTTGATCGCCTCTTCCTTGGCCCCGGCGTACTTCCACCACTGGCGCTCGAAGGACAGGATGTCGTGCTCTCGTCGGCTCAAGCCGTCCGCACCGACTTCGTTCGGATCCTGAGAGCCGTCCGATCCCGGTTGCTGAGACTGGTTCGAGTCACGCGCTGCTGCGCCGTCCATCCCACTCCTCGACTTCTCGACTCCCCCGGGCCCGTGCGACAACCGACCCCGGGGAAATCTGCTTCCCCCAGTGCTGCCGGCACCCGTACGAGTACCGACCGAACTTCGAGCGAATTACACAGTTGTACTTCGGGGATCATTCAACCACGTTCGACCCCCCGGACCCGGCTCCCGCGAGGTACTCGCGCGTGGCGTGTTCGTCGACGACCGAACCGTCGGTGCGACACTCGTCCACCGGCTCCGCTCCCGACGGGCCGGTGGGTGGGCCGGGCGTCACCCACTATCCTTGTCGACCATGGCAATTCTTCCCATCCGGATCGTCGGCGATCCGGTGCTCCACACTGCGACCGATCCCGTCACCGAGTCGCCGGCCGAGCTCGCCGAGCTGATCGCCGACATGTACGAGACGTTGGCGGCTGCCAACGGCGTCGGACTGGCGGCGAACCAGGTGGGCGTCGGTAAGCGTCTGTTCATCTACGACTGCCCCGACCAGGGCGCGGACGGCAAGGTGTTCCGCCGCCGCGGAGAGGTCGTCAACCCGGTGCTCGAGACGTCCGAAATTCCCGAGACGATGCCCGACCCCGACGATGACGACGAGGGGTGCCTCTCGGTCCCCGGTGAGCAGTACCCCACCGGTCGGGCCGACTGGGCGCGAGTGACCGGTACCGACGCCAACGGCGATCCGGTGGACATCGAGGGCCGCGGGTTCTTCGCCCGGATGTTGCAGCACGAGGTGGGTCACCTCGACGGCTTCCTCTACACCGATGTGCTCATCGGTCGCCACGCGCGAGCGGCGAAGAAGGCGATCAAGCGCTCCGGGTGGGGCGTCCCCGGCCTCAGCTGGGTGCCGGGCACCGTCGACGACCCCTTCGGCCACGACGACGAGGACGAGGACTGATCGCTGCCGTGACCGTTCCGCCGGGGACGCGGGTGATGCTGCGGTACCGACTGCCACCCGGCCACACCCATCCGATGACGGACGTCATCGGGGAATTGGTGTCGGCCGACGCGGTCGCGGTGTCGGTCCGCGCCAAGGACGGCGCTCTGGTGCAGGTGGCCGCCGATCGCATAGTGGCCTTGAAGCCGTTGGGCCCCAGACCTGTTCGTACCTCGGAGATTCGGGCTCTGGAGGCGGCCGCGGCCGACGGGTGGCCGGGTGCCGAACAGGAGTGGATCACCGGCTGGCAGGTGCGTTTCGGGCACGGCTTCACCGGGCGCGCCAATTCGGCGGTGCCTCTCGAGCCCGGCGCAGCAGCAGATTCCGAGACGGTGGCCGCGATCTCCGCCCGATACGACGCACGAGGACTGACGCCGATCCTCGCCCTCCCCGACCGTCTCGCGACCGCACCGGCCGGTTGGTCGACGTTCAACGAGACCGTCGTCATGGCGGCGGATATCTCGAATCTTGTTCTACGCGAGGGCGACTCGCCTGTCACCGTCACTCCCGAACCGACCGCCGACTGGTTGAGTTCTCTGCGCTACCAAGGCCGAGAGGCGACGACGGGTGCTGCCGAGGTGGTCTCGGCGGTGCGCAACGGAACCCTCGGTTTCGGCGCGATCGGGAACGCAGGAGTCGGATCGATCGCAGTGGGCCGAGCGGCCGTCACCGCGGCCCCGGACGGTCGGTCGTGGGTGGGCTTGACCTCGCTCTGGGTGTCCCCCGAGCATCGCCGCAACGGTCTCGGCACGCTGATGTGCGGTGAGTTGGTGCGGTGGGGACGCGAGAACGGCGCCACGCACGCATACCTTCAGGTGGCCGTCGACAACACCGATGCCCAGTCGCTCTACCGCGATCTGGGATTCGGCGAGCATCACCGCTATCGCTACGCGCGCCCGGACGACGCGATCGGCCGCGAGCCTGTCGGACGCGTTCTATAGGGTTCCTTCCCGTGCGCTTTGCTACCTGGAATGTGAACTCCGTCCGCTCTCGGCAGGATCGAATCGTCGATTGGTTGCAGCGATCCGACGTCGACGTGCTGGCGATGCAGGAAACCAAGTGCAAGGACGCACAGTTTCCGTACGAGCGGTTCACCGAGATCGGCTACGAGGTTGCCCACGTCGGGCTCAGTCAGTGGAACGGCGTGGCGATCGCGTCGCGCGTCGGCTTGGACGACGTGCAGGTCGGCTTCGAGGACCAGCCCGGGTTCAGCAAGGATCCCGAGGTCGAGGCCGCAGACGAGGCCCGCGCCATCGGAGCGACCTGCAACGGGGTGCGTATCTGGAGCCTGTACGTGCCGAACGGCCGCGAGCTTGCCGACCCGCACTACACCTACAAGCTCGAGTGGCTCGCGGCACTGAAGGCCGACGCGCAGGCGTGGGTGGCGGCGGACCCACAGGCGCAGATCGCGCTCGTCGGCGACTGGAACATCGCTCCCACCGACGACGACGTGTGGGATCCCGCCCTGTTCGAGGGCAAGACTCACACCTCGCAGCCGGAGCGTGATGCCTTCGCGGCATTCTCCGATGCCGGTTTCACCGAGGTGACGCGGCAGTTCACTCCCGAGCCCAGGACGTTCACGTACTGGGACTACACCCAGCTGAGATTTCCGAAGAAACAAGGTCTGCGCATCGACATGGCGTTGACCTCACCTGCTCTGACGGCTCGCGTGACCGGCGCATCGATCGATCGCGAGGAGCGTAAGGGCAAGGGTGCCAGCGATCATGCTCCGGTGATCGTGGAGATCGGCTGAGTAGGGCGGACCGAACTGCCGGCCACCGCTCGCGCAGCGATGATCGCTCCCACGACAATCAAGATTCCGTGGGCGATCCGCACGGCCGGTGGGGTGTAGAACTGCGGGAGATACAACACGAATCCGGCGGCCAGCACCATCGCATAGCGGTTCCGTAGAGCGAACATCACCAGCCCGACGGCGATCGACACCAGCCCGAGGCCGAACATGACCGTTTGCACGATCGAGTAGCGAATCGGATCGACAAGGTCGAGCAGCCCGGGGTTCGAGTTCGCGGCGGCGTCGACGCCCAGCGCGTGCAGCGCGAACGTCTCCGCACCGTAGTACGGCAGAAGCAGTCCGACGCCGATCCAGGTAGTGACCACTGCCGGATCGGACCGTCGACCGCCGTAAAGCACAACCAGTCCGAGTGCGATGAAGCCGAGCATCGCGAAGGTATGGGCCGTCACCCAACTCGAGGATGCGAAGGCGTCCGCTCCCGCACTGCCCATCTCGTCCGAGTAGGGGCGCAATACAGGGTATAGACCGAACATGAGGCCGACGAAGACATACAGAGCTGCACGCATCGGGAGTACCCAACCTTTCGAGAGCGGCGCTCTCTACAGGGAGCAGTATTCACCCTCGACACACTGCAGGCAAGAGCAGTGCTCTCTATTCGACGACCAGGTCCAAGAACTCCGGGTGCTGCGCCAGGTAGCGACGGACGTAGGTGCAGATCGGCACGATGCGCCAGTCACGGTCGCGCGCGGTGTTCAGCGATGCGCGCACCAGCACTCCTGCCCAGCCGCGGTCGCCGTATTCCTCTTTGACGACCGTGTGCATCAGCGCGACGACTGATTCGTTGCCGGCTGCGTCGTCGCCATCGCCGAACCGATAGCCGAGGATGCCGACGAGATCGTCGTCGACGAACAGATCGAATCTGTTGTGATCGGCGTTGTCCTCGATGCGGACCGAGGGGCGCTCGACCGGAATCGCCGCGTCGGATCGGCGGTGACTGATGTGACTCATGTCACTTATGAGACCAGAGTTGCTCGAGTGTCGCGGGGAAAGTGCACCGATCGACGCCGAGTCGAGTCCTTTACGTAACCAGCCGTGGCGTGACCGGCCGGGCATTGCAAGTACTCAGAGAGCGACGAGCATGTCGTTGTACTCGGGGTTGGCTGCCGCGAAGCGCTGGACGTAGGTGCAGACCGGCTTGACCTTCCAGCCATAGGACCGCGCGCTGTCGAGGGCGCGGCGAACCAGAATGCCGGCCAAGCCTTGATGACCGAAGTCCTCGGTGACGACGGTGTGCATGAAGGAGACGACATGCGTCCGTGTCGCACGGGCTCCGTTTCCTTCGACTTCGAAGAATCCGACGATGCCGACGAGGTCGCCGTTCAGTCGAAGCTCGAAGCGATTCTGGTCTTTGTTGATCGAGACATCAGCACTGGGAGAACTCGCAAGCATGGACGCCTCCTTTGCTGGGTGTGGAGTGGTGGAGGAACTTCGGAACCGAGACGGTATGTGACGTGCACCACTATTAAACATGCGCGAGGTGGGTCTGTCACCTTTTCTACCAACAAACCTTCGGATGCGTAGGTTTGTCCATCGATCCCGAACCGGATGCTGGTACAGCTCATGAGCGTCCCCGTGCGGCGTTGTGATACAACAACATTCAAAGTGTCACCATGTTTTCACCAACATTCACCTCCGGCGTCTCGCCTGCCGAGACCCTGCCGATCGCGGCCCGCCGGTACTGTCGTCTCTCGTGAAGTTCCTACCGCTCACGCCCAACGGCGAGACTCCCGTCCGCGCGCTGACGATCGCCGGAACCGACTCCGGCGGCGGTGCCGGAATCCAGGCGGACAGTCGCACGATGGCCATGTTGGGCGTGCACGCATGTGTTGCCGTCGCGGCGGTGACGGTCCAGAACACCGTCGGCGTGACGGGCTTCCACGAGATCCCGCCGGAGATCGTCGCGGCTCAGGTTCGCTCGGTGGTATCGGACATCGGCGTCGGCGCAGCGAAGACCGGGATGCTGGCGTCCACCGCGATCATCGAGGCGGTCACGGCCGTGTGCACCGAGGTCGGTATCGGCCGCGACCACCCGGTTCCGCTCGTCGTCGACCCGGTGTGCGCGTCCATGCACGGTGACCCCCTACTGCACGCCGAGGCGCTCGACGCCATTCGGCACACGCTGTTTCCCATCGCCTCGCTGGTGACTCCCAACCTCGACGAGGTTCGGTTGATCACCGGCATCGATGTCGTCGACGACGCCGGCGCGCATCGCGCTGCCGAGGCGCTGCACGGACTGGGCGCGCAATGGGCCCTGGTCAAGGGCGGTCACCTCCGCACCTCGACCCACAGCACCGATCTACTGTTCGACGGCGACACCTTCCTCGAATTCACCAGCCAACGCATCGACACCGGCAACGATCACGGCGGCGGCGACACCCTCGCGGCATCGATCGCGTCGGCGCTGGCCCACGGATACTCGATGCCCGACGCGGTGGCGTTCGGCAAGGAATGGGTCACCCGTTGCCTGGCCGCGTCCTACGACCTCGGTGCGGGCCACGGCCCGGTGTCACCGCTGTGGCGACTGCACGAGTCGGAGAATGCGTAGGTCGTCGGGAGCGCCCTTGATCTTCGGAGCGAAGAAACTGCGCCGATAGGGCTTGGCGACCACGTGCAACGCGTCGAGCACCTCTGGTGACACGGCGTCGAGTGCGGCGGCCGAGATCATGATGTTGCCGTTTCCGCCGGTCTGCATGACCCGCGCTGCGACGGTGACGTCGACACCGAGCCAGTCGGAACCGACCTGACGCGGGCTTCCGGTGTGGATTCCGACGCGCATCGTCGGGGTGTAGCCGTCGACGTTCACGCTGGTGAGGGCCTCGCGCGCCGCGAACACGGCGTCGACGGCTTTGCCCGCATCGGCGAACACGGCCATGATGCCGTCGCCCAGCCTTTTCACGACGTGCCCGCCGCGGAACACGACCTCGGGTTCGACGGCTTTGGAGACTTTACGGAGCAACGTCAATGTGGCGGTATCGCCGGCGCGCAGTGACCACGACGAGAATCCGACGAGATCGGTGAAGACGATCGTGACGTCCTCGTCGCCGCGGCCCCGGCCGGCTCGCTCGAGGATGGCCTGCCACACCTGCAGGGCACCGAGGCCGAGTTCGCGGGAGGCACCCGGTTCGTCGTCGAGTCCGTTCGCTGCCAGGAACCGATCCGCCACGCGCGCGACGGCCAGTGCGCGTCCCGGACCGTCGATCGACAGCGGATCACCGAACGTGGGGTCACCGGGTAATGCGCGACGCACACGCCGAACCGCCCCGACGACGGTGGGCGCTCGGTTGGTGGTGCGGACCCACTCCACCACCGAGGAGACGACTGCGTTCACAGGATCGAGCGTAACTCACGGTTACACATACTTCCCTTACCCTTCGGCGCGTGCGGCCTCGCGCGCAGCCCCGACCGGTACTCCATTGGGGCCTTCCACCGACTGCGCGTAGACACCGATGCCGTACGCCACGGCGGCACCGTTCTTCGCCAGCGCCGCGCGGTCGACGTTCGCCAGGGTGTCCTGATCGGTGTGGTAATTCTCGTCGAACGTCTGATCGGCCGTGCCACCCCACTTCGCGGCCTGCTCGGCGGTCTTGTTCTCGTCCGCGCCGCTGAAGACACCGCCTGCGGGGATGCCGACCTCGATGAACGGCCCGTAGTCGGATCGACCGTCGAAATCCGTACCGTCGACGGCGATACCGTCGGCCGCCAAGTGCTCGACGAACGTGCGCTCGATGGCGTCGGATCCGGCCGGTCCCGCGGGCTCACCGACCTGGTCGGAGTCGTCGCCGTCGTAGGCGAGGTAGCCGGGGTTGTGCGAGCCGATCATGTCGAAGTTCAAGTACAGCGCGATGTTTCGCTTGCCCTCGTCGGACAGGCCCTCGACGTACTTGGTCGAACCGACGAGCCCGTTCTCCTCGGCACCCCAGAATGCGAACCGGACCGCGTTGGTCACCTCGGGCGCACTGCCCATCTGCAGAGCAGTCTCGAGCACGGCGGAGGTGCCGGTGCCGTTGTCGTTGATGCCCGGGCCCTCGGGGACGCTGTCGAGGTGGGCACCCGCGACCACCACGTTCTCGGTCGAGCCGGTCGTGGTCTGCGCGATGATGTTGCGGCTCGTGGTCGACTCGGTCGTCGTGACGAGAGTCAACGTGACCTCGGGGGCCGCGAGGACCGCTGCCCCGTCCTCCTGGCTGACACCGCCGGTCGGAATCTTCGCGGTCTCGGAATCACCGAGCGTTCCCGAATCCAGTGGTCCGGGTTCGTTGTTGACGATGATCACTGCTGCCGCACCCAATTCGGCGGCGACGGTCTGCTTCGCACCGAACGGGCACACCCCTCGCGGCACGACTGCCACCGCTCCCGTCAGGTCGAGACCGGCGTAATCGGTTGCCTCGCACCCGTCTGCCCCGTCGGGAGCGCCGACGACGCGTGCGGTGATTCCCTCGGCGGATGTGGTGGGCGAGTAGCTGAGCGCGAACACCGGAATGTCGGTGCCCGCAAGCGACAGGGTTTGCGTCTGCGCCTCGAAGGTGTCGAAATCGAATTCGGGAGTGGTGACGTCGAATCCGGCCGATTCGAGTTGGGAGACAACGTAATCGACACTCGCGTCGTACCCGGCAGTCCCGGCCGCGCGGTTACCGTCGTGCGCGGCGGCGATGTTCTCCAGTTCCTGCAGGTGCCCGACGAGGGCATCCTCGGTGACCGCTTCCGACAGGCCGGCCCCGTCGGGTGTCGCGAAAACTCTGGCCGGTTCCTCGTCCCCCGTACCGGAGGAGGACGAGCAACCGGCCAGAATCAGGACAGTGACGGCGCTACCTGCAAGCAAGGAAATCCGCATAGCGGACACCCTACCCAGGCAGGTGTCAGGCGTCCCGGCGATTGACGACGAACACTGCCACTCCGAAGATCACCGCGGTGAAGACGACGAAGTAGATCAGGCTGCCGATCGGTCCCCAGTGGAAGTCCGTTCCCGCACTTCCGCCGAGGAAATGGTCGGCGTTCTTGAACGGCAGGAAGGGCTGGATCTTCTCACCGACCTTCGGGATGATCCCGACGAGGCTCTCGATGAGCAACGGCCACAACAACAACACGGCGATGGCTCCGGCGGACTGACGAATCAGCGCACCCACGGCGACGGCCAGAACGATCTGCACGAACGCCAGAACTGCGGTGCCGTAGACGACGCGCCAGGTGCCGTCGACGTCGAAGCTCAGCAAAGCGCCGGCTTCCTCACCGGCGATGGATTTGGCCAGGAACAACGCGCCGAAGGCGAGAACCAACGACAGCACGGCCCCGTACACGCCGACGATCAGTGCCTTCGCACCGAGTACCGAGGCCCGGTTGGTGATCGCCTGGAACGTGGTCCGGATCAGGCCGAAGCGGTATTCGCTGGTGACGGTGAGTGCACCGAGGATCATCAGCACCATGATGCCGAGTCCGCCGACGCCGCTGCCGACGACGTCGTATGCGGTGGTCGGTGGCAGACCTTCCGGCGCATCCGGGCCGACGGCGGTCTTTGCGGCCCAACCCAGGATGGCTCCGAACCCGAGGCCGAAGACCACCACGATCGCGCTGCACCACCACGGCGACTTGGTCGAGGTGAACTTGATTCTCTCTGCTGCCAAGACGCCCATCAGAGTGCACCGCCCATTGCTTGCTGAGTGTTCTGGTCTTCGGCTCCCGAGCCGTGATATTGCACTGTGTCTCCGGTGAGTTTCATGAATGCTTCCTCGAGCGAGCCGCGCTGAGAGGCCAACTCGTGCAATGTGATTCCGGCCCGGCCGGCGAGGTCGCCGATCGCGTCGGTGGTGGAGTTCAGCACCACCAGCGAGGGCTGCAATTCGTCGGACTTGTCCGGCTCACGCACCGTGAGGCCGGCGGTGGTCAGCACCTGACGCAGGCCGTCGAGCTGTGGGCTGCGCACGCGTACCGAGGCCTCGGAGGCATGGTCGATGAATTCCTGCACCGAGGAATCCGAGATCAGCTTGCCGCGTCCGATGACGATGAGGTGTTCGGCCGTCTGCGCCATCTCCGAGAGCAGGTGGCTCGACACCAGGACCGTGCGGCCCTCGGCTGCCAAGCGCTGCATGAACTTTCGGATCCAGACGATGCCCTCGGGATCGAGTCCGTTGACCGGCTCGTCGAACAACAACACCTTGGGATCGCCCAGTAGAGCGCCGGCGAGACCGAGCCGCTGCGACATGCCGAGCGAGAACCCGCCCGCATTCTTCTTCGCGACCTCGGACAGGCCCACCAGCCGCAGCACCTCGTCGACGCGGGACTTGGGGATGCCGTTGGACGCGGCCATCCATTCCAGGTGCGCACGCGCAGATCGGTTGGGGTGCACCCACTTGGCGTCGAGCAGGGCGCCGACGGTACGCAGTGGCTGCTTCAGGTGGCTGTAGCTCTTGCCCTCGATGGTCGCCGTCCCCGAGGTGGGGCGGTCGAGCCCGAGAATCATTCGCATCGTGGTGGACTTACCCGCACCGTTCGGTCCGAGAAAGCCGGTCACGATGCCGGGTTTGATGGTGAAGGTGAGGTTGTCGACCGCCGTCACCGCTCCGTATTGCTTGGTCAGTCCTGTCACTTCGATCATGGGACAACTGTCCCCGATCGACGGCGTGTCCACATCGCCCCACAGTCGCGACTTGCATCATCCTTTTGGATGACACAGACCCTGAGACAGCCGAGGCCTGGCTGGGGCACGCGGTCGCCTGAGCGCGGCCGCAAATGCGCGCGCGTTTGCCAGATGCGCGGGGATTCGCCCTCATTTTCGCCACTATTCCGCGCGCGTTTCGCAAACGCGCGCGCGTTTGCGAAATACGCAGCACCGAACAAAGGGCTGCGCCGCCGACGCAGCCGCTACATCGGTGAGCTTGCCTGCGCCCAGAATCGTTTCGGGATGCGGCCTGCATGTCGGGCCTGGTAACCCGCGGCCACCGCATGTCTCATCGCCGACGCCATCAGCGCCGGGTCCTTCGCGCGGGTCACCGCGGTGGCGAGCAGCACTGCGTCGCAGCCGAGTTCCATCGCGAGGGTGGCGTCGCTGGCGGTGCCGATGCCCGCGTCGAGGATCACCGGTACCCCTGCGGCCTCGACGATCATCTCGATGTTGTGCGGGTTGGCGATGCCGAGGCCGGTGCCGATGGGTGAGCCGAGCGGCATGACGGCAACGCAGCCGATGTCTTCGAGACGCTTGGCCAGCACCGGGTCGTCGGTGGTGTACGGCAGCACCCGGAAGCCGTCGTCGACGAGTTGCTCTGCAGCCTTGACCAATTCGATGGCGTCGGGCAGCAGGGTTCGCTCGTCGGCGATCACTTCGAGTTTCACCCAGTCGGTCTCGAGCGCCTCGCGGCCCAGCTGCGCGGTGAGCACGGCCTCGGCCGATCCTCGACAACCCGCGGTGTTCGGCAGCGGGGCGATGTTCAACCGCCGCAGCAGATCGAGCACTCCCGTTCCACCCGCGGCGTCGACGCGGCGCATCGCGACGGTGGTCAGTTCGGTTCCCGATGCGACGAGGGCTTCCTCGAGGACGGCGAGGTTGGCCGCTCCCCCGGTGCCGGTGATGAGCCGGGACGTGAAGGTGCGATCGGCGATGGTGAGTGCGCTAGCCACCCTGAACCGCCGTGAGAACGTCGATGGTCCAACCCTTTTGGACGTCGGTGGTGTCCCATCGACTCTTGGGCAGCACGGCACCGTCGACGGCGACGGCAATACCCTTCTCGGGCAGGCCCAGGAATTCGAGCAGCCGACGCATGGTCATGTCCTCGGTGAGCAGGTGATCCTCGCCGTTGACGGTGATCCCGATGGCAACCTGGGTCATGGTGTCCTTTCGATCTGTGAGAAGCGTTCGGGTGTGGCTGCTTTCGCCTCGGGCAGCGTCTCGCCCGATATCAGCGCGGCGACGGCGTCGGCGGTGATCGGCGCGAGCAGAATGCCGTTGCGGCCGTGCCCGGTAGCGACGATCACGTTGTCGGCGAGTCTGCCGATCAACGGCAGTCCGTCGGGGCTCATCGGCCGTAGTCCTGCAGCGGTTTCGTACAGCTCGTACTCGCCGATACTCGGCATGAGTCGTTCGGCGTCGGCAATCAGGTCTCGTACCCCCGCCACGGTGACCTGGGTGTCCTCACCGGATTCGTATTGTGTTGCGCCGACGACCAATCCGTCGCCGCGTGGCACCAGGTACACGGGTCGGCCGTGCACGGTTCCGCGGATCGTGTGGTGCGGTGGCGGTGCGGCGCTGGGTCGGCGACGCAGCCGCAGGATCTCGCCTTTCACCGGCCTGACCGGCAGTGTCGGCCACAGTGCGGCGCAGCGAGAACCGGCGGCCAGGACCACCTGATCGACGTCGGGAATTGCGTCGACCGAGGTTGCCACGAACTCCACTCCGGCGTCGAGACATCCCTGTTGGAGCGCGGTAACCAGGGCCCGATTGTCGACGGACAGCTCGGTCGGTGCCAACAACCCGAGCCGAATGTTCTGCGCCAATGCAGGTTCGAGTTCACGCACCTGCGCGCGGCCGAGAATTTCGAGCTCGTGTCCCTGCTCGCCCACCCATTCGGCGATCGTGCGCAGGTCGGTGGCGTCGGCGGAGTCGAGGGCAACCGTCATCGATCCGGTGGCCGAGAACACCGACGGGCCGGGAAGGCGTCCGGCGAAGTCCGGCCACCGTGCGAGCGACGCGGCACCGAGCCGTAGAAGTTCGTGTTCACCGGGCCACCCCTCGGACAGCGGGGCCAGCATGCCGCCGGCGACCCACGACGCGCCTCGACCCAGCGCAGGATCGTGCACCACCACCCGGTGGCCGTCCTCCGCCAGTCGTAGCGCCGTCGACAGCCCGATGACGCCTCCGCCGATAACGACGATATGCACGCGATTCACGTCCTCACTCCCTGCGCCCGCATGATCGGGTTCAGGTATTGACGGTAAGGGCGGCGAACCCACTCTCAGCCCCACGATCCTCGGGACTCCCGCGATATGTCGGCCACTCCGTCGTCGGTCGCGGCTGCCATGAGAATACAGTTCGTTTCGTGCACCCAACTCAGACCGTCCGCAACCAGACTCCTCGCGAGCGTCTTGCGTCCGCTCGCCTCTACCTGTGTACCGATGCCCGACGCGACAAGGGCGATCTCGCGCAGTTCGCCGAGGCCGCGTTGTCCGGTGGCGTCGACATCATCCAGCTGCGCGACAAGAACTCCGCCGGCGAGCGCCAGTTCGGGCCGCTCGAGGCCAAGGACGAGCTCGCTGCGCTGGCGATTCTGCTCGCGGCCACCAAACGCCACGGTGCCTTGCTGGCCGTCAACGACCGCGCGGATCTGGCGCTGGCATCCGGTGCCGACGTCCTGCATCTGGGCCAGGGCGACCTGCCCGTGCACTACGCGCGCCAGATCCTCGGCCCGGATGTGGTGATCGGACGCTCGACGCAGAACCGCGCTCAGTCCTCGCTCGCCGCGATCGAGGACGGCGTCGACTACTTCGCCGTCGGGCCGGTGTGGCCGACGCCCACCAAGCCCAACCGCTCGGCCGCCGGCCTGGAAACTCTGCGGGCCACCGCGGATGCGTTGCCAGAGCGGCCGTGGTTCGCCATCGGCGGCGTCGACGCGACCAATGTGGATCAGGTTCGAGCGGCGGGAGCCGAGCGCATCGTGGTCGTTCGGGCGATCACGGAGGCACGTGATCCGCAGGCAGCTGCGCGCGCGCTGGTACAGGCGCTACAGAACTGACGTCACAGCCAGGCGAGCACGGCAGACGGCGAGAGCACGTGCACCGCACCGGGCAGTCGATTCTGGAGTCCGCGGTCGGCGGTGACCAACGCGGTCAGGTCTGTCGATCGGTGGGCCTGATCGGTGAGGGTGTCGTCGCCGGTGCCGTCCGCGAGGATCACCGGGATGCGCGGATCGTCGACAACGGCGTCGCGCGCTTGCCCCTCGAGCACGGCCTCGATGCGGGTGAGCCAGCCGTACTGGCCGCTGGGTAGTTCCACCGTGCGCGGCAGTGTCGCGGCCAGCGACGTCAACAGTGCGCCGGTCGAGCCGGCGCGGTCCTTCCACCAGCCGTCGGGCCGGGAGCCGAGGACGTTGGCGGTGTCGAGCAGCACGCGCAGCGGCTCGGTACGTAGCGACGGCCAGCTCGACGCGAAACCCGGGTGCAGTGGCAGCTCGCCGACGATGGACTCCGGCACCCACCGCAGTTCCGTGCTCTCGCCGTTCGGGACGGTGGCCAGCGGGTGATCGGTGTCGGCGATGACCGTGGTGTACGACCAACCGCTCGGGACTGCGGCGGTGACACGCTCGCTGCGCACGCTCAACTGTTCGGCCGAGATACCGGCTTCCTCGTGCGCCTCGCGGACCGCCGCATGCTCGGTGCTCTCGTGCGAATCGCGAGCACCGCCCGGCAGGGCCCACGTTCCGCCCTGATGACTCCACAACGCGCGGTGCTGCAGCAACACCATCGGTTCGCCCGCATCGGAGGGCGCACGGAGCAGCAGACCGGCGGCACCGTGCTTGCCCCAGTGCCGAGAACCGTTCTCACCGATCACCCAACCGTCCCCGTCACCGCGCATGCTCCCCACCCTAGGTGAACCGCCTCGCCGCAGTGACTGTCCTGTAGTGGCTGCAGTGCGGTCCGCCTGCTTATATGCTCGATGCGTGATCGCGGCCGGCATTACTCCCTCTGCTGCCGTCCCCCCGACAACGGCACCCCACGTCGGTGCCGCTGCAGGCAAGCCACCGGTTCGATACACGATGCGTTCGACGCCTGCGCGGTTGGTCGCGATGGGTACCGCGCTGGTCGTGTTGGCGCTGACGGTCGGAAATCTCGCGTCCACGGCGGTGACCGATCGAGTCGACACTCTCGGGACACTGCTGGTGCGCACCGAGCCGTTCGCCAACTCGGCTCAGAATCTCTACGGTGCCCTGTCGGTGGCCGACGCGGCGGCCGCGTCGGCATTCATCGCCGGTGGGCTCGAGCAACCCGAAGTACGTGACCGGTACTCGCAGGCTTTGGGTGAGGCGTCGTCGGAATTGATCGCCGCGTCCGCCGGGGTCACCGACAAGGACGAGGCCACCAGCGCAGTGCTGACGCAGATCGCTACCGGGTTGCCGGTGTACAGCGGGCTGGTCGAGACGGCGCGAGCGAACAATCGCAGCGGGAACCCGGTGGGTGCGGCATATCTCGGCGAGGCGTCGACGATGATGCAGTCCAGCCTGTTGCCGCTGGCCGAGAAGTTGTACACCGAGCAGGCCTCCCGCGTCTCGGCGGATCAGGAGAGGTTCACCAGTCCCCCGTACTTCGCGATCGGGTCGGTGGTGTTCCTGTTGCTGATGACCGGTCTCGCCCAGTGG
Source organism: Rhodococcus sp. 05-2256-B1 (assembly GCF_002258465.1). Classification (NCBI taxonomy): domain Bacteria; kingdom Bacillati; phylum Actinomycetota; class Actinomycetes; order Mycobacteriales; family Nocardiaceae; genus Rhodococcus; species Rhodococcus sp. 05-2256-B1. The sequence continues at coordinate 98,541 of NZ_NOZA01000030.1, read as the reverse complement.
TATCTGTCCCGGACGACGCGTCGCACACTGAATGTCGGTTTTCTCGGTGCCACGGCCGCGCTGGCCGGCTTGCTCGGGTGGATGTTGGTGGTGGGGTTGATCTCGTCGATCGCCACCGACCGCGCTATCGACCGCGGGGTGGCGCCGCTGAAGTCCTACACGACGGGTTTCATTCTGGCCCAGCAGGCCAGGGCGGACGAGACACTCGACCTGGCCCGCCGCGGTGGCAGTCAGGATTACGGACAGTCGTTCGCCGGCAACGTCTCTCGGCTCGCGGACATGTTCGAGGGCGACCCCGAGGTGACCGAGGCCCTGAACAACTGGTCGGCCTCGCATGCGCGCATCGATTCGGCGCTCGAGGTCGGCGACTTCAACGGTGCGGTGTCGATAGCGACCGGATCGGGTGATTCGGATTCGGCGGCCGCGTTCAATGCTCTCGACAGTGTGCTGGTCGACGGGATCGACAGTGCCCGAAGCGAACTGCGCTCCAACATCGACCGATCGGTCTGGGTCCTGTCGGGTTTGTCGAACGGCGCGTACGTGCTGACGGTCCTGGCGTCGGTGGCGTTCGGTGTCGGCCTGTTCCCGAGGTTGCGTGAGTACCTGTGAAGCGCCTGCTGGCCGCCGGCCTCGTTGCGACCGCCCTGCTCGTCGGGTGCTCGCCGCCGGAAAGAATTGCGGCACAGACCGATACGACGTTCACCGAACCCCCTCTCCCCGACGGTGCCACCGTCGCAGCTCGGCCCACCGAAACACCGGCGGACGACGAGTGCGCCCGCCCCACGGCCAGTCTGCGGCCGCTACCGACCGGCACCGACGTGCCACTGCCTCCGCAGCCGACCATCGATGCACTCCGCGCCAAGGGTCGCCTCGTCGTCGGCCTCGACACGGGCAGCAACCTTTTCAGCTTTCGCGACCCCATGACCGGGCAGCTGGTCGGGTTCGACGTCGACATCGCTCGGGAGATCTCACGCGACCTGTTCGGAGACCCGAACCGGTTGGACTTCCGAATTCTCACGTCCGCACAGCGCCTCGAAGCTTTGCAGGACTCGACGGTGGACATCGTGGTGAAAACCATGACGATCACGTGCGCCCGGCGTAAGGACGTCCAGTTCTCCACCGTGTACTTCCAAGCGCAGCACCGAGTTCTGGTGGTACAGGGCTCGGGTATCCGTGGGGTCGGGGATCTGGCGGGCAAGCGGGTGTGCGCGGTGGAGGGCACCACGTCGCTGCGTCGCCTGCAGCGGGTGCAACCGGCGGCAACCGTGGTGACGGTGCCCATGTGGTCGGATTGCCTGGTGGTACTGCAACAACGACAGGTCGACGCCATCAGCACCGACGACGCCATCCTGGCCGGACTTGCCGCACAGGACCCGTACCTCGAGATCGTCGGCGACAGTCTGAGCCCGGAACCGTACGGCGTGGGCATCAACAAGAAGAACGAGGATCTCGTGCGCTTCGTCAACGGAACGTTGGCACGCATCAGGTCCGACGGCACCTGGAACCGCATCTACAACAAATGGCTGACGGTGCTCGGCCCCTCCCCCGGTCCACCCACCGCGTCGTACAGCGATTAGAGGCGCACGTCATGGACGAGGACGAACAGCAACCCACCGCTCCCGCGCAACGCACGCAGGCGGTGTCACGGGATCAGCTCACATCGACGGACGGCGTCGAACGCACACAGGCGGTAGCGCGACCGGAAGCAACGTCGACCGACGGCTTCGAACGCACGCAGGCGGTCTCGCGATCGCCGATCGACGACCGGACCGCACCGACTCCGGGGCCGAATTCGCCGGTAGGTGAAGACAACTCGAAAGCTGCGGTTGCCAAATCCTCAGCGTCCAAATCCGGCATGTCGCAAAGCGCGTCCACTCGGGCCAGAACCGGTCGATCTCGGTCCGGTCGCTCCCGCAGCACCGGTATTCGGCGCCGTCTCGGCGGCGGCCTGGTGGAGGTTCCGCGGGTGGAGCCGATCGATCCGGCGACCGCGGTGATGTCGGATCCTACGGTGCCGCAGCACAAACGGTTCTGTTGGAAGTGCAACGCCAAGGTCGGGCGCAGCGAACCGGGAGAGCCCGACATCTCGGTGGGCGTGTGCCCGCACTGCGGCACCACCTTCGATTTCACCCCGCTGCTCGAGCCGGGTGATCGAGTGGTGGGCCAGTACGACGTGCAGGGGTGCATCGCGCACGGCGGTCTGGGGTGGATCTACCTCGCCATCGACCGTAACGTCAGCGACCGCTGGGTAGTACTCAAAGGCCTACTGCATTTCGGCGACGAGGAAGCACATGCGGTCGCGGTCGCGGAGCGTCAATTCCTGGCCGAGGTAGCGCATCCCGGCGTCGTCAAGATTTACAACTTCGTCGAACAACCCCGCGGCGACGGCACTTCCGTCGGCTTCATCGTCATGGAGTACGTGGGTGGTCGTTCGCTGCGCGACATCCTGACCGCGTGCGGTGACGACGCCCGCATGCCGGTCGAGCAGGCGCTGGCCTACGTACTCGAAGTGCTTCCGGCACTGGGTTATCTGCATTCGATCGGGCTGGTCTACAACGATCTCAAGCCCGAGAACATCATGGTCTCCGAGGACCAGATCAAGTTGATCGACCTCGGCGCGGTCGCGGGCATCGAGGATTACGGCTACCTGTACGGCACGGTGGGGTACCAGGCACCGGAGATCGTGAAGACCGGGCCGACGGTGGCGTCGGACATCTACACCGTCGGCCGCACCCTCGCGGTGCTGACGCTGGACATGCCGTCGAAGAACGGCAAGTACCTCGACGGCCTGCCCTCCGTCGCAGAATCGGACGTGCTGCAGCAGTTCCCGTCGCTGCATCGCCTGCTGCTACGAGCCACCAATGCAGACCCGACGCGGCGGTTCCGGTCCGCGGACGAGTTCGCGGGGCAGGCAACCGGCGTGCTGCGCGAGATCCTGGCTATCCGGACGGGCGTCGAGCGACCCGGCCTGTCCGCGGTGTTCAGCCCGCCGCGTACGACGTTCGGTACGGAGCAGTCGGTGGGTCGTACCGATACCTACGTCGACGGCAAAGTACGCCACGAGCGCATGACGGCAGCCGAAGTGGTTGCCGCACTGCCGGTTCCCCTGGTCGATCCCAACGATCCGAGTGCTCCCCTGCTGGCCGCCGCCGTGCACGTCGAAGCTCAGCAGACTCTGGACTCGCTCCAGCACGCCAAGCGGAACGGCATCGAGCGGGTGTCGGCCGGCACGACAGGTGCCACCGGTTCCGCGCCCGCGGGAGCGAGCCTGGAGATCACCCTCGCGGAGGTCAAGGCGCACCTCGATCTGGGCCACGTCGTGGAGGCCACCGACATCCTGTCGAAGGTGCAATCCGAGGATCACGCCGCCGATCCGTGGCGGGTGCAGTGGTACGCCGGATTGATCGCCTTGCTGCACCACGAATACGATTCTGCGTTCACGAGTTTCGACAACGTGCTCGGAGCGATGCCCGGCGAGCTCGCGCCCAAACTGGCGCTCGGTGCCACGTCCGAATTGTTGGGGCATGTCGCGCTCGGCAACGACGAGGACGCCGAGAAGTGGCGAGCCAGGGCCGAGGGCCTGTATCGGGCGGTGTGGCGCACCAACAGGGGCATCGTCAGCTCGGCGTTCGGTCTGGCCCGGCAGCTGCAGCGCCGCGGTGATCAGACCGGTGCCATCGCGGCACTGGACCAGGTTCCGATCAGCTCGCGGCACTACTCGATGGCACGGATGACCAGTGTGCTGACCTTGCTGATGGATCGCTCGCGCGCCGAGCTGTCGGAAGCCGATTTCCGCTCTGCCGCACGGCGAGTGGCGCTGCTCCCCAAGGCGGAGAGCCGAGCGCTGCAGATGCGCACGTTGGTCCTGGCGATGGCCCTGGACTGGATCGTCTCCGGTCACGCGTCCACTGCAGAACGCGAACCGATACTCAGCGTACCGTTCACCGAGGACGGTTTGCGGCGCGGCACCGAGAAGGGTCTGCGGGCCCTGGCCCGCAGCGCAACCGATCGCGCGCACCGGTTTTCGTTGGTGGACCTGGCGAATGCGATCCGTCCGCGTTCGCTGTTCTAGCGGTACGTCAGGAGCGAACCAGATCGTCCGTCGATCGGGCGATCGCCAGCTCCTCGTTCGTCGGCACCACCAACACCGTGACGGCCGAGGAGTCGGCCGAGATCACGCGAGCCTGCTTGCTACGCACGGCATTACGTTCGGGGTCGATCCGAATTCCGAAGTGTTCCAGGTTCGCCAGCGCGTCGGCGCGCACGGCAGCAGCGTTCTCGCCGACGCCTGCGGTGAACGTGATGACGTCGAGCCGCCCGAGCCCGATCATGTACGCGCCGATGTACTTACGCAGCCGATGGATGTACACGTCGTAGGCCAACCGGGCCGATGCGTCGCCGTCGTCGATGCTTTGTTGCAGTTCCCGGAAGTCGTTGACCCCGGACAGTCCGATCAGACCCGACCGGCGGTTGAGGAGAGTGTCGATATCGTCGACACTCATCGCAGCACTACGACGCAGATGCATGATCACACCGGGGTCGATATCCCCACTGCGGGTGCCCATCACCAGTCCCTCGAGTGGGGTCAGACCCATCGACGTATCGACCGCGCGGCCCCCGTCGACCGCCGATGCCGACGCACCGTTGCCCAGATGCAGCACGATCTGCTTGAGGTCCCCGAGATCGCGTTCCAAGAACTGCGCAACCTGCTCGGACACGTAGCGGTGCGAGGTGCCGTGAAAGCCGTAGCGCCTGATGTCGTGTTCGGCTGCGACGGCGGCGTCGATCGCGTACGTCGCAGCAGCGTCGGGCAGAGAATGGAAGAACGCCGTGTCGAACACGGCTACATGCGGCACGTTCGGCAGTTGCTTGCGCGCCACCTCGATACCGAGGACGTTGGGCGGATTGTGCAGCGGCGCAAGACTGCTCAGGTCCGAGATCTGCTGAACGACAGCGTCGTCGATGATCGTGGGGCGATAGAACACCGTGCCACCGTGCACGACGCGATGCCCGACGGCGGTGACGTCGGACCCCAGTTCGATGCCGGCGTCGGCAAGCATCTCGAATGCCAGAGCCAACCCGTCCCCGTGGTCCTCGATGTGCTGTGTTCGCTCGGCGCTCTCGCCGCGGTAGTCCAGTTCGACGCGACCGTCGGATTCGCCGATACGCTCGACGAGACCACTGGCGAGCGATTCGCCCGAATCGGGATCGACCAGTTGGAATTTGACCGAGGACGAGCCCGAGTTGACGACGAGGATGCTCACGCCTGTGCCTCCTGCTGGGAGATACCCTGCGCCTGAATGGCGGTGATGGCGACGGTGTTGACGATGTCCTCGACCAGTGCCCCGCGCGAGAGGTCGTTGACGGGCTTGCGCAGGCCCTGCAGTACCGGCCCGACAGCGACGGCACCGGCGCTGCGCTGAACGGCCTTGTAGGTGTTGTTGCCGGTGTTGAGGTCGGGGAAGATGAACACCGTTGCGCGGCCTGCCACGTCGGAATCCGGCAGCTTCGATTTCGCGACCGACGGTTCGATGGCCGCGTCGTACTGAATGGGGCCCTCCACCAACAGTTCCGGGTTACGTTCGCGCACGATGGCCGTCGCTTGCCGCACCTTGTCGACGTCGGCTCCCGAGCCGGATTCGCCGGTGGAGTACGACAGCATCGCCACTCGCGGTTCGATACCGAACTGGGCCGAGGTCTGCGCCGAGGAGATGGCGATGTCGGCCAATTGCTCGGCCGTCGGGTCCGGCACGACGGCGCAGTCGCCGTAGGCCAGTACACGGTCGGACAGACACATCAGGAAGATCGACGACACCGTCGACACGCCCTCGGTGGTCTTGATGATCTCGAACGACGGCTTGATGGTGTGCGCAGTCGTGTGCGCCGCTCCCGACACCATGCCGTCGGCAATGCCCTTGTGCACCATCATGGTTCCGAAGTAGGAGATGTCGGCCATGATCTCGCGGGCACGCTCGATCGTCATCCCCTTGTGCTTGCGCAGTTCGGTGTACTCCTGCGCGAATTCCTCGGCGTAGTCGCAGTTCTTGGGGTCGAGGATAGTTGCCGAGTCCAGATCGACTCCCAGTTCCGATGCACGACGTCGAATCGGGCCTTCTTCGCCGAGGATCGTGAGGTCCGCGACCTGGCGTTGCAGCAGCCTTCCGGCGGCCCGCAGAATTCGGTCGTCGCCGCCCTCGGGGAGCACGATGTGCTTGCGATCGGCACGCGCTCGATGAATGAGCTGGTATTCGAACATCTGCGGCGTCGTGATGGTCGGGATGGCGATATCGAGCCGTCCCAGAAGGGTTTTGGCGTCCACCCGCTGCTCCATCAGGCCCAGCGCGGTGTCCACCTTGCGCTGAGATCCGACGGCAACACGGCCGCGGGTCTGCGCCGCAGCCGATGCGGTGTCGAAGGTTCCGAGCTCGGTGGTCAGAATCGGCAGTCTCGGACCGAGACCGGCGACCAGTCGTGCGATTGCCGGGTGCGGTTCGATGCCGCCGTTCATGATGATGCCGGCGAGGGACGGAAAACCCTCCGCCTCATGAGCATTGACGAGTGCGAGCAGTACGTCGGACCGGTCTGCCGGCGCGATGACGACGACACCTTCGGTGAGCCGCTCCAGAATGTGCTCGGCCGTCATACCGCCGACCATCACCCGCATCGCTTCTCGCTGCAGCAACGACGAGTCGCCGCTGTAGAGCGTTCCGTCCACCGCGTCGAGCAACTCCGCCATGGTCGGCGCGACGAGCAACGGGATCTCGGGAAGGCTCCACGCAGGAACGTCGACCGACGCCAATGCGTCGGTGACGGCGTCCAACTGATCCGGATCGCACCGGTTCGCCACGATCGCGGCGAGATGGGCGTGGTGCTGCCGCAGTTCGGCCTGGCACAGCGCCGCCAACTGAGCGATCTCGTCGGGGGTTCGATCGGAGCCACGCAGCGCGAGGAGCACGGGGGCACCGAGATTGACCGCGATGCGCGCGTTGAACCCCAGTTCACTGGGGCTGCCGACGTCGGTGTAATCGCTACCCACGATCACCACGGCGTCGCACTGCGCAGCCACCTCGTGATAGCGACTGACGATCTCGCTCAGCGCCGCATCCTGATCGGAATGCACCTGCTCGTAAGTGACCCCGAGAGACTGCTCGTAACTCAGATCGGCGGTCGTGTGCTCGACGAGCAATTCGAGAATGTAATCCGGCTCGTCCGTCGAACGAGCGATAGGCCGAAACACACCGACCCGGGCCGTCGTCGCGGCGAGCATCTGCAGCACACCCAACGCAATCGTGGACTTGCCGGAGTCGCCTTCCGGTGACGCGACATAAATACTCGAGGGATACATGTCAGCCGTCTCGGCACCGGTGGACTCAGCCATGCCCGCCAGCTTAATGGTTGGGGTGTTGACACCGAGCACAGTCGGGTTGTCCCATGAGCCGTGGCCGAATCACCGTTTCCGGATGTTCGTTGGGGCAGCGAGACATCGTTCATCCGCAAGCCCGCCGTCAAGTTCGCGTCGACCAAGCCCGGTTCGTGGGTGATCAGGAACCTCGCAGGCGTCGACCGCTGGTTGTTGACCAAGTCGAACGGCCGATTCACCGTCCTCGGACCGATCGCCGCTCCGGTGGTGCTGTTGACCACCACCGGACGCAAATCCGGTAAGCCGAGGACGAGTCCGCTGTTGTACTACCGGGAGGGTGATCGCATTTTCGTCGTCGGATCCAATTTCGGCCAACAACACCATCCGGCATGGACGTCGAATCTTCTGGCCGATCCGAAGGCCGTCGTCACGATCGGGGGCAGGAAGATACCGGTCACCGCCACCCGAATCACCGGCGACGAGAAGGCGCGCATCTACCGACAGTTCGACACGATGGTCGAGGTCTACGGCGAGTACGAAACAAGGACCGACCGAGACATGCGATTGTTCGCACTCTCGGCCGATCCCCGCACTTCGACGTAACTAGCCGAGCTTGCGCAGTCGCGGTGCCAGGTCCTTCTCGAACAGCTCGAGGAAGCGCTTCTGGTCGTGTCCGGGCGCGTGGAACACCAGGTGGTTCAGGCCGGCGTCGGTGTACTGCTTGACCTTCTCGACGGCCTCGTCCGGGTCCGAAGCCACGATCCAACGCTTGGCGACCTGCTCGATCGGCAGCTCGTCGGCGGCTTTCTCCATCTCCATCGGGTCGTCGATGGAGTGCTTCTGCTCCGGCGTCAGAGACAGCGGAGCCCAGAAACGGCAATTCTCCAGTGCCAGTTCGGGATCGGTGTCGTAGCTGATCTTGATCTCGATCATCTTGTCGATCTCGCCGGCGTCACGTTCTGCCTTGCCTGCACCCTCTTCGACAGCCGGGAGGAGCTTGTCGGTGTAGAGCTCCATGCCCTTGCCCGACGTGCAGATGAAGCCGTCGCCCGCGCGTCCTGCATATCGCGCGACGACGGGTCCGCCGGCCGCGATGTAGACGGGGATGCCGCCCTCGGGGACGTCGTAGATCGACGCGCCCTTGGTCGTGTAGTACTCGCCCTCGAAGTCGACGCGATCTCCCAGCCACAGCTCGCGCATCAAGCGCACCGACTCCCGCAGTCGTGCGAAACGCTCCTTGAACTCCGGCCATTCGCCGGTGAACCCGGTGGCGATCTCGTTGAGCGCCTCACCGGTTCCCACTCCGAGCATGATGCGCCCGGGGTAGAGGCAGCCCATCGTGGCGAACGCCTGCGCGATGACCGACGGGTTGTAGCGGAACGTCGGCGTCAGAACGGATGTCCCGAGCTGGATCGTCTTCGTGCGCTCGCCGACGGCCGTCATCCAGGCCAGCGAGAACGGGGCATGACCGCCCTCGTGACGCCACGGTTGAAAGTGGTCACTGACAGTCGCGGAGTCCATACCGTGTTGCTCGGCGAGAACACCGAGTTCGACGAGCTCCCGCGGCCCGAACTGCTCCGCCGATGCTTTGTACCCGAGCTTGAGACCCTGCGCCACGCCGAACTCCTGTCGTTGGTCGTCTAGTACTTCGATTGTGCACCTGCGGCGATCAGCGGTGTGCTACTGGATCCCCAGAACAGTGACCACCGCAGCCAATACTGCTACTGCGCCGATGCCGACCGCGAAGATCCACAGGTCCCGGGACTCGGGCATGGGCGCTCCGCTCTCGAGGGCGGCGCGTACTCGCATCCACCTTCGCAGTCCGATGACGGGTGCGGCGGCCGCGAGGCCGATGAGAATCAGGCCGAGTGCAGTGCGAACCCAGCCGGTGCTGAATCCGGGAACCAGGTGAACGATTGCGATCCCGCCGGCGAGCAACCCGAGCGAGGTTCTCAGCCAGGCAAGAAAGGTGCGTTCACTGGCGAGGGTGAACCGCTCGTCGGGGCGCGTCACGCTGGAGCGGTGATGCGTTCGCGGATGAGTCGGGCAACGAGTTCAGGATCGTCGGGGGTGAAGACCGGCGAGATGCGGCGGATAGTCAGCACCACTGCAGTGTCCTTCTTCGGACGCATGACGTCCAGCGGGAGCCACTGGTCGGTTGTCGACGCGCCCCACAGTCGCCAACGTCCGTTCCAGTTGCCCAGCACGGCGGTGTCGACGGCACGAATGTCGCCGTAGGGGACGAACTTCTCGATCGCGAACGGAAAGTAGTAGTGCCGCAACGTGACCCCGCTGTCGTCCACGCGCACGAGACCGTCGTCGTAGTGGACCGTGGATGTTGTTCGCATAGTTAACGGTAGGCCTGCTCGGGACGCTCTCGCAACCGTGATCTCGAAACCTGTCGGTGGGTCGAGATACTCTTTCTTCGGTTCGAACGCACGTTCTGAACTGGGGGTCACCGGGGGTGAAAAATGGCTGCACCAGTGCCGCGCGGGAAGAGAATCGGCATGCGGCCCGAAAGATCGCTGCCTGCTACGACTTCCACCTCACCTGCATCGCGGAGGATGCAGGTCCGAGCCCGCAGCTGCGTTCGGATACGGGTTCGGTTGCACTACAACCTCATTCGACCACCACAGACGTCCCACCCGACCCGACTGTCGATCCCGACACCCGGCAACGGCGTCGGAATTCCCTTGCCTCCGCAGCGGCCCGACTACGCGATCGCCACTGCCGCTTCCCCGGCTGCCACCGACCCGCCGCACGCTGCCAACTCGACCACGTCAACCCGTTCGACCACGCCAATCCCCTCGGCGGCGGCTGGACCACCGTCAACAACCTCCAATGCCTCTGCGAATACCACCACAGCGTCAAAACCGCAGGCTACTGGACCGCCGTCATGCTCCCAGGCGGTGCCATCCTGTGGACCTCCACCTCGAAGACCACCCGAATCACCCTGCCCGCCAACGAAACAGCCGTACCCATCATCGGCAACGACCTCCGGCCACACATCCCCACCCAACCCAGACGATCCGGCATCATCGCCTACCCCGACCCACCGGACAACCCGACCTCCGAACCAGAATCGACCAACGAAGAAGACGAGGAGCCGCCCTTCTGACCTCAGACGTCGGCCGCTCGTTCCGGTGTTCTCACCAGCGTCAGCTGCGAGGTTTGGCGCAGCGAGAATCCGATGGAGAGGTACAGCTCGATAGCGCGGATGTTCGTCGCGGCGGCATGCAGGAACGGCTCGTCGCCTCGGGCCCTGATGCCGTGACCGACCGCGCGGACCAGCTCGGTGGCCAAGCCCTGTCCGCGGTGAGCCGGGTCGGTACACACTGCGCTGATCTCGGTCCACCCCGGCGGACGCATGCGCTCCCCTGCCATCGCGATCAGTGCGCCGCCCCGTCGGATACCGAGATACGTGCCGAGTTCGCGGGTGCGAGGAAGGAACGGGCCCGGCTCGGTGCGTCGCACGAGATCGAGCATCTCGGGCACGTCGTCGGCTGTCAGTTCTACCGCCTCGGCCAACGGCCGAGTCTCGAGTTCGGTGCCCACGAGTTGAACGATTCCGAAGCTGTCGACCACGGACCACCCCTCGGGCACATCAAGCACCGGCCCCCGCAATCCCACGATGCTTCGCGGCCCGAACAGCACTGCGATGTCGTCCCAGTCCCGTGGCTGCAGAACGTCGGGATGCGCCAGAAAGGGCGAGACCTGGGGATCAGCGCGAATCACTCGGCCGCGCGTGATCGCAAACCGCGACAGCGGACCCCCGAGGGAGGTACGAATGGGATCGTCGAGAGGGTGAACAGACACGTCGGTCAGCGTCCCATGTCGGGCTCGGTCAGTTGCTCACGACCCACTCCGTCACCAATACTTATACCGGTATAGTTATTCGCATCGAACCGAAAGGCATTCCGTGATCGAAATCCTGCCCACGAGCAAGATTCCCCTTGCCCGTGAAACCGGTGCACTCGTCGCCGAAATTCTCGAGACCGTCCGCGAACGCGCGACCGTCGGCACCAATCTGCTTGAGATCGACGAATGGTCCAAGGACATCATCCTCGGGGCGGGGGCAACGTCGTGCTACGTCGATTACGCGCCGTCCTTCGGGCGCGGACCCTTCGGCCACTACATCTGCACGTCGGTCAACGACGCTGTGCTGCACGGTTTGCCGCACGACTACAACCTGGCCGACGGCGATCTGCTGACCCTCGATCTTGCCGTGATCCTCGGCGGCGTGGCATCGGACTCGGCCATCAGTTTCGTCGTCGGCGAGAACAAGCCGGCAGAGAGCCTGGCGATGATCGATGCCACCGAACGAGCGTTGGCCGCGGGTATCGCCGCGGCACGTCCGGGCAACAAGATCGGCGATATCTCCCACGCCATCGGGACGGTTCTTCGTGAAGCCGGCTATCCCATCAACGTTCAGTTCGGTGGTCACGGAATCGGATCGACGATGCATCAGGATCCGCACGTATCCAATACCGGCAGGCCCGGTCGCGGCTACGGCCTTCGCCCCGGCCTGATGTTGGCACTCGAGCCCTGGGTGATGGCGGATACCGATGAGCTGGTCACCGACCCCGACGGGTGGACGTTGCGTAGCACCACCGGTTGCCGCACCGCGCACAGCGAGCACACCGTCGTCATCACCGACAGCGGGGCCGAAATCATGACCCTACGTTCGTGATTCTGCGTCGGTAGGGAGTCACAAACGCTTCTCGAAGGTGTTGGAGAACGGCAGCAGTTCGTACGGCGGAAACACCGGGATGCGGGTGTAGCCGCTCTTCTCGTACAGCCGCACCGCGTCGGGCTGACGATCACCGGTCTGCAGAATCAAGCGTCGCAATCCCTGGTCGCGGGCCGCATTCTCGGACGCCTGCAGCAGCGCGGTCGAGACTCCGGACCCACGGTGATCAGGATGAACGAACATTCGCTTCAGTTCGAGGTCGGGGCCGTTCCACCGGAGAGCGGCATGTCCGACGGCCTGCTCGACGTTCTGCGCATCGCACCGATAGACGACGAACGTGCGATGCACGTCGCCTTCGTCCACGGCATTGGCCTTCGTCTTCGCCATCAAGGCCGCTCGGTCCGCGTATCGGGGACCCACCTCCGATGCCATTGCGGCCCGGAGCGATTCGGCGTCGGGATGGTTCCAGTCGACGGCGCGGGTGACGAGGTCTGTTCGGGACTGCGCTACATCGGTCACGCTCGATCGGACCACGCGTTACGGGCCGCCGTCAACCGCTGCAATCACGGTGAGTTTATCGCTGGTGCGGCCAGTCGTCGTCGTGCACTGTGACAGCGTGAACACGAACTGTCGCTGCCCACGCTGACCATCCGACCTCCCCACCGTCGACAGCACTTGTCACAGTCGACACTTGTCACAGGAGCCACAGCCATGAGCACCGAAGCGACCGTCGTTCTTCGCATCTCCGATTCCGGGACGTCATCCTTGCAGGGATTGACCCGACCGCAATTGCACGCCCTCGCCGATGCTCTCCGCGTCGCCGCCAAAAGCTATGCACCACATGCCAAGATCCTGACGCGTTTCGACGTCCGGGTGAACGAACTCAACGCTCCCCTCGTCATCGACCTACCCGCGCGCGATGTGGTTCTCGCCGGCAAGAGCGTTCGGTTCAGCCACACCGAGTTCGAGATCTTCGCCTATCTCGCCCAGCATCCTCGTGTCGTGGTGAACAGATCCGAGCTGAGTGACTCGAACGGCGGCCGCAGTGTCGACGTCCATCTCTCCAGGGTGCGAACCAAACTCGGGCAGTACGGCCGACTGATCACGACGGTCCGCGGCACCGGCTACCGATTCGACCCCGAGCCCGGGATTCGCGTCATCACCGAGCCGTCGGTGCTGCGCAGCGCCTGAGATCAGTTACACGACTACCGCGTCAGTGCTGCTGTTCGACGTCGACGGTTCCGACGTACCACCACGAACACGAGCAACGCGACCAGAACCACCGCGATGATCGCGCCCAGTGCCGTCGCGCCGCGGAAGCCGGGTGCGCTGGTATCGAGGGTGCGTTCGCCGGCGTGGGCGGCATTGCTGGTACCCAGAACGATGGTCAGAGTCAGCAGGTTCGGGATGGCGGTGACGACTGCGAGAATCACCGATCCGATCGCCAACTGCTTTCCCGCCCTACCCTTTCGGACCGACCACGCACTCCAGAAGAACATCAGTGGCGCGAACGTGCAGACGATTCCGAACAGCAGGCCCCACAGAATTCCCTTGGTGAACGTGCGATCAGCCAGGCTCTCGACGCGCAAGCTCCACCACCGGGGCAGGAACGCCGCCAGAACGAAGTAGGCGATCAACAGAAGAACGACGCCGGCACCGAGCAGGATGCCGCGCCGCTTCCAATTCGCCGAGCTGGTCGACGGTGCAGGCGTGGTCGGGTCAGCAGTCATAGGCCCATGGTAGAGCGTCGAACACCTCGTACGACCTCACCCGAGACCTGATCGTTAGATGGGGATGTGCCCAGCCCGCTACGACGCCCGTGCACGCTCCGAAGCATCGTCACCGTCGAGGCCCAGGTGTCCCCGCAACGTCGTCGAGGTGTATTCGGTACGGAACACCCCTCGCTCCTGCAATGCCGGGACCAATTTGTCGACCAGATCGCCGATGGCGTCGCGCAAGTGGTACGGGTTGATGTTGAAGCCGTCGACCACACGGTGACGCACGAGGGCTGCCCAGTGGTCTGCCACTGCCGCAGGGGTTCCCGAGTGGAAGCGCGACGCCGGCGACACTTCGAGCACCAACTCTCGGATGGACAGCCCTTTCTCTTCCGAGAGGGCTCGCCATTGCGCGATCTGAGTCAGTTTGCCGGTCCGAGCGTCGATGGACAGCGTGCCGCGTGACGGATCCAGCTCGGCGTCCACCGGATCGATGTCGGGTAGTGGGCCCTCCGGGTCGTACGCCGAGAGGTCCTTGCCCCAGTAGTGCTCGAGAAAGGCGATGGCTCGAACACCGTTGTGCGCGTTGGATCGAAGCCACCGAACCTTTTCTTCGGCCTCGGCTTCGGTATCACCGAGTACGACGGTCACCCCGGGCAAGATCTTCACGGCATCGGCCGGTCGGCCGTATGCAACCGTCCGGGCACGTAGATCTTTGGCGTAGGCCACCGCTGCGTCGTAGGCGTTGTTGGCCGAGAAGACGACGTCGGCGTGCCGGGCTGCGAGGTCCCGTCCTCCCGGCGAATCGCCGGCCTGGAACAGCACCGGCCTACCCTGCACACTGGACCGAACGTTGGGTGCCGCAACCGCTTCGAGCAGATCGGTGTGGAACTCCACAGGAGAACCTGCCCAATACTGCTTCGCCAGTTCGACCACCTGGGTGGCGCGCTCGTAACGGCGTTCGTGCTCCAACCACCCACCGCGCCTGAAGTTTTCACCCGTCCAGGCGTTGTCGGTGGTGACGATGTTCCATCCGGCGCGCCCGTCCGACAGCGCGTCCAGGCTGGCCAAACGACGAGCCAACTCCACCGGGATGCTGTACGTGGTGTTCTGGGTCGCGACAAGTCCGATGCGCTCGGTCACCGACGCCAGAGCCGCCAGTTGCGTGATGGCGTCAGGCCTGCCGGCGATGTCGGTGGAGAGAATGTCGCCACGGTTTTCTCGGATACGTTGACCGTCCCCGAGGAAGAACGCGTCGAACAAACCGCGTTCGAGTGTGCCGGCGACTTCGACGAACGTGTCGGTGGCCACTTGATCGGGGGCGTTCGGATCCTCCCAGACCGTCTGCGCGCCTATCCCTGGATAGAACACGCCCAGATGAATCTGCGCGTTCTGGTCGAACGGTGCGCCGGTGTCCGGATGATGGTCGATGATGCCCATGACAGCTCTTCTCTACTCGTGCGCAGCCGCGGCGTAGCGGCTGACCGGACGCGGCAACCCCAGGTTCTCCCGCAGCGACAGTCCCGGCGTCGGTCGACGAATCAGATGTGCCGGAACGGCAAGCTCTTTCAACGCCGCACCACCGAGGTGCAGCCGGACGCCGTCGACGACACCGGCGAGGGCCTCGGCCTTCGACAGGTGGTCGATATCGGCGAACACCAGCGCGGCTCCGTCGCGGCGAGCGGCGTCGGCCTGCTCGCCGATGCCGTCCCCGCGTACGAGTGCGACATCGAGCAGATCGGTGACTCCCAGGTCGGCGTCGCCGATGACGACGACCTGCCCCTGCGGCGGACGAGGAGTGATCAGTGGCCCTACGACGTCGAAGAATTCGCCCTCGAAGCGCACGTGATGCACGCGAGCGGGATCGAGATACCGGCCGGACTCCGCGTCTCGAACGACGGCGTCGTCTTCCCACGAATCCCACAGCCGCCGCGCCACGTCGATGACGTCCCGCACTTCGGCGGTGGTCTCGGAGCGGACCTCGGATCCGACAGCCGCGTGAGTGTCCGCGCTGTTGTCGACACCGACCACCCAGGCCCCGCGGCCGTGCGAGGCGTGGTCCACACTCGCGAGTTGTGTTGCGAGAAAGAACGGTTCGGTCGTCAGAGTGTGGACCGTGGGAGCCAGGCCGAGGGTGGACGTGGTGGAGGCCACGAATGCCGCACGAGTACCTGCATCGAGGCGCTCGCGTGAGGAGACCAGCGAATCACCGAAGGTGACGAGGGTGAAGCCGGCGCGTTCGGCGTCGGCGACGTTCTGCTTCAGGAGCGCGGGTGTCTCGTCGAACCCGTCGAGTTCGACGGCGAAGTACAACGTCTCGGTCATCCTCGGTTCAGCCCTTCGCGCTCATCGTGTTACTGCTTCCTGTACCGACGATCTTCACCGGACGGCTCAACCACGAGTTCCGAAGTCCAGCGCCGCGGCGGTGCAGGCAGGGTGAGCTCCGAGTCGATCGATCAACGCCGCTGCCAGTGCTTTCAGCCAGGTCATACGTGGACCCTAGGTTCATCAGCTGTAGAGCACACCCGTTGCGATCACGCTGATTCGAAGGACGTAGATGCCGGTACGTAGACGCGCAGTGTCAGCACGAGGTCACCGCTCTCGCGGGCCCGGACCACCTCTCTACTGTCACCGATCAGGTCGTGCGACCTACGTCGACCTCCACGAGGACCCGGTTTCACGCTCGAAGACCGGCCGCACATCCACGGTGTCATAGACGATGGACAGTGCAGAAATGCGTCCGTCCTCGTCGAGTTCGGCGACGTCGACCACGTCGAACGGGGCCGCCACACCCGAGGGCAGTCTCCAGTCGAAATGAAACCAGAACGTGACGAGTCGAGCGCCTTCGGACGTACGACCTTCGGCGACGCCCTTCGAGGTCAGCGTCGCACCCGAGGTGTCCGCGAAAAGCGCGCGATAGAAGTCGGATGCGGGCGTCGGTCCGTACAGCGGCGAGTGCACAACCGCACCGGGTGCGAACAGAGTCAGGACCGCATCGACGTCGGCCCGTCGAAGTGCATCGAGGTACTGCTCGACCAACTGGTCCGCGGACGAGTTCATGAAGCAAGAGTAGCCGACCGCCAGGACGCAAGACATTCGCTCACCGTGATTTTTTGCCCCTGCAGCAACGACTTTCGGCGTGTGCATACTTCTCGTAGTGGGACAGTGTCAGATGGAGGGCCGCCGGTGAAATCGTTCACTATCGCCATTGTGGGTGCGGGTCCGCGCGGCACCGGCGTACTCGAACGACTGCTGGCGCGCCGGTCCGATGCGGAGCTGCACATCCACGTCGTCGATCCGTTCCCTCCGGGGGCCGGTCGCATCTGGCGTAGCAGTCAACCACCGCTACTGTGGATGAATTCGGTGACCGCCGACGTCACCATGTTCACCGACGACACCACCGTCGTCGACGGTCCGATCCGCCCCGGTCCGACGCTGGCGCAGTGGGTTCTGGAACATGCCCACACCCTGCGCCAGGACCCCGAATTGCGGGACGAACTGCGCGATTTCGGTCCGCATTCCTTCGCGTCGCGGACTCTACAGAGTCGCTACCTCAGCTGGGTGTTCGAGCACGCCGTTGCCGACACCGACACGCACGTTCACGTTCATCGAGCACGGGTGACGGACCTGACCGCCGACCAGGTACTGCTACTCGACGACGGATCGACCATCCGCACCGATGCCGTGCTCTTGGCCCAGGGACATCCGGATGCGCTTGCATCGCACCGTGAATCACAGCTCGATGAGTTCTCCCGAACCCATGGGCTGACGTACATCGGCCCCGGATACACCGCAGATCTGGATCCCAGCCGAGTGCCTGCGGGAGAACCGGTGCTGATTGCCGGGCTCGGATTGGCATTCATCGACTGGATGGTGTTGCTCGCGGAAACTCGCGGTGGATCGTTCGCCCGCAACGCGGACGGCGTGCTCGAGTACACCGCCTCCGGCCGCGAACCGATTCTCTATGCGGGTTCGCGGCGCGGAGTTCCGTACCACGCGAAGATCTCCTACGACATCGCCGCGGCGCGCCCGCCCCTCCCGAGGTTTTTCACCGCCGACGCCTTCCCCGGCCACGGCCCTCTGCACTTCCGCGACGAAATCTGGCCGCTCGCATCCAAAGAACTGGCCTGGGCTCATTACTACGAGTTGTTCACGGCCCACCCCGAGCGAACAGTCGGCTCCTGGCCGGAGTTCGAGGTCGGATTCAGTGAAATCATCTGGAAATCCCCAGAACTCACCGTCTTCGTGGAGCAATTCGTTCCGAAGGACGAGGACCGCATCGATCTGGCACGGCTCGACAAACCCTTTGCCGGACGGCGTTTCGAGGGACTCGACGAGGTAGGTACCGAGCTGCAGACCTACATCGAGACGGACCTTCGTCGTCGAGCAGATCCCTACTACAGCTCGGATGCCGCCGTCTTCTCGGCGCTGCTCTCGGTGTACATGACCATCGGAGAGTTGTTGCGACGCGGGCGTATTCCGGCGCAGTCGGTCGCAGGCGATGTGGAAGGGTGGCTGCACTCGTTCTTCAGTTTCGTCGCGAGCGGTCCGCCACCGGAACGGCTCGAACAACTCCTGGCCCTCAGCCGGGCGAACATCGTTCACTTCCTCGGCCCCGATGTCACCTTCTCCCCGGAGAACGGGTCGTTCGTCGCCCGTAGCTCTGCACACGATGTGGTGGTGCACGCCGACACTCTGATCGACGCGCGCTTACCCGTCGCATCGATCGCCGCCGCCGGTGACGAATTGCTCCGCACCCTCCATGCGCGCGGCGAGATCACCGACATCCGCGCCACCGAGCACAGCGCAGCGAAAGTAGCAGTCGACGGGCGCTCTCGATTGATAACCGCGTCGGGAGAGGTTGCCGAGAACCGCTACGCGGTGGGTCCGTGGGTCGCCGGACACACGTGGTCGAGTGCCTTTCCGCGGCCGAGGACCAACGCCGGGTTCTTCCGACACAACGACCAGCTCGCGGCAGAACTACTGCGGCACAGCCGCTGAACCGTCGGTCGGCCGAACAACGGACCGGATCACGGCGCGATGCGCAGTCCGG
This sequence comes from Rhodococcus sp. 05-2256-B1, assembly GCF_002258465.1. Lineage (NCBI taxonomy): Bacteria > Bacillati > Actinomycetota > Actinomycetes > Mycobacteriales > Nocardiaceae > Rhodococcus > Rhodococcus sp. 05-2256-B1. The sequence continues at coordinate 79,723 of NZ_NOZA01000030.1, read as the reverse complement.
CGATCAGCACCCGCGCCATCTTGCGCGGGTCGTAGCGGCTGTCCGTGGCACCGATGCACAGGTTGCCGACCGCCCGCATCAACTCCAATGCGGTCTGCCCCGGGGCGATCTCCCCCGAGTCCGCAGCGGCGTCGAGCAACGACTCGCACACCGGAACCAGCCGGTTCAGGAAGTAGCTGTGCAAGGTCTCGAATCCGGCGCTGTCCGACTGCATGGCCTCGGCCAGACCGTGTTTGGTGACCAGGAAGTCGACGAACCGATCGATCCAGAGCACCAACGCCGCGTGCGGTGATTCGCGGCCGGCGAGAAGCTCCTGACCGGCGACGGCGCAGGCCTCCACCTGATGTCGGAAGACGGCGACGACGAGGTCGCCCCGCGTCGGGAAGTGCCGGTAGATGGTTCCCACGCCGACGCCGGCCCGCCTGGCGATATCGCGCACCGGCACTTCTACTCCCGACTCGACGAACGCAGCCGCCGCCGCGTCGAGCAGGGTCGCTTCGTTGCGCCTCGCATCCGCCCGCTTTCTGGGCTGCTCGGCTTCGGCCTCGGTCACTGTTCCTCCAGCCATCGACAAACGGAACAACGTTCCGTATGTTTGTTTACGGAACGTTGTTCCGCTTACTCGCAGAGTAACCCCTCCAGAGGCCACAAGGAGATCCCCATGCAGTACCGCACACTGGGACGCACCGGCGTCCAGGTCAGCACTCTCTCGCTCGGCGCGATGAACTTCGGTGCCATCGGACGCACCACGCAAGACGAGGCAACCGCGATCGTCGACGCCGCACTCGAGGGCGGTATCAACCTCATCGACACCGCGGACATGTACAGCCAGGGACAATCCGAGGAAATGGTCGGCAAGGCGATCGAAGGTCGGCGCGAGAACATCGTGCTGGCCACCAAAGTGTTCAACCCCATGGGCGACGAACGCAATCATCAGGGCAGCTCCCGCCGCTGGATCGTCACCGAACTGGAGAACAGCCTGCGCCGACTCGGTACCGATCACGTCGACCTCTACCATATACACCGCTGGGACCCCACCACGAGCGACGAGGAAACCCTCTCGGCGCTGACAGATCTGCAGCGTGCCGGGAAGATTCGATACTTCGGCTCCTCCACCTATCCGGCTTACCGAATCGTGCAGGCGCAGTGGACCGCACGGGAGCACCGTCTAGGGCGGTTCGTCACCGAGCAGCCGCCGTACTCGATCCTGCAGCGCGGCATCGAATCCCACGTCCTTCCGGTCGCGCAGGAGTACGGAATGGGCGTTCTCGCGTGGAGTCCCCTGGCGGGCGGCTTCCTCTCCGGAGCCATCCGGGCCGGGCGAGAGACAACCACCAACCGCGCGGCGATGATGCCCGAGCGATTCGGCACGGACACTCCCACGGGACGGGCCAAACTCGACGCCGTCGAGAAACTGGTCGGTGTTGCCGACGAAGCCGGACTGACACTGATCCAACTCGCACTCGGTTTCGTGACGGCTCATCCGGGAGTCACCAGCGCGATCGTCGGGCCGCGTACCGTCGAGCACCTACACTCGCAGCTCGCTGCCGCCGACACCGTCCTCCCGGCCGATGTCCTCGACAGGATCGACGAGATCGTAGCTCCGGGAGTCGATCTCGCGCCGGACGACAAGTTCGACACCCCGCCGGCACTGCTCGACGCCTCCCTGCGGAGACGCTGACATGGTCAGCTACGGGATCATGACCCCTCCCCAGAACGTCTCCTACGCCGACCTGCTCCGGGTGTGGCGCGAGGCAGACGGCATTCCGGAAATCGAGCACGCGTGGCTGTTCGATCACCTCATGCCCATCGGCGGTGACCTCGACGGCCCGATCTTCGAAGGCTGGACCATGCTGTCCGCATTGGCCGCTCGTACCGAGCGGTTGCGATTGGGAATCATGGTCACCAGCAACCGCATTCGTCCACCCGCGATCCTCGCGAAGATCGCCACTACGGTCGACGCTGTCTCGCACGGGCGGCTGGACTTCGGCATCGGTGCCGGATCACGGCCGAGCGTGCCGATGGCGAGACGGGAGTACGACGGGAGCGGGCTGCCCTACAGCGACGCTGCGAACGCTGTTGCGCGACTGGGTGAATCGCTCACGGTGATTCGTAGGCTCTGGACCGAGAGCGAACCCTTCGACTTTCACGGCAGCCACGTCGACCTCGTCGGGGCGTTCCAGAATCCGAAACCGATTCAGCGACCGGGCCCGCCGATCGTGATCGGCGGCCGGGCGGCAGGAGTGCTGCGCCTCGTCGCCGAACACGCCGACGTATGGAACATTCCCGGTGGGGACCTGGCCGGCGCACTGGACAGAGGCAGACTACTGGACCGGTACTGCGCCGAGATCGGGCGCGATCCAGGGGCGATCACACGATCGATCGCGCTCGGGGTGTCGTTCGAAGAACCCGAGAGAACGAGAAACGACATCGGCGACGCGGTGGCCGCCGGATTCGATCATGTCGTTCTCATCCTCCCCGGCCCCTATCCCGACGGCATCGCGCAGAGAGTGACCGAGGAGTTCATCGGTCCGAGTACGAGCTCGTGAAGCGTTCTGCGCCCCGGGTTCTCGTCAAGGAATCAGGACGAACTTCCCGCGCGGGTGCGTCGACTGCAGCTCGGCGTGTGCTCTCGCCGCATCGGCGAGGGGAAACGTCTTGGCAACCGTGACCTCGAATACGCCTGCACCCGCCTGCTCCAGCAGCACCGGGGATGCCAGGCGTCGACGCTCCATACTCACCGGCCCACCGACGGTGAGGAACCCGTCTGCCGAAGCTCGCCCGAAGGCGGCCGTGCTGACCAATCTCGCTCTGTCCGTCAGTAATTCGAGAGAAACGTCGACGGCCTCGTCGGTGCCCACCGTGTCGATTGCCGCATCCAGCCCATTCGGTGCGGCTGCTCGTACCCGGTCGATCAGTCCGTCGCCGTACTCGACGGGCTCGACACCGTAGGACCGGAGCGCGTCGTGGTTCTGGCGCCGCGCAGTCCCGATGACGGTGGCCCCGCGCTCCAGAGCGAGCTGAGCCACCACGGACCCGACGCCGCCCGCCGCCCCGTGCACGAGAACGGTGTCTCCGCTCTCGACACCGACGGATACCAGTGCGTCGTAGGCAGTTCCAGCCACGGCGAGTACACCCGCAGCAACGTTCCAGTCCAAGGCTTCCGGCTTCGGAAACACGACCCGCGCGGGAACCAGAATTCGCTCGGCGTACGTACCGTTCTGGCCGGAGACAACCACCGCGTCGCCGACGGCGACAGGACCGACCGGGCCCTCGACGGTTCCTCCGACCGCCACCACGATGCCCGACGCCTCGCTGCCCAACGCAATCGGAAGCTTCGACCCGTCGGTACCGAAGGCACCGCTGTAGCTCTTGTAGTCGAAGGGGTTGACGCCGATCGCCTTGACCTCGACCAGAACCTGGCCCTCGGACGGTTCAGGCAGCTCTCGTTCGACGATCTCGATGACGTCCGGTCCACCGTAGGACGCTGCAACTGCAACTCGTGTCATGCGCGGTACAACGGTCACCACGACGCAAATGTTCCGCTCAGATCCGCAGGCGCGGCAGTCCCCATTCCCTACCGAGCAATTCGTACGAGCGCAGCCGGTCCGCATGGTCGTATGTGACCGAGGTGAGCACAAGTTCGTCCGCATCGGTCGCTTCCTGCAGGGCGTCGAGCTTCACCGCGACCGTCGCCGCAGATCCGACGATCTGGGTGTCCACCCGATCCGCGACGCGCTGGTACTCCTCGTCGGTCAGAGGTGCCACATTGTTCGGATCCGGATACTCGATCGCACCTCGACCGCTGCGAATGCTGTGCACCCATTGCGGAAAAAACTCTGCCAGCTCTCGGGCCTGCGAATCTGATTCTGCAACAACTACATCGGCCGACACCGCCACGTACGGTGAGGACAACCGGGCCGACGGCACGAAAGCACGGCGATACTCGTCGATCGCCTCGAGAGTCGTCCCGGGGCTGAAGTGATAACTCGCCGCGAACGGCAGACCGCGGGCACCGGCCTCACGGGCAGTCGGCCCAGCGCTGCCGAACAGCCACAGCGCCACATCGGCCCCGGCACCCGGGCGTGCCGTCAACGGCACCCCGTCGCGCTCGTAGCTACCGGCAAGCAGCGCAACAAGGTCGTCGAGTTGATCGACGAATTCCGGGACCTCAGCGTGTGGCTGCTGCAGCGCAGCCAGAGACGCAGCCAGCAGCGGGGTCGTTCGCGGGGTCGCCGCAGCGGGCGCCACTGGAAACAGTCCACCGGGTTCCGATGACACCGCGTGCTCGGGCGCAGCCTGCTGTGCACCGGCCAGGGCTGCTGCTCTGCGCTGCCCGGATCGACCCACACCAAGATCGATACGACCCGGATACAGCGCGTCCACCGTTCCGAAGGACTCCACAACGGCAGCAGCTGTCGTGAAACCGAGCTGGACCGCAGCCGATCCGACACGAATGCGGTTGGTGGCAGCCGCAATCAAACCCACCAGTACGGCAGGCGCAGAACTGGCCGCAGCGACGAAGTGATGCTCGGCAACCCAGTAGCGCTCGTAGCCCCACTCTTCGGCCTGTCGTGCCAGATCGAGCGAATTTCGGAGCGCCTGAGCAGTGCTCGACCCAGCGCTGATCGGTGCCAGGTCGAGAACGGACAGCGGCACGCGCGTCATCCGGGCGTCTTCTCCCCTGCTTCGACAGCCACCGTCAGCCGGTTCTCCGCCGGCGCGACCGGGCACGTCGCGTAGTCGGTGAACGCGCACGGCAGGTTCGCCGCTCGGTTGAAATCGAGTGCCACGGAGCCACCCTCGGGTTCCGCCACAGCAAGGATCCGCGCTGCCGGGTACGTGGTGACCCCGCTCGTGGCATCGGTGAACAGAACCTTCAGACCAGTGTCGTTGCCGCCGAACGCAACCAACTGCTGGGCTGTACCGGCCAGCTCGAAATCGAGGGTGCCCACCGCAGTGTGGTGGTGTTCGAGACCCTCGATCACGGCACCTGTCGTCACGGTGACCGGGGCGTCGTAGGGCGTGAACGTGGCGCGGGCCACGAACTCCTCGCTGGGTTCGTAGGCCGGTATTCCGTTGTAGGACTGCAGGGTCGAGGCTTTCGGATCGTGGACCCGCAACGCCACCGCGCCGCTGCGGCGGATGACCTCGATACGGCGTTCACCGTCGTGGACGAGGATCCCGGGCGCACCCTCCACCGGATTCAGAGTCGTCACCCCGTCCACTCCCTCGACGGTCACCGAGTCCGCATCGGCCCGCCATCGGCCGGGTAGATCGGCAACGATCTCGAAATCGTCGGTGAGCCAATACAATCCGGTCAGCGACAACCATCCCAATGGATCGCCGTAGGACGCTTCCCGGTCCGCGTGCCACTGCTTCCAGTCCTGCTCGAATTCACTCACGATGCTCGCACTCCTTCACGCTGTTGGTACGGGTGACGCAGACCGAGGTGATCACGCAGCGTGTTCCCGGTGTACTCGGTACGGAAACTACCGCGATCCTGCAGTTCTGGGACGACTTTGTCGACGAACTCGTCGAGCCCGGCCGGCGTGATGTGCGGAACGAGGATGAACCCGTCGCACGCATCGTTCTGGACGTAGCTGTCGATGTCCTCTGCTACCTGTGCCGGCGTTCCGACGAACTGTTGCCGGGTCGTCACCGCGATGATGAGCTCCCGAATGCTCAGATTCTCGGCCTCGGCACGCTCACGGTACTGCTGCGCAAGGGTTCTCGGGTCACCGTGGCGAGCGCGGCCACGGGTGATGCTCACGTCACCGCTCGGCTCGACGTCGGGCAACGGTCCGTCCGGGTCGTACTCGGACAGGTCTCGTCCCCACACCTGCTCCAGAAACGAGATGGCAGTCTTGCCGCTGACCTGCTGGTGCCGAATATGGTCGGCCTTCTCGGCTGCATCCTGGGCCGAGTCCCCGAGGACGAACGTCGCGGCGGGCAGCACCTTCAGGTCGGCGTGCTCGCGGCCGTATTTGGCCAACCTTCCCTTGACGTCGGTGTAGAACTTCTGCCCGTCCTCCAGCGTCCCGTGGATGGTGAAGATCGCATCCGCCTTGGCCGCACCGAACTCACGACCTTCGTCGGAATCGCCGGCCTGCAACAACACCGGGTGTCCCTGCGGACTGCGCGGCAACGTGAAGCGGCCCGTCACATCGAACTGAGGACCCGAATGCGAGACCGTGCGGATCTCGGATTCTCGGCCGAAGACACCTCGATCCCGATCGACGACGAACGCATCGGACTGCCACGAATCCCAGAACTCTCGGGCGACGTCGATGATCTCGTTCGCTCGCACGTAGCGGTCGGCCCGGTCGAGGTAGCCACCGCGTCGGAAGTTCTCTCCGGTGAACGCGTCGGACGAGGTCACCATGTTCCACGCCGCGCGCCCGTCGGACAGGTGGTCCAGCGAAGAGAACTGCTTGGCGAGCTCGAAGGGCTCGTTGAACGTGGTGTTAATCGTCCCGGCGAGTCCGAGCTTCGTCGTCACCGATGCCAACGCGTTCAACACCGTGAGCGTGTCCGGGCGGCCGACGACGTCGAGATCGTGAATCTTGTTGCGATGCTCGCGTAATCGCAGACCTTCGGCGAGGAAGAAGAAGTCGAACAGCCCACGCTCTGCGGACTCGGCCAGGTGGACGAACGAATCGAATTCGATCTGGCTCTTCGACGCCGGGTCGGTCCAGACGGTGGTGTTGTTGACGCCAGGGAAATGCGCGCCGAGGTGGATCTGCTTCTTGGTCCGCTTCGAGATCGTCACCGACTGTTCCTTTCGGGTGCTGCAAAACGATTTGTCGGACGAGCCAGGCCGAGGCGCTCACGCACCGTCGCTCCGGTTCTGCTGTCCGTGGCCGGGAGTGTCTTCACTCCCGACGGAAGCGCGAGCGGCACGAGGGTGACCCCGTCCAGTCCCGCGGATTCGGCCGCTCCGAGAAGCAAGTTGAGCCCGGCGACGTCACCCACGTACTGCAGCGATTGCGGCGTACGTACCCGACCTGCCCAGTTCTCGAGCTGCGCCAATTCTTCGGCCGCGGTCTCCGACACCAAGGTCTCGACGTCGAGTAGCACGAACACGTCCACCGGGTCGCGGCCCTCGGCCACGACGGCCCGTCGAACACGCGCCGCGAGGGCAGCTGCGCCCTCGATCGAGTCTGCAGCAATCCGCACGATGTCCGCTCTGGCGGCCGCTACCGCGGTGGATTCGGCGGAGTGGGCGCGCACTGTCACCAGCGGTTGGCCTCGAGGTGACCTCGGCGTGATGGACGGCCCTTTGACGGAAAAGTGCTCACCCTGAAAATCGATGTAGTGCAACTTGTCTCGGTCGACGAACCGGCCCGTCGCAGCGTCTCGAATCTCGGCGTCGTCCTCCCAGCTGTCCCACAGCCGAGCGACGACCTCGATGGCCTCGTCGGCCTCCTGCCACAGGCTCTCTTCGTTCTGCTCGCCCTTACGCCCGAACAGTGCTGCCTGCTCCGCGCCGCCGGACACCTCGACCTGCCAACCTGCGCGACCGTGTGAGGCGAAGTCCAGACTCGCGATCTGCTTGGAGATATGGAACGGCTCGGTGTGGGTGACGGTGACCGTCGGGATCAAACCGATGCGTTCGGTGAGCGCAGCAGCCCGGGCTGCCACGGCAACCGCCTCGAGGGTCCGGGAAGCGAAGGAGTCTGCGAGGAAGACCAGATCGATCCCGGCCTGGTCTGCCGCGCGGAGTTGTTCGATCCAGAACGCCGCGGTGAACACTTCCTCGGCGCGAGAATCCTGTCGCCGCCACGCCTGTGGATGTGCGCCGGTTCCCCTCGGTTCGATTGCCGTGACGAAAAGCTTGTCAGACACCGGTACCCACTCTCTGTGTCGCTGTTCCTGGGATGGCCGCGAGCAACTCGCGGGTGTATTCCTGCTGGGGGTTGTCGAATATCGAAGCGGTGCTGCCATATTCGACGATCACACCCGACTGCATCACAGCCACGGTGTCGCTGATCTGGCGAACCACGGCCAGGTCGTGCGAGATGAACAGATAGCTCAGACCGAACTCGGATTGCAGATCGCCGAGCAGCGAAAGAATTTGTGCCTGCACCGACACGTCCAAGGCCGACACGGGCTCGTCGAGCACCACCACCTCCGGTGCCAACGCCAGTGCCCGAGCGATTGCGACGCGTTGACGCTGACCACCCGACAACTCGGCCGGGCGACGCGCCAGGTGGTCACTGCTCAGAGCCACTTGGTCGAGCAGTTCCGCGGCACGCGCCGAGCGGTCTCGCGACGTCCCGATCTTGAACGCGTCCAGCGGTTCTCGCACGATCTCGCCGACGCGCAACTTCGGGTTCAGTGATGCGTACGGGTTCTGATAGACGATCTGGACTCGACGCCGCAGCTCCCGCCTCGCCGTGCCACGAAGGCCGGTCAGCTCGATTCCGTCGAACGTGACCGTGCCCGCGGAGGGTGTTTCCAGGCCGATCGCGATACGCGCCAGGGTGGACTTCCCCGAACCGGATTCGCCGACGACAGAGACGGTTCGACCCCGCTCGACCGTGATCGTGGCGTCTCGCACCGCATCCAGGTGAACGCCTCGTCCGATGGCGAAACGCTTCGACACCGACGAGACGGACAGAATTGGATCGCCCGCACCCGTCCTGGCCGCACGGAGCGTCGAGTTCAGAGACGGCGCGGCCGCGAGCAGCTTCTGTGTGTAGGGATGGGTGGGGTTCGCCAACACCTCTGCAGTCGGACCGGTTTCGACGATCTCACCACCACTCATGACGACCAGCCGGTCGGCGCGATCGGCCGCAACGCCCAGATCGTGCGTGATCAACAGAACTGCGGCACCCGTCTCGGCAATTCGGGCGTCCAGATGGTCGAGGATGCGTCGTTGCACGGTGACGTCCAGGGCGCTGGTCGGTTCGTCGGCGATCACCAGTTCGGGGCGGCACGCGAGAGCGATCCCGATCAGTACCCGCTGCCGCTGCCCACCGGACAGGTCCTGCGGGTACTGGCGTGCCCGCACCTCGGGGTTGTCGAGGCCCGCGTCGGTGAGAATGCGGATTGCCTCGAGCTTCGCGGTACGCCGATCTGCCGACCCGTGCACACGCAGCACCTCGGCCACCTGGTCTCCGACGCGTACGACGGGGTTCAGTGAGGTGGTCGGATCCTGCGGGACGAGCCCGATATGCCGACCGCGCAGGCGATTCAGTGTCTTGTCCGATGCGGTGTCCAGGCGCCGGCCGTCGAAGGTCACCGAGCCACTTCGGATCCGACCGTTGCCGGCCAGCAAGCCGATGACCGCGTGGGCCGTGGTGGATTTTCCCGAACCGGATTCGCCTACGACGGCCAGTACCTCGCCGCGTTCGACGGTGAAGGAAATTCCGCGCACGGCCGTCGTCGTGCCGTAGCCGACCGAGAGGTTGTCGACTTCGAGGATGGGGCTCATTCGGATCGCCTCTCGAGTGCGTGCCCGAGACGGTGCGCGGACAGCACGACTGCCACGATCACCAGGCCCGGCAAGGTGGTCATCCACCAGGCGGTGGCGAGGAAGTTCCGACCCTCGGAGATCAGCGATCCCCACTCCGGTGTAGGCGGAACAGCGCCGAATCCCAGGAAGCTCAACGCCGAAACCGCGAGCACCGCCATACCGAATTCGACTGCTGCGAGGGCAATCACGGGACCGTACGAGTTTCGGAGGATGTGTCGGCGAAAGACGTCGAACCATCGCACACCCGAGGCGTACGCCGCCTCGACATACAGCGATCGACGCACACGCAACACCTCCGACCGCATGACCCGGGCGAAGTTGGCGATGAGGGTGACCCCCACGGCGATGGCAACGTTGACGGTTCCGAAGCCGAGCGCTGTGACCAGAGCCAGCGACAGCAGCAGTGTCGGAATCGACAGCAGCACATCGACGATACGCATCAGCACGGCGTCGACGAGTCCCCCGACGGCCCCGGAGATCAGGCCGATGAGCGATCCGACGACCAGTGCGATCCCGACGGCGAGCAGTGTCGCGGTCAACGACAGGCCGGAGCCGTGCACCACGCGGGTGAAGACGTCACGGCCGATGTTGTCGGTGCCGAACCAATGTGCCGTACTGGGGGCCTGGAGCTTGTCGGCGGGCACGCCCACCAACGGGTCTCCGCTCGCGAACACGGAGGGGAAGAGTGCGAATCCCAGCGCGAGCAGCAGCACGAGCGCGGACAAGGCAAGCCACACGTGCTTCCGGGCGTCCGTCAGAACCCGGCGACGCCGAGCTGTCGACGGCACCGGCTCTGCCTCGAGCAACGCCTCCGCCCGAACCTCGCGGTCACGAATCAGAATGTCAGACATGAGCTTTCTCCGGTTCCGCGACTGCGCGCGCAGGCTTGTACTCGCGCACGATGCGCGGGTCTATCAGCGGATACAGCAGGTCCACGGCCAGGTTCACCACGACGAACACCAGCGAGGTCAACACCACGATGCCCTGCACCACCGGAATATCCTGGGCCAACACCGAGGTCTGGGTCAGCCGTCCCACTCCGGCCCGCGAGAAGACCGTCTCGACGACGACCGATCCGGCGAGCAGCGTCCCCACCAACACACCCGCGATCGTGAAAGCCGGGATGGACGACAGCCGCGCTATATGCCGCGTTTGCACCCGTAGCCGCGAGACGCCCTTGGCGCGAGCAACATCGACGAACGGCTGCTTCCAGGTAGTCGACATGCTGGTGGCCAACACCTGAGCGATGACCGCACCGGTCGGCAATGCCAATGTGACCCCAGGCAACACCAGTGCAGCCGCTCCGGCGTCACCGAAGGCCGGGAACCACCTCAACTGGAACGAGAACAGTTGCAGTAACAACAGTCCCACCCAGAAGGTCGGTACAGCCACCCCGAGCGGCGGGAGTGCGAACAACAGATTTTTCAGCCACGGCGTTCGGGTGTACGTCGCGGCGTACGCCAGTGCCGACCCGAACACGACCGCCAATACCAGTGCGGTGCCTGCGAGGCCGAGCGTGCTCGGCACGGCATCGAGGATCGCCGTCGTCACCGGCTGTCCGGTGGCGATGGACAATCCGAAATCGCCGTGCACAGCCCCGGTCAGCGAATGCCAGTACTGCACCCACACCGGCTGGTCCAAACCGTAGCGGGCCTGCAATTCTGCGACGGCCGCCGCGTCGACCGGTGTGCCCGAACCGGCAGAGTCGACAGCGAGACTGACTGGGTCCGAGGGCAGCAGGAACAGCACGCCGAACGAGATGGTGAACGCGGCCCACAGCACTGCCACTGCCTGCAGTACGCGCTGTCCGAGGTACCGGATCATGCGCTCAGCCAGGTATCGAAGAACTGCAGTCGAGCGGAGGCCTCGAACTTCAGATCCTGCACTTTCGACGCCGCGCCGACGGCCTGCGACAGCTCGATGGTGGGGATCCACAGTCCGTTGTCGAGCACCTGCTGCTGAGCGGTGGCGAGGATGTCGTTGCGCGCCGTCAGATCGGTGGTCGAGAGCTGATCGGTCAGCGATGCATCCAGATCGGGAATCGGGCCGCGCGCGTTCAGGTTACGTCCGTCCACGGCGAACGTGGTGCGCAGAATGTCGCCGTCGGCGCGGGTGCTGTTGTAGTACGTGGAGTCGTAGTCCTTGGTGCCCTGACGTGCTGTCGCCTCGGACGTCGAGACCAACTCGAGCTGCAGGTCGACGCCCACCGCACGTAGCTGCTGCTGCGTCAACTCCAGGATCGCCTGGTTGCCAGCGAACACTGCGGAGTACATGACCTCGAAACTCAGCCTCTGCCCGTCCTTTTCACGGATTCCGTCGGCACCGGGAACCCAGTCTGCGTCGTCGAGCAGCGATTTGGACTTCTCGGGATCGTAGGTGACATCGACGAGCTCGACGTAACCTGGGGTGGCGCTGGCCAACGTGCTTGTCGCCGTGCGGAAGTCGGGCCCGAGGACGGTATCGACGAGTTCCTGACGGTTGATCGCCGGTACCAGGGCCGTCCGGACGGCGGGGTCTTGTAGCGCACCGCGAGTTACGTTGGGCTGAATGCCGAACGGGACTCCCGGGTTCGAGGTGGTCAGAATTCGGCCGCCGGTCGCTTCGATCTGCGGAGCGTCCTGCGGCAACGCGTCGCTGACGGCGTCGAGCTGATCGGAGGACAAGCTTCCTGTGCGAACGCCCGACTCGGGCACGATGGTGAATTCGATGCGATCGAGATAGGCCTCGCCGGTGTGACCGAATACCGCTGAACCCCAGTTGTATCCGCTTCGCTTGGCCAGAATGACTGACCGGTCCTGCTGGTAATCCGCGTAGGTGAACGGTCCCGATCCGATATTGGTACCCAAGCACCGCGACTCGGCCGACTGCGCGGAGGTCGCGATGGATTGAATTCCGAGCTGAGGTGTCGAACTCGCCTGCAGGAACTGCGCATTCGGTGCTGCGAAGTCGATGCGCACCGTCGAGGGGTCGACCACCGTGGCGCTCTGATAGCCGGTCAGATAGCTCGCCGCCAACGGTGCCTTCGCTGCGCCGAGGCCGATGATTGCGTCGAAATTCGCCTTCACCGCCGCCGCGTCGAGCACCGTGCCGTCACTGAAGGTGACGCCGTCTTTCAGCGTGAATGTGAAGGATTTCGCATCGGGACCCACGTCCCACCGCTCGGCCAGCCACGGTTCGATCTCACCGGTTTCGGGGTTCTGATCGGTGAGTGAATCGACGACCTGACGGGTGACGTAGATGGTCTGGTTGGTGCCGGACTGGGCGGGATCCGAGCAGGTCGGGGCCCCGGACAAGCCGTAACGCAGAGTTCCGCCGGGCTGGGCCGGACCGGCGTCGGCGGCCGTGGTGGCGGCACCACCGGCGCATCCGGCGAGGACTGTGGCTGCAGTGGCGATCAGGCCGGCCACCAGGAATGCAGGACGAGTGGACACGTAGGTGTCTCCGATATCTGGTCGATCGCGCGCACGATCCCGCATCCGAGCTGGGTGTGCCCAGGAAGGAGTGCGCGCAGATGATGAGGTGAGGTGTGAAGTACGAGTTGTGACGAAATGTCAGCTGCGACAGGTCGAACCGTTGAGGCGGCACAGATCGACATGGAGACGGCGGCAACCGTTGACGAAGCCTGCGGCAACTCGGGTGTTCACGTGCAATCCTCCATCGGTCCCGGCGGTAGCACCCTCACCCGACGAGCGGGGGGTTGCTGCGACGTCATAGAGCCAGGTCTCTCGGTCGCTCTGGATGGTCCTACAGTTTCCGATACTACGAGAGCATCGCCCCGGTTGCCAACCGGGGTAGGAAAACCCGCCGATAATGGACGCGAGAAGCGCGGTCGGACCGACGCCTACCGTTCAGACGGCCAGCGCCAGTCCAGCGCTCCCACTCGCGCAAGATCTCGAATCATCATGCGACGCAACTTTGTTCAACTCTGGCGCATTCACGCGGTGCACCCAGTAGTCGATCGCTTCGCCGGCATGAGCGAATCGGACGAGGACGTCCATGCAGAGCCAGGTCGCGACCGAGAAATCCTGTTCCGCACCGTCGAGACCGATCAGTGTCAATTCTTCTCCCACAGCAAGCAACGCGCGATCGATATCGGAACCGCCGGGGCCGAGCCACGCCAGTGCTCGTCCGAGTAGCGCCCAGTCTCCGGCGGTCACAGGCTCATCGGCCGATTGTCTGCACAGTTCCGCAGCCGCAGCGAGAGCATCCGCCACCTGCGTCGACACCGAACCGTGGAGCTCAGCGAGAATACCGCGATCGGAGTCGACCAGATCGGCCATGTAGCGCCAGCGGGCAGGAAGCGCCGCGTCCTCTGGCCACAGGTCGGCGGTGCCGAACTGGAGACGGGTGATCATGTCCTTGGGCGAACTGCACGAAAGCGCGGAGCCACACGAGTCGTTCATGTCGATCATCCCCACTGGGTCAACACACAACATTGGACACCGGCTCGACAGTCGCGTTCGGAGATACCGTCGAGCAGGGGCTTTCGTCACCGATGCAAGCAACGCTGCTGTGGTCGTTACGTCCGCCTTGGGAGATATTGAACGCCGCCACCAGCATCTTCGCGACTCGTGGTTGTACAAAACCGACAACGTCACACTTTTGGTCCATATGTAAATTGGCCGCATAGTGCCGCGCTCCGACTCCAGCTGGGCCGCAGCGACAGCCAAATGATGCGGGAACGTACGTTCGAATACTTGTCGGTGGGTCGCGGTAGATTCTGTTCATGCTTTCGGGGGACGGCGGATCAGGGGTGGACGGCATCGAGACGGTGCCGCCTGCCCCTGCTGTGTTCGACCCTGTCTTGGCTGGGTTGGTCGAGGCGGTGGAGTCGGCGGTCGCCGAGTTGGCGGGGCAGGCGTCGGTGGCATGGTCGAATGCCGACCGGCGTGCGGTGATCCAACGCATGGAAGCGCTCACCAGATCGGTGACCGCCTACTCGCACACCTGGCTCAACGAACTGATCGCACAGCACGGCCTCGACGTGTATCCGGGGTCGGTGCCGTGCTCGGTGGCGTGGATGCTGCGGATCACCCCACGAACAGCCGGTGCGCGAGTACGTCTGGCCGCCGAACTGGGTGACCGCACCGCACTGTCCGGCGAACCGCTACCGCCTTTGTTGCCGCACACCGCTGCAGCGGTGCGGGCAGGGTTGCTCGATGCCCAGCATGTGCAGATGATCCGTGAATTCTTCCGGCACCTACCGTCGAGTGTGGATTCGCAAACCCGCGATCGCGCCGAACAGCAGTTGGTCGGTCTCGCCTCGACCCGACGGCCCGACGACTTCGCGCCACTGGTGGCGCACCTGGACTCGATCCTCGACCCCGACGGCGACTTCGACGAGAACGAAGACGAAGACAAGAACGCGAAGCCGAAGCCACGGAAACGGGATGCATTCTTCTACCTCGGTGAACAGGGTTCCGACGGCATGTCCGAAGGAAACTTCTGCGTCGATTCCGAACTACGCGCTTACCTCGAGGCCTTGTTCTCCAAAGCCGCGAAACCAGGAGTCAACAATCCTGCCGACCCGACGTCGGTCGTCCACGACGATGAAGCTGACAGCAAGTCCACTGCACAGCAGCCCGAGCCGACGTCCGAGCCGTCGTCCGGTGATGCCGGGTCGAGCGATGCAGGCCTGTGGGATGGGACGACCCGCAACGGGGACAGTGACTGCAGTGACGACGACTGCGGTGACGAGGACTGCTGCGAAGGCGACTGCGGCGAGTGCGACGGTGACGACTGTGGTTGCGGCACAGGGTCCAACGGCACAGCTGCAGCCAAGGACGCAGCGGCACCCAAGGACACCAACGACACCAACGACACCAACGACACCAACGACGATGCCGGCTCCGACAGCACTGCCGAACCCGGCGGCCAACCCGACGCCGACGCATCGGACACCGCTGCTCGCGACGCTGCCGCCGCACGGGATCTACGCACCCAGAACGAACGCCGCCACGACGCCCTGAAGATGGCGCTCCGTCACACCCTCGCCTCCGGCACCCTCGGCACCCACCGCGGGCTGCCCGTCACCGCCATCGTCACCATGAGCCTCAAAGACCTCGACGCAGGCTGCGGCTACGCCATGACCGCCACCGGATCCCGCGTCTCGATCCGCGACGCCATCCGCATGGCATCGCACGCCCACCACTACCTCACCATCTTCGACGACAACGGCAGAGCCCTCTACCTCGGCCGATCCAAACGCATCGCCTCCGCCGACCAACGCATCGTCCTCATCGCCCGCGACCGCGGCTGCAGCTTCCCCTCCTGCACCCGCCCCGCGACCTGGTGCCAGTCCCACCACCTCGACGACTGGGTCGAGGGCGGACCCACCGACATCGACTCCCTCACCTTCGGATGCGACATGCACCACGCACACGTCGGCACCGGACCCGGAAAGTGGGCCACCACCAAAACCACAGCAGGACATCGCTATCCGGGCAGAACCCTGTGGCACCCACCGACCGGAATGGACCCCACACGCCGCGGGCTGATCAACCACGCACACCACCCCGAAGAAGTCCTCTACCCACCCGACCACCACAGCGACACAGGCGACACAGGCGACGGAGAACCACGACAACCCGCATGACGACCCACACAAGCGTCAGGGCACAGCTCTGACTGTCGCACCACCCGGCCATCGACACAGCCCCGCCTCCGGCAGGATTGCAACGCTGACACACGAATCCCCCATTGCGTCGACCCACAGTTGCGCTCGACACGACCAGGGGGTTCCATCGATACAACCATCACAGGAGGAGTACGAGCGCATGGCGTACGACGAGCTTCTTGCGGACCGCATCCGCGACGCTCTCTGGGACCAGGAGAGTCTGCGTGAGCAGAAGATGTTCGGCGGTCTGGCGTTCATGGTGCGAGACAGAATGGTGGTGTGTGTCGGCACCGAAAACCGTGCCTTGCTTGTTCGTGTGGACGGGGTACGCGAACCCGAATACCTCCAGCTCGATGGGGCCCACCATGCCGTCATGGGCAAGGGGCGGTCGATGGGTGAAGGCTGGATCACCGTCGATGCAGAAGCGCTGACGAGCGAACAGGCACTGCAGTTCTGGGTCGGTGCAGCTCTGGAACACCACGCCGACACGTCGGGCTGACAAACATTGCTCGGCGACACCGCAGCCCACTCGGGCCGTAGTCGGGCATCACTGAACCGGGCTCATTCGAGACTCTTCTCGAAGGGGTGCGATCCGACTGTTCTGGACGGCAGACTTCGGTCGTAGAGCGGGGTGTATCCAGCTGCCAGGTACAGCGCAACGGCCTCGGGCTGATTCCAGCCGGTCGTCAGGTAGACCCTGCGATACCCGCGATCACGTGCGCTGCGTTCCAGCTCGGCCACGACGAGTCTGCCGAATCCCCTGCCGCGGTGCTCTTTCGATGTCCAAATACGTTTCAGCTCTGCGGTTTCCGAGTCGTATTTCCGGTACGCACCTCCGGCGACAGGAACGCCATCGGCCAAGGCAATTACCAACACACCACCCGGCGGTGCGAACTCCCGGGCGGGATAGGACTTCAGTTCCTCGTATTGGACACCGGGGCTCCGGCCGTACCGGGACGAATATTCGATCGCCAGTTCTTGCAGCAGGGGCGTCGCCAGCCGATCGTGCTGATCGACCTCGACGAAGTCCACGCGTCCTGGACCCGTGTCACCAGTGCGAATGTTGACATCGAACGTCGCGCTCATGTGCTTCCTGTCTCGATTAACTGTCGACCAGATCAGCTTCCCGGCCGACGTCAACTCTGCTCAGTTGTCTAACCTTCCTTGCGGGGTAGCCCGGGCGGGTTGATGACGGACTCGGTCACTGCCTCGGACTGCAGGCCCCAACGATCGATCACCTTCTGATAGCTGCCGTCCTCGATGGCGTGGTTCACTGCGTCCTGCACGGCGTCGATGAGCCCATTGTCCTTCTTGGTCAGTACTGCTATTTCACCCTGCAGCGCATCTCCGGCACCCGAGAACGTGCCGATGATCTTGGTTTCACCACCGGTTGCCGCGTGATAAACCGCGGACGGATTGGGTCCCAGGTACCCGTCGATACGGCCTGACCCGAGCGCCAGGTAGTAATCAGAGGTGTTCTGGTAATAAGCGATCTCGGCTGGAGCCAGACCCTCGGCTACGTTCTGCTCGTTCCAGTCGACCAGCAACTGCTCTTGGTTGGTACCGGAGCCGACACCGATCTTCTTGCCTGCGATGTCCTGACGCTTCTCGACTGTCCAATCGGTGTCCTTCTGCGCCTCGAAAGCGAGGTTGTCCAGTCGATAGGTCGCGAAGTCGTACTTTTCCTTGCGCTCCTCGGTGACGGTGACATTGGAGATGAACACGTCGTTCTCGCCGGAGTCGATCTTCACGAAGTTCTGCGACCAATCTGCGACCTGAAGATCGACGTCGAGACCGAGAATGTCGGCGATCAGGTACGAGAAGTCCACCTCGGACCCCACGATGGTGGTGTCGTCGGTCGCGTAGAAACGCAGCGGTGGCGCGGTACCGCCCGCCCCGGTGACGATCAGGGTGCCGCGATCGCGAATCGCTTGCGGCACTTCCGCTGCGATGTCGTCGACCTTCTGGGCGCGAACGCGGTCGGCCTGCTCGGGTGAAAGATCGAACGATCCGCCGTCCTCGGTGACGACCTGAGATTCGGCAGTGGGCTCGCTGCATGCTGTCGCAGTGAGTGCCAGGACAGCGAATGCCGACGCTACTACCGCGAGCCTACGAGATGATCCGGACATGACTTTCCCCGTTCGTGGGTGCAGGTGAAGCATGAGTGAGAGCTAGAGAACGTGAGCGAGGAACGACTTGGTGCGTTCCTCCTGGGGTGAATCGAGAAGCTCTGCAGGAGAGCCTTGTTCGACGATGACGCCGCCATCCATGAAGACGACGGTGTCGGCGATCTCGCGGGCGAACCCGACCTCGTGCGTGACGATCACCAGGGTGGCACCATCGCGTGCCAGGCCGCGGATGACCTCGAGAACCTCTCCCACCAATTCGGGGTCGAGCGCTGACGTCGGCTCGTCGAACAGAATGACAGTGGGACGCAGGGCAAGTGCACGCGCGATGGCGACCCGCTGCTGTTGTCCGCCGGAGAGTCGTCGCGGATAATCATGGGCTTTCGCGTGCACCCCGACTCGTTCGAGGAGAGCCAGCGCCTCGGGTTCGACGTCGGAACGCGTGCGCTTCTGCGCAGAGATCGGGGCTTCGATGACATTCTCGAGGACCGTCAGGTGAGGAAACAGATTGAAGTTCTGAAACACGAAACCGATCTGGGAACGCTGCCGCAGAATCTCCTTGTTGCTGAGTTCGTGCAGTTTGTTGCCTTTGCGCCGATATCCCACCAGATCACCGTCGATCCGGACGGTGCCCTGATCCACCTTCTCCAGATGGTTCAGAGCGCGCAGCAGGGTCGACTTGCCCGAACCCGAGGGGCCGAGAATCGCGGTCACCTCACCGGGACGTACGAGGAGGTCGACGCCTTTGAGCACCTCGAGCCCGCCGTAGGACTTGTGGACGCCGCGCACCTCGACCGCGTATCTCGTTGCGGCAGTGGATGTGGAGGCATCGAGAGTGGTCATCGGGTTGCCCCTCTCGGCGCGAAGGTGACGTTGGAGAGCTTGTGGCGAATCTGCTGGATCGGCGTCAGCGGAATGGTGCGTACCGCGCCCTTGGCGTAGTGCCGCTCGACGTAGAACTGCACGATCGACAGTACCGACGTCAGAATGATGTACCAGACGGTCGCGACCATGAGCAGCGGAACCACGCGCCCGTTGCGTCCGTATATGACCTGCACCTGATAGAACAATTCGGCGATAGCCATCACCGACACGATCGACGTGCCTTTGAACAGACTGATCACCTCGTTGGCCGCGTTGGGGAGAATCCCTCGCATCGCCTGCGGCAGAACGATCTTGAAGAACTCGCGCCTCTTCGGAATCCCCAGCGCTGCTGCAGCTTCGAGTTGCCCCTGGTCCACCGAGATGATGCCGGCCCGAACGATCTCGGCGGAGTAGGCCGCTTGGTGCAGGGCCAGCCCGATGATGGCCGCCGTCGATCCACTGATGACGTTGTTGACGTCGAACTGAAAGAAGCTGGGACCGAACGGAATTCCCAACGACAGAGTCTGGTACAGGTACGCAATATTGAACCAGAACAGAAGCTGCACGATCAACGGGATGGAACGGAAGGCCCAGATGTAGAACCAGGAAATAACCTGCAGCACAGGATTGTCGGACAGCCGGGCCACCGCCAGGCCGATACCGATGGCGAAACCGATCAGCGTTCCCCAGAAGGTGAGCTGGATGGTCAACCACAGCGCCGACATCACCGATGCTGCAGTGAAGTACTGCGCGAAGGTGCCCCAATCCCAGCCGGGGTTGGTGACGAAGCCGTGCAGGAACTGACCGACCACGATCAGCGTTGCGGCCGCGATCACCCAGCGCCACGGGTGCCACGTGCGTGCAACGACGAGTTGTTCGTCGGGAATGTCGTCCGTCGTGTCCACAACGGGACGAGAGTCGAGTTGAGTCACCGGAACCGCCGGGTCGGATGGGCAGCGATCATCGCTGGGTTGCCTTTCGAAGATTTCGTGCTGTGAGTACGCCGATCGGTCAAGCGTGCGTACAGATACAGATGTTCATCGGTCGTGCCTCCATCGGTCCTGGCGGTAGCACCCACACGCCGTAGGGCGGGGTTGCTGCGACGTCATCGAGCCAAGGTCTCTCGGTCGCTCTGGATGGTGACAGGAACGTACAGAACAATCTATCGAAAAGTCAAGTGCACGTGCGCATTCGGTTACAATCACTATGATTTCAACCCTTGCCACCGACGATGTTAGCCGAGTGTCAGCTGAATATGCCCCGGCACCGAGACGCCGGATGCGACGCGGGCCGCTAGATGTGAAGAACAGGTCTTCGGACCGGAACCGGGAGTTGCGCACTACTCGTGAGCCACTCGATCACCGATTAGGCTTGTCGTGTGCGACTCGACATACGGCGTAGTGGAGTGTGGATCGACGCCGTGGTCGTCGCTGCGATCGTCACCGCGGGCTGTGTGGCAGCCGGAATCACCCATGATTCGCAACCCGAGGTCGAGGACATACCGGGTTGTGACGTCGTTGTTCCCGACGGCGAGACGTTCTCCTTCTTGACCGGTTCCTACCCAGGCACGTACGACAACCCCGACTACCCGTGGCTGACGGCCGAGAAGGCGTCGGCGATGTCGGAGTCCTTGGTTCGCTCCTTGCCCGCAGACGTCGAAGTGCAGTTCGCGTCCCCCTCGAATTCACTGGTGTTCCAACCGATACAGATCTACTCGAAGAATGCCGAACTGTCGGGCGGCATGACCGTAGAGGACATCAGTGGGGACAGCACGGCATCCGGGGTTGTCGATCGTGCAGGAGTCGCTGCACCACTTCGGGTCTCGGCAGAGGCGTGGGACGATGCGATTCCGCCGTGCACCGAGGGATCGGTCGACGAACGGACCACGCTGCCCGACGGCACCGTCGTCGATGTGCTGGATGCGGTGTCCGAGTACGACGGGGTATCGACGCATCGACGCACAGCGACCGCATACTTCCCGGACACCACCGTCCACGCACGGACTTCGAACGAAGGAGCCGAGGCCGAACTCCCCCTCGAGG
Organism: Rhodococcus sp. 05-2256-B1; assembly: GCF_002258465.1. Taxonomy (NCBI): domain Bacteria; kingdom Bacillati; phylum Actinomycetota; class Actinomycetes; order Mycobacteriales; family Nocardiaceae; genus Rhodococcus; species Rhodococcus sp. 05-2256-B1. The sequence goes on along the minus strand of NZ_NOZA01000030.1, from coordinate 58,594 downwards.
CCGACGAGCTCCGCGACATCGTCTCGAATCCCGAACTGCGGGTGAGCGCACGCGTCCCCGAAGGTACGAAACCAGCGCGAGCCGACTGTGGATCACCGCGCGAGTTCCCCGTTCCCCCACTCCCACGCGATGTGGTCGAGCGCATCGGATCGGCACTCCAGACGCAGTGGGAAACCACGTTTCCGAACACATCCACCGATGTTGCTGTGGGCGACCTGATGCCAGGTCGCTCGGGAAGCGGAAGCGCCTGCAATGCTGTCGTTCTCACCACCTCGCGCGGCACCGCACAGCTCAACGTCGAGATATCCCTCGAGGACAACAAGGATTGGCCCGAAAATCCGGACGCGGTGCGCAGTGTTATACCCGACGGCACCGTGGTGACCCGCAGGTCCGACCTGCGCACGATAGGGACGGAACCGACCGAGTGGCTCAGTGTGCTCAGACCGTCGAACACGGTGGTGCAGTTGCGTTTCGACGACACCATCGCAGTCGATTCGCTCGTCGAGCTCGCAACCGCCCCCGGGTTGGATCTGTAGAGGGTCGACGAACTCCACCACCCTCGTGCGAGAATTCGACCCATGCACGTGCGGAAAGCCAGGATCGGTGACGATGGCTTTCGAAAAACGCCGCGCTATCAGCAGCTGAACGCAGCGAGTGTCGTCTTTCTCGGTTCGCTGGTCGTGATCGGCACATTCCGAATGGCCGAGACGTCCGATTCGATACGTCTGGCCGCTCACAGCGCCATTCTCGTGGCGGTCGCGGCCGCGATTGTCCACGGGCTCAGGCGAACTGACCGGAAGCCGACGTGGCTGCTTCCCCGTATGACGCTTGTTCTGTTCGGTCTCGGCAGTCTCGTGTGTGTCGTCGCAGGCGACTATCTCCCTGCCGTGATCGCCGCGATCCAGGCTGTGATCCTTCCGCTGTTCATGCTGGACGACCGAGTGAACGCCCTGTATCAGTACACCCCCGACGTGTCCTGAACCGCGGTCTCGAATCACCCTGATTTCAACCATTGCCTCGCGCCTTCGACACGGCAAGGGTTCCTAGCGACAGCGTCGACGAAAGGACTGGGTCGCCACGATGCCGAACAACTCTGCCGCGTCGAAGAACACCGCAATCGCCATGATCGAACGCAGGATTTCCTCGTCTGCCGCCGAATCCTGGGACTGGCAGCTCGACGCACTGTGCCGGGGTCAGGACTCGGAGATCTTCTTCTCCCCCTCCGGTGAGGGGCGAACGGCGCGTCGCCAACGCGAGGATCGCGCCAAGCAGGTGTGCGCAGGCTGCGGGGTGCTCGACGCCTGCAAGCGGTTCGCGTTGGCAGCCAACGAACCGTTCGGAGTGTGGGGCGGCATGACGGCCCGCGAACGGCTGGTGCATCGGGCCAACTCGCGACGCGACCACGAGCGGCGAGCGAGTTAGGCCGCGTCGAGAAGATGGTCCGCAGGTCGCCGGATGGTCCACAATGGAGGGGTGACCGATATCCAGAAGCCCCTGCCGTGGACGTACCTGATGGACATGGACGGAGTTCTGGTCCACGAGGATCACCTGATCCCCGGTGCCGACACGTTCCTCGCCGAGCTGCAGGCCAACGAGATCCCGTTCATCGTGTTGACGAACAATTCGATCCGCACCCCACGTGACCTGCGCGCACGTCTCGCATTCACCGGCTTGGACATTCCCGAGAAGTCCATCTGGACCTCCGCTCTCGCCACCGCCACCTTCCTCGGCAATCAGCGGCCCGGCGGTAGCGCCTATGTCGTCGGCGAGTCGGGTCTGACCACCGCGCTGCACGACATCGGCTACACCCTCACCGACTCCAGCCCTGATTACGTGGTGCTCGGGGAGACCCGAACGTACTCGTTCGAGGCCATCACCACCGCCATTCGTCTCGTCGAGAAGGGTTCGCGCTTCATCGCCACCAACCCCGACGCGACCGGTCCGTCGCGCGAGGGTTCGCTGCCCGCGACCGGTTCGGTCGCCGCACTCATCACCAAGGCGACGGGCAAGGAGCCGTACTACGTGGGCAAGCCCAACGCGTTGATGATGCGTTCGGCTCTACGCGCCATCGGCGGGCACTCCGAGAACACGCTGATGATCGGCGACCGGATGGACACCGACGTGCTGTCCGGCCTGGAAGCCGGATTGCAGACCATTCTGGTGTTGACCGGCATTTCGACCGTACAGTCCGTCGAGCAGTACCCGTACCGTCCGACGAAAGTGCTCGATTCCGTCGCAGACCTGGTGGGCCGCACACAGAACCCGTTCTGATGAAACTCCGATTCGTTCTGTCTCGGCAGGATCATCATGTCGTCGGCTTGGGAGTGCAGCAACAGTTTCCGGACGTCGCCGACGCAGTCGCGGCGGTACAGCAAGGCCGAAACGTCGTCGGGGTATTGCCTTTCGACATGTCCGACGCCACCGCGCTGATCGAGCCGGCGGAGTTCTACCGACGCGCCGGTGCGTGGGCGGTACCGGATGCTCAGCCGCCGCTGCCGTCCGTCACCGTCGTACGCCAGATCCCCGAACCGGGCGTCCACGTCGAACGGGTACGTGAGGTCGTGCGGCGTGTGAAAGCCGGTGTCGCCGAGAAGATCGTGCTCGCACGAGCGATCGAATTGGCCGCAGAGTCGCCCATCGATCCGTCAGCGGTGTTGAGCGCGTTGGTGACTCGCGATCCGATGGGAAACGGCTTTTTCGCAGACCTCTCGCCCACAGACGAGCCCGGCAGACATCTCGTCGGCGCAAGCCCCGAACTGCTGGTGCGCAAACGCGGGAACGTCGTCAGCTGCCATCCCTTCGCCGGGACGGCCGCGCGCTCCACCGACCCCGACGAGGACGCGCGTATCTCGGCGGCACTGGCGGCCAGCGCGAAGGACCAGGCCGAGCATCGCTTCGTCGTCGACGAGATCAAGGCAGCACTGGCGCCGTTCTGCGAGACACTGGACGTACCCGCGACACCTCAGCTGAGCAGCACTCCGCAGCTGTGGCACCTGTCCACGCCGATCGTCGGTACGTTGGCCGACCCGTCGACGTCGGCCCTCGACCTCGCATTGGCGCTGCATCCCACCGCTGCCGTCGCCGGTGTTCCCCGCGCCGCCGCCATGCGAGCGATCACCGAGATCGAGGGATCCCGCGGCTTCTACGCCGGTGCGCTCGGATGGACCGACGGCAGCGGGGACGGTGAATGGATGGTCGCGATCCGGTGCATCGAACTCACCGCGGACGGCCTGTCCGGTACCGCCACAGCCGGCGGCGGCATCGTCGCCGACTCGGACCCCGACGCCGAGCTGGACGAAACCACGGCAAAGTTCAGAACGGTACTCAGCGTCTTCGAGAACTGACCCAGCTACTTCAACGCCTGGTCCAGATCCCCGATCAGGTCCTCGGTGTCTTCGAGACCGATGGAGATCCGCACGACGCCATCGGTGATGCCCACTGCGGCACGACCTTCCGGCCCCATCGCGCGGTGTGTGGTGGTGGCCGGGTGGGTGATGAGCGTCTTGGAATCGCCGAGGTTGTTCGAGATGTCCACGATCTTCAGGCCGTCGAGCAACTCGAAAGCACGCTGCTTGCCTGCGCCCTCGGGGGCATCGAGCTCGAACGTGACGACCGTGCCGCCGCCCGACATCTGCGACGTCGCCAGCTCGTACTGCGGATGTGATGGCAGGAACGGGTATTTGACCCACCGCACCGCCGAATGCCCTTCGAGGAACTCGGCGATCTGCAGCGCGGAGTTCACCGAATGCCGCACACGCACCGGCATTGTCTCGAGCCCCTTGAGCAAGGTCCAGGCGTTGAACGGGCTCAGGGCAGGTCCGGTGTGCCGCATCAACGTCTGTACCGGACCGTCGATGTACTCTTTCGATCCCAGGATCGCGCCGCCGAGCACCCGGCCCTGGCCGTCGATGTGCTTGGTACCGGAATACACCACCACGTCGGCACCGAGTTCGAGACTGCGCTGCAGCAGAGGCGTCGCGAACACGTTGTCCAACACCACCGTTGCGCCGGCGGCGTGCGCCATCTCGGACACCCGCCTGACATCGACGAGCGACTGCATCGGATTGGACGGGGTCTCGAAGAACACCGCGGTCGTCGGCACCGACAGCGCCTGCTCCCACTGCTCGAGGTCCTCGCCGTCGACGAAGACGGTCTCGACGCCCCAGCGCGGCAGAATCTCGTTGCACACCACGAAGCAGGAACCGAAAAGGCTACGCGCAGCGACCAATCGATCGCCGGCCTTCAACAGTGCGCCGAGCGCGGTGAACACTGCCGACATTCCACTCGACGTGCCGAAGCACGCCTCGGCACCCTCGATCAGCCGCAACCGCTCCTCGAACATCTTGACCGTCGGGTTGCCGTAGCGCGAGTACACGAAATGATCGATGTCACCGGTGAACGCCCGCTCGGCGGCACCGGCACTCTCGTAGACGAAACCCGAGGTGAGATACAGCGCTTCGGCGTTTTCATCGAAGCCCGATCGCATCAGACCGCCGCGAACTCCCAGCGTTCCCTGACCCACACCGTCGGGTAGCGGCTTCTGAAAACCCCCGCCTCTGGGAATGTTCGTCACGACTGCCTCCAGGGCAACCCGACCGCACGCCACCCCACGGCACCGCGGTGGCCGTCAGCATCGGTGGCACCTTCGAAACCGTCGAGCACGTTGTAGGACGGGCCGATTCCCGCAGCCGTGGCGGCCTCGGCCGCACCGATGGATCGCTGACCGGAGCGGCACAGGAACACCACCGGCCGATCGCCGTCCACGCCTGCGGCTTTCAGCTCGTCGACGAAGCCGGTGTTGCGAGCGCCGTCGGGGTAGCTCACCCACTCGATCAGGTGGGTCGGGCGATCGATGCCGGAGGTGTCGGGTACGCCGACGTACTGCCACTCGGCGTGCGTGCGGACGTCGACGAGAACGGCATCGGGGTTGCTCTGCAACAACTCCCACGCCGCCTGCGGGGTTATGTCACCTGCGTAGGTCACTGGATCAGCCTTCCGTCACTTGCTGTTACGACACACATACCGAGATCAGACATTGCACACCAACCAGGTGTCGTTCACCCGCACGAACTTCCATTTGTCGTCGGTCTGCGCTCCGGATTTCTCTTCCTTCAGCGGTACCGTGACGACGCCGCGGTCGCCGTTGACCTCGTACCCCGTGGGCACTCCGTCGATCGACGTCTCGCCGTTGCGTTCCACGTCGCCTGCGCGGTCGGTGCGGTACTGGGCGTCGTCGCCGGGAATCAGGCGCTCGACCTGATCGGCGCACGTGTTCGCACGCAGCAGATCCGCGTCACCGGTGTTCTGTGCTTCGAGGAAACCGTCGACGGCGTCGGTGAGCAACTGCGCCTGTGTCACGTTGTCCTCCGCGGGGGCGAACTTGGACGCCGCGAAGATGCCGACGAGCAGCACGACGACGATGCCCGCAGCGATGATGAAAGGCCACGCGGTGGGCGGACGCTGCTCACCGGAGTCGGCAGCCGCCTGGGATGCGTTGTTGCGCGCTTCCTCACGACTGTCGACCCACTGCTGCCTACGTTCACTCCACGACGCCATGTAGGCAATCTTCCTCGATCCGACGTGCCCGGAACTACCGGGGTCCGACGGGAATGTCGCCGCGCAACGTGATGCGGTGCATCTTGCGGTGCTCGGTGCCGTAATCGCGGTTGGCGTAGTGCGAGGTGCTGCGGTTGTCCCACAGCACCAGATCTCCCAGACGCCAACGGTGGCGCACGATGTGCTCGGGCTTGGTGAGGTGCGCGTACAGCAGATCCAGGATTCCGCGGCTCTCCGCCTCCGAGACGCCCACGATGTGGGCGGTGAAACCCGGATTGACGAACAGCCCCTTGCGGCCGGTTTCCGGATGCACCCGCACGACGGGATGTTCGACGGGGACCAGCGCGGTCACTTCCTTGCCGTCCCACACGTTGCCCTTACCGCCGCGCTTCTGCGCGAGGTAGTAGCCGAACTCACGGTTACCGTCGTGAATTGCGGTGAGCCCGTCGATCATTCGGCGAACCGGCGCGGACAGGGACTCGTAGGCGAGTTGACTGTCGGCCCAGTTGGTGTCGCCGCCGTGCGGAGGCAGTACGACGGGCCGCAGGATAGACCCCATCGGTGGGCGCTCCATGAATGTCACGTCGGTGTGCCACACGTCGGCGAAACCGTTGTCCTGGCTGTCGAGGGCATAGACCTCGGGGGCGACGTGACCACTGTCGTGCACGGGGTGCCCGGCGGTGAGGTCACCGAGTCGGCGGCCGAACTCGATGTGGCCTGCGTCGTCGATCGACTGACCTCGGAGCACGAGAACCTTGTGCTCGACGAGAGCTCGGCGGACGGCGTGGATCTGCGCATCGGAGGCCGACGCGACATCGAGACCGATGACTTCGGCACCGAACGACGGGCCGAGCTTGTCGAGAGTGAGCGAAACTGTCTGTTCCAGAGTGGTCATGTGTCCTCGAATCCGAGAGACAGCGGTGCGCCTACTGGTCGCGGCACGGCCGTCGAGGGAGGGATCCCGTCCCGACGACGTCGGGGAACAGGGATTGGGCGTCGGGTCAGGTCACCGACAACACATGTTGGTGCAGGTGCGACAGAAGTCGACGGTGAACCGTCGGACCAGGTATGTCGTCTGCACGGGTCAATTCCTACCGGAACCCGGGGAATACGGCAAGTTGCCCACTGCCCCAGCTCAGGTTGTCCTTAATTTATGCTGGGGTGTCCGCACTTCCCTCGAAGAAGGTAGCTCGCTGCACATGACTGATCAGACTCGTCCACTCCGCGTCGCCATCGTCGGTGCCGGACCGGCAGGCATCTACGCCGCCGACGCGCTCATGAAGTCCGACCACAATGTCAGCGGACCGGGCGTGAGCATCGACCTCTTCGAGCGGATGCCGGCCCCGTTCGGGCTCATTCGCTACGGCGTTGCCCCTGACCACCCACGCATCAAGGGCATCATCACCGCCCTGCACAAGGTGCTCGACAAGCCTCAGGTTCGCCTGCTCGGCAACATCGACTACGGCACCGACATCAACCTCGACGACCTGCGTCGCTTCTACGACGCCGTCATCTTCTCCACCGGAGCCAACGCGGACCGCGCACTGAACATCCCCGGCATCGACCTCGACGGCAGCTACGGTGCCGCCGACTTCGTCTCCTGGTACGACGGCCACCCCGACGTCCCCCGCACCTGGCCCCTCGAGGCCGAGAAGGTCGCCGTCCTCGGCGTCGGCAACGTCGCCCTCGACGTCGCACGCGTTCTCGCCAAGACCGGCGACGAACTGCTCCCCACCGAAATCCCCGCCAACGTCTACGAAGGCCTCAAGGCCAACAAGGCACTCGAGGTGCACGTCTTCGGACGTCGCGGCCCGGCTCAGGCCAAGTTCACCCCGCTCGAACTGCGCGAGCTCGACCACTCGCCCAACATCGAGGTCATCGTCGCCCCCGAGGACATCGACTACGACGAAGGCTCCGAGCAGGCTCGCCGCAGCTCCAAGCAGATCGACATGGTCGCCAACACCCTGCAGGACTGGGCCATCCGCGACGTCGGCGCTCGCCCGCACAAGCTGTTCCTGCACTTCTTCGAGTCCCCGCACGAGGTACTCGGCGAGGACGGCAAGGTCGTCGGTCTGCGTACCGAACGCACCGAACTCGACGGCACCGGCAACGTCCGCGGCACCGGAAAGTACAACGACTGGGACGTCCAGGCCGTCTACCGCGCCGTGGGCTACCTCAGCCAGAACATCAGCCAGCTCCCGTTCGACGAGCAGGCAGGCACCATCCCCAACGAGGCCGGACGCGTCGTCGAATCGCCGCACTCCACCACGCCCGTTCCCGCCACGTACGTCACCGGCTGGATCAAGCGCGGACCCGTCGGCCTCATCGGTCACACCAAGGGCGACGCCAACGAAACAGTCGCGAACCTGCTCGAGGATGCGCCGAGCTTCGCCGGTGCGGCCGAGCCGGACCTCGAGGCCGTCACCTCGTTCCTCGAAGGCAAGCAGGTTCCGTTCACCACCTGGGACGGCTGGTACCGCCTCGACGCCCACGAACGCTCCCTCGGCGAAGAAGAAGGCCGCGAGCGCGTCAAGGTCGTCGAGCGTGAGGACATGCTGAAGGCCTCCGAGCCCGACAAGGCATAGAGCGGCTGGCGCCGCATGTGAGTGGAAACGCGTAGCAGGCTACGAGTTTCCACTCACATGCGCGAAGCGCTCTACACCCGAACCGCCAGCAACTTTCCCTCGGTTTCGATCTTGCGCTGATGCTCGTTGAAATCCGGTGCAGCACAGACGAACAGCGTGCGACCGTCGGATCCGCCGAGTCCGCACGCAAACACTCCGAGATCGAAGTCGAGCTGCTCGAGAACCTCTCCGCCCGGCGCGACGTGCAACACGCGCTGACCGAGTGCGTCGGCGATCCACATCGTGCCGTCGGTGTCGATGCAACAGCCGTCGGCGGCCACCTTCACCTCACTCATGGCCGTTGCCATGTCCGTCGACGACGGCAGTTCACCGAACGTCGCCCAGTCACGCCGCTCCCCCAGCGATCCGTCCTCGGCGATATCGAACGCACTGACCCGGTTCCCGACCGTCTCGTCGACGAGCAGTTCACCGGAATCGGTGAACGCCATTCCGTTGGGGAAGTACAGGTCCGAGGCCACGACGTGCGCGGACCCGTCGGGATCGACGCGAATCAGATCGGCCGTCTCGACGGGAGCGAAATTCATCAGGTCGAATCCGAAGTTGCCGATGTACGCGCGTCCCTGCGCATCGACGAGCATGTCGTTGAGGTTCGCCGTGACGTACGTCGACAGATCGGCATGGACGGTCAGCGACCCGTCGTGCTCGCGCAGTAGCAGTTTGTAATCGCGCATCGAGACGATCAACAGCCGCCCGTCGGGTAACCAGCCCAGGCCCGACGGCTGATTGGGCACCTCGGCCTCGACTCGCACGTCGGAACCGTCCTCGAGGGCGGATACGACGCGATGGCTGTAGAAGTCCGATACCCAGATCCTCCCGTCGTGCCAGCGTGGACATTCGAAATACGTGTATCCGTCGAGAACGACGGTGGTCTCCGGTTTCATGTTTCGCATTCAAACACCGAGCCAGGTGGCCGCGACGGCGAATCGGCGAGCTGGCATGCTGGGACCCGTGTTCGACGCCCACCTACACATCATCGACCCTCGATTTCCGCTGATCGAGAACCAGGGATACACGCCGGATCCGTACACCGTCTCGAACTATCTCTACGACGTCGACGGGCTCGGGATCACCGGCGGTGCCGTGGTCACCGCATCGTTCCAGGGCACCGATCAGAGCTATCTGCTGGCCGCACTGGAGACGCTCGGACGCGGTTGGGTGGGGGTGGCCCAGCTCGATCCGGGGTGCACCGACGAAGAAATCGTCGCCCTCGACGAGGCTGGCGTGCGGGCGATGCGATTCAACCTCAAACGCGGTGAGACCGACGTCGAGATGCTCACCACGCAGGCCCGACGAGTGCACGAACTGGTGGGCTGGCACGCCGAGCTGTACGTCGACGCGTCGTTGCTGCTCTCGCTCGAGCCGATCCTCGCGAAACTACCGGCGGTGAGCATCGACCATCTGGGACTGTCGACGCAGGGACTTCCCTATCTGTTGAACCTCGTCGACCGCGGAGTACGCGTCAAGGCAACGGGATTCGGCCGCGTGGACCTCGACATCGTCGACACCCTTCAGCAGATCCACCGTGTGAACCCGGAGGCACTGCTGTTCGGCACCGATCTGCCCGGTACGCGAGCCCCACGGCCGTTCTCCGAGACCGACATCGACATCATCTCCGGGGCCGTCGGCGGCGACCTCCCCGCTGTGCTCGACGGTAACGCGCGGGCCTGGTATCGGGTCCCCTAGATCAGTACTGCTCCCCCGAGCCACACGGCCGAGGCGAGCAACGCGCCGAACAGTTCCACCAGAATCGACAGACCAGCCGCCTTCGTGGCGTGCACGGTCGATCGCCAGGCCTCGGAATGGTTGCGGTGCCTGGGTAGTTCGGCCACGTAGACGCCTGCGATGAAACCGATGAACAGGCCCACCACGGGAATGACGAAGAAGCCGACGATGCCGAGCAGGCCGCCGACGATCAGCGACCGCATCGGCACGCCGGCCTCGCGCATCCGGCGGCCCGGCCAGGTGTATTTCACGACGCCGCTCAGAACCAGCAGCACCGTCGCGATGCCGAACACCGTCCACGCGGCGGTGCCGCCGGTAACCCACGCCCACACCGCAACAGCCGCGAAGATCAAGATGGTGCCCGGCAGGACGGGCACGACGATGCCGACGAGGCCGACCAGAATCACCAGGCCGACCAGTATTTCTCCGAGAGCGCTCATGGTGGTCAAGTGTGCACGCCGATCGCCGGTAAGTTGACGCCTGTGCCCCGAACCGCGACTTTCGAACGTCCCGTTTCCGGCGGCGACGCCCTGCTGTCCATCGGCAGCCTGCTCATCGGGGCCATCGCTGTGGTGGCCGCGGTCGTGCTTCTCGTCGGTGTGTTCGACCTGAATTGGGTACTCGGCTACGCCATTCCGCTGGCGACGGCGGTGTTCGCAGTTGCCTTGTGGCAGTCGCTGAGTCGCCGCGGCTGGACGTGGAAGGATCTGCAGCTCACGTCGGGTCCACGCTCACTGTGGCACCTGCTGTGGGAAGTGCCCGTCGCGTGGATCGCCGCCATGAGCGTCGGCATTGCACTCGCCGGCGCTGTCGACATAGCTCCCGCCTCGGATGCCGGCGGAAGCGCGTCGACTCTCGACGCACTCGACGTGGGTGTGGTCGCCGGAACCCTCACCATCGCCTGCACTGTGCTGATCGCACCGGTACTCGAGGAAGTCCTCTTCCGTCGGGTGATCTTCGGGTGGTTCGACACCCGAACACGATGGCAGATCGCGGTTCTCGGATCCGCGGTGTGTTTCGGGGCCGTCCACGTGCTGCCCGCCATCGCGCTGATCATGGTCTGCATAGGCTCTGCTGCGGCCCTGCTGGTTCGACTGCACCGATCGTTGATTCCGGGCATCGCACTGCACACGATGAACAACGCCCTTGCTACCGCGGCGGTGGTGGCCTCAATCTAGACGGTCGGTCGAACCTTGCCTGCTGCCTCGCGGGCCCGAGCGCGAGCGGTCTCGATGTCCGACGCCGTCGACACCGCAACACCCATTCGCCGCCGGACGAAGCTGGCGGGCTTGCCGAACAGTCGAAGGTCGGTTTCGGGAACCGCGAGGGCATCGGCGACGCCTTCGAACGAGATTCCGTCCGCATCGACACCGCCGTAGATGACCGCCGACGCTCCCGGCGAGAGCAGCGTCGTGTCGATCGGTAGACCGAGAACGGCGCGGGCGTGCAGCTCGAACTCCGAGAACCGTTGCGTACGAAGCGTTACCAGGCCGGTATCGTGTGGCCGGGGGCTGACCTCGGAGAAGTACACGTTGTCGCCCTGCACGAACAGCTCCACGCCGAACAGTCCCCGACCACCGAGCGCCGTCGTGATTCTCTCGGCCACTTCGCGTGCCGACGCGAGTGCCGCGTCGGACATCGGTTGCGGCTGCCAGGATTCGATGTAGTCGCCCGACTCCTGCAGATGACCGATCGGCTCGCAGAACGAAGTCCCGTTTGTCGCGCGCACGGTGAGAAGTGTTATCTCGTAATCGAAATCGACGAATCCCTCGACGATGACGCGGCCGAGGTCGACTCGACCGCCCTTCAACGCGTAGTCCCACGCCGTCTCGACGTCGGCTTCGGTTCGTACCACCGACTGCCCCTTACCGGACGAGGACATCACCGGCTTGATGACAGCGGGGAAGCCGATGTGGGACAACGCTTGTCGGACCTCGTCCAACGAATCGGCGAACGCGTACGGCGAGGTCGGCAGACCGAGCTCCTCGGCCGCGAGCCGCCTGATTCCTTCGCGATTCATCGTCAATTGTGTTGCACGCGCGGTCGGAATGACCACGGAGCGTCCTTTGGACTCCACCTCGGCGAGCGCATCGGTGGCAATGGCTTCGATCTCCGGGACGACGAAGTCCGGCTGCTGGGCGTCGATCAGGGCCAGCAGCTCTTCGGGGTTGCTCATGTCGATCGTGTACGCGTGATGCGCCACCTGGTGCCCCGGGGCGTTGTCGTAACGGTCGACGGCAATCACCTCGACACCGAGGCGCTGGAACGCGATGATGACCTCTTTGCCCAGCTCACCTGCTCCGAGGAGCATGACCCGGGTGGCACCGGGGGTCAGTGGAGTACCGATGCGGACGGGATCTGGGGCAGTCACAGCCTTATTATCCACACCCACATCACTTGGACGCCCTAGTACACGTTAGTCTCCATTCACTATCGCAGCTGACGAGTCGGAACGAGGCAACAAACGTGGCTAACACTGGTGGACCGCTCGCAGGGCTCCGCGTCGTCGAACTCGCAGGGATCGGACCCGGCCCGCACGCCGCACTGCTGCTGGCCGACCTCGGCGCAGACGTCGTCCGCGTCCAGCGCGCCGGACAGGTCTCTCCACACGACCACCAGCTGCGCAGCCGCACCATCGTCGAAGCGAACCTCAAGGATCCCGCCGACATCGAGAAGGTCCTCGGCCTGATCGAACGCGCCGACGTCCTGATCGAAGGCTTTCGCCCCGGCGTCACCGAACGACTCGGACTCGGCCCCGACGACGCCCTCGCCCGAAACCCGCGCCTGGTCTACGGCCGCATGACGGGCTGGGGGCAGGAAGGCCCCTGGGCGCAGACCGCCGGCCACGACATCAACTACATCTCCGTCACAGGCGTCCTCAACGCTATCGGCCGCGACGGCGAACGACCGGTGCCACCGATGAACATGGTCGGCGACTTCGGCGGCGGATCGATGTTCCTCGTCTTCGGCATCATGGCGGCGCTCTACGAACGACAGAATTCGGGACAGGGACAGGTCGTCGACGCAGCCATGGTCGACGGCACCGCGGCACTGTCGCACATGATCTGGGCCTGGCGAGGCGTCGGAGCATGGAGCGACGACCGCGGCGTCAACCTGCTCGACACGGGCGCGCCGTTCTACGACACGTACGAGACGTCGGACGGCAAGTACATGGCGGTCGGGTCCCTCGAACCGCAGTTCTACGCCCAGCTCGTGACCGGTCTCGGTCTGTCCGATGCAGACCTACCGTCACAGATGGACAAGTCGCGCTGGCCGGAACTGCGCGAGACGTTCACCGCGACATTCCTGACCAAGACCCGCGACGAATGGGCCGCAATCTTCGACGGCACCGACGCCTGCGTCTCCCCCGTCCTCACCTTCGCCGAGGCTCCGAACCACCCACACATGAAGGACCGAGACTCGCTCATCGACATCGGTGGCGTGACGCAGCACCGTCCGGCACCGCGGTTCTCCCGCACCGAAAACGGCGTCCCGACGCCACCGCCCGCCACGGCGACCGACATCGCATCCGTCTGGGCGTAATTCTTTGCGCCGAACTCGAAGTTATGGACGCTTTACGGCTGATTCTCGTCCATAACTTCGAGCTCGCGGTCAGAACACCAGGGCCGGCTGTTCGGATTCGACGCTCGGTGCCAAGGCTCGGTACGCCGCGGCAGTGGCCGCAACCGCAGCCCGAAGCTCCTGCGGCTCACGGGTGTACGGCAGCCGAAGGTAACGCTCGAATGCACCCTCGACTCCGAACCGTGGACCTGCGGCCAATACTGCCCCGAACGCAGGCGCAGTAGCGGCGAGCGCACTCGACACCGGAGCGGGGAGCTGAAGCCACAGCGACATCCCGCCCTCCGAGCGCCGGTATTTCCACTCCGGAACATGTTCGGCCAGAGCATCTTCGAGCACATCTCGACGCTCCCGCAGTTGGGATCGACGGACCTCCAGCGCGGGTTCGGCGTCCTGCAGCAGGAACGACGACGCCAGTTGATCGACGATCGAGGTACCGAGGTCGTGTGCTGCTCGCGAGCCGGCGAGCTGCGACACGAGCGATGGATGCGCTCTGATCCATCCGATGCGCAGACCGCCCCAGAACGACTTCGACGCCGACCCGATCGTCACGATGTCCGATCCCGACACCCGCCCGAACGACGCGACCGGTTGCGGTGGTGGCGCATCGAGCCACAGGTCCACCATGGTTTCGTCGACGATGAGCGTCATTCGGGTGTCTCGGGTGATGCGCGCGAGCTCGGCGCGCCCCTCCGCGTCGAGCACCTGCCCGGTGGGGTTGTGGAAGTCGGGAATCAAGTACGCCACCTTCGCGGCGGTTTGCCTTGCCGCACTGCGGATCCCGTCGAGATCCCAATCTCCTTCGACGGGACGGACCGGCACCGGCACCGGCCGGGCACCGACACGCCTGATGGCCTCGAGTGCATTGGGATACGTCGGGTGATCGATCAGGACGCGATCACCGGGCGCGGTCAACGTGCCCAGTAGCAACCGAACTGCTTGCTGCGCACCCGAAGTCACCATGATCTGATCGGCGGTGGTGAACAACCCACGTTCGACGAAGCGCTGCGCGATGGCCTCCCGCAACACTGCGAGTCCGATGGGCTCCATACCGTGAGTGGGCAGATACGTCGGAAGTGCTTGCAGCGCAGACTCGTACGCTGCCGTCATGGTTCCGTCGGCCGCCGACATGGCCGCATGACTCATGTCCACCACCGGACCCGACGGCGACGTCGACTGAATCAACATGCCGTTAGGGGTCGGCGCAGCAGGCAACGCCACGGTGCTGCGCGATCCCTGCTTGCTGATGAGATAGCCCTCGTCGCGCAGCACCGAATACGACGAGGTGATCGTGGTGCGACTCAGGTCGAGAGCAGCCGACAGATCGCGTTCACTCGGCAACCCGACACCCAACGGGATGCGGCCGTCGTGAATGAGCAGTCGAACCCCGTCTGCGAGAGCCCTGTACGTGGGACGGGAGGCCTTGCGCCTGCCGGATCCATCGGCCGACGCGTCGCCGCGCCAGCTTCCGAGATCTCGTGCCAGTGACGTTGCATTGAGCACTCTGGAGGCCATACAGCCCATATTCACCCACTGGCATCGAACTTTCAAGTCCATTGGGCGTTCGACTGGACTGCCTGTCGACGTCCGGTGGATACTCGATCCATGCCGAGCAGCACCCTCTTCGACACGGCCATCGGGCGATGCGGTCTTGCCTGGAGCGCGGACGGCGTGATGGCCGTGGCACTACCCGAGCCGTCGGACGAGGCGATGCTCGATTACCTGGCCGGCTTCGCCGCAACCAGAGGTCCGGTCGACGCTCTCGCCGCGGACGCGATCGACCGAATCGTCGCGCTACTCGCCGGCCGAACCGTGGACATGAGCCCGATCCCGTTGGTGCTCCAGGTGTCGGCGTTCGACGCCTCGGTCTACACCGCGTGCAGCGCGATCCCCAGGGGCGCGACGCTGACGTACGGAGACATCGCGCGTCGACTCGGGGTGCCGGGCGCGGCCCAGGCGGTGGGCGGGGCACTGGGCCGAAACCCGGTACCGATAATCGTTCCGTGTCATCGCGTGCTGGGCGCGGGCCGAGAGGTAGGCGGCTTCTCCGCTCCCGGCGGGGCGAATACGAAACAACGAATTCTCGGCATCGAAGGCGTCACCGGATTCGACGAGCCGACGCTGTTCTGAATTCATCGGTAATCGCTAAAGATACTTCTCGACCAGATAAATAGACTAAAAACAGGACTGAAGTTGGCTTTGTCAGCCAATTATGCCGACCGAAGACATCGAGGCGTCGACAACGGAAACCGTCGCGGCGTCGGGACCCGGACTGACATCAGAATCCTCTTCTCTACCGCCGATGGTGAATGCGCCCGTATCCGGAAGCCAGCCGATCGCTCCGCGCTGAAACAGGTTGTAGCGTCCGGAACCGGTGGGCGTCGGGCGCTCGTTGCTGATCGGATAGCCAAGTGCGCCATAGGGTCCGCCGTGCGAGAGGTACCACTCCAGAATGGGTCCGTGTACTTCGTGCGCACCACCCTCGGGGAGGGCGAACACCATCGCGTGGGTGAACTCCAACATGCCGCCCCCTTGCGGACCGAGCATGAATTCGCCAGTCTGCGCCCCGATCCACGAGTGTTCGTAAGCAAACCGATCGAATTGGTAGCTGAAAACTTCCAAGCCATTGTAATTTTCAGTCATCGACCGGCCCTCCGTCGCTTTACTTGGCCTCGATTATCCACCCGATTCGTAGACGCGCACTTCGATTCCGAGATATATGTGGCGTCTCCGCTATTGCAGAAGGGCGAGAATCTCGGCGGGGACGTCATCCGTCGCTGCGGGGTCGACCACCGTTCGAGACCACGCGCAGTCGACATCGACTCGCGCCTTCGGCCGGTCTACGTACACGCCGAACGAGGCGCGCCTCCTACGATCGCTCCAAATCGCGGGTAAGCAGGTCCTCCGCAATGGACCTCCGGTCATACGCGATCATCGAGACCTTGCTGTCGCGTCTGACCGACGGACCTTTCGCGCACATGCCCTCGGCATCATGAGGCGCGGACTCGGCGTAGGTACAGCGGAGCGATCAGCACCACCTGCAACCCGCCGCCGGAACCGTGGTAAGAGGCCGGCACACGAAGCCCAGCGGGATGACGTCGGTGGATCGGGGCTAAAGCAACGCGGCGATGTCCGACGGTAAGTCAGCGGTCGATTTCGTACTCGAAACAAACGTGCCATCACCTGACGGAGCCAACTGCACCGGAGCAGATTTCTCCGAGAGGATGTACAAGCTGCCGTTGGAGGACCACACTGCCCCTGTGCCGTAACGCTCACTCGACGACACTGGGTATTCGTACACGATCACCTCCGCGGGATCGGTTATTGCCAGCACACCTTGTGCGACACTCGCTGTGTACTCACCCGAGGATTTCGGCGAACCGGGTGAGACAAATGCGCTTGCTGGAGGGGCTGGCGGAAGCGCCGACGTCTCAGGGACGGCAGGTCCGGGCTCGACTGGTTCAGGGACAATCGGTGCGGGAACGACCGGTTCGGTGGGGACGGTCGGTGCCGACGTCGTCGTCATTGGTGGCACTTCCGTAGCTTTCGGAGGCGCAACCGTCGTGGTCGGTGTCGTGGTCGCTGTCGTGGTCGATGCCGCGATCTCGGGCGCGGTCGTGTTAGCCACCGAACTATCGATCGTCGGCGACGGTATCGGCACAGCTTGCCTGCTAGCCGACGCGGTGGCGCTGCCGTTGCAATTCACACCTAGAAAAGAGGTGATTGTCTGGGTCTGTTTCCCGGGCGAGACCCACTGCCCAGCAGTCGATCGAACGTCTGCATACGAAGTTCCGCCCAACAATGCCCCGAGAAGTCCGGAAGTCACCACCGCGGTGGCGCTACCGGTCTGCGGCACCGTGAAAGCCATCGGGGCCGTGGAAGTTGTACCTGCAGCATTCCGAACTACCACCTGAAACCCGGTGACCGGAGCCACGGGACGGCCGATGGTCAAAGTCACCGATCCTGCCAACGCCCCACCGCCCGAGCACACCAGTCCTGTCGGGTTGGGTAAGGTACCAGCTGCTAGCGGCCCCGGCCGAACAGTCGCAGTGTCCGATAGAGCAGCCTCAGTCACGTCAGGATGCGCATACCCCATTCCCAGAGCGGTCGCACCAGCAGCTACAAGTGCAATCCCGGTGGACAAGGAGTGCCTGCCGCTCGGCGTACGTGGCGCACTCGGCTCCGGACGCCATGCGACATACAATAAGAATGCTGCAAGTCCAGCGCCGAGCACCCAGGCGAACGGCGTGGTGGTCCACGTTGCTACATAGCCGCCAAAAGGCACATGCGCGAAAACTCGATCGGCTTCGGTAATTGCATAACTGTCGGCATCGACGTCCGCATTTGCGTCGCCTTTGAGGAGGACCGACACAGAGTTTCCGGTAGAACCCTGAATCTTGTTAACTCGGTGCGTAATACGCGATCCATCCGTACGGTTGATGCTCACGATATCGCCGACCGTCAGCGACGACGCCGGTACGGTACGCGCCAAGGCCAAAGATCCCGTATCAATCGCGGGGCTCATCGAGCCGGAACGGAATATCAGCGGTGTGATGCCGAAGAAGACAGCGCACACAGCGAAGACGAAGCAAATAACGCCTAAGAGCGCACCGATATTGAGCGCGGATTCCTTCATCATTTGTCTCGACTTGGCCATCAAGCCCCCGTCGCAGTAAAGAGAAGGCTGACGTTCCCCGTCGAGCTCTGCGCGCTAGCAGGGGCATCCGGCGACAGTCGCAGACTTACGCACAGAACTTGAACTCCGCTTGTGGCGGCCAGGGGTGCTGCCACAGGAGCAATCTGTAGATTCGCGGGCAAAGGAGCGAGTGATGGCGTGACTGCAGTGCCGTCAGTGCACGGCGCAGTCACACTTCCGTCCTTCCTGACAGTTACATCGAAAAATGCGCCGAGACCAGTCCCGGTAACAGCGACGGAGTACGAGAAATTTGTCGACCCGACGTTGCGGACAGTGAATGCCCCTGAGGTAATCGAACCGGGAAACAACCCGGTCAGCGGTGCAGACGCGTACGTCACCGGATCGTTCGAGTTGTTGATGGTTATGTCGACAGTTCCGGTTGTGAACTGACCTGACGTCGCAACCACAGTCGACGACCACGCGGCAAGAGTGCCCACGGCGCCGAGGCCCAGAACCATCCCGAGCGACAGAAGCGCACGAACGCGAGTACTGGACAGGACGTTGAACACCGGACGGAGAAAGCTCACGACTGCAGCTTTCGCCGCGACCGGTCGATCCCTGCGCTCGCAAACTGATAGAGCGCGAATGCAACCAAGCCGCCCGCAATCACGTATACGGCGGTCGTTCGGCGCTCACCGGTAATCCAATTATTCACGTACCCCAGGTACGGAATGCTGTACCAAACACTTCCGCGGATTTGCTCGGGCTTGACCGGGCTCTCATCAGGACGCGGATTATTGTCGCCCTGCGTTGTGTAAACCCGCCTGTTTTCTGCGTCGAAACCGACGGCGACGATCCTGTGCGTTATCACTTCGGGCAGTCCGGAGGCAATTTGGTATGTGACGGGTTCGCCGATGCCCATCGACTGCACGTCGCCCGGCTTGACGACGATCAAGGTTCCAGGTGGATACGTCGGTTCCATCGATGAGGTCAGAACTGTATATGCCTGCGATCCGCTGACCTTCGGCACAACCACGGCTGCAAGGAGGATCGCCACTACACAGAACAAGAGAAGCAAGGACATAACGTTGACGATCCACCAGCGGAGCCCGGTCTTCTCGCTGGTCTGCTCAGCGGTCGTCATTACTTCTGCACCTGCTCTCCAACAATGGTGAATTCATGTCGGTACGACGACGACACTGACGTCGAGGCGGACACCAACGTCGACCGCACACACAGCACCACTGCCTGATTGGCCTGAATGGTCTGCTCCAAGATCGGCGTTCCGACGGGGACGATTGCAGGCGACGACGTGCTCGCGGAAACGCTGACTACGGACGGGCCCGACGGCGCACTGGTCGTCGTGCAAGCAGCAACAGTCGTGCCGATCCGAACGTCTACGGCGACTTGCACCGGCGTGGCCGGTGCCACCGTAGCCGGCGTCAACCCAATCCTGCTCACTCTGAACCGCAGCGGGACGTTGCCACCGTTCCTCAACACCATCGCACCCTGGCCGAATTCACCGGGTGCAATCAAAGTTTTGGCGAGGTTGTCGAACTGGAAAACCTGGGAGGTCGTAGTCGAATCTCCACCCGCAAAGAGAGTCAACGTGCCCGCTTTGACCGACCCCGCGTTCATCGTCTCTTGGTCGCGCCACAGTGCGCCGGTAGTCTGCACTGACCCAAAGGCCAGGACAGCCACCGACGCAACCGCAATACCGAGCCACATTGTCTTGACTCTCGGTCTGAGTTTCGACACGAACCGAAATGACTACGGACGTGTCTGCTGAAGATTCAGCTTGAACGTCGACAAATTGATAGTGCCGTTCTGACCGACCTGATTGGCGGTTTCCCTATCGAAGGTGACCTTCGCCGACACCGTGATCGTCTGTCCGGCCTGAGCGGAGGTGATTGTGTTGGATCCGGTCGAGTTGGTAACCACGACCGGAGCATTGACAGCAGTCAATCCGGAAGTGCCGTCGTACCTCACTGCGGTCAGCGGATCAGCCGTCAACGTCGCGGTCAGATTGTTACCGGTGGCGGTGACTACGAATGTTGCGTCGTACTGCAGGATGTCGCCGGGTACCATACGGAAGCTGGCGATCGATGGGATCGGGGTGCCAGGCGCACCCGCCGAAATGTCTCTCCATCCCGTACTGGTACCGGGAGCGATGTCGAGAATACCTGCAGTCACGGTGCCACCGTCGACGGTTTCGCTATCACTCCAGAGCGCGTAGGACCCGGCACCGCCGAGCAGGAGCACGCCAGCGGCAGCGGCAGCGAGCGCGCCCTTGGTTGCCTTGTTCATTCGTTCTACTTTCTTCGGTGGCCACACGGGGCCGAGGGGGGTGATCCGATCGGATCGTCGGCCATCCGAAGAGGCCTCCGCAATTGGTGCGATGCTCATTGTTTCGCCACGTCTACGTGGCCTGTTACCCAAGTGAGAGTAAAAGTCCAGGAGTCTTTTCAGCCGCTCGTTTCGAACTCTGCGTTTACATGTCGCGATCATCTGTAAAGCAGAGCCTCATCCGGAATCGGTTGAATCGGACAACTGCCGACGGCCGATTTCGGACGATTACCCGTCCGAATGATTGTTTCCAGCCGGTCTACGAGAGCACAGTTTGTTTCATCGACACAGACGTTCCTGGGTCTACAGGTTCGTGCGGAGACAGCAAAAAGCCCCGAGGCAGTGTGCCTCGGGGCTTTTCGGTGACGGGTTCGGCTACCGCAGGATGTCTCGTCGAACGATGGTTTCGTCGCGGCCCGGTCCCACACCGATGCACGACATGTACGCGCCCGACAGTTCCTCGAGACGCAGGACGTAGTTCTGCGCGTTGATCGGCAGTTCCTCGAATGTCCGGGCACCGGAGATGTCCTCCCACCAACCGGGCATTTCTTCGTAGATCGGCTTCGCGTGGTGGAAACCGGTCTGCGTCATCGGCATTTCGTCGTGACGGACGCCGTCGACGTCGTAGGCGACGCAGATGGGCACGGTGTCCAGGCTGGAGAGCACGTCGAGCTTGGTCAGGAAGTAGTCGGTGATGCCGTTGACGCGGGTGGCGTACCGAGCGATGACCGCGTCGAACCAGCCCGTACGTCGGGCGCGACCGGTGGTGACGCCCACCTCGCCGCCCTGCTTGGCCAGGTACTCACCGTGGTTGTCGAACAGCTCGGTCGGGAACGGACCGGATCCCACACGCGTCGTATACGCCTTGAGGATGCCGAGCACCGTGGTGATCTTGTTCGGGCCGATGCCCGAGCCGACGGACGCGCCGCCTGCCGTCGGGTTCGACGACGTCACGTACGGATAGGTGCCGTGGTCGACGTCGAGCAACGTGCCCTGCGATCCCTCGAGCAGAATCGTGTCGCCACGCTCGAGCGCGAGGTTGAGCTGCAGGCGCGTATCGGTGATGCGGTGCTTGAATCCCTCGGCCTGCTCGAGCACCTCGTCGACGACCTGCTGTGGATCCAACGCCCGGCGGTTGTAGATCTTCGAGAGCACCTGGTTCTTGAATTCCAGTGCGGCCTCGACCTTTTGGGTCAGAATCTTCTCGTCGAGCACATCCGCCGCACGCACACCGACGCGGGCGAGCTTGTCCTGGTAGCACGGGCCGATGCCGCGCCCGGTGGTGCCGATCTTCTTGGCTCCGAGGAACCGCTCGGTGACCTTGTCGATGGCCACGTGGTACGGCATGATCAGGTGCGCATCGGCGCTGAGCAGCAGATTCGACGTATCGACATCGCGCTTCTCGAGGCCGTCGAGCTCGGTGAGCAGCACACCCGGATCGACGACGACACCGTTACCGATGACGTTCTTGACGCCCGGCGTGAGAATTCCCGACGGGATCAGGTGCAGTGCGAACTTGTCTCCGTTGGGAAGAACGACGGTGTGGCCGGCGTTGTTGCCGCCTTGGTAGCGAACCACCCACTGAAGTCGTTCGCCGAACAGGTCGGTGGCTTTGCCTTTGCCTTCGTCGCCCCACTGGGCGCCGATCAGGACTATCGCCGGCATGTGCTCTCCTACGTTGCTTTGTGCAAGGACGTGCTGCAGATGTACTCGAGCGAATGCAGCAGTCACCATTCGTCGCAGGCGCGACAGTGGCCGGGGGAACAGTCTAGCCGAGGCGGTGAGCTGGCCCGCATGCCGCTACGGTCGACGCCGAACGAGGGCACTATGGTCGTGACGAGGATTCATCGGAAGATCTAGGAGCGCCGTGACACCGTTCGTTCTGCAGTGCGGCAACCCGCTGCTGCCGATCACGCTGACCGACGTCCCACTGCGCAACGCCGACGCAGTACCGACCGACGACGACTGCAGCGCGATCTTCTCCGACATCGAATCCGCCCCCGAGCCACGCATCATCGTCCTGGGCGACGATGCATCCCTCGCCGCGCTGCTGACGCGCCTGATGCGCACCGAACGGTTGCACGTCGAGGTCGCGTTCGTGCCGGAGAACGCAACCGACGCCGCGCACATCTACAAGCTGGGCACCGGGTCACGTGCCGCCAAAGTCGCCCTGACGGGTACGGCCTCGAGCACACCCCTCATCCGCGACGATGCAGGCAAGGCCGTCGTCGGGAGGGCACTGCTCGGCGGTGCCGACGGAACCGACCTCGAAGGCGAGGCGTACGTCGACGACACCCGGTTGTTCTCCGGCGTCGTGCCCGGAGTCGAGGTGGCTCCCACCCCGGACATGCCCGGCCTCCGTGCACGCGTGGTCGGCCGTCGCCGATTTCTGCCGCGCCGCTGGGTGAGCGGCCGCGCCATGCAACTCGGCTCCCCCGCCGCCGAACTGACTCGCGACGGCATCGCCGGCGGCAAGGCGGTGAAGCGGTCGACCTTCTACCGCCACCATCAGGAGTGGTTGCTGGTCCGATGACCGTTCCGGTGCGGCGCGGTCCCGTCCTGCCCAGTCCGATCTTCGTCGCGGTACTCGCCATCGCCGGAATCGGCGGTGCTCTTGCCTGGACGGCGGAAGACGTCACGTCCGTCGCCGCGCGCATCGGAGTGTTCGTACTCGTTCTCGCCGGATGGATCGCGTCGGTGTGCCTGCACGAATTCGGACACGCCTACACCGCGTTTCGAGCCGGTGATCGCGAAGTCGAGCTCCGCGGCTACCTGACCCTGAACCCGCTGAAGTACACCCACCCGCTGCTGTCCATCGTTCTCCCGGTGGTGTTCATCGCGATCGGTGGGATCGGCCTGCCGGGCGGTGCCGTGTACCTGCGTACCGGGCAGTTCTCGGCGTCGACCCAGCGGCGCATCGCACTGGCCGGCCCGTTCGCCAATGCAGTTGTGGCCGTGGCACTTCTGGTGGTCATCAGACTGTTCGGCACCGACGGCACCAGCGCCGCCTTCTGGTACGGGCTCAGCTTTCTGGCGTTCCTGCAGATCATGGCCACGATCCTCAACCTGATCCCGGTGCCCGGACTCGACGGATACGCCGCCCTCGAACCCTCGCTCTCGCCCGCCACCCGGGCATCGCTGAACCAGTTCAAGGGATACGGAATTCTCGTCCTCGTTGCGCTGCTCTTCGTGCCGGCCGTCAATGCCGCCTTCTTCGGCGCGATCTACACCCTGTTCGGATTGTCGGGGGTCCCCGAGTTCTTCGCCGGCAACGGCAACTACCTGATGCGATTCTGGACCTGACAGGTCCAGCGGGAAACACTGCACGATATCGAACGCGATCGGCGGGATTCCGTCTGTTCGGGCGGATTCCGTGCATTCTTTCCCAACACTGTCGGTGCCGGATCGCATAATGTGCGCATGACGACGTGGAACGAATTCTCGGCAGCGGCCCCGACTCTCGCGTCGGCGGTGCGGGCTCGATTCGCCGCGCACAAGCACCATGTTCTCGCGACGCTACGAGCAGACGGCTCACCGCGCGTGAGCGGAACCGAGGTGGAGTTCGTGGACACCGGGGTGCTGCGACTCGGATCGATGCTCGGTGCTGCCAAAGCGCGAGATCTTCAGCGCGACGGCCGGTTCGCACTGCACAGCAATCCCGGCCATCACTCGATGGAGGGCGGCGACGCAAAGATCAGCGGAATCGCCGCAGAAATCACGGATCCTGCTGTGCTGCAACCGATATTCGACGCGGCTCCCGGCGAACTCGTGCCGTATCACGTGTTCGATCTCGACATCGGCGAAGTGGTACTGACGTCACTGGTGGACGATCACATGCAGATCGACGTCTGGCGTCCGGGAACCGAGGTACGCACCGTCACCAGGTGAGCTCTTCCTTGCAGGTTCGGCCGTGTGCGGTCGGCTCGACCTGCACGGTGGCATGGTCGAGTCCGTAGGTCGACAGCAGCGAGCGCGCGCGATCGAGCACCATCGACGACGATCCCTCGCATTCCAGGTGCACGGTGGCCACGTCCATTCCGGTGGTCAGGGTCCACACATGCAGGTCGTGCACTCCCGTCACTCCGGGAAGGGCGCTCAGATCGCCGGTCAACGCGTCCACGTCGACATCGGCAGGACTCGCCTGAGTGAGGATGCGCAGTGCCGACCCGGCGAGCTTGATCGCACGCGGAACCACCCACAGCGAGATGAGCACGCCGACGACGATGTCGACCCAGGTCCACCCGAACACCAGCATGAGCACACCGCCCACCAACACACCGACGCTGCCGACGGCGTCGGCCAGCACCTCCATGTAGGCACCGCGAACGGCGAGAGAGTCCTTCGCATCGCCGCGGATGAGCATCATGACGACGATGTTCGCGGCAAGACCGGCCGCAGCGGTGAGGATCAAAGGAAGACCGGGGATCTCGGGCGCATCGCCGATGCGAGATATCGCCTCGTACATGATGAACGCCGCAACGCCCAGCAGCAGAACAGCATTCGCGATTGCGGTGAGCACCTCGGCACGGTGCCAACCGAATGTCCTTGCCGCTGCGGCACTTCCCTTTCGCGCAAGGACGAGAGCGATCAAGCCCATCGACATTCCGAGTACGTCGGTGAGCATGTGGCCGGCATCAGCGAGCAGACCGAGCGAGCCGATGGCCAGCGCGACGGTCAGTTCGACCACCAGGAACACCACCAGAACGCCCAACGCCACGATCATCTTGCGAACCCGAGATCTGGGCGGTCCCGCGCCGTCGGGCGAATGACCACCCACGCCGTGGCTGTGTCCGTGACCCGCGCCCATGACTCCCCCTCGTGACTGCAACGACTTCAGGCAGTCACCATATGCGTACATACGCATATATGCAATGGTGTGCTCGGGTCACAACTCCGGCGGGACATGCGGATGCTTGACCGTCGGCGGCAGAGTCGCCAGCGCTGAGATGCGCTTGAGCCCGGCGACCTGCAACAGATCGACGATGATCGACCGCAACTGAGCGAGCACCACCGTCGCCGACAACCCGGCGTTCGAGATCAGTTCCGGCTTGGCTCCGGCAGCAACCGACCGCAACACCCGCGCGGCCTCCGCCGCATCCGGTTTCTGCCCCGGATCGGCGAGAATCATTTGACGTAGGACTTCCACCGCATGCGCCAGCTTCTCCACCTCGTCGACCACCCGCGGGTCGAGAATTTCGTCGTCGCGCACCAAGGTCAACGACCGCCGTGCCAGCACCCGAATATTGCGAACAGCGTTGTCGATGGGGTCGGCTGTCGCCGCCAGGGCCGCCAACCGAGTGCGATGATTCCAGTACATCGGAGAAATGCGCGCGATCTCCCGGCCGCCCTTGAGATCGGTCCGCAGAGCATCGATTCCGGACTGCGTCGCCCGAGCCTTGCGCAACGCATCCTCGATGGGCTTCGGGTCGTTGGCCACCAACCCGTCGGCCACTTTCTGCAACACACTCGCCGCGGTGGCCAACACGTTCGCTGCATCCTTACGCGCCCGCCACACCGGATGCGTCGGAATCAACGCCACGATCGCGATGCCCACCAGACCACCGACCAACGCGTCGACCATGCGGTTGGGGCCACCCATGTTGCCAGGAGGAATGAGGGTCGCCACCAGCACCGCGGACGATCCGGCCTGCATCGCGATGATGGGGCCGCCGTCGAGGAACACCGCGGCCGACATCGCCAACACGACCACCAGCGCGATCTGCCACGGCCCACTGCCGATCAGGGAGATCAACAGATCGCCGACGCCGATGCCCACCGTCACGCCGGCCACCAGCTCGGCCGATCGGCGCAACCGCGCGCCGAGGGACACACCGAGCGAGACGACGGCCGCAATGGGCGCGAAGAACGGACGTTCGTGACCGACGAGGTCCGTGGCGACGAACCACGCGACTCCGGCCGCCAACGCGCACTGCACGATGGGCAACAACGACAACCGCAGCCGCTCGGTGCCCGCTTTCATCCGGGTTCGGCCACGCGCCCGGCTCGCGCGGGCCCGATCAGCCCAGGCCGAGCGCTTCCGCTGCTTTGGGATCACTGTCTTCGAGGAGGTCGAGGCAGCGGGCGTACTCGTCGTGCTCGCCGATGTCGCGGGCGGCTTTGGCGAGGACTGCGACGCATCGGAGGAATCCGCGGTTGGGCTCATGGCTGTACGGGACCGGCCCGAATCCCTTCCATCCGTTACGACGCAACTGGTCCAGACCTCGGTGATAACCGGTACGCGCATAGGCGTACGCGGTGATGGTGGCACCCGATTCGAGAGCGGCCTCGGCGAGATAGGCCCACGCGATCGACGCCGTCGGATGGGCCGCAGCAACCGTCTCGGGAGCCTCGTGATTCAGCAGTGCGGATTCGGCCTCGTCGTCGCCGGGCAACAGCGTTGGTTGAGGTCCGAGCAGATCACCGAAAGAAGTCATGGCGCTCATTGTGCCCCTACGTCACCCAATCGTGTCCGAACACCCCCGGCGGCGCTCACGCTGCGCTGCACACGCGGTCGATAGGCTGCCAGCTGACGAAATTTCGGACTTACAGCTTTCGAGGAATTCGGTGAACGAGGGAGAACGCATGCCGGACGAGAAGAACAATGCGACCCCCGAGGCCGACACGACCAAGATCGACCTGAACAAGAAGAAGCCGGCCGACGAATCGACGGACGCCCCCACCGAGAAGATCGCTGCACCTGAAGCCGATTCGCCGGTAGCTGCGCCTCGAAAAGCCGAGCCCCAGAAGATTGCGCCCCAGAAGATCGCGCCCAGAAAGATCGAACCGCAGAAAGCTCGGCCGCAGCAGGTCGGACCACGCCGCGTCGGACCGCCGGCTGCGGAACCGAACAAACCGAGTCACAAGAAGTGGTGGGCGGCTCTGATTGCCGCGGTGGTGGTGATCGCGGCAGTGGCCGCCGGTGCGTACCTGCTGATCGACCGCACGGGCGTCGAGGACTCACCGGAAGCGCAGATTCGCACGACGGTCGAGTCGTTCACCAGGGCGCTGGCCGCCGGAGATCTGGCCACGCTGCGCAGCACGTCCTGCGGAGACCTGGCGACGTTCTACCGCGACATCCCGGACGCGGAGTTCGCCGACGTGCATCGGGTGTCCGTGGAGCAGGGCAACATCCCCACCGTCGACAGCATCGACGCCATCCAGGTCACCGACGACACCACGGCGATCGCTCAGGTCATAGCCCACACGGACGCCAACCCGAACGACCGCTCACCGCGCACCTTCGACCTGAGCCTCGACGGCGATCAGTGGAAGGTATGCAGCTGAGTACCCATGTGAGTGGAACTTCGTAGCCCACTACGAAGTTCCACTCACATGCGGCGCAGCCGCTTATCCGGCGCTGACGCTGCGTCCGGCCGACTTCAGGTCGTTGCAGGCCTCGATCACACGGGCCGTCATTCCCGCTTCTGCCTTCTTGAGGTAGCTGCGCGGGTCGTAGGCCTTCTTGTTGCCCACCTCGCCGTCGATCTTGAGCACACCGTCGTAGTTGGAGAAGAAGTGTCCGGCGATCGGGCGGCTGAATGCGTACTGGGTATCGGTGTCGACGTTCATCTTCACCGTTCCGTACTCGAGCGCCTCTTCGATTTCGCTCTTCGCCGAGCCCGATCCGCCGTGGAAGACGAAATCGAACGGCTTCGAGCCCGATGCCAAGCCGAGCTTCTCGCTGGCCACACGCTGACCGTCGGCGAGAACGGACGGCTTGAGCTTGACGTTGCCCGGCTTGTAGACGCCGTGCACGTTGCCGAAGGTGGCCGCCAGCAGGTAGCGCGAGCCGGCGTCTCCGGCACCGAGTGCCTCGACGGTCTTGAGGAAGTCCTCGTTCGACGTGTACAGCTTGTCGTTGATCTCGGCCTCGACGCCGTCTTCCTCGCCGCCGACGACACCGATTTCGATCTCCAGGATGATCTTCGCAGCCGCAGCGCGGGCCAACAGATCCTTCGCGATCTCCAGGTTCTCGTCGATCGGCACGGCCGATCCGTCCCACATGTGCGACTGGAACAGCGGGTTCTTGCCGGCGTCGACGCGCTCCTGCGAGATCGCGAGCAGCGGACGCACGTAGGTGTCCAGCTTGTCCTTGGGGCAGTGGTCGGTGTGCAGCGCGATCGTGACGTCGTATTCGGCAGCCACGACGTGGGCGAACTCGGCGAGCGCGACAGCGCCGGTGACCATGCTCTTCACACCCAGGCCGGAGCCGAATTCTGCGCCGCCGGTCGAGAACTGGATGATGCCGTCGCTACCCGCGTCGGCGAAGCCTTTGATGGCGGCGTTGATGGACTCGGAACCCACACAGTTGATTGCCGGGAAGGCGAACTTGTGTTCCTTCGCCCGGCCCAGCATCTCGGCGTAGACCTCGGGAGTTGCGATAGGCACGGCGTCATTCCTCCATTGAAAGTTCGATTGTGTCCTGTGCAGTATGGCAACCTCCGGGCTCGGTGTCGTGCGTACCCGCTCACGTCCCTCCCGGGTGGTTGTCCGTCGAGGGGTGCCGAACAGGCCATCGAGTTCACGGTCGGCCGACACCGACTGTTCAGGAGTTGCCGGTTTCGGCCGGTAGTGTGGGCGCGGTGAGTCTTCTTGCTGCTTCGGAATCGGTGACGACGAATCTGGCCCTGTTGCCCGGTTTCCTCGATCCGGTGAACCTGCTCAATTCCTTCGGTCACTGGGTCCTGATCGGTCTGCTGCTGGTGGTGTTCATCGAGTCGGGCCTGCTGTTCCCGCTGCTGCCCGGCGACTCGTTGCTCTTCACAGCCGGCCTGATCGCGGCGTCGAAGTCCACCGAGATCGAGCCGTTCGCGTCCATCTGGACGCTGGTCATCCTGATTCCCATCGCGGCGATCCTCGGCGACCAGGTCGGTTTCCTCATCGGCACCAAGGGCGGTGCCGCCCTCTTCAAGAGCAACGACGCCCGATTCTTCAAGAAGAAGTACATCGACGAGTCGCACGTCTTCTTCGAGAAGCACGGCCCGATCACGATCATCCTGGCGAGGTTCGTACCCATCGTGCGGACGTTCGCGCCGGTCGTCGCCGGTGCGTCGCACATGAAGTACTCGCTGTTCCTGACGTACAACGTCGTCGGCGGCATCCTGTGGGGCGCGGGTGTCACGGTTCTGGGGTACCTGCTCGGACAGATCGCGTTCATCCGCGACCACGTCGACATCATCTTCCTGCTGATCGTCGCCGTGTCCGTACTGCCCATCGTGATCGAGGTCGGCAAGCGCATGATCAAGGCCCGCAAGACTCCACTCGGGGAAGCAGCCGACGCGATCGAAGCCGACGCCCCGGACTCCAAGTCCTGATCGAGAAATTCCGAAAGCGATCGAGCCCGTGTCACTGAGCGCCACCGCATTGACCGCCACCGCACTGCAGACCGTGTCCACCGAGGCCGTCGGCAGTTTCGGACCGCTGCAGTCTGCGGGTCCGCTGGTCGTGTGGGTGATCGTGATGGCATTCGTGTTCATCGAATGCGCGGTGATCATCGGCCTGTTCCTACCCGGTGACTCGATGCTGATCACTGCGGGCATCGTCATGGCGACGCACGCGTCGGGCACCGGCCACATCTGGGCTCTCTCGGTCGGTGCGATGGTCGCGGCGATAGCCGGCAACCAGGTGGGATACATGATCGGCCACCGAACCGGTTCGACGCTGGTGGCCCGCAAGAACGGCAAGTACCTCAACACCAAGAACCTGCACAAGGTAAATCTGCTGCTGGAAAAGCACGGATTCTGGGCGGTTCTCGTCGCGCGTTGGATCCCGTGGGTGCGCACGCTGTGCCCGATGGTCGCCGGGGCCGCGAAGATGGATCACCGTCGCTACACCATCGCCAGCACTCTGGGCGCGATCATCTGGGCACCGGTGCTGCTGCTCGTCGGGTTCTACTTCGGCTCGTTCATCCAACGCATCCCGTGGCTGATGCCCGCGGTGCTGATCAGCATGATCGTGCTGCTGGTCGTCGGAACGGGTCTGGGCATTTGGCAATACCGCAAGGAAATGGCGCGTCCCGAAGAGACGATCGTCGTCGACGAGGTTGTCGAGTAGTAGCCCGGAACGATTTAAAAACCGGCGGGAGTGCAGCCTGCGGAACGACCTAGAATCCGCGGGAGTGCAGCCTGCGGAACGACCTAGAATCCCCGGGAGTGCAGCCTGCGGAACGACCTAGAATCCAGCAGCGCAAACGCGGTAGGCCGCTTCCATGAGCATCCAGCCACCGAGTTGCACGGACAGGTCGCGTTCGGGCACCTCGGACGGTCGGACCGTTCCCTCGGCGAAGGTGGCGATGTGCAGGCCTTGCCCCGGGAATCGTGCTTCGCGGGTCCAGTCGGCACCGAACAGTGGGTTGTCCTCCACTTCGAGTCTGTTCTCCCATGCGGCCTCGGCCGAGGCGAGGACGATTGCAGCGGCGACCTCTCGTGCACGGTCGTCGGCGTCGGTGTCGCCGGGTAGTTCGGTGGCCACCAACGCGAGGTAGCGCGCGAGAATCGGGTTGAACAGGCCCCCGTCTCCCCCGCCGCCGCCGGTGATGACGAGGTTGCGGGTGAGGTGGTTCTCGACGGCGTCGACCAGCGCGTGGACGCGCTGCGCGTGCCTCGGCTCGCCGAGACGGAGTGCGAGTTCGGTTTCCACGCCGAGTGCGACGCCCTGGCAGTAGCTGTAGATCGCGCGTTCGACCTCGCCCGACTTGCCCGCGTCGACGACGGCGCGGGTGGAATGCATGCCGTCGAGGATCAATCCGGTGCGTGAGTCACGCAGGGTGCGGTCCATCCAGTCCGACATCTCCTGGGCGCGCCAGAGCCGACCGGTGCGGGCGAGCATGATGGCGGCTGGGCCGTTGGCAGGCGCGTTGTAGAAGTCGGATTTCTTGCGCCACGGGATGCCGCCGCCTTCGGCCGGAGCCCAGGCGTCGAACAGTTCCATCTCGATCTGCTGGATGCCGCTGCGATTTCCGACGAAGTGCTGACGCTGCGCACGTTCGAGGGCCAACCCGAGCCAGGCCATGTCGTCGTAGTAGTTGTTGGTCCAGCCGGTGAGGTTTCGGGTGCGGTGCGCGCGGGTGATCTTCGTCAGGCGTCGTCGACGTTTTGTGGTGAGTTCGCGGTCGGCGGCATCCACTGCGCAGTCGAGCAGGTGTGCCTGCCACCAGTAGTGCCAGCGCAGGAAGGCACGCTCATGCTTGACGGGCGGCCACGCGACGACTCCGAGCGCCGTACCGGGCAGCCCCCACAGCCGACGCATGTGCCGTGCGACGACGGCCCCCTCCGCAGCGTCGGCACGCTGCGACCACAACTCCTGCATGCCCGCAATCCTGCCACTACCGTTGCCGAACCGTTACATCCCGTCCTGGTAAGGCCCTTTCCTCACCATGCGGTATCGAGATCGGCGTGGCGACGAATCCACGAGTGCATCGCAATCCCGGCCGCAACACCGGCATTGATGCTGCGTGTCGACCCGAACTGCGCGATCGAGACCGTCATGGACGCGGACTCCCGCGCACTCTCGGAGACGCCGGGACCCTCCTGGCCGAACAGCAGCAGGCAGTTGCGCGGCAATTCTGCCGTTTCGATCGGCACCGAGCCCGGGGTGTTGTCGACGGCGACGACGACGAGTCCCTGGTCCTCGGCGAACGCCATCAGCACCTCCACCGAATCGTGGTGGTGAATGTGTTGGTACCGGTCGGTGACCATCGCGCCGCGACGGTTCCATCGACGCCTCCCGACGATGTGCACCGCCTGTGCAGCGAAGGCGTTGGCCGTGCGCACCACGGTGCCGATGTTCGCGTCGTTCGCGAAGTTCTCGATGGCGACGTGCAGTGAATGACGGCGAGTGTCGATGTCGGCGACTATGGCCTCGCGTCGCCAGTATCGATATGCGTCGACGACATTGCGTCGATCACCGGCGGCGAGTAGTTCGGGGTCCAGTCGCGGGTCGGCGGGCGGCGGCTCGTCGTGGGTGTCCGACCACGGGCCGACGCCGTTCGGGTTCTCACCCCATTCGGTGGGACCGGCTTCGGCCGGTTGGCCGTCGATCTCGTTCTCGCTCAATAGATTTCGTTACTGTCGGGCGCGATCCGGAATCCGTGACCGGTGGCGTCGTTCGCGCACGAGATTCCGTTCTCGGCCGAGGTACAGGTGTAGCCACCCTCGGCGATGGTCGCACCGACAGCCAGCGGCGGATCCATCGACTCGCCACCCGAGGTGTACACCACTCCCCCGGAACACATGAATGCCGCGGGACCGTCGTTGGTCACGCGAATACCGTTGCCCCAGTTGATCATGCAGTCGTCGGGCCGCGGCG
Source organism: Rhodococcus sp. 05-2256-B1 (assembly GCF_002258465.1). Taxonomy (NCBI): domain Bacteria; kingdom Bacillati; phylum Actinomycetota; class Actinomycetes; order Mycobacteriales; family Nocardiaceae; genus Rhodococcus; species Rhodococcus sp. 05-2256-B1. The sequence continues at coordinate 25,804 of NZ_NOZA01000030.1, read as the reverse complement.
GAACCGGGGTGGTCGTGCCTTGACAGCCGGCCTCGGTGCGACTCGACAGCGGCACGATGCCGCATTGAAACAGCCCGTCGGGCGAAGTGAAGTAATAGGCCCCGCCGATCGCGGCATACGTCGTCTGCGGCTCCGCGACCGTTGGGGGTGGTTCGACCGGCGGGGGCGGCGGCGCTTCCGACGTGGTCGTCACCGGCGGCGGAGTCGTGGTCGGTGCGGTCGTCGTGGTGGTCGGCACGGGGGTGGTGGTCGACGACGTAGGCGGCGCTTGCGCAGCCGACTCGCTACTGCAGCCGGTGAGTACGAGCGCCGACCCGACCCCGACAGCGACCACCCACGCCCGCACCGTTCCGAATCGCACTGTCCCGAATTGTCTTGTCCTGCTCGACCGCACCGTGCTCAGCATGAAGAAAACCCGACCCACCTTTCGACACCTACTGCTCGAAAGACAGACGATACCGGCGCAGCGCCGGCATCGTCCGGTGCGGCGTTCTAGGTGTGGCTCAGACGGCGGTTGACTTCACGGGTGAGCCACGCAGGCGAGAACCGTGAACCGAGCGAGAGCGCCTTGGAGGGCAGCCCGACCGGGAAGTGCACCTTGTGCAACCGGCGCTTCACCGGACGGGTGGCGTCGAAGATCGCGTCGGACACATCTTTGACGGTGAGCTTGATGCCCAACGAGCTCGTGGTGCCCGTCGAGATCTTCTCGGTCATCGCCGTCTGGACGAACAGCGGCCACATGGCCTTGACCGCGATGTCGTACTTGCTCCATTCGAGATCCAACGCCTCGGTGATGCCGCGCACCGCGAACTTGGATGCGCCGTACGTCACCAACTCGGGCTGACCGTAGATGGCCGAGGCCGAGCACAGGTTGACGACCTGCGCGCCCGGGGTGTCCCTGAGGTAGGGGAATGCAGCGTGGGTGCCGTAGACGACGCCGTTGACGTTGATGTCGATCTGGCGGCGATGCACCGAGAGCGGCATGTCTTCGAAGGCCCCTGCAGCGAGGATCCCGGCATTGTTGATCAAGATGTCGAGTCGACCGTCACCCTCGGCAACGAACTCCTTCAACCGGGTTTCCCACTGGTCGGAGTTGGTTACATCCAAAGTACCGGTGAACACCCGACCGCTGAGCGAAGCAGCTTCCTTGCCGAGTGACGCCAAACCGGTCTCGTCGATGTCGTACGCACCGACAAGGTAACCGTTGGCAGCGAACTTGAGTGCCGTTGCACGGCCGATGCCGGCCGCGGCACCTGAGATGAAGACAGTTGGTCGAGTCACATCGATCACCGTACATGTAACCCTACTTACGAGTAACCCCCAATCTCCGATCGATCGAACGCCGTCTCCCGACGGCACAGGAGTACCGAAGTGAACGACTCGAGGATCGTGCGAGCCGTCGTCGTCGTGGCGATCGGCTATTCGATAGTGCTGGCAGTCTGGATCGGCTGGCTCGTGGACAAGACCCCGCCCGGCACATTGCCGTACCAGTTGGCAGCCCTGGTGGCCGGATTCGGCGCAGCCCTCGGCCTGGCCATGATGATCGCCGGACGCCCCACGCGCGAGCAGAAGGATCTGATCGAACACGGCGTCGAGGGGTGGGCGACGGTGGACGCGATCCGGCGCATCGACGACGACACCGCCGAGCTGGACCTGGAGTTCACCGTGCCGGGCTCGAGCAGCTACTTCGGCAAGATCGTCTACGGCATTCCCCGAGCCGACACCGCACACTTCGAGCCGGGCACGGTCATCGCCGTTCGAGTGGACCCGGCCCATCGAGAGCGGGTTCTGCTGCTTCCCCGTCACGGCGTCGACGAGTAGTGGCCAGGGCGTCGACGAGCAACATCTGAGCGGCCACGTACGTGGACAGGATCACCGCCTCCGCCGTGCGGCGGTGCCGTTCGTCGGTGAGGAACAGTCGTCGGTGGACGATCAACGCGTCGGACACCGTGAACAGGATGCCGCCAACGACGAGCCGGCGGTCACCCCCACGCGAGACCGACCGTGCAGACAACGTCGACGTCGTCGCGAGCACGCCGCCGTAGGCCGACAGGGTCGGGGCGACCGCCGGTTGGCGTCGAGCCAGCAGGATCGACGCGGCCAGCCAGCCCGCGTATCGCGGAACGGCGTCCAGCAGAACCGGTCGCGCACCACGACGCCACAGCAGAAACGTGTAGCAACTCTGCATGACTCCGAATGCAGTGGCACCGAGTTCGAGCGCCGAGTCGTCGTCCGGGTCGATCAACAGCACGTCGCCGATGGTGGCTGCGACCAGACCCGTCGCCAGCACCCGGTCGTGTGCTGGATCGAGGGCGGTGGCCAATGCAGGAACGATCAGCGGCTTGGCAATCTTCTGCAGCCGTGCCGAGCCCGTCCACGCCCCGAGCACTGTCACCGCACCTGCTACCGACGCGGCAACGCGGGCACATCCCACCCGATCGATGTTCACTTCCGACCTTTCCGGGGCGAATCCGTCATAACGACCGTCACATGTGACCCTGACCCCTATCGCTTGATACTCGCAGTGAGCGTGGGCATCGTGGACAGGTCGGTCGGATCATTTTCGAAAGCACTGGGGACCATCATGCGCCGCAAACTCACCGGGCACACTCGCATCGCAGGTGACGAGGTCGCCGGCTACCCCAATCCGCTTCTCCGCGACTGCGACCTCCGCCAGGCACAGATCAAGCGCTGGGTCGGCACCCTGTTGATCGTCATGGTGCCGTTCTCACTGTGGATCGGCACCGGTGCCTACTCCGAGCAGCAGCAACGACTCGACGAGCAGCGCACGTCGATCCACCAGGTGACGGCCACCACGACCGATGTCGCAACCGTGGCACCGACTGCCGCGACCAGCTTCGACTCCACCAACGGTGCCGCCGTGACGGCCGTTCCCTCGCAGTGGGTCTACCGAGGCGTCGAGCACACCGGCCGCGTCAGCGTCGACACCGGGTCGCCGGTAGGTACGACCGCTCAGATCTGGGTGAACGACGCCGGCGAGCTGAGCCTGCGGCCACTGACCTCGTCGGATGTCGTCGCTGCCGCGATCTTCAGTGCTGTCGGAAGTTGGATCCTGGCGGCCACTGCGCTGATCGGCTTCTACTACGTCATGCGCTTCCGTTACGACGGGCGCCGAAACGCCGAGTGGGATCGCGAGATCGCCGATCTACTGAGTCGACACTGACCGTTCTCTTCCCCCGAGCTCACCTCACCCGATTTCAACGGCAGGTGAGCCTCGCGTTGCGATAGATAGTTAGTGTATGTAACAATAAACCCGTGAGCCATTCCCACGACGACCTCAAAGATCTGGTCTCGGAGCTGGTCACCAGTTCGTCACGCTTCGTTCGATTGGCCGCCCGGTTCGGCAGCGACGAATGGCCCAGAGCGTGGATGCGCGCACTGTCGCTGCTCGAGGAGTACCAGCCCCTGCGCATCAGCACATTCGCCGAGTTGGACCGATGCTCTCAGCCCTCGGCCACGGCACTGCTCGCGAAGCTGGGCAAGAACGGTCTGGTGACCAAGACGTCCGACCCGGACGACTCACGAGCCGTGCTCGTCGAGATGACCGAGGCCGGCCGTCGGTGGCTCGCCGCGAGTCGCCGTCACATCGTCGACGGACTCGTCCCGTACCTGTCCGACCGAGACCCGGAACAAATCCAGAAATTGACCGACGGCCTGAGCGAGCTTCGCAGCATCCTCGAACCCGTCGATCGCGAAAAGAGAGGAACTCTTTCGTGACCACCAGCACCTCCCCCGACAGCCTGCTGAAGCAACCGCGCGCAGTGTGGGCCGTCGCGTTCGCCAGCGTCATCGCCTTCATGGGCATCGGTCTCGTCGACCCGATCCTCAAGCCGATCGGCGAACAACTGCACGCCTCGCCGTCTCAGGTGTCGCTGCTGTTCACCAGCTACATGCTCGTCACCGGCGTCGCGATGCTCATCACCGGCGTCGTGTCCAGCCGATTCGGACCCAAACGCACGCTACTGGCCGGCCTGGCCGTCATCGTGGTCTTCGCCGCCCTCGCCGGCATGTCCGGTTCCGTCGGCGAGATCATCGGATTCCGCGCCGGCTGGGGACTGGGCAATGCCCTGTTCATCGCCACGGCACTCTCGACCATCGTCGGCGCAGCATCCGGCGGCGTCGCCCGCGCGATCATCCTCTACGAGGCCGCACTGGGCATCGGAATCGCAACCGGCCCGCTGGTCGGCGGCCTACTCGGCGGATTCAGCTGGCGCGGACCGTTCTTCGGCGTCGCGGCACTGATGGCCATCGCATTCATCCTGCTGATCGTCATGCTCCCGGACACCCCCAAGCCCGCGCACACCACGTCGATCCTCGATCCGTTCCGGGCACTGCGACACCGCGGACTGCTGACCGTCGGCATCACCGCACTGCTCTACAACTACGGATTCTTCACCCTGCTGGCGTACACCCCGTTCCCCCTGGACATGGGCACCTACTCGATCGGTTTCATCTTCTTCGGTTGGGGCCTCTGCCTGGCCGTGGCATCGGTGTTCATCGCACCGAGACTGCAGCGGGCCTACGGAACGCTCAACATGATGATGCTCTCGCTCCTGCTCTTCGCCGTCGACCTCGGCGTCATGGCGATGTTCACCGAGAACAAGACCGTCCTGATCGTCGGAACCGTCGTGGCCGGCCTCTTCCTGGGCGTCAACAACACTCTGATCACCGAGACCGTCATGATCTCGGCGCCGGTGGAGCGCTCGACCGCGTCGGCGGCCTACAGCTTCGTCCGCTTCACCGGCGGTGCCGCCGCTCCCTACCTGGCCGGCAAGCTCGGTGAATCCAACATGCACGTCCCGTTCTGGGTCGGCGCGGCCTGCACGGCCCTGGCCATCGTCGTCCTTGCGAGCGGCCGGAAAGTCCTCGCTCACGTGGACGAACACGAGCCGGCACCGCACAGCATCGATGAGGCCCGCGCGGTGACAGTAGGCGACTGAGCCTTTCGATCAACCGCTGAATCCGACGGCCGAGAGCATCGCTCTCGGCCGTCGACGTGTATCAATGGCCTCATTCGTCACATCCGTCTCATCAGTAACACTTTGGTAACCAATACCTCAGTAAAGGACTTTTCGGTTCGATGTACCGTCCGGTTGGTTTACGGTCACGTCATCACGGTTGTTCGTGTGACTCACCAACAACACTCGTTCCGCGTGGGAGGACGGGTGCGCGCAGCTCACTGCTGCCACTGACCGAAGGGCCACAATCTCCATGTCGCAGAAGTCGATCGCCAGGTCCAAGAAGGCGCGCCTCGCCGCAGCCGGGGCCGCCATGGCACTGTCACTGTCCATCGCCGCACCGGGAATCGCCAGTGCTCAGGAGCCCAGCACGCCGGAAAGCTCCGAGGTTCAAGCACCGGCGGGCGAAGAATCCGAGGGCGTCGAACCCGCCGCTCCCACAGGCGAACAGGGTGCCGCAGTAGAAGGATCGGGCACCGCAACAGCAGAAGGACAGATCGACGCACCTGTCCCGGCCGTCACGTCCGAGGACGCAGCCGCGGCCGCCGCAGCCGCAGTCCCGACACCCGAAGCCCCCTCCGCCGTTCGTCCACTGCCGCAGATCACCGGCGGCGTCGTGTTCAACGAAGACGGCACGGCCACAGTCAATCTCGACGTCATTCCGCAGTTGTCCGACGCCGAGAAGAAGGCGATCGCCGACGCCGAGGCCGCCAGCAAGGAAGCCGCAGCCGCATCGGCTGCCGCCCAGGTACGACTCGAGACGGCCAAGGCAGCCGAGGCCACCGCGAGCACCGACGCCACCAAGGCAGAGGTTGCTGCTGCCGAGGCAGACGTCAAGGCCAAGGCCGCCGTCACGGCCGCCTCGAACGCCAAGGTCGAGAGCGCAGCAGCGAGCGCAGCGGTCACCGCAGCGAAGAACACCGCTGCCGAACTGAAGACCAAGGCCGACGAAACCAAGGCCGCCGCCGACAGCGCTGCAACAGTCGCAGCCGAGGCAGAGGCGAAGGCAAAGGAGCTCGAAGCCGCAGCCGTCTCGGGCGACCCCGAGGCCACCGCCGCAGCCGAGGCTGCTCGCGTAGATGCCGACGCGAAGGCCGAACTCGCCGCCACCGCCAAGGTCGAAGCCGACGCATCGAACAAGGCGCTCGCGGATTCCGTTACCGCTGTTCAGGATTCGTTCAAGAACTTCAATCTCGCCAAGGTGACCGCTGCAGTTCGCGCTGCCGCTGCCACTGCCGCGAAGTCGCTGGCACTGAACATCGAGGCTCAGACCGCTGCAGCAGTGGCCGCAGTGGCCGAGCAGAACGCGAAGAACCTCGAAGCCGCAGCCGAGGCCGCTGCAGGTGAAGACACTGCATCCGAGAAAGCCGCAGCCGACGCCCGCACTGCAGCCGACGCAGCAAAGGCCGATGCCGACGCCAAGGCCGAGGCGGCAACCGCTGCCCAGGCTGCACTCGATTCCGCGCCGTCGGACGCCGATGTCGCCGAGTTGCAGGCCAAGGCCGACGCAGCCGCAGCGGCACTGGTGACGGCGAATACGGCCGTCGAGACGGCGAACGCCGACCTGCAGGCCAAGACCGACGCAGCCGCGACCGCCAAGACCAAGGCCACGGAGGCAGCAGCCACGCTGAAGACGGCTCAGGACGCCGCAACGGCCGCCAAGACCGAAGCCGACGCCAAGGCGAAGGCCGAGGCCGATCTCAAGGCCGAGGCAGCCGAATTGGCAGCCAGCGGACCGAAGTTCGAGTGGACCATCAACCTCGGCAACACCGTGAAGGAAGACGTACCCGTCACCGAGGTCGACGAGAACACCGTCGTCGTCGACAAGACCGGAGTCTCGCTCGTCGGCGTCAAGAACGAGGACGGATCCTTCACCGTCGCGGACTACTTCACCACCGACGACAACGGCGTCGTCAGCGTGGCCGGAGAGCTCCCGCCGGTCGATCTGGCACTCGGCGATTCCTCGAACGAGGCGTCGGGCGCTTCGGACAGCTCGTCGAACACCCCGGTGATCCTGGCCGGTGTCGGCGTGGTCGTCGTCGCAGCTGCCGGTGGCGCGTTCTACCTGCGTCGCCGCAGCTCCACCGATGCCACCTCGTAACACCCGCTGGCTGTGGACGGCGATCCTGACGTTCGTTCTTCTCGTATCAGGTTGTGCGAGTGACGAAGTCGGGATCGCCGCACCCGATCGTTCGCCGGTGCAGTCACAGATCTCGGGGGCTGCACCGACGGGCGATGTCGCCCCCTCTCGACCGGAGTACATCGAGCTGCGCTCGGCGGACGGGTCGACCTATCTGAGCAGTCCCATTCATCCGGACCCCCTCTATCGCGGCGGGGAAAGCGGGCAGGTGCTGAACCCGGTGGACGAACTACCGGCCTGGTGGGCCGAGAGTGGCATGCCGGGCACCTCGACCGAGCAGACGGTAGTTGTTGCCGGACACAACTATTCGAAGCGGGACGCCCCGTTCAAGGCATTGCGGGTGGTAACCCCTGGCGACACCGTTGTGCTGCGTACCTCGAGCGGCACCTTGGAATACGCAGTCGAAACCGTAGGACCCCTGCCGAAGGGATCACTGTTGGCAGACAACGAACTGCGCAAATCGGTACCCGGTCGATTGATCCTGGCCAACTGCGACGTCCAAGGCGGCGAGCCTACCGACGACAACTTCGTCGTCGTCGCGCAGTTGATTCGCTGAAACAGGCTTGTAGACAATCACTGTCGCGGCCGGGCCCCCGGTCCGGCCGCGACAGTGGCTACAGACCGAGGTCTGCCAAGCCCAGCAGTGATCGGTATTCCAGCCCTTCGGCGGCGATGACCTCGTCCGCACCCGTCGCCCGATCCACGACAGTGGCGACCCCGACCACCGTCGCGCCCGCGTCGCGCAGGGCTCGAACTGCGGTCAGGGGCGAATTGCCGGTCGTCGTCGTATCTTCCACCACCAGAACACGTTTGCCGACGATGTCCGGTCCCTCGATCTGACGCTGCATGCCATGCGCCTTCGCCGCCTTGCGCACCACGAACGCGTCGATCGGACGACCCTCGGCATGCATGATGGACATCGCCACCGGGTCTGCGCCCATGGTCAAACCGCCGACCGACGCGAAATCCCAGTCGGCGACGAGTTCGCGCATCAGCGAACCGATCAATGCACCTGCGCGATGATGGAGGGTCGCCCGACGCAGATCCACGTAGTAGTCGGCTTCCTTGCCCGAGGACAACGTCACCTTCCCGTGCACGACGGCGAGCTCTTTCACCAGATCGGCCAGTTCCTGCCTGTCCGAATTCGCAGCGCTGTCAGCCATGTTCGGGTTCCTCTCGTCGTGCCATGAGGCGGTCGGGTCGGTACGAACTTACCCACCGAGATTCTCGACCACCCGCACCCGGGTACTGGGCGCAGCGCTCCCCTACGCGGCGACCTCGGCGGCGCGGTGCTCGTTCAGGGACTCCTTGGTTTCGACGAACGGTTCGGGCGCGGTCACCGATCGAGCCTTCGCGACCAGCGACGAGGGGAACGATCCGACGGCCTCGGACAGCTGATACGCCGTGTCGTTGTACACCCGCACCGCGCCGGCAATCCGCTTCTCGGTGACCGTCAGGTCGCCGGCCGGCCCCTGGAACGCCCAGTTGCCGACGACACTGCGGCGCGCTTCGGCGTCGTCGAGAACCGCATGGAAGGCGGCGGACAGAGCGTTCTCGGCTGCAGCCTGCGCCTGCAGGCCCAGTCCGCGATCACGGACTGCCTTGGACCACGAACGCGCTCCGGCGAGCTGACGCAGCAGGTCGCTCGACAGGTCCGCCGACTCGGCCGCAGTCAGAAACGGTTGCAGTTGCTCGTATCGACGCTCGAGCTCGATGTCGACGAGCCGTGCGCTCTGCTCGGCCAGACCGCGGTACCGCGCGAGGCGGCGCACCACACTCAGGACGTAACCGAGAACGACGAGTACCAGCACGAGGACCACAACGCCCGAGAAAACCGTCACGAGGTACGAATTTAACGGTGCCCAGCCGCCGAGGCCGGTAGGCACGCCCGAGAATGATCAGGGTTGGTTGCGTCGCCGATCCGCATCGAACGGAATCGGACGGGACACGGGCGGACGCGGCACCGGTCGCACCGGATTCACGGATCGCGTGGCCTGCGGTCCGCTCTGATCCGGCCTCGGTGGACTCGGCCGTCGAGTCGCCTCCTGCGGACGAGAATCGGCAGCAGGACTTCTCGTCTCCACACCGCGAGGCTCGACACTGCGCGGCTCCACACCGCGCGGCGGGACGTTCCCGGACTGCTGGTTGCGGGGCGGCCCGACGCGCGGTTCCTGCACCAACGGTCGACCCGGATCGCTTCGATCACGAACGGACTCGCCGCCGCCCGGACGCGAGCCGTACACCGCGCTACCGCGGACCGGCGGCAGAACGTGCAGCATCCCCGACAGTCGCGCCACCGCATCGATCGCGGCATCCCAATCGCGCCCCGAGCTGGTCAGGGGCATCGATCCGAGAGTCCAGTCCTGTTCACTCCACAACAGTTGCAGATTCTCGGGAATCGACTCGGTGAACGCAGCCATCCGCTGGTCACAGACACGACGAGCGATGTCGACGTCGGTGGCGAACACCACTCGCGGTCCGATGGACCCGAGAAGTTGCATGTCCTCGTCGCGCGGAGGTGGCGTCGCGCGGGGCCTCAGGTCGATATCGACATCGGAGCCGACGGAACGCTGGACGGCCACGATGGTGCCCGTCTCCTCGACGTCGAAGAGTACGAACTCCTCACCACGCCGAACTCCGGTGACGACGCCGAGAGCCACATCGAACTCGGGCTTGGACAGCGCGGCGCGCGAGAACTGGGTGACCAGCTCTCGGTCGTGGGGTCGGTACTCGTACCCCTGGGCCTTGGCCCACATCTGCCGTACCCGACCGGATCGATCTCGCTTGGATCGGTCGATGTAGAGCAGCGCTGCTGCGCCCACGAGTGTAATTACCGCCAGGCCGAACCACATTGCCGTCATCGCGAACCACCTTAATCGACTTCCACCTCGGGCCCGTCCACGGCCGCCGACTCCTGTGAACGGTCATAGGAGCCGCACGGAGAGCTGCGGGTCATTCCGCAGGCTCCACTCCCGCCTCACCTCAGGGTCATTCCGCAGGCTCCACTCCCGCCGTCACCCTCCGAGTTTGGGAGTCTCGATGATGACGTTCGCACGGATGATTCCGTTCTCGACGGCCTCGCCCTGCACCACGACGAAAGCACCGACGGCCAACGACGCGAGATCGCGACCGGACAACGAGATTATCTGGGTCTGCGGTGTGGTCTGCACTGTGACCGGAGCGCCGTCGAGGCCGTCGAGCGTCAGAGTCGAACCGTCGTTGGCGTTGATCGTTCCCACCGACGAGCCGAGCTGGCCGAGGATCTCGGGAATGCCGCCCGGGATGAGCTCGGGTGTGGTTGTCGCACCCGATTCCGTGGGCCGCGGCGTGGTCGTGGGCGCGCTGGACGGCGAGGGCCGGATGGAGGTGGACGGTGCCGCGGCGGTGGTGCCCGGTTCGTCGCGCCCTCCGCTCAGAAACGCAATCCCGAACGAGACGACGATGACGAGCACAACGAGCCCGATCAGCGCCAGAACCCACGGACGGGGCCCCTTACTGCCGGAATCGACGCTGTTCGGCTCCTGCGGCGGCGGCGCACCCTCGAACTGCTGGGTGCCCCCGAACTGCTGTGGTTGTCCGAACTGCTGGGTGTGACCGAACTGCTGGGTGTCGTATCCCGGGGCCTGTCCGTAGGCCTGGTTCGCGGCCGCCTGCTGCGCCGGGTCGAAGGGCGGGAACGCCTGCGTCGGCTGGTAGCCCGGTGGGTACGCCTGCGGGTCGGGGTTGCCGTAGGCCTGGGTCGGATACGCCTCCGTCGGCTGAGCGCCCGGATACTGCTGGGCGCCCGGATACTGCTGGGCATCCGGATACTGCTGGGCATCCGGATACTGCTGGGCGTCCGGGTACTGCTGGGCACCTGGGTGCCCGTAGTCCTGGGTCGGCTTGGATGACTCCGGCTGCTGCGCCGCGTCCTGATCGCGATCTCTAGGTGCTCGCGGGTCGTCCGGATTTGTCATTCCACGAGGGTACCCACGCCGAGAACGTCAACAGTGGCAACCGACAGCAGGCCCGCACGAGGTCTCGTGCGGGCCTGCTCTGGCTGGTTGCCGGCTCGGGCGTTAGCCCAGGATGAGCCGTTCGCCGTCGGGGCTGACGTTGACGGGCACCACGTCGCCGTCGTGCACGTCACCGGCGAGGAGGAGCTTCGCCAGCTGGTCACCGATTGCCTGCTGAATCAGTCGGCGAAGCGGTCGAGCACCGTACAGCGGGTCGTAACCGCGTACGGCCAGCCACATCTTGGCCGGCGACGACACGTCGAGAGTCAGTCGACGAGCTGCCAGACGGTTCGCGAGGAAGCCGAGCTGGATGTCGACGATCGACTCGAGCTGGTCCTCCGACAGCGCGTCGAACACGACGACGTCGTCGAGCCGGTTGACGAACTCGGGCTTGAACGAGCGCCGCACCGCGTCCATCACTTCGTCCTTGGTGCCGCCGGCACCGAGGTTCGAGGTGAGGATCAGGATCGTGTTGCGGAAGTCGACCGTGCGGCCCTGGCCGTCGGTGAGCCTGCCCTCGTCGAGCACGGCTAGCAGGATGTCGAACACATCCGGGTGTGCCTTCTCCACCTCGTCGAAGAGCACCACCGTGTACGGACGCCTGCGTACGGCCTCAGTCAGCTGCCCGCCGGCCTCGTAGCCGACGTAGCCCGGAGGGGCACCGACGAGCCTCGCGACGGCGTGCTTCTCGCTGTACTCACTCATGTCGATGCGCACCATCGCGCGTTCGTCGTCGAAGAGGAACTCCGCCAACGCTTTCGCGAGCTCGGTCTTACCGACGCCGGTGGGTCCGAGGAACAGGAACGAGCCCGTCGGACGGTTCGGGTCGGCCACCCCGGCGCGGGCCCGTCGGACGGCGTCGGACACCGCTTGCACTGCATCTTTCTGTCCGACGACTCGCTTGCCGAGTTCGTCTTCCATCCGCAGCAGCTTGGCGGTCTCGCCTTCCAGCATTCGGCCGGCCGGAATTCCGGTCCACGCCGCCACCACGTCGGCGACGTCGTCCGGGCCTACCTCCTCCTTGAGCATCACGTCGCCCTGGGCAGGTGAGTCCTCGGTCTTGGCCGCGAGTTCCTTCTCCAGGGTCGGGATCCGGCCGTACCTCAGTTCGGCGGCCTTGCCGAGATCACCGTCGCGTTCGGCACGATCGGATTCTCCGCGCAGGTTCTCGAGTTCTTCCTTGAGCGCCCGCACCGAGTCGATGGCGTTCTTCTCGTTCTGCCACCGCGTGCTGAGCTCGGCCAGCTTCTCCCGCAGGTCGGCGAGTTCCTGACGCAGTTTGTCCAGCCGGGCCTTCGACGCGTCGTCGGTCTCCTTGGCCAGGGCCATCTCCTCGATCTCGAGGCGGCGGACGGCTCGTTCCACCTCGTCGATCTCGACGGGGCGCGAGTCGATCTCCATGCGCAGACGTGACGCGGCCTCGTCGACGAGGTCGATGGCCTTGTCCGGCAGGAACCGGGCCGTGATGTACCGGTCGCTGAGGGTCGCGGCGGCCACCAGGGCGGAGTCCGTGATGCGGACGCCGTGGTGCACCTCGTAGCGTTCCTTGAGTCCGCGCAGGATGCCGACGGTGTCTTCGACCGACGGCTCCCCGACGTAGACCTGCTGGAAGCGGCGTTCGAGGGCGGCGTCCTTCTCGATGTACTTGCGGTACTCCTCGAGGGTGGTCGCGCCGACGAGTCGGAGCTCGCCGCGAGCAAGCATCGGCTTGATCATGTTGCCCGCGTCCATCGCCGAGTCGCCGGTGGCTCCTGCGCCCACGATGGTGTGCAACTCGTCGATGAACGTGATGACCTGACCGGCGGAGTTCTTGATGTCGTCGAGCACGGCCTTGAGCCGTTCCTCGAACTCACCGCGGAACTTCGCGCCGGCGACCATCGAACCGAGATCGAGGGATACGACGGTCTTGCCTCGCAGGCTTTCGGGTACGTCGCCGGCGATGACGCGTTGTGCGAGTCCTTCGACGATGGCGGTCTTGCCGACACCGGGTTCACCGATCAGAACGGGGTTGTTCTTGGTTCGCCGGGACAGCACCTGGACGACACGCCTGATTTCGGTGTCGCGGCCGATGACGGGATCGAGCTTGCCTTCTCGGGCGAGCGCCGTCAGGTCGGTGCTGTACTTCTCCAGCGCCTGGTAGGTGTTCTCCGGATCCGCGCTGGTGACGCGGGCACTGCCGCGGACCGCCTGGAACGCGTCGCGCAGCTCGTTGGCTCCGGCACCATGGCCGGAGAGGAGCTTGGCGACGTCGTCGTTTCCGGTCGCGAGACCCACCATGAGGTGTTCGGTGGAGACGAACTCGTCGTCCAGTTCGGTGGCCAGGTGCTGCGCTGCGGTGATCGCGGCGAGAGTTTCACGGCCGAGTTGCGGAGTGGTGGTCGAACCGGATGCCGAGGGCAGGCGGTCGACGAGGTTCTGCGCTTCTCGACGCACCGTTGCGGGGTCGACGCCGACGGCCTTCAGCAATGGTGTGGCGATGCCGTCGGTCTGATCGAGCAACGCCACCAACAAATGTGCCGGACGAATATCCGGGTTACCAGCCGCGGATGCGGCCTGCAGGGCAGCGGAAAGTGCTGCCTGCGACTTCGTGGTGGGAGTGAAACTGTCCACCGGTCACCTTCTTTCCAGTGTGGGGTTCGAGCGTGTCGCTGGGTACAACCATAGACAAGTTGAGTCTGTTCCGCTCAACCTTGATTTTTCTCGTGCGCGTTTTGCGTACCTGGAGGGGCGCAAGACGCGCACGAGGGCGAAGCCCTGATGCGCGAAAGTCTCGATCGGTCTACTTTGGTGACGGTCGAAGGTGTCAATCGGTGGGGGTGGAGGTTGCTCGACGCACGCACGGTCTCCCTGGTCCGCACCGGATTCAAGTCGGTAGCGGCTGCACCGAACGGTCCCGAACAGCTGTCCCGGTCGTTCTACGCTCACCTTTTTGCCGAGTATCCCGACTTCCGTTCCCTGTTCCCGGCGTCGATGGACGCATTGCGCGAGCATTTCGTTCTGGCACTGGGGTACATCTTCGACAATCTGGACGACGCCGACCGCGTCGAGCCGTTCCTCGAACAGCTGGGCCGGGACCACCGCAAGCACGGAATTTCCGGGGCACATTTCCGGGCGGGGAGTTCGGCGCTGATCAGCGCCTTCCGGAGCTTCGCCGGCACCGAGATGTGGACCGACGAGGTCGAGACCGCCTGGCGAGACGCCCTCACCGTGGTGAGCAACGCGATGGCCGCCGCCGCCGACAACGACGAGCTGCCCCCGTATTGGGGCGCGACGGTCGTCGAACATCACCGCCTGCTCGACGACCTGGCCGTGGTGCGGCTGAAGACCGACGGGGAGATTCCCTACTTCCCCGGCCAGTACGTCAGTGTGCAGATACCGCAGCGACCCAAACTGTGGCGCTACCTGTCCCCTGCCATTCCCAGCAACCCCTACGGCGAGATCGAGTTCCATGTTCGACGCGTATCCGGGGGCTGGGTATCACCGGCGATGGTCACCGAAACGACTGTCGGGGACCGTTGGCTGATCAGCCCGCCGCTAGGCGGCATGCACGTCGATCGCACGATCGGCGAGGACGTGCTGATGATCGCCGGGGGCACCGGTTTGGCACCGTTACGCGCGCAGGTGATGGAGATGGCCCAGCGCAGCACCAATCCGCGGGTGCATCTGTTCGTCAGTGGGACGTATCCGTGCGACCTCTACGACCTCGACACACTGTGGCAGCTGTCGTTGTCGAATCCGTGGCTGACGGTGGTACCGGTGACCGAGGAGCTCGAGGATCCGTGGTGGCACTCGGGTCCGACGCGCGAACTCCCGTGGGGCATGCATCATCGGCTGCACGGCCCGGTGGGCAAGGTGGTGACCCGGTTCGGCTCGTGGGCCGATCGGCAGATTCAGATCTGTGGATCGCCGTCGATGGTGCGCACCACGCTGTACGCACTGCGCAAGGTCGGTACGCCGATGAAGCACATTCAGCACGATCCGTTCTGACTGCGCTGCAACACTTTTCAGCCGGAGATCGACCGCGGCGGGAGGTCCTCGACGATGCCTCCGACGACCAGCCGCGGTGTCCAGCTCTCAGTGACGAGCCTGCCGTCTCCGGTGATGATCGCCTCGGGATCGGGGTCGACGAGAATGGGGTATCCGGTGTCGGACGTAGCTCCGACATTCTGCACCAACAGGCCGTTCTCGATGGTGTAGTACACGTGCACCGGGTGCAGGTCGGAGTCGAAAGCCCAAGGGCGGCCGATGAATATCACCGCGTCGCCCGTGTCGTCGAGCACCGATACGGAGCCGTCTCGCTCGAGCCGCAACTCCCAGCACGCAGGCATGGATGCGGTGAACTGGAATCGATGCGGAGCCTGGGCTTCGAGCAGGTGAATCATCAACAACGCACCCTCGCGTGGGTCTCGTTGCGGCACAACTACTTCGAACGATCCACATTCGTAGAATCTGGATCCGAACGGTCCCGGTACGCCTACCCCGAGCTCGTCGGCGATGGCCAATTCCAGGCGGATCGAACCGGATCCGTTCTCGGCCCGCAAGGTGATGCCCTCGGAAGGATGGGGCATCGGGGACTCGTCGCGGGGCGCGTAGGACAACACCGCTCGCAGCAGCGGCTCGGCGACCTCGGCGTCACCGTCTCGGGAATCGAACGTGCGTCGTCGTCGTCGTCGATCGGTCATCGTCACCCCCTTCGCCTGACTCGACCAGTTTGCCACCCTCGACCCCGATCGCGCGTCCGATTCTGCGGAAAACCATCCATTCGATGCAGTGGTCTGCTAGCGCGCATCAGGCCCCGGCAGCCGCCTTGGCGACAATCCGCGCCTGCACTTCCGGACGCCTGAGCGGAGGCACCGTCGGAGGTGGCTGCCGCCGGTCCGGCAGGGCGTCGAGCAGCCGATGCGTCGTGGCCGTCACCTCGGCGACTGCCGTCTCGAACGCGTCACGGGTGGCGTCGGACGTCTTCTGCACACCGCTGATCTTGCGGACGTACTGACGCGCCGCAGCCTCGATCTCGTCGTCGGTGGCGTGTGGTTCCAATCCCCGCAGGGTGGTGATGTTTCGGCACATTCCCCGACGATAGACCCGCAGGTCACACCTCGAGAAGACCTGCGATCGCCTTCAGACACAGCTCGCGAACCTGTTCCCTCTTCAGAGTCCTGCGCTCCACCCAGTCGTGACAGACCGCGCGGACGAATGCCACCCACCCGCGGAGCGCGGCCCGGATCATCTCGTCGTCGTGGAACTCGTCCGGCAGCGCGTCGAGAATGCGTTGCTGCTGGATGTCGAACTCGCGCGTGAGAATGTCGTTGATGCGGTCGTCTCCGAGCAGAGCGCCTCGATTGACCGCTCGGACGCCGTGCGCATGCTCGTCGGTGTAGGCGATGTAGGCGTCGAGTCCGGCGGCGATCTGCTCGAGGACCGGCAACGACGGGTCCGGGGCGGTGACGGCGAGGTTGCGCTCGGATTCGATGCGCACGATCTCGACGAAGAACTCCCGTTTGGACGGGAAGTAGTGGTACATCAGACCCCGTGAGACCCCGGCCAGGTCTGCCACTTCCTCGATCCACACGTCCTCGTAGGGACGTTCGGCGAACAGGGTCGAACCGATCTCGATCAGTTGCGCACGCCGCTGCTCCGGTGTCATGCGTTTTCGAGGTGTGGTCATGGGGTTTCGAACCTTACTTGACACGAGTTCAACGGTGAGTACGGTCACTATTTGACACCGGTTCAACGAGTCGGTTCGGGGACTGAGGAGCGGCCATGTCGACGGAATTCGCACTACGAGACGGCGTACTACCGCATCCGCCGTATCGATTGCCGATACTGGGCGACGTCATCGGTGTCGACCCGCGCTCGCCGATCCAGGATTCGACAGCTCTGGCCGCCCGGCTCGGACCGATGTTCGAGCGCCACATCCTCGGCAAGCGCTTCGTCTTCGCCTCGGGTGCCGACGTGGTCGGCGATCTCTGCGACGAACGCCGCTTCGAGAAGTTCCTGCCGCCGGGCGTCGAGCGCCTCCGCGACATCGGTGCCGACGGCCTGTTCACCGCCTACAACGACGAGCCCAATTGGCAACGGGCCCACGATCTGCTGCGGCCGGCGTTCACCGCCGGAGCCATGCGCGGCTACCACGACATCATGGTGAACGTCGCGGACGATCTGATCGAGCACTGGACCGAGCGTTCGCGCGACGCGTCGGCGACCGACGTGTCCTCGGACATGACGAAGCTGACGCTCGAGACCATCGGACGCACCGGATTCAGCTACAGCTTCGGCTCGTTCACCCGCGCCGAACCACACCCGTTCGTGTACGCGATGGTCGGCGCACTGACGTACAACCAACGGCGGGCGTTGGTATCGATCCCGGCGTTCGCCGCGCCGCTGTTCGCCCGATCGGACCGGCGATACGAGCAGAACAAGAAGTACCTGGCCGAGGTACTCACCGACGTCGTCCGCACTCGTCGACAGTCCGACGGCGACTTCACCGACCTACTGCAGATCATGATGGACGCGGCGCGCGAGGCCGACAACCCGAACGCCTTGAGCGAAGCCAACATCGGCCACCAGATTCTGACGTTCTTGATCGCTGGGCACGAGACCACCTCTGGTGCGTTGTCTTTCGCACTGTACTTCCTGGCCACCCACCCCGAGGTCTTCGATCGTGCCAGGGCCGAGGTGGACGAGATCTGGGGGACGGACAAGCCGGAGTTCGGCCAAGTACCCAAACTCCGGTACGTCCGCCGAGTCCTGGACGAATCACTGCGTCTGTGGCCGACGGTTCCCGCGTTCGGACGCGGCGCACGAGCCGACACCGTCATCGGCGACGGCTACCCCATGGCGGCAGGAGACTGGGCGATCGTGCTCGCGACGGCCCTGCATCGAGATCCGGTGTGGGGCGATCGGCCGGAGAAATTCGACCCCGACAACTTTCTGCCCGCCCGCATCAAAGCTCGGCCGGCGCACGTGTACAAGCCCTTCGGGACGGGCGAAAGAGCGTGCATCGGAAGGCAATTTGCCATCCATGAGGCCGTACTGGTACTCGGCACCGTGCTGCAACGCTTCGATCTGCAGGCCGACCCGTCGTATCGACTGAAGGTCACGGAGCGGCTGACCATGATGCCCGAGGGCTTTCGGGTGCAGCCGACGGTGCGCACGTAGTCAGTCCGGCAGCAGCGGTACCGATACCCCCGGGTCTCGTCCGAGCAGTACCCCGCGCGTCAGCGACGTCGACCCGAACTTCTTGTGCACCCCGTCCAACGCACGGTCGAGTGCCGACGCCTCGGGTGGTCTGCGTACCGAGGGGGCGTCGAACTGCAGTTCCAGTTGCTCGGCTCCGCCCCTGTCGATGCTCGAGACCGTCACCCCGACCAGAGTGATGCCCTTCTCCGCGATCAGCGGAGCCGCCTCGTGCAGCAGCTCGAGTGCGGCATCGAGGATGTCCCGGGTGTCGGCGGTGGCGCGATCGAGGGTGTGCGATCGGGTGGCCCGGGTGAAATCGGCAAACCGCAAGCGCAACATCACGGTTCGGCCGGTCCGCTGCGCGCCCCGCATTCGGTGCGTGACGCGATCGACGAGGCCGATCAACGACGCCTCCACCTCGGCCGCGTCGTGCCGCCCGCGGCCCAGGGCCCGTTGGGCACCGATGGAACTACGCGACTTTCCGGGCTGCACGCGGCGCGGATCTCGGCCCATGGCCAGTGCGTACAGGTGCGCTCCTGCGCCCTTTCCCAACACCGAGGCCAGCGATCTCTCGCCGTAGGCAGCGATGTCTCCCACGGTTCTGATGTCGAGTACGTGCAGTTTTTCGGCGGTGACCTTGCCGACGCCCCACAGCCGTTCGATGTTCAGCGGGTGCAGGAACTCGAGTTCACCACCGGGTGGCACCAACAGCAGCCCGTCGGGTTTGGCGAACGCACTGGCCACCTTCGCCAGGAACTTGGTGGTGGCAATCCCGACGGTGATCGGGAGCCCGACCTGTTCGGCGACGTCGCGGCGCAGTTGCTGCCCGATGTCGAGGGCGCTGCCCGCTATCTTGCGCAGGCCTCCGACGTCGAGAAAGGCCTCGTCGATGGAAATTCCCTCGACGAGCGGCGTCGTGTCGTGAAAGACGTCGAACACGTCCTTGCTCGCCTGGGAGTACGCCTCCATGCGCGGCGGCACCACGATCGCCTGCGGACAGACCGCCCGCGCCTGCCCACCGCTCATCGCAGTGCGTACCCCGAAGGCCTTGGCCTCGTAGCTGGCCGCGAGTACCACTCCCCCGCCGACGATCACCGGTTTTCCCCGCAGCCGCGGGTCGTCTCGCTGCTCCACCGAGGCATAGAAGGAGTCGAGATCGGCGTGCATGATGCTCGCTTCCCCGCTCTTCGCCGTTTCGGCGCTCGACTCCACGTTTTCATGCTCCCACGAGGCACCGACATCCCCGTTACCTGCATCGAGCCCGAAAAACACCCCGAGAAAGTGACCCAGGTCACCTGATGTGCCATTGTTGAGTCGTCGGATCACGCGAACGGCTGGAGACAACTGTGACGGCCTGGTGGCGGTGGTACGGAGCACTCGGCGTACTCGGCTGCATCGCCTACTTCGCGGTGCCCGACTCCGTCTGGTCGCAATCGATCTTCGTTGTGGTCGGGGCGTCCGCCGTCGCCGCCACGATCGTGGGAACGAGACTGAACCGTCCGCGCAACCGAACCGCCTGGTGGAGCATCGCCGCGGGCACCGCGGTGTGGGTGCTCGGCGACATCGTCTACGAGTGGCTTCACGCCGGCGGGGGCGTCGTGCCCTATCCGTCGCTCGCCGACGCGCTCTACCTCGTCGGCTACCCGATCTACGGTTTCGGACTGTTTCTACTGGTCCGGCACAAGTGGCGGGCCAGCGAACGCGGCCACATCGCCAACAGCGCGATCGTGATGGTTGCATTCGCACTGCTCACCTGGGTGTTCGCGGTCCAACCGTCGCTGGGCGGGGACGGTATCTCCGGCGTCGCCGGGCTGGTCGACGTCGCCTATCCCGCGATGGACATCTTCCTGCTCGGGTTGCTCGCCCACTTCGTCGGCTCGCGTCAATGGCGAGCACTGTCCTACCGACTGCTCACCGCTGCGGTGGTCCTGCTGGTCGTCACCGATACTGTCAACAATTTCTCCATCGTGTCCGACTCCTCGTCCGACCGCTCGTTGCTCGACGCGGGGTGGACGCTGTCCTACGTCCTCATCGGCGTCGCCGCGCTCCATCCCTCGATGCGGAGAATCGCCAGCCCCACCATCGAATCCGACGCCCACCTGATGGCGTCGTTCACCACGCCGTCCGTCGTCGTCCTGACCGCCGCCACGCTCACCGCCCCCGCCGTGATGGTCGTCGAAGTCATACGCGACGAACCGATCGCGCAGTGGGGATGGGCGGTCATGCTGTGCGCAGGCATTCTGGTGGTTCTGGTGATCCTGCGCATCACCGACCTGCTGCGGTTGCTGCACACCCAGACCGTTCAGCTGCGTGCCGTCGCCGACACCGACCACCTCACCGGGCTGGCCAATCTGCGCGCGCTCGAACACCGGATCTACGGCAACGCCGGGGAATCGACATTGCTGACGGTCGACATCGACCGCTTCACCGAAATCAACGACACGTTCGGACGGGGCCTCGGAGACCAAGTGCTGGCCGCCGTCGCCACCCGACTGCGCACGGTAGGCGACGACGCGATCCTGTTGGCACGCTTGGCCGGTGACGAATTCGCGCTGTGCGGTGAGTCGGATTCGATGGATCCCGCAGCCCTCGCCCGCGACATACTGGAACAATTCTCGACGCCGTTCGAGGTGGGCAACATGTCGTTGCTCATCGAAGCATCCGTGGGGGTGGCGACGAACGCCCCGGCGGGCGTCGCCGAGGACGACGCCACACCCGACCGTCTGGTGCAGCGCGCCGACCTCGCCGTGCAGGCCGCGAAGACCGTGCAATCGCGCGTCGCGTACTACGACCGGTCCATGGACCGGGACAAGAGCGAGCAGTTGATAATGCTGGGCGAGCTCACCGCCGCCCTCGCGTCGGATCAACTGAGACTGCGCTATCAGCCCCAGGTCGACCTGGACTCCATGACCGTGGTGGGGGTCGAAGCCCTGCTGCGTTGGTACCACCCGAGCGGAGACATTCTCTCTCCCAGCGCATTTCTGCCCACGGCCGAGCACACCGGACTGATCCGCCCACTGACCCGCTACGTCCTCGAGCAAGCCCTGGCGGAACGACAGCGATGGGCAGCATCGGGCCTGAACCTGCGCATGGCCGTCAACATCTCCACCCGAAACCTGTTCGACGACAGTCTGATTTTCCACGTGTCCCGAGCCCTGTCCGAGTTCGATTGCCCTGCAGAGCAGTTGACCTTGGAGGTGACCGAGAGCTCCGCGATGACCGACCCCGCCGGTGCCACCGAGGTGCTGGCCGGTCTGCACGCCATGGGAGTGCAGGTCGCCATCGACGATTACGGCACGGGCTACAGTTCCCTGGCCTACATCGAGCGCCTCCCGGTCCAGGAACTCAAGATAGATCGAACGTTCGTCAGCGGAATGTCGCACAATGCCACTCACGCCGCCATCGTTCGCTCGACCATCGAACTGGCGCGCACACTGGGGCTGTCGGTGACCGCAGAGGGCGTGGAGGACGAAAGGACGGTATCGGTGTTGCGTGAGCTGCGATGCGGACGGGCGCAGGGCTTCCATCTGGGCCGCCCCACCCCCGGCGAGCACCTGCCCGCCCTCGTCGACGAACTGAACGAGAACCTGAAAACTGTTATCGGAGAACGGATATCATGACCGAAGCCACACTGTCGGTATACGCGGCCATTCGATCTCGCCGCGACGTGCGAGACGAGTTCGACGGAACCGTCGTCGACGACGACACCTTGCGCCGCATCCTCGGCGCAGCGCATCAGGCACCGAGCGTCGGTAACACCCAGCCCTGGGATTTCATAGTGGTCCGCAAACCCGACACGTTGAGCGCCTTCGCCGCACACGTCGCCGACTGCCGACAGGACTTCGCGGACAAGCTCGACTCCGAGCGCCGACAGACGTTCGACCCCATCCGTATCGAAGGGATCGAGACCAGCGGCACCGGAGTGGTGGTCACGTACGACCCGAACCGGGGAGGCCCGCACGTCCTCGGCCGCGACACCGTCGACGACACCGGATTGTTCTCGGCAGTACTGGCCATCGAAAACCTCTGGCTCGCAGCGATAGCCGAGAACGTCGGGGTCGGCTGGGTGTCGTTCTACGACGAGGCGTACCTCACCGAACTGCTCGACATCCCCGCCCCGGTGCGTCCGATCGCATGGTTGTGTGTGGGCCCGGTCGAGTCGTTCCAGGAGGTACCGGATCTCGAGCGATTCGGCTGGCGCACGGGGCGTCCACTGGACGATGCCCTGCACTTCGAGCAGTACCGCCGATCGTGAAAACCGCTCTCGCCGCGGCGACGGTCATGTGCCTCCTGCTCGTGGGGTGCTCTTCTGCCCCTGACGAATCCCTCTCGCCGGCAACCACTCCGGCAACAACTCCGGCAGCCGAACCCGCCCAGGCGCCCGATTCTGCCGATCCCGTCGGAACTGTCGTTCCGCTCCCCGGGGCTCCCGAGGGCATCGTCGTGGGGACGTCGGGCATCGCCGCCGCCGGAGTACGCGAGCCCGACGGCGTGGTGCTGTTCGACGCGGCGACGGGTGCCGTCCGGCAGATGGTCCAGACGACGGGCGCACCCCGGCATCTTTCGCTGGCAGGTCCCGACGGCCCGGTCCTGGTCCCGCTCGAAGGCAGTGACGAACTACTCGAAGTGGCGCTGAACGACGGCGCGATCCTGTCCACGGCCACCGGTGTCGGACGGCAGCCGCACGACGCGGTGCTCACCTCAGGCGGCACGATCGTGGCCACCAACGAGATGGGCGGCGGGGTGATCTTCCTGCGCTCCGGTTCGGTCTTGTCGGAACTACCGCCGGGCCCGGTCCAGCCCGGTGGCGCTGCCGCTCTCGGCCCGTACGCCGCCGTCGCAGACGTGCAGGGCAACGGCGTGTGGGTCTACGACGGCGCGACCCAGCGGGAGGTGGCGCAGGCCCCGATCGGCGTCAAGCTGACCCACGCCGTGACAGTGAACGAGACAACGGCCGGGTTCGCCGATACCGACGGCGGAACCGTTCTTCTCGCCTCGGTCGACGCTGCGGGGAGTATTCGCCAGACCGCGTCGGTCGAGGCCCCGGGAAATCCGTACGGACTTGCCGTCGACCGCGACCGGGCACTGCTGTTCGTGACGTTGACCGCGTCGAACCTGCTGCGCGTGGTCGATGTTTCGGACGTCTCCGCACCGCGAATCCTGGGCGACGTTCCGACCGTGACACAGGCCAACTCCGTTGCCGTGGACCCGCGCACCGGGGACGTGCTGGTGACCGGCAGCGACCCCGGCGCAACGAGTTCGATTCAGATCATCCCCCGCGCCGAGCTACCCGCGGGGTGAGTGATCACCAGCCGTAGGAGCCTGGAATGCCCTTGAACGGGCCGACCACGTCGTCGGTGATCCAGCCCTCGTAGAAACCGCCTTCTTGCGGCCGGACCGCCTCGCCGTTGATTTCGCAGTCGAGTCGGCTGGGTGAGAACGCGAGGTAGCCGGCGATCTCGGCGAACCGCGGTGTCGGGTTCTCGTAGCTCCACCCCGCGGCCGGTGCCACGGCGTCGCCGCCGTGCACGTCCCAGTACGTCGCCGCGCCCTTCCATTCGCAGTGCGTCGACCGGGCCTCGGACGGCGTCAACGCACCCGGAACCACGTCTGCGGGAGAGATGTACCAGGTGGGCGGATGGCTGGTTTCGAGCACTCGGTACGCGGCGGTGGTGCGCGCGACCACCTCGCCGCCGAGCCGGACGACCAGCGAACGGTTGGAGGACTCGAGCTTCGGTGGACGGGGGTAATCCCACACCGACTCCTGACCAGGCTTCGGCTTCTCGGGAACTACGGATCTCGGCAGATTCTGGCTCATCACTCGATGGTGCCACCGGATGTCACGGAGCGTCGACGGGATAGAGATCGTCCACCCGTTCTTCGTCGAGAATCCAGCGATCGACGTCGTCGAGAGGTTCGACCGTACGCACGGAGGTGACCGGAATATCGCTCGCCGGCGAATCGCCACGAACATGCTCGACGGGTGCGGCCGGTACCGGGGTGGATGACACAGCAGACGCGGGCTCAGCCGGTTCCGGTCTCGGTTCGATCCCGGTCTGCAGCGGCACCACGTCGGCGGCCACGGTGTCGTCGTCTGCCTGCGTGAGGCTTCGGGCGTCGTCCGGGATCTCTGGATTGTTCGGCAGTTCGGCCGGTACTCGGACGAGGATGCCGAGTCCGTGTGTCGCGGCCAACAGACTGACCGGGGCGACCGTCGCAATGGCCGCCGACAGCGCCGGATGCAGTGTTCCGGCGTCGGAAATGAAGGCGTGCATGGCATTTGCGCCGATACTGACCAGAGCTGCCGTGATCAACACGCCCCAGAAAAAGCGTCGACCACTGCGTTGTTCCTCGAATTGAGCGAGTGCGATGACGGAGATCGTGGCCTGCAGAATTGTGCCGTCGACGATCACGGGCCACAGCCAGGACAGCGATCGCGGGACGCCCGCCATCGTGGCGAGATCCCACAGTGCGGCGAAACTCAGCACGAACGACGCGATTCCGATGACGGTGGTGATGACGACCGCGCTGACGAGCGTCGCACGCAGGACCTTGTTCATGGGTCGTCATGGAACACGAGACCACCGACAGGTTTTCCGACAAGCACGCTGGTTGCCTCTAATCCAGTGCGCAGACCACGTCCAGCACCGTGCGCTGCATCCCACCCCGATTCTTCCGATCACGGCTCGGACGAGTGAACGCTCGATGATACCGAGGCAATCCACTTCCAGTCTGCGCCTCCGTCGCCCCACCTTTTCCACACGCGGACCATATATCCAGCTGGAAGCAAAACCGTTATGGCCACCAAGGAGCACAACGCCCGGGATGGACCCCTGCGACTGAGCGTGCGAGAGCGTCGAGCAACGCAATGGAGATACTGCCCTAGTGCGCGATCCGCCACCGATATTGTGAGATCAGTAGCTCGGAGTACCGCGGAATCGGAAGTCATACAACTTTGAGAAGCTCGTTGATCTCCGCGACGCGTTCATTCAGCGCATCACCCTCACTCCGCACACGGAGTACCACGGCAATCGTGTCTCTCAGTGTCACTGAAACTGAGGGCTTTTGGTCCCTGACATCGATCGAGACGGCAATCGGCAAGTTTCGCCGCCCGCGCGCTAGCGATGTTCCCAACATTCGGTAAATGGCTATGTTGCCGGCGTCGATCCGGGCTGAAATCTCGCTCACACGCGTCACTCTGCCCCCTAGCGGCTCCAAAGCAGCAATGATGCGATCGATCGAGGTGCCCCGGGGTATCCGCGACCCGACCTTGATCGGGGCAGGAATTTGCGATGAATTGATCAGTGGTGCTGCCATCTCGCATCCTCTCGCTTGTATACCCCGCCGCCAACACATCCGCCGTTGTCATTGCCCACCACACAACCGGTTTCGTGGAATGGAAGGCGAATGCAACTGCGCGGGTTCACAGAAACTCGCGGACGATAGCGGCGCAACTCGCGCGTGGGTGGAGCATCAACCCCTGAGGGACAACCGCATTCGCAGACTGG